>NZ_CP146101.1:699166-1398333 GCF_037023745.1 Streptomyces sp. SCSIO 30461
GAGGCGTTCCCGCACGACCTGGCTGTCGATTTCCGGGACGACCCCCAGGAGGACCCCGACGGGGGTGCCTCCTGGGGGCCCGAGCGGACCGTGCGCGCCGAGGTGCTGCGTGCGCTGCTGCTCGACGGGCCCTCGCGCGACGGGGAGATAGCCGGGCTGAAGGTGTGGGGTGCGCGGGTGACCGGGCAACTCGACCTCAAGTACGGGACGGTGGGGCACGGTATCCGGCTGCGCGCCTGCTACTTCGAGCAGGCGCCCGAGCTGTACGGGGCGACGGTCCGCGCACTGGTGCTGAGCGAATCGGTGCTGCCGGGACTCAGCGGCGGGGCGCTCCGCGCCGATCTGGTGCTGCGGTTGACGTGTTGCCGCATCACGGGTCCGGTGCGACTGTCCGGTGCCCAGGTGCGGGCGCTGTTCATCAACGGCGCCCGGCTGGGTTCGTCGGGCGCGCCGCCCGGCGAAGAGCAGTCGGATGGCGACGCCGTGCTGCACCTCAACCATGCGGCCTTCACCACCGATGTCTGGGCCGTCGGCCTCGTCGCACATGGTCAGGTGCGACTGAACGATGCTTCCGTGGGTGGCCAGGTCAACCTCGACGACGCCGAACTGCACGCGTCACCGGACGGGGACTACGCCCTGCACGCCGAGAACCTGTCGGTGGGCTCCGACCTGCGTGCCATGCGGCTGCGCTCCCATGGCGGTATCAATGTGAGCGGCTCCCGGATACCCCGCCAGCTCAACCTCGCGTACGCCCGGCTGTCCCACCCGGACGGTCAGGCCCTGCGCACCAGCAGCGCGGTGATCGGCGAACTGTGGCTGCGTGAGGCCGCCCCGATCGAGGGCATGGTGAACATGCGCCGTGCCCAGATCGACCTGCTGCATGTGCCGGCCGGTGTGTGGCCTGAGCTCATCAGGGTCGACGGCCTCGGCTACCGGGTGCTCGCGCCGCATCTCCCGCCCGAGGAGCGGTTGCCGCTGCTGGAGTGTGAGGAGGCCGGCTACCTGCCGTTCGGCTACGAGCAACTGGCCGCCGCGTACCGGACGGTGGGCGATGAGGCGGCGGCCCGTACGGTGCAGCTCGCGAAGCTACGTCGGCACCGGCGGACGCTGCCGCGGCTGGCCAGGTTCTGGGGGCACCTCCAGGACGTGACCGTCGGCTACGGCTTCCGCCCGATGAGGGCGGCCGGATGGCTGGTGGCGCTGCTGCTGGTGGGGAGTGCGGCGTTCGCGCTGGAACATCCGCCGCCGCTGAAGTCTGATGAGGCGCCGGACTTCAATCCGGTCTTCTACACCCTGGATCTGCTGCTGCCGATCATCGGATTCGGGCAGGAAGGGGCTTTCGCGCCGCAGGGTGGATACCAGTGGCTGTCGTATCTGCTGATCGTCACCGGCTGGATCCTGGCCACGACCACGGCGGCGGGCGTGAGCCGTTCGCTCAGACGTCAGTAGGTCCCGTGGGGCGACGCCCGCGACGATGCCGGTGAGGGCGGACGAGGCGTACTCAGCGGCGTCGGCGTGCGACCCCGGCCTCTTCGCCGTACTCGCCGAGGATGACGATGCCGACGGCCGCCTCCGCGAAGACCTTGACCGCTCGCAGCGCGTCGCCGAGTAGGTGGGAGTGACGGCTCGCGGCGCCCGTCGCGGTGGCGCCTCGGCCCGGGCCGGCGGCTGTGTGGAAGGTCGCTGTGCTCATGACTCCATGGTCGTGCTCTTGCGTCTTCGATACATCGGTCCAAGGTCCCGTCTCTTCGTGCGGACCTCTACCACTTTCGGCATACGTGGTCATTCCTGAGACGGGCACCCGACCCAAGGGGACTCCCAAGGGACCGGGGAGTGAATTCGTTCGACCCGCCCCCACGGGCTGGATAGAATCGCCGGTCTTGCCCGCCTCCCTCCGCGGAGAGCCGCCGTCCGGACGGAAACCGGTCGTGCAGTACCTGACGCCGTAGTTCACCGAGTACCGCTGTAGACGACACGTACCTTTGCCGCAGCCTCCGGAGGCAGTCCCGTGCCCGCGCACGATTCCGTCGATCACGCCCCTGACCCCCTTTCCCGCGAGCGCGCCCATCTGGCGGCGTCCCGCACCGCGCTCACCCGCATGCGGGAGGACGTCGAGTCCCTCGACATCCGCGATGTCACCGCGAACTGGGTCAACGCCGCCGTACTCGAAGCGCAGATCGAGGAGCGCGTCAAGGCGCTCGCGGATCACGCCCACACCCCCTTGTTCTTCGGGCGGCTCGACTATCTGCACACCACTCAGGAAGGGCAGAAGTTCTACATCGGCCGGCGGCACGTCCACGACGCCGAGGGCGACCCGATGGTGATCGACTGGCGTGCGCCGGTCTCCCAGCCGTTCTACCGGGCGTCCAAGAAGGACCCGCAGGACGTGTCCCTGCGCCGCCGTTTCGGCTACACCGGCGGCGACCTCACGGCGTACGAGGACGAGCACCTCACCGACCCGGCCGAGGCCGAGCGCACCAGCCTGCTGCTCCAGCGGGAGATCGAGCGTCCGCGCGTCGGGCCCATGCGCGACATCGTGGCCACCATCCAGCCCGAGCAGGACGAGATCGTCCGCTCGGACCTGTCCGGCACCGTGTGCGTCCAGGGCGGTCCCGGCACCGGGAAGACCGCCGTCGGACTGCACCGGGTGGCGTATCTGCTGTACGCGCACCGCGAGCGGCTCGCCCGCACCGGCACCCTCGTCATCGGGCCCAACCGCTCCTTCCTGCACTACATCGAGCAGGTCCTGCCCGCACTCGGTGAGCTGGAGGTCGCGCAGGCCACGGTCGAGGACCTCGTCGCACATGTGGAGGTGGGGGGCGAGGACGATGCGGAGGCCGCGATCGTCAAGGGCGACGCCCGGATGGCGGAGGTGCTGCGCAGGGCGCTCCGCTCCCATGTGGTGATGCCGTCGGAGTCCCTGGTGGTGGTGCGCGGCTCGCGCCGCTGGCGTATCCCGGCCTATGAGGTGGAGGAGATCGTCAGGGAACTGCTGGAACGGGACATCCGCTACGGCGCCGCCCGCGACGCCCTTCCGCAGCGCATCGCGCACGCCGTGCTCGTACGCATGGAGCAGGCCGGTGAGGCGCCGGACGACCGGGTGCAGGACGCGGTGGCCCGCAGCGCGGCCGTGAAGGCGGCGGTCAATCAGATCTGGCCCGCCGTCGACCCGGTGAAGCTGCTGCTGCGGCTGCTCTCGGACGCCGACTTCCTCGCCGCGCACGCGGACGGTGTGCTGACCGGCGACGAGCAGAAGACCATCTTGTGGCTCAAGCCGCCGCGCTCCGCCCGGAGCGCGAAGTGGTCACTGGCCGACGCCGTGCTGATCGACGAGGCGAAGGACCTGGTGGAGCGCACCCACTCGCTCGGGCATGTCGTCCTGGACGAGGCGCAGGACCTGTCCCCGATGCAGTACCGGGCGGTGGGGCGGCGGTGTACGACCGGTTCCGCGACGGTGCTCGGCGACCTGGCGCAGGGGACCACTCCCTGGGCCACCGCGAGCTGGGCCGAGGCGCTCGCGCATCTCGGCAAGCCGGACGCCGCGGTGGAGGAGCTGACGGCGGGCTTCCGCGTGCCGCGCGAGGTGATCGCGTACGCCTCGCGGCTGCTGTCGCACATGTCGCCCGGGCTGGCCGAGGTCCGTTCGGTGCGTGAGTCGCCCGGTTCCCTGGAGGTCCGGCGGTCCACGGGCGCGGCCGATGTGGTGGCCGCGTGTGCGGAGGCGCTGCGCCACGAGGGCTCGATCGGGCTGATCGCCGCCGACGCGCGTCTGCCGGAGTTGGCGTTGGCGCTCGCGGACGCGGGGATGCCGTATCTGTCGCCGGGTGCGGAGACGACGCCCGACGCACGGCTGACGCTGGTACCGGCATCGCTCGCGAAGGGCCTGGAGTACGACTACGTGGTGCTGGACGAGCCCGCGGCGGTCGTGGACGGCGAACCCGACGAACGCACCGGGCTGCGCCGCCTCTATGTGGCGCTGACCCGTGCCGTGTCGGGGCTTGTGGTCCTGCACGCGGCGCCGCTCCCGGCGCAACTCGCGGACTGAGGCGCCTGGCCGCAGTGGCCGCCGCCCTTACCGCATCCCTCGGACGCTCGTCACCCGGCGCCCCGCAGGCGGTCCTGACCGTTCTGACCGACTTCGGGCCGTTCGGGATTCGACCCGTCGCCCGGACACGGCGTCCGCCGCCCGGTCAGCCGTCCAGTGCCGCACGCCAGGCCCGGACGGCTGACCGGGCCACCGGCGCGGCCCAGCCGTCCGGCCGGGCCGCGCTGCCGATGTGGAAGGCGTCGAGACCTCCGGCGCGCAGCGCGGGGAGGTGTTCGAGGCGCAGGCCGCCGCCCACCATGATCCGTGCCTGGTAGCCCGGCCGTCCCTGCCGGGCTACCTCCGAGAGCAGGACCGGTAGCCCCTCGGACACGCCCGCCGGTGAGCCCGCGGTGAGGTATGTGTCGAGCCCCGGGATTTCGGCGAGGTGTCTGCGCAGTGCGTCCCGGTCCACCGCGCCGTCGATCGCCCGGTGGAACGTCCACCGGCAGCCCTCGATCTCGGCGGCGAGCCGTTCGATGGTCACCAGATCGGGGTTGCCCCGGGTGTCCAGGAAGCCCATGACGAACTCGTCGGCGCCCGCGGTCCGCAACCCCTGCGCCACGCGGACCAGCGCATCCACGTCCCGTGCGTCACCGGCCGTCAGCAGACCGCTGAGCCGCAGCATCACCCGCACCGGGATGTCCACCGCCGCGCGCACCGACGCGAAGGTGCCGCGGGTGGGAGTGATCCCGTCGGACGCCATGTCGGCGACCAGCTCGATGCGGTCCGCTCCCGCGGCCTCCGCCGCCACCGCGTCGAGCGCGTCGAGGGCGATCACTTCCAGGAGGGCGCGGTTGCCCATATGCCTCCCCACCTAGGGCGTGTTGGGGTCATCGCGTTCGCCGGGTTCACCGTGCGCGTCGGGCCCGGCGGGCTTCGCCGCCGGTTCGGCGGCGGTGGTGGGTACGGCATGGCTGCTGTAGGTCTTCATGTTGTACGGCAGCAGGTTCGCGCCGTCCGTGGGGAAGGCGTCGTCATCCGGCTCCCTGGCTTCCTCGATGTGCGTCGGGTGATCCGGTCGGACCGGCTGCTCCTCGGGGAGCGGCGGCTTCTGCTGGGCCCGGCGCCGCCCCTCGTACCACATGGCACCCGCGAGCAGCGCGATCAGGACGAGTCCGATGATGAAGGGGCCGATCCCGGCCAGCTGCGATGCGGCTGCCTGATCGGTGATCGTCATGGAGTTCATGTCTGCCTCCGGCCTTCACGTCGGCGCAACGGCAACAAGGAAACTGAGGACAACAGCAACAACGGCACAGGAGTCCGATATGCCCATTATCGTCCGATATGGCTGAAGTGGGCGAGAAGGGTGGCGCGGAAAGTGCTGCGGGAGGTGGGGGAGGGGCCGTGAGAATGGGGGCATGGCCGACCTCGATGATCTTCGTTCCCGCTGGTGCAGCGCTCTGCTCGCGGCCCGCGAGGACGCGTGTCTCCCCGATCCGTACCGCTATGCCGACAATCTGCTCCGTCGCTGGTCGGAGCCCCAGCGCAGGTACCACACCGTCGACCATCTGGCGGCTGTGCTCGGCCATGTCGACACCCTCGCCGCATACGCGGAGAACGCCGACCTCGTGCGTCTCGCCGCCTGGTTCCATGACGCGGTGTACGACCCGGAGCGTTCGATGAACGAGGAGCGCAGCGCGCGGCTCGCAGAGAAGGCCCTGCCCGAGGCCGGACTGGCGCGGCGGGACACCGAGGAGGTCGCCAGACTGGTCCGCCTCACCGTCAGCCACGCGGCCGAGGACGGCGACCGCAACGGCGCCGTCCTGTGCGACGCCGACCTCGCGGTCCTGGCGTCGGCGCCGGAGGGGTACGCCGCCTACGCCGCCGCCGTCCGCGAGGAGTACGGCTTCGTCCCGGACGAGGCTTTCCGCGTCGGACGTGCGGACGTGCTCCGGCATCTGCTCGCACTGCCCCGCCTCTTCCGTACGCCCCACGGGGAACGGGAGTGGGAAGCGGCTGCCCGGCACAATCTGGCTACCGAACTGGAACTGCTGGGGCCGGGGTGATCCGCGAGGGTGACCCGCGGGCGGCTTACTCGCCGTGGCTGCGGCCCTTGCCGTGGCCTTCCTGGCGGCCGTCGTCGAGGCCCTCGCCGCGACCGTGCTTGCGCCGCCGCAGTCCCGCCTGTGTGAGGCGGCGCACGAGCTCCTTCGAGCCGATCTCCACCGCGCCCGCCCGCACCGCGTCGGTGTAGCGGTGCGCGGGGATGTCGTAGTGGTCGCGCTCGAAGGCGCGCGGTGGGCAGCCGATGGCCTCGGCGAAGGCATGCAGCTCATCGAACGACGCGTCGCTGACCAGGTGCGACCACATACGTCCATGGCCCGGCCGGTTCGGCGGGTCGATGTAGACCGTCACGGCAGCCGGCCGACCGGGGCGACGATCACGCCCGCCTTGCCGCACACCCAGTGGGGGTCGGGGCCCAGCTCCGGTTCGACATCCAGCGCGTGGGGTTCGCCCGACACGCAGACCGGGCACAGCGGCCAACGTCCGTACCGTTCCAGCAGCGCGTCCTGGACGTCCTGGGCTATCAGCCCGGCGACGTATTCCGCTCCTTCCGGCCACTGCTCCACCCACCAGCGGCGGTGTGTGACCGCTTGCTCGACCATCGAGACGACTTCGGCATGGGCGACATCGCGAGCCGCGAGGTCGGCGAGCACGAGGGCGCGGGCCGCGTGCAGTGCCTGCTCCAGCGGTTCGACGTCGTTCATGGCGTCATTGTCCCCCGGGGCTGGGAGCGGTTGACGGGCCCCCGGCGCCGAAAATATCTTTCAGTGGTGACAGGTGATGTGAAGGAAACCTTCACCGAAGCGTCGGAGGCGCCGCCGTCTTCGCGGGTCGTGCCGGTCGCACCTGCCGCGCTCGCGGCGAAGGTGCGCATGCTCGGCCCTTCGATGACCCGCTCCATGCGGGCGGTCGCCGAGGCCGTCGCCGGCGACCCGGCCGGTTGCGCGGCCCTCACGGTCACCGCACTCGCCGTGCGTACCGGCACCAGCGAGGCCACCGTCGTCCGCACGGCCCGGCTCCTCGGCTATCCCGGCTACCGGGATCTGCGGCTCGCCCTCGCCGGTATCGCCGCCCAGCAGCAGTCGGGTCGCGCCCCGGCCGTCACGGCGGACATCGCCGTGGACGACCCGATCGCCGATGTCGTCGCCAAGCTCGCCCATGACGAGCAGCAGACCCTCGCCGACACCGCGGAAGGTCTCGACCCCGCCCAGCTCTCCGCCGCCGTGGGCGTGCTCGCCGGTGCGCGCCGTATCGATGTCTACGGTGTCGGAGCGTCCGGGCTGGTCGCCCAGGACCTCGCACAGAAGCTGCTGCGGATCGGCCTGATCGCGCATGCCCACAGCGATCCGCACCTCGCCGTCACCAACGCCGTGCAGCTGCGCGGCGGCGACGCGGCCGTGGCGATCAGCCACTCCGGCTCGACCGGCGACATCATCGAGCCGTTGCGGGTGGCCTTCGACCGCGGCGCCGCCACCATCGCCATCACCTGCCGGCCCGACGGCCCCGTCGCGCAGTACGCGGACCACATCCTGACCACCTCCACGGCGCGGGAGAGCGAGCTGCGCCCGGCGGCGATGTCGTCGCGCACGAGTCAGCTGCTCGTGGTCGACTGTCTGTTCATCGGTGTGGCCCAGCGTACCTACGACACGGCGGCGCCGGCCCTGTCCGCTTCGTACGAGGCGCTGGCGCACCGCCATGCACCGCGCAACCGCTGACCGCCGCCCCGGCCACCCCCCCCGAAGCCGAAACAGGTCCAGTCCCCGGTCCCGAGCCCCCAGCCCCGCCGTCTCCAGTGGCAACCCCCGTCGCATTCGAAGGAGTCGACTCGGTCATGACCTCCCCGTACGACGCAGAGGACGCAGAAGGCCTGGCGCAGGACATCGAGCAGCTCCGTGCCCAGCTCGCCACCCTCACCACCGAGGCGTACCGCCCCGAGCTGGCCGAGATCGACCGGCTGCCGACGTATGAGATCGCCCGAATCATGAATGGCGACGACCGGTCCGTTCCCGGCGCTGTGGCCGCGCAGCTCCCCGCCATCGTGGCCGCGATCGACGCCACGGCGGAGCGCATGGCCCGGGGCGGGCGGCTGGTCTACGCGGGCGCGGGCACGGCGGGCCGGATCGGTGTGCTGGACGCCAGCGAGTGTCCGCCGACCTTCAACACCGGACCCGACGAGGTCATCGGTCTGATCGCGGGCGGCTCCGATGCGCTGACGTGTGCCGTCGAGGGTGCCGAGGACTCGGTGGAGCTGGCGGTGCGGGACCTGGAAGGCATCGGTCTCGGCGCCGATGACACGGTGGTCGGAGTCTCGGCCTCCGGCCGCACTCCGTACGCCCTTGGGGCGGTCGAGCACGCCCGTGCCGCCGGGGCGCTGACGATCGGCTTGTCCTGCAACTCCGGCAGCGCGCTCGCCGCTGCCGCCGATCACGGTATCGAGGTCGTGGTGGGACCTGAACTTCTCACCGGGTCCACGCGTCTTAAGGCGGGTACGGCACAGAAGCTCGTGCTCAACATGCTGTCGACCATCACCATGATCCGCCTGGGCAAGACCTACGGAAACCTGATGGTCGATGTACGCGCCAGCAACGACAAGCTGCGTGCACGCTCCCGCCGGATCGTCTCGCTGGCGACTGGCGCGCCGGTCGAAGAGGTCGAGGCGGCGCTGACGGCGGCCGACGGTGAGGTGAAGCCGGCGATCCTCATGCTCCTCGCCGACGTGGACGCTCCGACGGCCACGGCCCGTCTCGACAAGGCGAGCGGCCATCTGCGGGCCGCCCTGCGTGAATGAGACGAGGCGGGTCGCCGGGGGTGAATCGCATATGCGTCCGAGATATTCGGTGCACACCTCTGTCGCGGCGGCGTGCTTCCTGCGCATCCTGAGCGCATCCTGCCACGGCGGGCCGGCCGTCCCTCCCGACCTCCCCACGGGAGGGTCGACGCCTGCCTCGGCGTTGGGCTACGCGGTCGTCGTGATCGCGGCCCGGCCCAACCTCAGCAGCCACTTCCTGGTCAGCTCCAGCAGCTGAGCGCGGTCGAGTCTGCCGTGGTCGGCGGCCAACGGGATCTTCGGCGCCGTCCATATGGTGTGC
Organism: Streptomyces sp. SCSIO 30461; assembly: GCF_037023745.1. Taxonomy (NCBI): domain Bacteria; kingdom Bacillati; phylum Actinomycetota; class Actinomycetes; order Kitasatosporales; family Streptomycetaceae; genus Streptomyces; species Streptomyces sp. SCSIO 30461. Next base: position 708,347 of record NZ_CP146101.1, read on the forward strand.
ATCAAGCCGTTCCGATACGTGGGCGTGTATCCGGCGCTGAGGCGGGCGACAGGGCGCGAGTGGCGGGCGGGCACCGCCGAACGGGCCGCCGGACAGCGCGGACAGGCGGTGCGGACAGGCGGACAAAGGGTCTCCTCACCTCGGCGGGGCTGCCAGACTCGCCGTATGAGACTTTTCGCCGGCCTGGTGCCGCCCGCGGACGCCGTCAGCGAACTCAGCCGCGTCGTCGATCGCCTGCACACCCTGCCCGGCTCCGAAGGGCTGCGCTGGACGGGGCGTCCCGGCTGGCACTTCACCCTTGCCTTCATGGGGGAGGTCGACGAGTCGCTGCTGCCCGACCTGCGCGAGCGGCTCAGGCGTGCGGCACACCGCAGCGAGGCGTTCCCGCTGCGGCTGCACGGCGGCGGTCATTTCGGCCGACGGGCGCTCTGGGTCGGTGCGGCGGGCGGTATCGACGCCATGCGCATGCTGGCCGAGCGAGCGGACGCCGCGGCCCGGCGGGCAGGCGTGGCGATGGAGGAGCACCGCCGCTACCAGGCCCATCTGACCATTGCCAGGGCCCGCGCGGATGTGGACCTCGTGCCGTACGTGAACGAGCTGCACGCCTTTGAGGGCGCCCCGTGGGCTGTGGGCGAGCTGCTGCTGATCCGCAGCAACCTGCCGGGCGGCGGTGAACCTGGCGCCCAGCCGCGTTACGAGGTCGTCGGCAACTGGCCGCTGGGCTCCGGGGGCTGAGTGCGGGCGCTCCCGCTCAGGGCCCCGTGGGCGGATCACTCCGGCGCGCCGGTTACGCTCGAAGGGTGGACCCGAAGACCAGGAACCGGATCATGGCCGGTGTGCTCGTGCTGATGTTCGCGATCGTGGCGGTGGCAGCCGCGCTCGGCCGCTGACCGAGGCTGAGGACCGAGCGCGACTGCCAGTCGTGGCTCTCCGGGATCATCCCGGCTACCGGCTACCAGGCGAAGGCCTCCGGTGACGGCCCAGGTCCCGGGAAGATCTCGTCCAGCTGGCCCAGCAGGTCCTCGCTCAGCTTCAGCTCGACCGCGCGCAGCGCCGAAGCCACCTGCTCCACCGTGCGGGGCCCGACGATCGGCCCGGTCACGCCCGGACGGGTGAGCAGCCAGGCAAGAGCCACCTCGCCCGGAGCCAGCCCGTGCTTGTCCACCAGGTCCTCGTAAGCCTGCACCTTCTCCCGTACGGACGTGTCGGCGAGCGAAGCCGCGGAGCGCCCCTCGGATCGGCGCCCGCCCGCGGCCTCCTTCCTGATCACGCCACCGAGCAGCCCGCCGTGCAGCGGCGACCAGGGGATGACCCCGAGGCCGTACTCCTGGGCGGCGGGGATGACCTCCATCTCGGCGCGCCGCTCGGCGAGGTTGTACAGGCACTGCTCGCTGACCAGCCCGACCATGCCCAGCCGGGTGGCTCCCTCGTTGGCCTGGGCGATCTTCCATCCGGGGAAGTTGGATGAGCCGGCGTAGAGGATCTTGCCCTGCTTGATCAGTACGTCGACGGCCTGCCAGATCTCCTCGACCGGGGTGTCCCGGTCGACGTGGTGGAACTGGTACAGGTCGATGTGGTCCGTCCGGAGGCGCTTGAGGCTGGCGTCCACGGCGCGCCGGATGTTGAGCGCCGAGAGCTTGTCGTGGTTGGGCCAGGCGGCACCGTCCGCGCCCATGTTGGCGTAGCCCTTGGTGGCGAGCACGACCTTGTCCCGGCGGTCGCCACCCTGGGCGAACCAGTTGCCGATGATCTCCTCGGTGCGGCCCTTGTTCGCCCCCCAGCCGTAGGCGTTGGCGGTGTCGAGGAAGTTGACGCCCGCGTCGAGTGCGGCATCCATGATCGTATGGCTGTTCGCCTCGTCGGTCTGTGGTCCGAAGTTCATCGTGCCGAGGACGAGTCGGCTGACCTTGAGTCCCGTGCGTCCGAGCTGCGTGTACTCCATGGGCTCAAGCCAACTGCGTCAGGTCCGCTCGGGGCAAGGGTGCTCACCTGATCGCCGCCATCGGATCAGCCGTGTCACATGGCGCCGAACCAGCTCGCCGCGTCGAGCCGGAACGAGTCCGCCGCCACGACCGTCCGCAACCCGTCCTCCACCTGGGACAGCTGCTTCGTACCCAGGGCCATGGCCCACTCGGCGCGCAGTTCGTCGAAGACGGCCGCCGACCTGGCCAGGGCGTCCGCGCCGTGCGGGGTGAGGCGGATGGTCTTGCGACGGGCATCGGCGGGATCGTCGGTGCGCTCGGCGTACCCCAGCACGACCAGCCGGTCGACGGTCTTCCCGGCCGCCTGCTTTGACACCCCGAGACGCCGCCCCACCTCGCTCGCCGTGGGGTGGCCGCCTCCGGGTGCCGCGATCGCCTGGAGCGCGAAGCCGTATGCGGGCCTGAGGTCCGGATGACCCTGTCGTGCCAGCTCGCTGTGGAGACGGTCGATGAGGGTACGGAAGCCCGCGAAGAGGAGCAGGGGCAGCTCATAGCCCTTGCTGTTCGTGCCAGCCTTGCCCCCCTTGCCGAATTCGACAACCAGGTTTACTTTATTTTGGTCAACCATGTTGTCCATTCTAGGAGGGGGAGGCATGTTCACCGAGCACACCCTGGAGAGCGCTCCGCAGGCGGCCCGCAAGGCCCTGGAGACGGTGTCGGCCAACCTCGGGCATCTGCCCGAGGCGGTGTCAGCCGTGGCGCGACTCGCCGAGTCGCCCGAGCTGCTCACGGGATTCCTGCATGTCAGCGGGGCGTTCGAGCGTGGCACGCTGGAGCCGGTGGCTCGCGAGGTGGTCATCATGACCATCGCCGTGCGCAACGACTGTCATGTGTGCGTGGTGATGCACACGGGCAAGCTCCGTGCCCTCGGTGCGGACGAGCACCTGACTGCGGCGCTGTGCGAGCAGCGTCCGCTGCCCGATGAGCGCCTCGAAGGGGTGCGGCAGTTCACTCTCGCCGTTGTCGCCGCGGGCGGGGCCGTGAGTGACGATGAGCTGCGGCGGTTCCTGACGCTCGGCTACACGAAGCGCAACGCCCTGGAGGTCGTGCTCGGCATCGGGGCCTACACGATGTCCACGTACGCCAACCGTCTGACGGGCGCGGGGCTCGGGGACTGATCCCGCGGCACCGACCCGCGACACGCCGACGATCGGCGACACGCCAAGGTCCCGACGCAGCATCAGGTCATGCCGGACGGCGTGCTAGGCGATGGCGCCGGGCCTGCGAGCGGGGCGTTGCCGGGAATTCCCCGGTTATTCCGGGCTTCGTGGGCCCCCTGCCGGGGGTGGCGGAAGGCTGGGGGCGGGCTTCGGGGCAGGGCGCGCCCGTCGGTCCGGGTGAGGGGGTGCGGTTCGGGGGGCCGTCCAATGGGTGATTATCGGCCCGATCGCCACCCGAAAAGCCCACGGTGTAGCTCGAATGCGGCGTTCTCGAATGGTGCGTCCCCGGAATTCGGCTGACGGTGAAGGCAGTCGCTGCTGCGAATCGATGAGCTGATGATGTGTCGGCCGTCGCAGTCGCGGCGAAAGGAATGGATCCATGCGCTCTGCCCGCACCCTGTGGATTTCGGCCGCGGTCACCGCGGTCCTGTCGGTCACCGCTCCTGCCGCCTATGCCATCGCCGTCGCCGACGACCGTGGTGCCACCGGCGCCGCTTCCAGCCGCGATGGCGACTACGGCGACGACTACTCGAAGTCCGACTACGGCAAGGACGACTACGGCAAGGACGACTACGGCAAGTCCGACTACTCCAAGGACGACTACGGCAAGGACGACTACTCGAAGTCCGACTACGGCAAGGACGACTACTCGAAGTCCGACTACGGCAAGGACGACTACTCGAAGTCCGACTACGGCAAGGACGACTACTCGAAGTCCGACTACGGCAAGGACGACTACTCGAAGTCCGACTACGGCAAGGACGACTACGGCAAGGGTGGCTACGGCAAGGGTGGCTACGGCAAGGGTGGCTACGACAAGGGCGACAAGGGTGGCTACGACAAGGGCGACAAGGGTGGCTACGGCAAGGGTGGCTACGACAAGGGTGGCTACGACAAGGGCGACAAGCCCTCGGGTGGCGTCAAGACCGGTGGTGGCGCTCTTGCCGGTGTCGTAGCCGATGGCGACTGGGACAAGGGTGACCACGACAAGGGTGGCTACGACAAGGGTGGCTACGACAAGGGTGGCTACGACAAGGGCGACAAGGGTGGCTACGACAAGGGTGGTCACGGCAAGGGTGGCTACGACAAGGGTGGCTACGACAAGGGCGACAAGGGTGGCTACGACAAGGGCAACAAGCCTGACGGTGGCGTCAAGGCCGGTGGTGGTGCCCTCAACGGCGTCGTGAACAGCGATGACTGGGACAAGGGCGACAAGGGCGACTGGGACAAGGGTGGTCACGACAAGGGTGGCTACGACAAGGGCGACAAGGGTGGCTACGACAAGGGCGACAAGGGCGACAAGGGTGGCTACGACAAGGGCGACAAGGGTGGCTACGACAAGGGGGGCAAGGGCGATTACGGCAACGGCAACAAGCCTGACGGTGGTGTCAAGACCGGTGGCGGTGGCCTCGCCTCGAACGGCAGCGCTCTGGCAGCCGGTTCGATCCTGATGCTCGGCGGTGTGGGCGCTGCTGTGTACAAGCTGCGTCGCCGCAACGCCTCCGGTGGTGCCGGCGCCTGATACGGCTCGTCCCGCAGCCGTATCGCCGCGTTGTCGCGGCCACCGTCCGGAAACCGGACGGTGGCCGCGGCGCAGACGTCTTCCTGCCCCCGTCAGGCCGGTTCACAGCACAGAAAGGCGGACACATGACTTTCCGGCAGCCGTCCGATGAGCCGGCCCCGTCATTCATCGGGTCACTCACCTCTCTTCGGCAGGCCCTGTTGTGGCCCGCCGCCACCGTGGGTACGGGCGCGCTCCTTGTCTACGGCTCCTTCGACGCGTCCACGCTCCAACTCCAGCCGGCCCAGCCCGTTGTGGTGGTCACGCCCAGCCTCATCGGCCCCAACCCCCTCACGGCCAGTCCCCCCGCGGGTCCCGGGCCTGCCATGATCCGCTCCATCCCCCAGCGGATCTCGATCCCCACCATTTCCGTGAACGCGCCCTTCACCCCGTTGACACTTGCCGCATCGGGCCAGCTCAACGCTCCGCCGGCCAACGACAAGAACCTCGTGGGCTGGTACAACGGCGGTGCCACACCGGGCGAACGCGGCACGGCCATCGTCGCGGGCCACTTCGACACGAAGACGGGCCCGGCGGTGTTCGTGAACCTCAAGGCGCTCAAGAAGGGCAGCAAGGTCGAGGTCACCCGTGCGGATGGCAAGGTCGCCACCTTCAAGGTCGACTCTGTGGAGTCCTTCAGCAAGGCGAAGTTCCCCAGCGCCCGTGTCTACAACGACGCCCCGACCGCCCAACTGCGGCTGATCACCTGCGGGGGGCAGTACGACCACAAGGCCAAGGACTACAAGGAGAACGTGGTGGTCTTCGCTCACCTCGAATCCTCACGCAAGGCCTGACTCCGAGCGCCAACCCTTCGACGTGCCGACGCCGTTGACCGGGTCCGGCGCGGTCTGAGCGGCACCCGGACGCAGACGTCGTATGACGTGCACGTACGAGGCGCCGCCCTGACGGTGCCGGATGTCAGACGTTCGCGTACACGCGGGTGGCGAATTCCGCGATCTGCGAGTCCGTGAGGTTCTTCGCCAGATTCGCCTCCGTGATCATGCCGATGAGCTGGTGGCCATGCGCCACGTCGATCACCGGAAGGCGCTTGATCAGATGCTGTTCCATCATTGCGAGGGCTTCGTCGGCACCCGCGCCCGCGTCGATCCAGTGGAGTTCCCCGGCGAGTGAGCCCGCCTGGACGGTCGAGGGGTCGATGCCCTCAGCGCAGCACTGGACGACGATGTCGCGGTCGGTGATCAGGCCGGTGAGCCTGTTGTTGTCACCGCAGATGGGCAGACAGCCGACGTTCAGATCACGCATCATCCGCGACGCGTCACGCAGGGACTGGTGTGCGCCGATGCACTGGACGCCGCTGGTCATGATGTCGCGGGCGGTGAGCTGGTTCCGGGTCATGGTTCCCTTCCGTGCCCTTCCGCGCCCCTCCTGCCGTGAGCCGGTGAGCGCGGTGAGTCTGTGCGCTGGTCAGGGCTGCGGGGGCCGGTCCTGGCCGGGCTGGCCCGTCTGTCCCGGCTGCTCGCCGAGCTGCTGCTTGAGCTTGTCCTGGGCTGTGTCGACCTGCCTGCTGTACTTGCCCTGGGTCCGCTCGTCCACCGTGTCGCCGCCCTTGTCGATGCCCTGCGACGCCTGGTGCTCGTGGCCCTTCAGCATCTGCTTGATCTTGTCCATCATGGACATGGACGACCTCCCTGAGGTCTTGAGATGTGCCCCCCGCCTCCCAGGGTCACCCCCCGGCCGGTTGCCCGCACCTTCGCGGCCCGTCAGGGAAAACCCGTTGCCGCGCCGGTCGGCGGTGCTGGAGGCTTCCCGCCATGTCCGCCAATGACGTGGCCGCCCTCTTCTCGCATGGGCGGCTCACCACCATCCCCCGCAGGCCCGTTCGGCGTGAACAGCTGCTCAGACACCTCGCGCGCACCCTTTTCGAGACGGATCGCGACTACACCGAGTCCGAGGTCAACGACGCATTGCGCACGGTGCACGACGACGCCGCCGCGCTGCGCCGCTACCTGGTTGTCGCCGGACTGCTGGCCCGTACCAGGGACGGCCGCAGCTACGGCCGCGTCGCCGAGGCCCAGGGCTCGGCGACGGCCGAGTAGGGACCGCCGAGGCCCCACGCCTGGTGCATCGCGTCGGCGAACGCGCCCGCCAGCTTGTGCTCGCCCGAAGGACCGGGGTGGGTTCCGTCGTAGGTGTCGGTGTGGATGTCGTACGCGTCGGGCGTGGAGGACAACAGCAGCGGCGCGGTGTCGGTGTCCAGGTCGGCCACGGTCTTGGCGAGCAGCTCGTTGAAGCGCTCGCACTCGGCGGCGAAGGGCGCGTCCGCCAGCGCCCTGACGTTGGGGATGACGGGCAGCAGTACAGCCCTGACATGCGGGTTCGCGCTGCGGGCGGCGGCGACGAACCTCCGGACGTTGTCGGCCGTCTGGTCGCTGTTCGTGTAGAAGCCGAGGTCTATCAGTCCGAGTGAGACCAGCAGGACGTCCGCGCGTGACGTGCGCACCGCGTCCCCGATCAGCGGGGCCATGTGCAGCCAGCCCTCGCCCCAGCCGGCCAGGTGGCGGCGGGCGTGGGACGGGAAGTCCGGGTCGGCGTAGTCCGTCGAAACAGCGGCGTCGGCCATGGCGTCGTACAGCTCGCAGCGCGGGCCGACGATCTTGTACGGGCCACCGAACGACCGATTGAGGTGCTGCCACATCCGATAGCGCCAGGTGTAGTCGCCGGCGCGGCCGATGGTCATGGAGTCACCGACGAACATGAAACGCATGGGCCCCATCATCGCCGACCCCCGCGGGGCGCGGTCCTGGCCGGTGACGTGACGATGGACACTTGGGGCATGCGTTCGTTGCGTAGGACTGTGATCACCGCCGCTGCCGCCGTCTCGCTGATGGCTGCCGGCGTCGCCATGCCCGCGGTCGCCGCCGCCGACGACGGTGGGGGAGACTTCACGATCAAGGACCCCAGGATCACCGAATCCAGCGGTCTCGCCGCGAGCCGCGCCCACCCGGGCATCTACTGGACGCACAACGACCAGGACGAGCCCCGGGTCTTCGCTGTCGACTCGAAGACCGGCGAGACCGTTGCCACCATCACCCTCAAGGGTGTCGGCAAACCCCGTGACATGGAGGCGATCTCCGTCGGCCCGGACGGCGATGTCTACGTCGGCGACATCGGCGACAACCTGAACGGCAGCTGGGACCATGTCTGGATCTACCGCTTCGCCGAACCGAGCGAGCTGAAGGACGCGACCGTCCGCGCCACGCAGTACACCGTGCGGTACGCCGACGGGCCGCGCGACGCCGAGGCGCTGATGGTCCATCCGAAGACGGGACGGGTCTACATCGCCAGCAAGAAGGACGGCGGGGGAGGGCTCTACGAGGGCCCCGAGCGGCTCGTGTCAAGCGGGACCAACGTCTTCCGCAGGATCGGCGAGGTGCCATGGGTGACGGACGGCGCGTTCTCGCCCGATGGCAAGGAGCTGGTGTTGCGCTCCTACTTCAGCGCTCGCGGCTACGCCTGGACCGATGGCCGGCTCGGCGCCGACCACGCGGTCAGCGCTCCGCTGCAAGGGCAGTCCGAGTCGGTGACGTACACGTCCGACGGCAAGGCGCTGATGTTCGGCACGGAGGGGGAGCAGAGCGATGTCGTCCGCCGGGAACTACCCGGCAAGGGCGGCGACGGCGGGGGCGGGGCGGCCGACTCGTCGGGGGGCTCCGGGACCGGAGGTGCCTCCGGCACGGGCGGCGGTGACGTGAACGGGGAGCGACTGGCTGTGCCCGCCGGTCTGCTGGTCGCTGTGGCGGTGGTGGTGTTCGCGGTGCGGGCCAGACGGCGGGGTGGCCGGTAGAGCGACCCGCGCCGCGTCTCGACGGCCCCGCCTGCCCGCGTCCAACGGGCGGACGGCGCAACTCGGAATCGTGGCCTGTCGGGCCGGTGGCCCGGGGCGCCCGATCGGAAGCGCGTGGACAGCGTTCCGACGGCCGCCCCGAGCCCGCGCCATGTTTGCACGTGCCGTGGACCTCGGTCCGTGGAGCGGTGCTGTGCGATGCTCCGTTCAGCTCTGCGGGCTCCGTGCTCAGCACGCTGCTTCACCCGACTCGGGTCAGGGGGCGGGGGAGGCTCAGGCCCGGTCAGGCCCGGTCAGGCCCGGTCAGGCCCGGTCAGGCCCGGTCGGGTCTGCCGGTCAGGGCTCCGGGCACTCCTTCCAGGCCAGCTGGTAGACGGTGTTGATCTCACCGTCCGTCGAGTCCATCGTCATGAAGCTGACCGCCGACGGGCTGGACGTGCCGGCGCTCACCCGGAGTTCGGTGTTGATGTTGAAGTTGCGCTTCACACCGCAGGGAGCCCAGACCAGCTGTCCCCACTCGGTGGTGTCGGTGGCCTGCCAGTTGTCGTCGTACGGTCCGGCGAAAGCGTGGTTCCTCGCCGCCGTGTCCGGCGACCCCTGGAAGTAGTACGAGGCCTTCTGGATGGCGCTGGCGCCGGGCTGGAGGCTGGCATAGCCGCGGTAGTCCGCGCTGGCGACGGCGTAGGTGAAGCCCGACGGGACGTAGACGATCAGGTTGAGCTGGCAGTTCTTGCGGAAGTCGGTGGGGTCGGCGTTGCCTCCGACCTTGGCCAGATAGTCGCTGTAGGTGACCGTGAACGCGGTGTTGTCGGGAGAGACCGCGACGGCCGCCGTCCCCTCCTTGCACCCCGATCCGTTCACCGTGGCGATCTCGATGACGATCTTGTCGGGGGGCGCGACGATGCTGGAACTGGACGCGCTGGCGGCGCCGGCGTTGCCGGCGACGAGTGTGGAGGCGAGTACCGCTGTGACGGCGGCGCCGGTGCGTAAGGCACGGGGCATGCTGAGCGCTCCGATCGGTGATGGTGGTCGGTGGCCTGTCGATGGTGCATGTGGTGCACCTGGTGCACCACGTGGTCCGGTAGGCGTACCGGGTGCACGCGGTGAACCGTGGGGGGTCCAGCCGATCCCATGACGCGGGTGTCTCGCTGCGTCGGATCGCTGCCGATCGTAGGGAGGGCGCACGGAGCCCGATAGGGCGGATATCAGCCGTACGCACACGCGGCCTGCACGCCACCTACACGCATCCGGCACCGCGTACGCACGCCGGATGCGTCGAAACGCAGGCGAGGGCCCGGCCGTCACGGCCGGACCCTCGCCTGGAGCAGCGTCGCCGCCTACAGCTTCTCGATGACGTGGTCGACGCAGGCCGTCAGCGCCTGCACGTCCGCCGGGTCGACAGCCGGGAACATCGCCACGCGCAGCTGGTTGCGCCCCAGCTTGCGGTACGGGTCGGTGTCCACGATCCCGTTCGCCCGCAGCACCTTCGCGATCGCCGCCGCGTCGATGTCGTCCGAGAAGTCGATGGTTCCGATGACCTGGGACCGCTTGGCCGGGTCGGTGACGAACGGCTCCGCGTACTTCGACTCCTCGGCCCAGCCGTAGAGCGCCCGCGCGGAAGTCGCCGTGCGGCGAACCGCCCAGTCCAGCCCGCCCTGACCGTTGATCCACTTCAGCTGCTGGTCGAGCAGGAAGAGGGTCGACAGGGCGGGGGTGTTGTACGTCTGGTTCTTCCGGGAGTTGTCGATCGCCGTCGGCAGGCTGAAGAACTCCGGGATGTGCCGCCCGGACGCGTGGATCCGCTCGGCGCGCTCCAGCGCGGCGGGCGAGAACACACCGATCCACAGGCCGCCTTCGGAGGCGAACGACTTCTGCGGGGCGAAGTAGTAGACGTCTGTCTCGGCGATGTCGACCGGCAGTCCACCCGCCCCGGACGTGGCGTCCACCAGTACCAGCGCACCATCGTCGGCACCGGCGACCCGCTTGAGCGGGGCTGCGACACCGGTCGAGGTCTCGTTGTGGGTGAAGGCGTAGACGTCGGCGCCCGCCTCGGCACGCGGCTCCGGGTGCGTACCCGGAGCCGATGAGATCACGGTCGGCTCGGCCAGCCAGGGGGCCAGCTTCGCGGCCTTGGCGAACTTCGAGGAGAACTCGCCGAAGGTGAGGTGCTGCGACTTGTTCTCGATGAGACCGTGCGTCGCGATGTCCCAGAAGGCGGTGGAGCCGCCGTTGCCGAGGATCACCTCGTAGCCGTCGGGGAGCCGGAACAGCTCGGACACGCCCTCGCGTACCGAGCCGACCAGGTTCTTGACCGGGGCCTGGCGGTGGGACGTACCGAGCAGAGACGTACCGGTGGCGGCCAGGGCGTCCAGCGCCTCCGTCCGCACCTTGGAGGGGCCTGCGCCGAAACGGCCGTCGGCGGGCTTGATGTCAGCGGGAATCTGGATATCGGCCACGAGCCGGAGCCTAGTCGGTACTGCCAGGTCGCAGGGGCTGGTGTCCGGCGGATGAGACAAGCGGTCACAGGCCGGGACGGGCGGTGCGCGAGGGAGGGACCGCGGGCGGCACGCATGCGCGGGTTCACTCGATCGTGCGGGCGGGAAGGCGTGAGCGGGGGCAGGCTGGGTGCATGGCGGCGAGGTGAGGAGGAAGGCCGATGACGGGCCTTGAGCGGGACCGCGGGGCGCCTGAGCGTGGTCGCACGGCGTGGGAACGCGGCCTCAGGACGCCGAATCACGATGTCACGACGCTGGAACGCGACCTGGGTGCGGCGCTGAGCGGCGGAGTGGACTTCAGCGCCACCGCGCGGGCGCTGATGACCATGGACGCCTCCAACTACCGCCGTGTCCCGGATGCGGTCGTCGCCCCGTGCGACGTGGACGACGTCGCCGCCGCGCTGGCCGTCTGCCGCGACCACGGGGTGCCGGTGGTGCCGCGCGGCGCCGGGACGTCGATCGCGGGGCAGGCCACGGGCACGGGCGTCGTACTCGACTTCACCCGCCATATGAACACCGTGCTGGACATCGATCCCCGCTCACGTACGGCGGTGGTCCAGCCGGGCGTGGTGCTCGACGTGCTGCGCGCCGCCGCGGAAGTCCACGGTCTGACGTTCGGCCCCGATCCCTCCACCCACAGCCGCTGCACGCTCGGCGGCATGATCGGGAACAACGCCTGCGGCTCGCACTCCGTGGCCTGGGGGACCACCGCCGACAACGTGCGTGAGTTGTCGGTGGTGACCTACGGCGGCGCCCGGCTGCGCCTCGGCCGCGGAGCCGGACCCGACACCCCGGGGACCGCGCCGAACGGGCTGCGGGAGCTGGTCGAACGCCATCTGGCACTGTTGCGTACCGGATTCCCCCAGGGGCTGCCGCGCCGTATCTCGGGCTACGCGCTCGACGCCCTGCTGCCCGAGAACGGCGCCGACCTCGCCCGAGCCTTCTGCGGCAGTGAGGGCACGCTGGCGGTGCTGACGGAGGCGACCGTGCGCCTGGTCGAGTCCCCGCCGCACCGGGCGCTCGCCGTGCTCGGATACGCGGACGAGTCCGCCGCCGCCGACGCGGCCTCCGGCCTGCTGCCCTTCGAACCACTCACCGTGGAAGGCATGGCGGCTGACCTGGTGCCCGACCCGGGCGTACGGGGCCTGCTGCCTCGGGGCGGTGCCTGGCTGTTCGTGGAGACGGGCGGCACCGCAGCCGCCGAGGCCCGGGCGCATGCCGAGCGGGTCCTGCGCGGCGCCGACGCGCTCGACGGCACCGTGGTCACCGATGCGGCCGGGCAACGGACGCTGTGGCGGGTGCGGGAGGACGCGGCCGGCACCGCGACCCGGATGCCGGACGGCTCGGAAGCCTGGCCCGGTTGGGAGGACTGCGCGGTGCCACCGGCCCGACTCGGCGGATATCTGAGGGACTTCAGGGCGCTGCTGGCGCAGCACGGCCTGCGCGGCACGCCGTACGGACACTTCGGCGACGGCTGTATCCACGTCCGGATCGACTTCGACCTGTTGAGCGGGCCGGGCGTGCGCCGCTTCCGCGCCTTCTCGGAGGACCTGGCCGGGCTCGTGGCGGCACACGGCGGCTCGCTGTCGGGTGAACACGGCGACGGGCAGGCGAGGGCGGAACTCCTGCCGCGGATGTACGGAGCCGAACTGAGCGACCTCTTCGCCCGGTTCAAGGACCTGTGGGATCCGGCGGGCGGGCTCAATCCGGGGATCCTGGTCCGGCCCGCGCGGTTGGACGAGAACCTCAGGTTCGATGTGCTGCCGAGGACGCCGGTGGATGTGCGGTTCGGCTACCCGCAGGACGGCGGGGACTTCGCTGCAGCGGTGCGGCGTTGTGTCGGTGTCGCCAAGTGCAGGGTGGAGAGCGGAGGCCCAGGTCCGGGGGTGATGTGCCCCTCGTTCCGGGCGACCGGCGACGAGCAGCATTCCACACGTGGACGCGCCCGGCTGCTGCACGAGATGCTGGCCGGTGAGGTGGTGACGGACGGCTGGCGTTCCCGGGAGGTACGGGACGCGCTCGATCTGTGCCTGTCATGCAAGGGCTGCCGCAGTGACTGCCCGGTCGGCGTCGACATGGCCACGTACAAGGCGGAGTTCCTGCACCACCACTACGCGGGCCGACGGCGTCCCGCCGCGCACTACACCATGGGCCGCCTGCCGCAGTGGTTGCGCGCCGCCGCCCCGTACGCCCCTGCGCTCAACGCGGCGGCCAGGATCCCGCCGCTGGCGGCACTGGTGAAACGCCTGTCCGCAGTGGCGCCGGAGCGGGACCTGCCGACCCTGGCGCGCCGCACCTTCACCGACTGGTGGCGCCGCACGGGTCCGGGGCAGCGCACGCGGACGGAGCAGCCAACGGGGACGGGCCTCGTGCTGTGGCCCGACACCTTCACCGAGTACCTCTCGCCCTCGGTGGGCCGTGCGGCGGTCGCCGTGTTCGAGGCCGCCGGTCTCGACGTGTCCCTGCCGCCGGGCCGGGTCTGCTGCGGACTGACCTATGTCTCGACCGGCCAGCTCGACCGCGCCCGCACCGTGATGCGCGGCACTCTGGACACCATGACCCCGGTCCTGGAACGCGGAGACGGGCCGGTGGGCGTCGTCGTGCTCGAACCGAGCTGTGCGGCCACGCTCAGGACCGACCTGCCCGAACTGCTCCCCGGGGACCCTCGCGCCCGGACGCTGGCCGGCTCCGTGCGCACCTTCGCGGGAGCCCTGGACGAGTACGCCCCCGACTGGATCCCGCCCCGTGTCGACCGCCCGGTCGTCGGCCAGACCCACTGCCACCAGCACGCGATCCTGGGCGAAGCCCCCGAACGCCGCCTGCGTGAAAGCGCGGGCCTCATCGGTGAACTCAGCGGCGGCTGCTGCGGCCTCGCGGGCGATTTCGGCTTCACCCGCGGCCATTACGCGGTGTCGGTGGCCTGCGCCGATGACCAGTTGCTGCCGTCGGTCCGGGCCGCGGCGGACGACGCGGTGCTGCTCGCGGACGGCTTCTCCTGCCGTACGCAGCTGGAACAGCTGGCGGGTCGTAGGGGGCGGCATCTGGCCGAGGTCCTGGCGGAGGCGCTCGACCGGTGAACCGGCGCCTGGAACTCGGCGCCCCGTGGCGCGGGCCCGTATCAAGTCCGATGTCCGGGCAAGTGCCGCGTCTGCACCGGCCCCGAGGACGGCGACTACGCCGTCCAGACGACCGTCGCCTTCACCACGGACGCCGACCTCACCGGTACACCTGTCGGCCTCAGCCTGGTGACCGGCGAACTCCCCCGGGGCCGAGCGACTCGTCGGCCCCGGGCGGCGCCTGTGCCACACCAAGGGCGTTGTCCAGGGGCGTTAGGCTGGCCGCCATGCCCCGACCTCCCATCGAACTGGTGATCTTCGACTGCGATGGTGTGCTCGTCGACAGCGAGCGGATATGCGTCGCGGTGGACGCCGCCATCACCGCCGATCTCGGGTGCCCCTTCACCGAGGCCGAGATCCTCGAACTCTTCGTCGGATCCTCCACCGAGGTGTACACGGCCGAGATCGAGAAGCGGCTGGGGCGCCGCCTGGAGGACGGTTGGCTCCAGGCCTACGACCACCTCTACGAGGAGGCACTGGAGGCCGGACTGACCCCGGTCGACGGGATCACGGACGCGTTGGACCGCCTCTCGACGCTCGGCCTGCCCTACTGCGTGGCATCGAACGGCGACCACGGCGGCATCCGGCGCAGCCTCCGGCGGACCGCGCTGAGCGAGCGGTTCGGGGTGGATCGTGTGTTCAGCGCCCGGGACGTGGCGCGGGGAAAACCGGAGCCCGATCTGTTCCTGCACGCGGCGCGTTCGATGGGGGTCGAGCCTGCACGGTGCGCGGTGGTCGAGGACAGCGCCTATGGGGTGCGGGCGGCCCGTGCCGCCGGGATGCGTTCCTTCGGGTACTGCGGTGGGCTCACCCCCGAAGCGCGGCTGGCGGGGCCTGGCACCGTGGTGTTCGATGACATGCGGACGCTCCCAGCGCTGTTGACGGCCTCCGGCGACTGAGCCGTTCGGGCCGATCTGGCGGCAGGCTCAGTGGAAGAGCCGCTCCAGGACCGCCGCCACGCCGTCCTCCTCATTGCTGGACGTGCGCCGGGGCACGGCGGCGAGTACGTCCGGGTGGGCGTTGCCCATGGCGTACCCCAGCCCGGCCCAGCTCAGGAACGAGAGGTCGTTGGGCATGTCCCCGAAGGCCACGACCTCGGACGGGCTGATGCCGCGCTCGGCGCACAGGGCGGCGATGGCGTCGGCCTTGGTGACGCCGGGGGCGCTGACCTCCAGCAGTCCGCGCCCGCCCGAGTGTGTGAACTGCGCTTCGCCGCCCGCCGCTTGCTCGGCCATCGCGACCAGCTCCTCCGCCGCGAACCGCGTGGAGTGGGCGAGGAGCTTGACGATCGGTACGTCCAGCAGCCACAGGTCCGCCAGCGAGGCGACCGGGGACTCGGCACTGAGGTGCTCGCCGTGGCGGAGCTGGTAGGCCGGTTCGTAGCGGATCTGGTGGCCGGTCTCCACGGCGAAGCCGAGACCGGGGGCGGACTCGGCCAGCACGGCGGCGAGGCGACGGGCTGTGGTCAGGGCCAGAGTGCGGGAACTGATGACGCTGCGCGGAGTGATGTCGTACAACTGCGCACCGTTGCTGCACACCGCCGTCCCCACCACTCCGGTCGCGGCGGCCACCGCGTCGATGTAGCGGGGCGGGCGGGCGGTGACGATGACCACCTCGGCTCCTGCTTCGACTGCGGTGCGCAGGGCGCGCACGGTGCGCGGGGAGACGGTTCCGCCGCGGCGCAGAAGGGTGCCGTCAAGGTCGGTGGCGATCAGTCGGGGATGGTGGTGCGTCATGGCTCATCGTAGCGACGGTTGACGGCGGGCACCGGCTCAGCCCTCGTTCCTCCCTGCTCCCACCTCCTCCTCTACCTCAGCCAGGGCGGTCCTCAACTGCTCCCGCAGTACCGGGTGTTCCGCCGCCCGCTCCACGGCCAGCGCCGTACGGAACTCCCGCCGCGCCTTCGACCGTGCCCCCGCCGCCGCGTACGACTGCCCGAGTCGGCGCCGGATCTCCATCTCCAGCCGGGTGCGGTGCGGCTCCGAACGCCTTGAGATACGCGAGTGCAGCTCCAGTGCCTGGCGGTGGCGGCGCTCCGCCTCCGGGAGGTCGACGGCCACCGACCCCAGCCGGGTCAGCGTCAGCGCCAGCAGCAGCGTGTCCCCGGCCTGCCGAAGCAGCGCCTCACCGCGAAGCAGCGCCTCGCGCGCCTCGGCGAGCTCGCCCAGCGCGATGTACCCGTCCGCGAGTATCACCAGGCGCTGGCTGATCGGGATGGGCCGGCCGTTGCGCTCGGCCCAGGCGAGTGCCGCCAGCGCGTCGGCACGAGCTGCCTCCGCGTCGCCCTGTGCGAACAGGCTCATCGCCCGGAGCGACAGCGCCAGCGACAACCCCCAGGCGTCACCGCACTGTTCGAGTCCCGGCAACACCTCGGCCACCGTGGCGGCGACGGTGTCGTGCCGCCCCCGGATGTAGTCCTGGACGGCGAGGCCGGCCAGCGGCTGCGCGGTCAGGGTCTGGTCACCGCTGTCGCGGGCGTACTGCACCGCCCGCCGGAACCAGTCGCCGCCCTGCGCGTGCCTGCCCTGCTGGTAGTCGAGCAGCCCGAGTGAGGAGGCCAGCATGACGCGCAGCGCCGGGTCCCCGTCGCGTTCGGTGGCGTGCAGCGCCGTCGTCACCGCCGTACGGCCCTCGTCGTAGCGGTCGTGGTGGAGGAAGTGGTCCCGCAGCGCCACCCCCAGCAGCGCCGCCAGAGCGTCCTCGCCGTGCGCGGCCGCGAACCCCGGAAGGTCGACCAGGTCGGTCCCGGCCTCTTGCAGCCAGCGCGTCGCGTCCCGCGCGGAGCCGAACCACTGAGGTGCCGCCCCCACCGCCGCCGCCAGTGCCGCCGGCCCCAGGGCGTCGTCGCTGGTGAGCCAGCCGGCCCGGACGTACAAGTGGAGTGCTCTGCGGCGGGCCCGCGCGGTCTCCTCGGGCCGGGCGGCGGCCAGCTTCCGGGCGTGCACCCGCACCAGGTCGTGCAGGCGGTACCGCCCCGGGCCCGGTTGCAGCACGAGGCTCGCGTCGTACAGCTCCTCCAGTACGGTCTCGGCCTCGTCGACTCCCACCCCGAGCATCACCGCGGGTGTCCACGCATCGAACTCCGGTGTCGGCGCGTGCCCGAGCAGCCGGAACGCCCGCTGCCGGTCCTCGCTCAACTGCTCGTACGACATGAGGAAGGCGGCCTCCACACTGCGGTCCCCGGCGCTGAGCTCGCCAAGGCGCCGCTCCTCCAACGCCATCCGTGTCACCAGGTGGGCGGGGGACCACGACGGCCGGTGCTGCAGCCGCGCGCCCGCGATCCGCAGGGCCAGCGGCAGCCCGCCGCACAACCGGGCCAGGTCGCCGACCGCGCTGGGGTCGGCCGCCGAGCGCGCGTCACCGATGAGTCGGCGCAGCAGCCCGACCGAGTCGGTGGCCGACAGCGGCTCCAGGGTGACGCAGCGGTCCGCGTCCAGTCCGGTCAGCCGATGCCGTCCGGCCACCAGCACCCGGCTGCCCGGACCGGCTGGGAGCAACGGCCTTACCTGTGCGGCGCTTTCCACGTCGTCCAGGACGAACAGCAGCCGCAGCCCGCTGGTGGCGCCACGCCAGGCGGCGATCAGGTCGTCGCGTTCGTCGGGGACATCGGAGTCGGCCGTTCCGAGGGTGCGCAGCAGCCGCTGAAGCAGCCGGGTGGTGGAGGGGCGGCGGTCGCGATCGCCACCGTCCGGGGAGTGATGGGTACGCAGATCGAGGAAAAGGGCGCCGTCCGGGTGCTGGGGGCGGAGCGTCCATGCCGCGTGCACCAGCAGCGAGGTCTTCCCGACGCCGGCGGGTCCGTCCACGGTGGCGATGGTCACGGCGTTGTCGGGTCCGGGTGCGGTGAGGCTGGCGACCTCGGCGGCGCGTCCGACCAACCTGCCTGCGTTGCCGGGCAATTCGTTGACCGTGCGGGATGGGCGTGCGGCCCGCCTCGGCGCCGCACCCCGGAGTGCGGGGGCGCGGCCGATGACCGCGGTGTCGTCGTGCCGGAGCACCGCGGTGTGCAACTCCCGCAGCGCGGCTGACGGGGTGGTTCCCAGTTCCTCCCGGAGCCGGCGCCGCAGCTCCTCGTAGGCGGCGAGCGCCTCGCCCTGCCGTCCAGTGCCGTACAGCGCTCGTATCCTCAGCGCCAACACGGTCTCGTCCAGCGGCTCTGCGGCGGAGTCCGGATCCGGGGCGGCGGCCAGTTCGGCGAGCACCTCGTTGCCGCGGTCGAGCCGCAGCAGGCACTCCAGACGCCGCTGCCGCAGAGAACGACGTTCGAGCAGCAGCCGCTGCCGTTCCCCGAGCGCGTACGGGCCGGGCAGCCCGGCCAAAGGTTCCCCGCGGAACAGGCTGAGGCCCCGACCGGCCACCTCCAGTGCCCCCGTGGCATCCCCGGAGTCCAATAGCCTTCCTGATTCCAGGGCGAGTTCGGCGAGGTGCGCCGTATCGAGTCGGACCGGGGCCGCGAACCGGTAGCCGCCCGGGCCGCCCCGGATCACCGAGCCGTCCTGTCCCGTATCCGGCGCGTCCAGGGCGCGCCGCAACGCGTACACGTAGCTGGGCAGGACCCGCCGTCCGGTCGGCGGCGGCTGATCGCCCCACACCCCGTCGATCAGCTGCTCGTTGCTGACCAGCCGGCCGCCGCGCAGCACCAGTGCCGCCAGCACCGCCTGTCGGCGGGTCGGACCGATCGGCGTCTCTCCTGCGCCGCGCCATGCCAGCACGGGGCCGAGTAACGAGATACGCAGGTGCGGCGGTTCATCCGGCGACCTCACTGCCATCTGGGCTCCCAGGGTCATCACGAGCATCGCGGATCATCAGAATTTCAACGCTATTGCAGCGACGGGCCCCACGGTTGGCAAGTCAGAGCTCGAAGAAGGGCGGACTGCGCCGGTGGAGGCGGCATGACCCCTGAGGTTGCGCTGCTCCTGGGGCGCTGCGGCCTCGTCCTGTACGGCCACGGCCTCGATGACGGCGCTTGCCGGATCCACGTCGCCGGTGGTTCTGAAGTCGGCCGGATCGAGGGCGGCGAGGGTGCGTGGAGCGCCTGGGCGAGGCGGCGGCACGACGGCCGTCAAGCCCTGGTCGCCACCGATCTGCCCAGCCGCAATGCGGCGGTGTGCGCGGTCGCCGACCACGCCGAGTGGGACGACCTGCCGCGAGTCGGCCCCGCCGAGACGCCACGCGAGAGAACACGGAGGTACCCGATGACGAGCATGAAGCGACGCCACCTCTGGGCCCTGGCCCGAGAGGCCCGCAGGGCCCTGGAGGCAGGGGAGTTCACGCACACCGTGCAGCTCTACCTCAACCGCCCTGTGTACGGGAAACGTGCCGTCGGGCGGGCGGACCGGGGGGTCGACGAAGCGATCAGGGCGGTGGAGAGCTCGGGCTGGAAATGCTGCGGGGTCGAGCCGTGGCTCGGCACCGGCGTGCTGCTCAGCTTTGTCAGGGCCGACTGATGCGCGAGACGGCACGCCGGGGCGTGCTGCTGTTCGGGGGGATCGGTGCGCTGCTCCTGGCGATGGTGGCCGGGCTGCTCGTCTGGCAGTACGGCCCGGGATCCGGGCAGCCGGGCGCGGCAGCGACCAAACGCGAACTGAAGCCGTTCAGGCAGGCCGTGGAGGCGCTGGCCCAAGCCCCGGGGCTGCGTTACGAGGACACCTCGCTCGCCGGTATCACGCAGAACGAGATCACCGTCACCGCGGGCGGGAGCCAGTTCGGCACCACGAGTTCCGGCAACGGAGAGCACGGCAGGGACGTCCTGCGGGTCGAGGGAAAGACCTTCACACGGTGGCAGGTGGATCCCGCTCCGGGCCCGGAGGCCAAGGCCGCGGCCAAGCCCGGGGCGAAGATCCCCAGTGAGTGGATGACCGGTCTTGACGACGGCTCCGTACTGCTGGACGAGGCCCTGGGCCGGATGCCGAGCCCATCGGCGCTCGCGGTTGTGCTGTCCGAGGCCCTGGACCGGGCGGAGAAGGCACCCTCGGCCGAAGCCTCCGGGCATCAGCAGCGCCTGCCGGCCGTCGGGCGCACGCCGGCTCTCGCAGTCGACACCTCGGCGGGCCGGTTGCTGGTGAGCAAGCAGCGGCCGTACCGCGTCCTGCGCCTGGAGCCCTACGACATCTCGGAGATGGCCGACCGGTTCCGGAGCGGGGAGGTGCCCGCCGAGATCCCCCGGGTGACCACCGGACCACTCGCGTCGGGGAAGTCCGAGGGGATGGACCTTTCCCCGATCGCCGGAGCCGCCATCGACGCGATGTTCGACACGCTGCTCCAGTACACACGGCAGCTCGGCGACGCGACCGACCACGGCATCAACTTCACCCTCAACGGCTCGGGCCGGATGAACTGCGGCGTCTCGGGCTGCACCGCCAGCCAGCGGTTCACCGGCGAGGTCTCCAGCAAGGCGAGGGGGCGCATCACGCGGGGTGAAGTGAGCGCCGTCCTGAGCGCGGACTTCTCCGTCGGCGGGCAGCCCGCGGGCCGCTGCACCAGCGCACGCGGCACGTTCCCGGTCCGCGGCAACCAGGTCTCCGGCTCGCTGACCTGTTCCAACCCGGGCGCCGGTGCGGTGTACTCCTCGGTCGCAGCCCGGTACAAGGCCCAGGCCGAGGCGGAGTCCCGGGCCAGCGGCGGCCGGTCGGTCCGCTACAGCATCCCGCTGCGCGCCAACACCCTGATCGACGCCCGCGCCCTCGCGGCGGTCGAGGTGACCCGACTCGTCGCCCGGGTCAGCCGGGAGCGGGACTCCGCGGAATGCGTACGCCCCCACAGCTTCCCGCCGGGCACCCAGGTCCTGCTCGCCGACGGCACCCACCGGGCCATCGAGGACATCCGCGTCGGCGATCGGGTGACCGCGACCGACCCGGAGCGCGGGCAGACCGCCGCACGGCCGGTGGTCGACACCATCACCACGGACGGCGACAAGGACTTCACCCGCCTCACCGTGACCACCGCCCGCGGCCCCGCCACGGTCACCGCGACCGGTAACCACCCGTTCCGGCTGGCAGGCGCCAAGCGCTGGAAGGACGCGAAGGACCTCCGCCCCGGCGATGCCCTGCGCACCTCCGACGGCACGGACGT
The DNA here is from genome assembly GCF_037023745.1 of Streptomyces sp. SCSIO 30461. NCBI lineage: Bacteria > Bacillati > Actinomycetota > Actinomycetes > Kitasatosporales > Streptomycetaceae > Streptomyces > Streptomyces sp. SCSIO 30461. Next base: position 729,537 of record NZ_CP146101.1, read on the forward strand.
TCAGGTCCGCGAGGTCCGTGACCGGTACGGCCGGCAGCGCACCCATGACCTCACGGTGGACGGCTTCCACACGTACTATGTGCTGGCGGGTAAGACTCCGGTACTCGTTCACAACAGCAACGGCTGCGTGAACTGGGCCTCCAACAGCGTTAAAACGTGGGGTCATACATTCAAGACTCATGGCGCCGGAGCGAAGAACACGAAGGCTCTGACCGATCGAGCTCGTAGCACCGGGAATCAGCAAGGCCAGTGGCTGAACAATGACGCCGCTGCAGAGTTCTTGAAGGGACTCCATGTCGAAGGAGCCGGGCCCAGGTCGGTGCGCATTCCGGACGGGTTGGGGCAGGTGATCATGCCGGATGGGAGTATCGTCCAAGCGCGGGCCGCTACCATCGTCCCGAGTCCAAATGGGTTGTACAAGACGGGATTCCCGATCATTGGTCCGAACTAGGAGGCTGGAGAGATGAGCTTCTCTGTGTCGTTCAATCTGGCCGTTCCGTCTGGTGCTGTGGCTCTCGCTTCAGCGGGTCTGGAGCCGGGTGACAATTACGAAACCCTGGTCATGGAGGCATGTAGCGTCCTCTCTGACGCTGGAGGTGGCACATTCCACATTGGCGGCTTCGGGAGTGATGAGTGGCCGCTCGATGTCGCGTATGACTTGTCTGCCTTCATGGAGCAGCTCCCGTCGCTTCTGGTGGGTGTGCGCGACCGTCGCGAAGTCGAGGTTGATCTCTACTCGCAAGGTATCGAGAGGACCTTGACTTTCCGTCCAAGCGGGGATCTCGTGGTGATTCACTGCGATTCGCGGACCAATTGGGTTCCAATCCCAGGGCACGAGAGCATTGCGCGGAGTGAGCTAGTCGCGATGCTCTCGAAATTGGCCGAAGACTTCGCCAGAGGGTTGAAGGTGATCAATTCCGAACTGTCGGAGGTTGCGCCGTTCGAACGTTGGCTGGAGGGTGAGGTGTAGCCTTGCTGCCCGATCCCGCGACCCTCGCGCTGGATAGCAGCAGCAAAACTGAAGCCCCGTCAGGTGTGTCCTGGCGGGGCTTCTGCATGGGGTGACGGCAGTAGTTGACGGCAACGTCAGCGGACGGTGGCTCCACACAGCGGCGGGTCGTCGTCGCGGTTCGACTCGTCGTTGACGGGACGATCAAGAGCGGTGCTGAGGGTGTCGATGGCGTCTCGCTGGAGGCGGAGTCGGACGTGTAGTAGACGGTGGCGGTGACGCCGATGTGGGCGTGGCCGAGGAGTTCCTTGATGACGACGAGCTCGACGCCCTGTTCGGGAGCAGGGTGGCCGTGGAGTGTCTGAGGTCGTGGAAGCGGATGCGGCGGAGGCCGGCCTTGCGTAGGAGCGTGGTGAAGGTGCGGGTGAGGTTGGTCGGGTCGATCGCTCTGCCCTGCGCGGTGGCGAACACGTGCCCGCTGTCCTGCCACGTGGTGCCTGCGGCTTCCCGTTCGCGCTGCTGCTGCTCGTGGTGGTGCTTCAGCGAGTGGAGGCAACGGGTGGGGAGGGCGACGCGGCGTTCGGAGGCGCGGGTCTTGGTCGGGAGGGCAGTCCGGCAAGAACTACAGCTCCAAGGTCGTCCAGCACCTCCAGCGCGAGGAGATCGAACGCCAGGCCCGTAGGACCGCCGCCGAATTCGAGCACCTCTCCGACGCCGAGCTCAAAGCGCTTGCCGACCAAATCCATAACGAGCTCAACCAGGCCCGCACGGCGTACTAAGCAGCGGTTGAGAAAGGCCGGAAGATCACCCGCGAACTGGCCCGCCGTGGCCGACTCGCTCCACCGCTCCACGAAGATCCCGCAGCCGCCCGCAAGGAACTCGAAGACAGACGCGCCGACGCGAAGAGGCGCCGCCAGCAAGGCCCCTGACGACCAGGCTGACAGCTCGGCCAGTGGGTGAGCTGTTCGGAGTTTCTTTACTTGATTCAAGGGCGTCCCGCTGGCGCGGGCCGCCGCGCGCCGGCGGCCGGTGACCGCCGCCCGCTCCTGTCTGCCGCCCCGCTGGCGACGCCCACCGGCCACTCGGCGCGCAGTGGCAGGCAAGCGGGCCGACCCCGATCCCGGAGGCACCGCATCGGCCGCAGCGGCGCTGCCAGGCCGACTCTGCTGAACGCCGCACAGCACCACGTCAGGCTGCGGCAGCCGAAAGCCACGATCGTTGTAGGCGTGCGGTCACAGGCGAGGCCACAGATCGACTAGCCCAGCCCGCTGCTGAACGGCTAGGCCGGAGCAGGGTGGATGCCGTGACGGAAGGAAGAGGCGTGGTTGAGGCCGGTGCGGGGTTGCTGGAAGCACACGTGGCGGGTGATCTCTCGGCGCACCCGCCGTCGTGGCTGACTTTCCGTGGCTGAGCTTGAAGGTGCGATGGGGTCAGGTGACCAGCGACGGTGGTGCGAGCGTCCGTGCCCGGTCGTACAGGTCGCGGACCGCCGCGTTCTTCAGATGAGGACGCAGGAGACCGAACATCGTCTTCACGCGGTCGTCGGCGCGGTCGGACTGCACCTTGGGGTAGTCGTCGAGGGCCTGGTGCCAGGTGGCGCAGGCCGCTTCCAGGTGGCCGAGTTCCAACTGCCGCTCTGCCAGCAGGCCACGACGGTGTACTCGTGTGCGCTGGTACACGCCGGGGCGGAGCCGGTCCGCTTGCTGCATGGCTTCGACGGCTCCGGCCTTGTCACCGAGTTCGTAACGTACCTGGCTGACGTGGTAGTTGAGCGAAGAGGGGTCGTACGAGCCGAACGCCTTTCCGCGTGACTCGGCACGGTCCATGGCCGCCTCGGCTTCGCGGATGTAGCGAAGCGCACCCGTACGGTCGCCGGTCTGCGCGGCGGCGTGTGCCTGTTGGCCGACGAGGAAGGCCAGCATCCGGGGGCCGGCTTTCGGGGAGGCGGCGGCAGCGGCGTCGGCCAGCTCCATGGCCTTCGCCCCGTGGCGGAGGTCGACTGCCTGGACACTCATGCCCCGCAGGGTGGTGCAGTACGTCAGGTGGTCCTCGGCAGCGCCCGCCAGCTCCAGAGCCTTGACGTAGTAGCGCTGCGCGAGACCGTGCAGCCCTTCGTCCACGGCCATGTAGCCGGTCAGGTAGAGCAGGTCCGAGGCGGCGGACAGCATCGCCTTGCGTACGTCCTCGGACGCGTCGGCGCGTAGGTAGGAGGTCACGGTGTTGACCATGAAAGAGGCCGCCATGGGGCGTGCGTGACGACCGCCGAACTCGTCGTCCAGTTCCGAGACACGTTCGGTCATGGCGATGACCATGTCCACTTCGTTCATGCCGATGCGACTCGTGCGGCCGGACTGGACGGCATCTGCACGCCCGACCACATCAGGCCAGCCGGGAACGGTGACGGCCACGGAGAACAGGCCGGCCCCCAGGACACTGCGGCGGGACGGGTCCATATCCAGCCTCCCCAGGTCGATCACCCCTTCCACGGTATCCGCAGCCGCGGAGGAGCGATCGCGTGGAACGGGCAGCCCGGCCTCGGCATGGGTGACCGGTCGACTGAGGCGGCGGGAGAGGGCTTCGAGGATGCACGCGCGCACCGCACCGCGAGGGACGGTGCCGCCGAGCCAGTGGCTCACTGCCGACTCGTCGTAGCGCAGGGGGATTCCGGTCTCCGTACCGACGCGGTTCACCGCCCGTGCGAACTGGCGGTGAGTCCACCGGCTCTCGGCGAGCAGGCGCCCGAGCGCCACATTCGGTTCACGCTTGGCCATGCCCTCAACTCCCCGTGCCCTTACGAACTTTCAAGGCTTTCAAGTCCTGACGCTGCGGCAACGGTACCGCTGAGCGTGGTCGTGCGGTTGCGTAGAGGCAGCAGGGAACGGCGAGACCTCGCCGCAGCCGTCGTCTGAGGGACTCAAGGGATGAGAAGCGAAGCACGGGCCCGTCTGGCCCGGATGACCGAGGAGCGAGGCATGGACGGGGTATTGAGGATCGACACCTACGAGGGCGCGGACCTGCCGCCGGGCTCGAACCGGTTCTCGCCGTGTCTCTGCCCGCAGCACCGCAGTGCGGCGCGGCGAGGCTGAGCGCCGCAGTGCGCGAGGCCAACGAGCGCAGCCGTGGGGAGCGGCTATGAACCGGTTGGCCGCAGTCGTCGGCCGCTACGCAGGACCGCTCCTGATCATCACCATCTCGGGATCGGTCGGCTTCGTCCTGGGCGTGGCCGCCGCATCCACCCCTACCTGACTCCTCCCCGTCACGCATGCAGGCTCCCCACCTGTGATGAGGGAGGGCCCGCCGTCGGAAGCGGTGGGCACTCCGTCCGGCTGCCTTCTTCGCAAGGGTCCGGCAGCCGGACGGGTCCAACTCCGCAGCATCCGCCGCGGAGTCCACTGAAAACCGTAAGGGAGAAAACGATGAACGTGGACGAGCTGTTCACCGGCGACCTGATCACCGGAGTCCCGGCCGTCGAGGCCGCGCTGCTCGACAAGATGCCGGGTGGCGGCGACAACAACGGCGACCACTGCAGCAAGTGAGCCAGGGCTGACGCCAGGCGGGGCGGGGCCGTACGCGGCCCCGCCTCGCCGCACGACATCGGAAAGGGACTACATGTTGTCGATGCGTCTGCGCCTGTCCGATCTCCAGGAGCCCAAGTGGGGATCAGAAGGCGGCCGTTGGATCAACGGACTGAGCTGGATCGAACCCGCGAACGTGTCCACTCTGGTCATGGAGATCAACGACGACCAAGCGCCGCGCGTACGGATCCGCGCGAAGGAGTACAAACGGGGCGACGCCGACTTCGTCGAACTCACCATGGAGCCCGGACAAGCCCGCCTGGCGGCGGGCGTCTTCGGTACGGCCCCGCTCTACCTGACAGAGAAGGCCGGCGAACTGCACGCCTCGTGGGACCTGACACTGCTGCGACCGCATCTGCGGGCCGACCGCCTGGTGCCGCACGTCGTCGCCCGCACGCTGACGAGGCAGCACCGCTACACGTCCGAGACGCTGTTCGAAGGCGTCTACCGCCTAACCGAACGGGCATCAGCCACGTTCAGCTCCTCGGGGCTCAGCATCCACTACCCGGAGCCCGCCGAACACGTACTTGAGCCACGCACGCTGCGGCCCAGCGTCGATCCACTCGCCGCTCTGGACGAGTTGCTGACCGACGTGATCCGCCAGGCGCCGACGGCAACCGGATGCGTGGGCGTCGAACTGTCCGGCGGCGCGGACTCCGGGAACGTCGCCCTGGCCGTGAAAGCAGCGCGCTACCCGGAGGTGTATAGCTTCGGCCTGCTGGTGGGAGGAAGCACCGGCAGGCAACAGCGCGAGCGGCGCCGGGCCCTTGTGCAGCACTGCGGCTTCCGCGACACGGCCACCCCCGCCATGCAGCACCCACCCTTCTGTCCCGGAGGCGTACGCGCTCTGCGCAAGCCGCACGATCCGGCGGGAGCCTTCTACCAGGAGGCGTTCGACGTCGTACGCGAGCAGGCAGCCGCCCGGCGGTGCGAGGTGATGTTCACGGGCAGCGGCGGGGACGAAGTCAATGCCCACCACTCCAGGACACAGGCCGAACTGCCGGCACCCGAACCCGTACCGTGGCTCGGCAACAGAGCAGTCCGAGCGCTCGCCGAGGTCAACGAGCACCTGGCCCCCATCCCGGCACTGCCCGTACCGACCCTGATGGCGTTCGGGATGCACAACCCCGGATTCCTCCGATCCGGTATCTGGCCGGTGAGCCCGCTCGCACACCCGCGGATCGTGCGGTTCATGGAGCAACTGCCGCACGAGCACAAGCGAGGCAAGGCGCTGTTCCGCGACCGGATCAGACAGGCTGGGCTGCCCGAGTGGGTGGCCGCGCCGGCCGAACCGGAGAACTTCCTGGCTGTCCTGGAGAAGGGTTTGCGGTCTTCCGGCTTGCCGGTTTTGGACGACATGCTGAAGGAGTCCATCCTGGTGGACCTCGGCTACGTTGACGGCAAGGCTCTCGCCAAGGCGGGGAGGAACGCCGACTCCGCGCCGGTCGTCCCCGATCTGCTGTGCGATGTACTCGCCCTGGAGGTTGGACTGCGAAGCCTCATGTGACCAGCCCCGACACGGAAGCCGAGCACGTGGAAGCCACCAACCTCCTCTACCGCGATCCGGCACTCTACGACGTGGTCCAGTCCGACAGCACGAGCGCCGGAATGTGCCAGACCCTGATCGAGCTGCACCAGCCGGACGCCCGGACCATGGTCGACTTCGGATGCGGTACCGGTCGCGACCTGGAGATCCTCGCCAAGCGATACGAGTGCATCGGCGTGGACCTCCAGCCCGGCATGGTCGAATACGCCCACCAAGCCCGGCCCGAGCTGGACATCCGCACCGGCGACATGCGCACCGCACGACTCGGCAAACGCATGGACGTAGTGACCTGCATGGGCAACAGCCTTGCCTACGTCCACGACAACAACGACATCAGCCAGGTCTTCGCCACCTTCGCCGCTCATGCCCAGCCGACAGCGTTGCTCGTGCTGTGTTCCCCCATTGCCCCGATCACCCGGACCGAGCCGACCACCGCCACGGTCGACACCCCGAGAGGCCCCGCGACCGTCACCATCCGCCACACGTGGAACCTGCGGACCCAGATCAACACCATGCACCGGCACTGGACGCTTCCCTCGGGCGACGAGGCCCGAGACGAGATCCGCAGACGCGTCCTGTTCCCCCAGGAGCTCGAACGCTACGCGGAGGCCGCCGGCTTCGAGGTCCTGGACATGCTCGACGACACAGGGACAGGGCTTACTGGCCCCACCGCGTACACGGTGGCCCGACAAACTCCGCGGTGACCGGCGGAGCGAGAAATGGCACCAGCACCAGCCCCCCACTCCTGACGGCAGTAGCGACGGCAACAACCACCCTTGCAGGACGTTGTCGTGCCCGGCCGCGTCGACGCAGACCACGGCCTGGAGGCCGTCGGGCCAGGGCGAGCATGTGTGACGTTGGGCTTCCTATGGCATACTCAGAGTGCGGACCTGGCCTGCGTACGCGGGATCACCAGGTCTAGCTTTTGGAGTCTCCGGGAAGGGCCTGGCGCACGCGCCGGGCCCTTCTTGCCGCTCAGATCTCGAACGGTCCGTACGCGTTCGGGAGCAGCGCAGGCCACCAGTGCCACATGAAGCGCTTGCCGGGGTGCCGTAGGACGCGTTGGTAGGCGGTGTAGGCGAGCAGGTCGGCGGCCTGCACGGGTTGGCTGGTGTGGGAGCCGATGAACCAGGGGTCCTCGACGATGTGCCGGGTGGCCAGTTTCAACTTGCGGTGCTCGCGCTGATAGGCGGTGTCCGTGCCGTCCCCGTCCATCACGATGATGCCGTGGTCGCCCGTGGCGGCGAGGTCGTAGTCCAGACGGTGCAGCAGGCCCTCGTACACGGCGGCGCGCTCGCCGTAGTAGGCCCGGCCCTTCTTGGTGGTGTGCCGCCACACGGCTCCGGCCCGGGTGCCCGGCATGATCTCGATCGTGGCGAGCGCGTTCTGGACCACGGGGCCACGGAGCCGCTTCTGCCGGTTCCACTCGGGATGCGTCGAGGGGTTGCTCCGGCCGGGGATGAAGCTGGTGGCGTGCAGCTCGTAGTCGGCCGGGATGCCGGTGTCCGTGTACAGCTTCTTGCGAAAGTCGAGCCAGCACCGCAGAGCGGCACTCCAGTGCGCGAGATTGATCTCAGCCCAGCCGTAGACGATGAATCCGGTGCTCTCGGCGCCGGAGTCGTCGATGTAGAAGATGCGTCCTGCCACCAGCTCAAACTACCGATCTGCCATGCGTGGAAGGGGAGTTATCCACCGGTCGCATGCCGCCAGCAGGCGCTTCGTCTTGCGGCTCACCCGTGTGGGTGACGAGGCCCTGTGTACCGGACCGGTGGGCATCCGACCGCCGCACCCCGGGCACCACACGCTCGGGTGTTCCGGAAGTGCCGTGCCAAGCGTCAGCCGACAGGCCGTTCCGAGGGGGCAGCCGGTGTCACTCAGTCGCTGAGGTGCACCGTCAGCCGTGTCTCCGTGTCGCTGATGTTGACCGCGTCCACGAAGCCCCGGGCCTTGCGGTACTTCCCCGTGCCGCCGTCGAGCGCGAAGGTGATCTCGCCGGGGTCGGTCCCGGTGAACGTGATCAGGCTCTGGAGGGTGAGGGAGCCCCTGGGCAGCTTCAGAGTGGCCAGGCACTGCATGTCGTACTCGTCGCCGGGAGCGGTCCGGGTCAGGGTGCAGACCTCTCCGTATGTGCCGACCTCCTCGTCGGCCCGAAGCAGCGTGCCGCCGTTGATGAACTCGTCGCCCTGGGAGAGCCCGCCGGAGTCGTCGATGTCGATGAAGGTGTTCTGCGCCGTCCGTGCCACCAGGACGAAGACTTCCTCGACCTCTTCGCCCTTCATGTCCCGGTCGCGCCGCTCGCCACGCACGTCCCCGTCCCTGCCCCTGTCCCTCTCCCGATCCGCGTCGTGTCTCTCGTGCCGGAGTGTGTCGCCCGTGTCGTCGTCGGCTGCGACGGCGACGGGCTGAGCGCACATCAGGAGGGCGGCGGCCAGTCCCACGGCGCCGTTCCGGGCGGGGTGCTTGAGGCGAGGCACGATGGGGCTCCCAGGGCTGGCGGCGGGCGGTTGCCAGGCCAGCTTCGGGCGGTCGACGGAGTGGCGCGACTTCGGGTGGCCATCCAGGTGACGGGCGCTCAGGGTCCCATGTCATCAGGCTGCCGTCCCGTCACCGTTCACTCGCCGTGGCTGAGTTCGCGGGCCAGCCCGACGAGTGCGCCGGTCGAGGGGTGGGGGCGCCGGCGCGCCAGGCCAGCCGGACGTCGAGCTGCTGTTCCAGCGAGGCCAGGGTGCGAGACGCGGCGGGTTGCGTGAGATGCAGCGTGGCGGCCGCCCTGGTGAGGTTTCGCTCCTCCGCGATGGCGAGGAAGCAGCGCGGATGACGCAGCCCGATGCTTATGCGTGGGGAGCATAACCGCAGACCAGAAAGCATTTCATCAGCGGCGTGGGGTTGCGTAGCGTGGATGGGAGCAGGCGCGTGCGAAGCGGTGGGATCGGTGGGCGGAATGGCGGGCATGGGTACGGGTACGGAACAGGCTGCCGTCGCGGCGGTCGTGCTGCCCGAGGCGGCGGGCGCGCTGGACGGTGGCGCCGGTCGAGGCGGGAGGCCGCGCGGGCCCGGAGGCGGCGGCGGGCTCGGGCCGGTTGCCCTGGTCGTCGCCGGTGCGCTGTCCGTTCAGTTCGGCGCGGCGATCGCCGTGATGCTGATGCCCGTGGCCGGCGCCGTCGGGGTCGTCACCCTGCGGCTGGTGCTCGGGGCAGTCGTGCTGCTGCTGGTCTGCCGTCCTCGGTTGCGCGGTTACGGCCGTGCCGACTGGGGCACCGTGCTGGCCTTCGGCACCGCTCTGGCCGCCATGAACATGGTCTTCTACCAGGCCGTGGAGCGTATCCCGCTCGGTGTGGCGGTCACCCTCGAAGTGCTGGGCCCGCTGACGCTCTCGGTACTGGTCTCGCGCAGGCTCATCAACCTCCTGTGGGCGGGGCTGGCGCTCGGAGGGGTCGGCCTGCTCGGGTTCGGCGGGTTCGGCGGCGGGTCCGGGCTCGACCCGGTCGGTGTGCTCTGCGCCCTTGCGGCCGGCGCGTTGTGGGCCGCGTACATCGTCTTCAGCGCGCGCACCGGGCGCCGCTTCCCGCAAGCGGACGGGCTCGCCCTCGCCATGGGCGTGGGCGCGGTGCTCAGCCTGCCTCTCGGGATCGCCGTGGCGGGCAAGGCGCTGCTGGTGCCGTCCACGATCGGTCTCGGGCTCGCGGTCGCGCTGATGTCGTCGGTGCTGCCGTACACCCTGGAGCTGCTCGCGCTGCGCCGAATGCCCGCCCAGACCTTCGCCGTGCTGATGAGCCTGGAGCCGGCGGTCGCCGCTTCGGCCGGGTTCCTGGTGCTCGACCAGGCGCTGTCCTGGGCCGACGTACTGGCGATCACTCTGGTGATCGCGGCCAGCATGGGGGCGGTGCGGACACAGGCCGGCCGGGCGGCTGAAGCCGTCCGGGACGAGTCCCGGGAAGCCCGCGAAGCCAGGGAAGCCCGCGAGTCCCGAGAAGCGGCCCGTGAGGCGCCGAGCGGAGCGTCCCGCACGGAGACCCGGGTGGACGGGGCGCGGGAGAACGTCCGAAAAATGTAAAGCAAGCACGCTTGCTTGTTTCTCTGAGCGCTGCCATGCTCCGGGGCACTGGTCCCATGCCCGAGGCCGAGGGACATGTCCCGAGGGGAGCGCACAGTGTCCGACCCTGCCGTCGTGCTCGACGACCTGCGTACGGAGAGCGAGGAACTCGACCGGATCGTCGCGGACCTGGATGCGGAGCAGTGGGCCACCAGCACACCCGCCGCCGGGTGGGACATCGCCCATCAGATCGCCCACCTCGCCTGGACCGACGAGGTCGCGCTCCTCGCCGGTACCGACCCGGGCGCGTTCGCCAAGCACGTCGAGGAGGCCCTCAGCGAGCCCGACACCTTCGTGGACCGCGCGGCCGACGCCGGTGCCGTGCAGCCGCCCGCCGAGCTGCTCGCCCGCTGGCGCGAGGGCCGCGAGCGGCTTGAGCAGGCGCTGCGCACCGCGCCGCCGGGGTCGCGTTTCCCCTGGTACGGGCCGCCCATGAGCGCCGCATCGATGGCCACCGCCCGGTTGATGGAGACCTGGGCGCACGGGCAGGACATCGCCGACGCCGTCGGGGTCGTACGCGAACCGACCGCCCGGCTGAGGCATATCGCGCACATCGGCGTCCGCGCCCGCGACTACGCCTACTTCGTGCGCGGAATCGAGCCGCCGCAGCAGGCATTCCGGGTGGAGCTGATCGGTCCCGGCGGCGAGCTGTGGACATATGGGCCGGATGACGCGTCCCAGAAGGTCACAGGACCGGCCCTGGACTTCTGCCTGCTGGTGACCCAGCGGGCGAACCGCGCCGACCTCGCCGTACAGGCGGATGGCGAGGAGGCCGACCGGTGGCTGGACATCGCGCAGGCCTTCGCGGGCCCGGCCGGTCAGGGCCGAACGCCGAAGGAGGCCTGAGCGGTGGTGGAGCAGCCCAGGCGGGTGCCCTTGCGGATCGGCAACGCCTCCGGGTTCTACGGCGACCGTTTCGACGCCGTACGCGAGATGCTCACCGGAGGCGAACTCGACATCCTCACCGGCGACTACCTCGCCGAGCTCACCATGCTCATCCTCGGCCGGGACCGGATGAAGGACCCCGGCCTCGGCTATGCCAAGACCTTCCTGCGGCAGCTTGAGGACGGCCTCGGGCTGGCCAGGGAACGCGGGGTGCGGATCGTCGCCAACGCGGGCGGGCTGAACCCCGGGGGCCTCGCCGACGCCGTGCGCGAGCTGGCCGAACGGGTCGGCGTGCCGGCACGCGTCGCGCACGTCGAGGGCGACGACCTCGCCGCCCGCTTCCCGGAAGCGCTCGCCGCCAACGCCTACCTCGGCGGCGGTGGGATCGCCGAGTGCCTGCGTGCCGGGGCGGATGTCGTCGTCACCGGTCGGGTCACCGACGCGGCCCTCGTCAGCGGGTCGGCGCAGTGGTACTTCGGCTGGCGGCCCGACGACCCCGGGTACCACGACGCGCTCGCGGGCGCCGTCGTCGCCGGGCATCTGCTGGAGTGCGCGACCCAGGTGACGGGCGGCAACTACGCCTTCTTCGCCGGACAGCACCTGCGGGGGCACGACCTGCGCCGCCCCGGCTTCCCGCTCGCCGAGCTGTACGCCGACGGCTCGTCGGTGATCACCAAGCACCCCGGCACCGGCGGGGTCGTGGACCTCGGCACCGTCACCGCGCAACTGCTGTACGAGACCGGCGGTGCCCGCTACGCGGGGCCCGACGCCACCGTCCGACTGGACTCCGTGCGGCTCACCCAGGAGGACACCGACCGGGTCAGGGTCACCGGGGTGCGGGGCGAAGCCCCGCCTCCCACGCTCAAGGCGGGTCTGGCGAAGCTGGGCGGCTGGCGCAACGAGGTGGTGTTCGTGCTCACCGGGCTCGACATCGAGGCCAAGGCGGATCTGGTGCGGGCGCAGGTCGAGGACGCCTTCGACCGGGGCAAGTCCCGTCCCGCGAGCGTCGTCTGGGAGCTCGCCCGTACCGACCGGCCGGACGCCGCCACCGAGGAGACCGCCAGCGCGCTGCTGCGGCTCGTGGTCCGGGACCAGGAAGCGGCGGCCGTCGGCCGGGTGGTCAGCGGCGCCGCGATCGAGCTGGCACTCGGCAGCTACCCCGGCTTCCATGTGACCGCGCCCCCAGGCAAGGGCGCCCCGTACGGGGTGTTCGGCGCGGAGTACGTGGACGCGGGGTCGGTCGAGCATATCGCCGTGACTCCGGACGGGCGGCGGCTGACCGTCCCCGCACCGCCACCGCACCGCACCCGGGAGCTCGTGCCCGTCCCGGAGCCCGAGCCGCCCGCGCCGCTGCCGCCGGGGCCGGTGCGCCGCGCACCGCTGGGCCTGATCGCGGGGGCTCGCAGCGGGGACAAAGGCGGGGACGCCAACGTGGGCGTCTGGGTGCGCACGGACGAGGAATGGCGCTGGCTCGCCCACGAGCTGACCGTGCGGCGACTTCGCGAACTGCTTCCGGAAACAGCCGATCTGACCGTGGAGCGGCATGTCCTGCCCAACCTGAGGGCGCTGAACTTCGTCATCCACGGGTTGCTCGGCGACGGCGTCGCCTCCCAGGCGCGCTTCGACCCCCAGGCGAAGGGACTCGGGGAGTGGCTGCGCGCACGGCACATGGAGATCCCGGAGTCCCTGCTGTCCGGGGCACCCGCTGTGACCGTACCCGAGAAGACCCTCGCACCGGAGGTGACCCCGTGACCGTTCTCGCCAGCACCCTGGACACCGCGTCCCCTGAGTACGCCGCCCAGCGCGCCGCCATGCTCGCCAGGCTGGAGGCACTCGACGCCGAGCACGCCAAGGCCCTTGCCGGCGGCGGCGAGAAGTACACGGCCCGGCACCGCAAACGCGGCAAGCTCCTCGCCCGGGAACGCATCGAGCTGCTGCTCGACCCGGACACCCCGTTCCTCGAACTGTCCCCGCTCGCAGCCTGGGGCAGCGACTATCCCGTCGGTGCCTCCATCGTCACCGGGATCGGCACCGTCGAGGGCGTCGAGTGTCTGGTCACCGCGAACGACCCGACCGTACGAGGCGGCGCCAGCAATCCCTGGACGCTGAAGAAGATCCTGCGCGCCCACGAGGTGGCGCTCAGCAACCGGCTGCCGCTGGTCAGCCTGGTCGAGTCCGGCGGCGCCGATCTGCCCAGCCAGAAGGAGATCTTCATCCCGGGCGGCGCGGTGTTCCGCGACCTCACCCGGCTGTCCGCCGCCGGAATCCCCACCATCGCCGTGGTCTTCGGCAATTCGACCGCGGGCGGGGCCTACGTACCCGGGATGTCCGATCACGCGGTGATGATCAAGGAGCAGTCGAAGGTCTTCCTCGGCGGACCGCCGCTGGTGAAGATGGCCACCGGCGAGGAGAGCGATGACGAGTCGCTCGGCGGCGCCGAGATGCACGCCCGCACCTCGGGGCTCGCCGACCACTTCGCGGTGGATGAGCTGGACGCCCTGCGCCATGCCCGCCGTATCGTCGCCAGGCTCAACCACCGCAAGGCGCACGCCGATCCGGTGGCGATCGCCGGGCTGCCCGAGCCGCCCGAATACGACGAGGAAGAGCTGCTCGGCATCATCCCCGAGGACCTGAAGACGCCCTTCGACCCGCGCGATGTGATCGCCAGGCTCGTGGACGCGTCGGACTTCGACGAGTTCAAACCGCTCTACGGGACCAGCCTGGTGACCGGCTGGGCCCGGCTGCACGGCTATCCGGTCGGCATACTCGCCAACGCGCAGGGGGTGCTGTTCAGCGCCGAGTCGCAGAAGGCCGCGCAGTTCATCCAGCTCGCCAACCAGCGCGACATCCCGCTGCTGTTCCTGCACAACACCACCGGCTACATGGTCGGCAAGGAGTACGAGCAGGGCGGCATCATCAAGCACGGCGCGATGATGATCAACGCGGTGTCGAACTCCAAGGTCCCGCACCTGTCCGTGCTGATGGGCGCGTCCTACGGAGCCGGGCACTACGGAATGTGCGGCCGGGCCTACGACCCGCGCTTCCTCTTCGCCTGGCCCAGCGCCAAGTCCGCGGTGATGGGCCCGCAGCAGCTCGCCGGTGTGCTGTCGATCGTGGCGCGTGCGTCGGCCGCCGCGAAGGGGCAGCCCTACGACGATGATGCGGACGCCGGTCTGCGGGCGATGGTGGAGCAGCAGATCGAGGCTGAGTCGCTGCCCGCGTTCCTGTCCGGGCGGCTCTACGACGACGGAGTGATCGATCCGCGCGACACCCGCACCGTCCTCGGGATCTGCCTGTCGGCGATCCACACGGCCCCGGTCGAAGGCGCGCGCGGCGGCTTCGGCGTCTTCCGGATGTGAGGCTCGATGCCCCCGACGCCACGGAGCTCCCCGATGACCTCGAAAGCGCCGACGACCCCTATGACACCGACGACCCAGCCCCGGTCCCGGACACATCCGAAGCCCGGGACGACTCCGACGCCCCAGCCGACCCCGACGACCCGGACGACCTCGATGATCGAGAAGCTGCTCGTCGCCAACCGCGGCGAGATCGCCTGCCGTGTCGTGCGCACCTGCCGTGAGCTGGGCATCGCCACGGTCGCGGTGTACTCCGACGCGGACGCCGGCGCCCTGCACGTACGGGACGCGGACGAGGCCGTACGGCTGCCGGGGGCGACCCCGGCGGAGACCTATCTGCGCGGCGACCTGATCGTGCGGGCGGCCCTCGCGGCGGGTGCGGACGCCGTGCACCCCGGATACGGCTTCCTGTCCGAGAACGCCGACTTCGCCCGTGCCGTCATCGGCGCGGGGCTGGTCTGGATCGGCCCGCCGCCGGAGGCCATCGAGGCGATGGCGTCCAAGATCCGGGCCAAGCAGCTGATGGGGATCGAGCCGCTCGCCGAGGACGCGATCACCGAGGCCGAGCTGCCCGTGCTCGTGAAGGCCGCGGCGGGCGGCGGCGGACGCGGAATGCGCATCGTCCGCGAACTCCCCGACTTGAAGTCCGAGTTGGAGGCAGCTCGGGCGGAGGCGCTCAGCGCGTTCGGTGACGGCGAGGTGTTCGTCGAGCCGTATGTCGAGAACGGCCGCCATGTCGAGGTGCAGATACTCGCCGACGCCCACGGCACCGTCTGGGCCCTCGGTACCCGCGACTGCTCACTCCAGCGACGTCACCAGAAGGTGATCGAGGAGGCGCCTGCCCCCGGCCTCGACGGCGAACTGCGCGTAGCCCTGGCCGAGATGGCCCTGCGAGCGGCTCGGGCGACGGACTACAGGGGCGCGGGCACCGTCGAGTTCCTGATCGCCGACGGCGCGGCGCACTTCCTGGAGATGAACACCCGCCTCCAAGTCGAACACCCCGTCACCGAGGAGGTGTTCGGGATCGACCTGGTCGCCCTGCAGATCAGGATCGCCGAAGGCGAGGCCCTCCCGTCCGCCGAGCCGCCCACCCCGCACGGGCACGCCGTCGAAGCCCGCCTCTACGCCGAGGATCCGGCGCGCGGCTGGGCCCCGCAGACCGGCACCCTGCACCGGCTCTGCTTGCCCGCAGGTCCTGGCCTTCGCCTCGACACCGGATTCACGGACGGCGACACCATCGGCGTCCACTACGACGCCATGCTCGCCAAGGTCATCGCCTGGGCGCCGACCCGGGCCGAGGCCGTACGCAAACTGGCCGGGGCGCTGGAACGGGCCAGGGTGCACGGCCCGGTGACCAACCGGGAGCTGCTCGTGCGGTCCCTGCGGCATCCCGAGTTCCGCGAGGCCGGGGTGGACACCGGCTTCTACGACCGCCGGCTGCCCGAGCTGACCCGGGCCGCCGACGGCACGGAGACCGCCGCGCTAGCCGCCGCCCTGGCCGACGCGGCGGCCCGTCGCCGCGGTGCGGCAGCTGGTGTCACCGCCCGTGTCGGCGGCTGGCGCAATCTGCCGTCCCAGCCGCAGACCAGGCGCTACCTCACGGGCGGCACCGAGTACGAGGCCCGCTACCGCACCACCCGCACCGGCAGCGAAGCCGTCGGCCTCCCCGGGGTGCGGGTCCTGGACGCGACGTCCGACGGCTCCGTACTCCTCGAAGTCAACGGCGTGCGCCGGAAGTTCGAGGTCAGCCGGTACGGCGCCGACCAGGTCAACGTGGACACCCCGACCGGGGCGTACACCTTCACGGAGGCGCCTCGCTTCCTCGATCCCACCGCCCAGCCGGCGCCCGGCTCGCTGCTGGCACCCATGCCCGGCACCGTCGTCCGTGTCGCCGATGGCCTCGCCACCGGCGCGCGTGTCACCGCCGGGCAGCCGCTCGTCTGGCTGGAGGCGATGAAGATGGAGCACCGGATCTCCGCTCCCGCCACCGGCACGCTCACCGCGCTCCACGCCGTCCCGGGCCTCCAGGTCGAGGTCGGCGCCCTTCTCGCCGTCGTACAGGAGGACGAAACCTCATGAGCACGAGCAAGAGCCCGACCATGGGCAGCGTCATCGAGAGCGAAGAACAGGCCGCACTGCGCGCCGCCGTCGCGGCGCTCGGCAAGCGCCATGGATCGGCCCATGCCACCGGCCACGACCGTGACGCCCTGTGGGCCGAGGCCGCCAAGCTGGGCTACCTCGGGGTCAACCTCCCCGAGGAGTACGGCGGCGGTGGCTGCGGCATGGCCGAACTGTCCATCGTGCTGGAGGAGCTCGGCGCGGCCGGCTGCCCGCTGCTGATGATGGTGGTCTCGCCCGCCATCTGCGGCACGGTCATCTCCCGCTTCGGTACCGAGGAGCAGAAGCGGGCGTGGCTGCCGGGGCTCGCCGACGGCAGCCGCACCATGGCCTTCGGCATCACCGAGCCCGACGCCGGCTCCAACTCCCACCGGATCACCACCACGGCGCGCCGTACCGAGGACGGCTGGGTGCTCACCGGCCGCAAGGTGTTCGTGTCGGGCGTCGACATCGCCGACGCGACCCTGATCGTCGGCCGTGCCGAGGACGCCCGTACCGGCAGCCTCAAGGCCTGCCTCTTCATCGTCCCCCGGGACGCTCCCGGATTCAGCCGTTCGAAGATCGATATGCAACTGGACGGCTACGAGAAGCAGTTCGAGCTCGTGCTCGACGATGTCGCACTGCCGCATGACGCACTCGTGGGAGATGAAGACGCCGGGCTTCTCCAGCTCTTCGCCGGGCTCAACCCGGAGCGGATCATGACCGCCGCCTTCGGTATCGGCATGGGCCGCTACGCCCTCGCGCGGGCGATCGACTACGCCAAGGAGCGTCAGGTCTGGAAGACCCCCATCGGCGCTCACCAAGCCATCGCCCACCCGCTCGCCACGGCGCACATCGAGCTGGAGCTGGCGCGACTGATGATGCAGAAGGCCGCGGCGCTGTACGACGCGGGCGACGACATCGGTGCGGGCGAGGCCGCGAACATGGCCAAGTACGCGGCCGGTGAGGCCTGTGTGAAGGCCGTCGACCAGGCCGTGCACACCCTCGGCGGCAACGGCCTCACCCGCGAGTACGGCCTGGCCCGGCTGATCACCGCGTCGCGGGTGGCCAGGATCGCCCCGGTCAGCCGGGAAATGGTCCTCAACTACATATCCCACCAGTCCCTGGGTCTCCCCAAGTCCTACTGAGAGGAGACATCCTGGCGGCCACGAGCCACGACTCAACGCCGAGCGAAGGGGCCCTGATGGTGTTCAGCAGCGAGTACGCGAACGTCCCGGTCGTCTCCCTCCCCATCCATGACGCCGTTCTGGGCCGTGCGGCCGAGTACGAGGACACACCCGCTCTGATCGACGCCGCGGGCGGGATGACGATCAGCTACGCACAGCTCGACATGTTCCACCGGCGCATCGCCGCGGCACTCGCCGAGGCCGGTGTGCGCAAGGGCGACGTACTCGCTCTGCACAGCCCCAACACGGTCGCCTACCCGGCGGTGTTCTACGCCGCCACCCGCGCGGGCGCGGCCGTCACCACCGTGCATCCGCTCGCCACGGCGGAGGAGTTCGCCAAGCAGCTGCGTGACTCCTCCGCCCGCTGGATCGTCACGGTCTCACCATTGCTGGAGACCGCCCGCAGGGCCGCCGAGCTCGTCGGCGGCATCGAGGAGGTCTTCGTCTGCGACGAGGCGGAAGGGCATCGATCGATCCTCGGCATGCTCGGATCCACGGCGGCCGAGCCGGAGGTCGCCATCGACCCGGCCGACGACCTCGCGGCCCTCCCGTACTCATCGGGCACCACCGGCGTCCCCAAGGGCGTCATGCTCACCCACCGCTCCATCGCCACCAACCTGGCCCAGTTGGAGCCGCTCATCCCCATGAAGCCCGGCCACCGCATCCTCGCGGTGTTGCCGTTCTTCCACATCTACGGCCTCACCGCCCTGATGAACGCCCCGCTCAAGCACGGCGCCACCGTCGTGGTGCTGCCCCGCTTCGACCTCGACCATTTCCTCGCGGCGATCGAGAAGCACCGCATCAACGGACTCTACGTCGCCCCGCCGATCGTGCTCGCGCTCGCCAAGCACCCGGCCGTGGCGCAGTACGACCTGTCATCGCTCGAGTACATCGTCAGCGCCGCCGCCCCGCTCGACGCCCGGCTCGCACAGGCCTGTGCGGCCCGGCTCGGACTGCCGCCAGTGCTCCAGGCGTACGGCATGACCGAGCTGTCGCCGGGCACCCATGTCGTACCACTGGACGCGCCCGCACCGCCGCCCGGGACGGTCGGCAAGCTGCTGCCCAACACCGAGATGCGGCTGCTGTCCCTGGAGGACCCGGACCGCGACGCCGCGCCCGGCGACGAGGGCGAGATCGCCATCCGCGGACCGCAGGTGATGAAGGGCTACCTCGGGCGCCCCGACGCCACCGCCGCGATGATCGACGCCGACGGTTGGGTGCACACCGGTGACATCGGGCGGGTGGACGGGGACGGCTGGCTGTTCGTGGTCGACCGGGTGAAGGAACTCATCAAGTACAAGGGCTTCCAGGTCGCCCCCGCCGAGCTGGAGGCGCTGCTCCTCACCCATGAGCACATCGCCGACGCCGCTGTGATCGGGGTGTACGACGACGACGGCAACGAGATCCCGAAGGCGTATGTGGTACGCCAGCCCACCGCCGACGAGCTGAGCCCCGATGACGTGATGGGGTATGTGGCCGAACGCGTCTCCCCGTACAAGAAGATCCGCCGCGTCGAGTTCACCGGCGAGATACCGCGAGCCGCGTCCGGCAAGATCCTCCGGCGCGAGCTGCGCACCCGTGAAAGCGACCGCGAGAAGCAAGCGAAGGAGAACATCTGATGACCCTGGTCGCCAAGGCGTCCGAGCGTGGGATAGCCACTCTGGCCCTCGACTCACCGGCCAGCCGCAACGCACTCTCGGCCCGGCTCGTCGGTGAGCTCGCCGACGCCCTGGCGGCCTGCGGGAAGGACCCGTCCGTACGGGCCGTGGTCCTCACCCACACCGGTACGACCTTCAGCGCCGGCGCCGACCTGAAGGAGCCGCCCAGCCCGTACACCTTCGTCGCCCTGTTGCGGCAGATCATCGAGCTGCCCAAGCCGGTGGTGGCGCGGGTGTCGGGGCGGGCGCGGGCCGGCGGCCTCGGCCTGATCGGCGCCTGCGACATCGCGGTGGCCTCGTCGGCGTCGGACTTCGCCTTCACCGAGGTACGCATCGGGGTGGCACCGGCGGTCATCTCGCTGCCGCTGCTGCCCCGTCTGGAACCGCGCGCGGCGGCCCGCCACTACCTCACCGGCGAGGTCTTCGGTGCCGCCGAGGCCGCCGGAATGGGCCTGCTGACCGCGGTGGACGAGGACGCCGACGCCGCCGCGGCCCCCATTCTCGACGGCTTCCGCAAGGCCTCCCCGGTGGCCCTCGACGCGACGAAGCAGCTGCTCACGGCTAGGGTGCGGGAGACCTTCGACCGAGACGCGGAGGACCTGGTCCAGCGTTCGGCTTCGCTCTTCGCCTCGGCGGAGGCGCGCGAGGGGATGACGGCCTTCCTCGAACGACGGGACCCCGCATGGGTGTTGTGACCTCCCCCAAGCAGGACCGCAGCCGGGTCACCCGGCAGCGGCTCCTGGAGGCCGCGGTGGCCTGCCTGGCCGAGCGCGGCTGGGCGGGCTCCACCGTCTCGGTGGTCGCCGAGCGGGCCGGGGTCTCACGGGGTGCGGCGCAACACCACTTCCCGACTCGGGAAGACCTCTTCACGGCAGCCGTCGAGTATGTCGCCGAGCAGCGCTCCAGCGCCCTGCGCGCCCTCCCGGTCACCGATCGTCCGGCCGTCGTCGGAGCCCTGGTCGACCTCTACACCGGCCCCCTCTTCCGCGCCGCCCTCCAACTGTGGGTCGCCGCATCCAACGAGGACCAGCTCCGCGACCGGGTCACCGAGCTGGAGGCCCGTGTCGGCCGCGAGACCCACCGCATCGCGGTGGAGCTGCTGGACGTGGACGAGTCGGTCCCCGGTGTGCGGGAGACGGTCCAGGGCCTGCTGGACATGGCACGCGGCCTGGGCCTGGCGAACCTGCTGACGGACGACACGGCCCGGCGCAAGCGGGTGGTGGGGCAGTGGGCGGCGCTGCTGGAAGAGCTCATCGGCTGAGAGGGCGAGGGCAGCGCCGTGGGGCCGACCGGACGGTATGGCCGACCGGCCAACCGCTCGGCGGACCGGCCGGACGGCATGACCGGGCTGTTCAGCGACCGGTCGCGGGCTGCGTCGCGGACGGTCCGACGCGGCGGATTCGCAGGCGGCGGCCCGGTGTGATCCCATGTGACCCGCGTCACCGCCGTTCCCCTTCGGCGCGGCGTATCCTTTCCGCATGCTTCCGCTCGTACGACGCCGCCACGTGGACTTCCTCCGCGTCACGAGCATGGGCTGTCGGGCTTACCTCTGACCCAGCCTGATCCAAGCCCCACCCCACCCCTTCCGGCCCTCCGGCCCCGCCCCAACCAGGCGCCGCCGGTCGTACGAGTCACCCACCATCACGGGACCGTGGCCGGAGCACACCACAGCGGACGCATACATGTCTCTCTCCCTGATCCACTCGCAGAGCTCACAGGGCTCGCAGCAGTCTGCCGACTACGCCCAGCTTCCGGTCATCGACCTCTCAGCGGCCGACCGCGGACCCGAGGCGCGTGCCGCACTGCACGCGAAGCTGCACCGCGCTGCGCATGGCGTCGGTTTCTTCCAGCTGGTCGGGCACGGGGTGACCCAGGCCGAGACCAGTGCGCTGACGGACGCCATGCGTGCGTTCTTCGCACTCCCCGAGGCCGATCGGCTGGCCATCGACAACGTGAATTCACCGCACTTCCGCGGCTACACCCGCATCGGCGACGAGCGCACCGGCGGCAGCCGCGACTGGCGTGACCAGCTGGACATCGGCGCGGAGCGACCCGCCCGCATCCCGGCGCCGGGCGAGCCCGCGTACTGGTGGCTGGAAGGCCCCAACCAGTGGCCCGGAGCGCTGCCGCAGCTGCGGACCGCCGCGCTTGCATGGGTCGACCGGCTCAGCGGTGTCGCGCACAAGCTGCTGCACGAGCTGCTCGCCTCGATCGGTGCCCCACCCGACTTCTACGACGACATCTTCGGTGACCGGGCCCATCTGCACCTCAAGCTGGTGCGCTACCCGGGCAGCTCGGGCGACGGGGCCGACCAGGGCGTGGGCGCCCACAAGGACTACGGCTTCCTCACCCTGCTGCACCAGGACCTGGTCGGCGGGCTCCAGGTCCAGCGGGAGGACGGCGCGTTCCATGACGTGCCGCCGATGCCGGGAGCCTTTGTGGTGAACCTCGGTGAGCTGCTGGAAGTCGCCACCAACGGCTACCTGATCGCCACCAACCACCGGGTGGTCAGCCCGCCCGGGGCCGTCGAGCGCTACTCGGTGCCGTTCTTCTACAACCCGCGGTTGGACGCCAGGATCGCCCCGGTGCCGTTCCCGCAAGCGTCCGGCGCGCCCGGTGTCACGGCCGACCCGGCGAATCCGCTGTTCGCGGAGTACGGGCGCAACGAGCTCAAGGGCAAGCTGCGGGCGCACCCGCTGGTCGCCGCCCGCCACCACGCGGAGCTGGTGGAGCGGGCGGCGTAGGCCCTGTCGGGTTGAGAGCCCTTCGTCCGGATCAGGCGGAGGCCGGATCAGGCGGGTTGAGGCCGGATCAGGCGGGGTCACCCCCGGATCAGGCCGGACAGGACTCAGCCCCCGCCTCCATCGGGCAGCGGGGGTCGGCAGGCGGGCCTCAGCCGGCGATGTCGGCGTAGCCCTCGATGTCCTGCGGGGAGCGCGAACCGGGACCGACGTACCGGGCGGCGGGGCGGACCAGCCGTCCGGTGCGCTTCTGCTCCAGGATGTGCGCCGACCAGCCGGCCGTGCGGGCGCACGAGAACATCGACGTGAACATGTGCGCCGGGACCTCGGCGAAGTCCAGCATGATCGCCGCCCAGAACTCCACGTTCGTCGCCAGAACCCGGTCCGGACGGCGGTTGTGCAGCTCCTCCAGGGCCGCCTTCTCCAGCGCCTCGGCGATCTCGTAACGCGGCGCGCCGAGCTCCTTGGCCGTGCGGCGCAGCACGCGCGCCCGCGGGTCCTCCGCGCGGTACACACGGTGGCCGAAGCCCATCAGGCGCTCGCCCTTGTCCAAGGCCTGCTTCACGTACGCCACGGCGTCGCCGGTGCGCTCGATCTCCTCGATCATGCCCAGCACGCGCGAGGGCGCACCGCCGTGCAGCGGTCCCGACATGGCGCCGACGGCACCCGAGAGCGCGGCGGCCACGTCGGCGCCGGTGGAGGCGATGACGCGGGCGGTGAAGGTGGAGGCGTTCATGCCGTGCTCGGCGGCGGAGGTCCAGTACGCGTCCACGGCCTTGACGTGCTTGGGGTCCGGCTCGCCGCGCCAGCGGATCATGAAGCGCTCGACCACGGACTCGGCCTTGTCGATCTCGCGCTGCGGCACCATCGGCAGGCCCTGGCCGCGTGCACTCTGTGCCACGTACGACAGGGCCATCACGGCGGCGCGGGCGAGGTCGTCGCGGGCCTGCTCCACGTCGATGTCGAGCAGCGGCCGCAGGCCCCACACCGGCGCCAGCATCGCCATCGCCGACTGGACGTCCACCCGGATGTCACCGGAGTGGACCGGGATCGGGAACGGTTCGGCGGCCGGCAGCCCGGGGTTGAACGCGCCGTCGACCAGCAGGCCCCAGACGTTCCCGAACGAGACATGGCCGACGAGGTCCTCGATGTCCACGCCTCGGTAGCGGAGTGCGCCGCCCTCCCTGTCGGGTTCGGCGATCTCCGTTTCGAACGCGACGACTCCCTCGAGTCCGGGTACGAAGTCGGACATCAGGCGGCTCCTCATGATGTGTGCGAGTCAAGCTCGGCTTCGGCCCGGGAGGGTCACCCCGGTAATGCCCCGTGCGGTCGGTGGTCACCCGCGCCGCGTCGTAGGGGCCGCAGTGGGCCCAGCACAAGATTTTGATCGATCACCTGGGTCTGTGGAAGGTGACATCCGGCACAGTGCGCTGATCCCGCCGCTCATGACTACCGGCACTCGGTGCCGGGCAAACCGCGGCGCTGCGGCAGGATGGCTTCCGTGACCGACGCTCTCGATCCCGCAGCCATGCGCGAGTACTACCGTTCGACGCCACTCGAAGAGGCGGATCTGCCCACTGAGCCGATGGAGCTGTTCGTCCGCTGGTTCAAGGACGCGGCGGCGGGCCGTCTGCACGAGCCGAACGCCATGATCGTGTCCACGGCCACCCCCGACGGCCGTCCCTCCTCGCGCACGGTGCTGCTCAAGCACTTCGATGAGCGAGGTTTTGTCTTCTACACGAACTACGGCTCCCGGAAGGCTCGCGAACTCGACGCCAATCCGCGGGCCGCGCTGCTCTTCCCCTGGCATCCGCTCACCCGCCAGATCATCGTCACCGGCACCGCCGCCCGGATCGGCCGCGACGAGACCGCCGCGTACTTCCGCACCCGCCCGCACGGCTCCCAGCTTGGCGCCTGGGCCAGCCCCCAGTCCAGCGTGATCGCCTCGCGTGCCGAGCTGCTGCGGCGCTACGAAGAGCTGGCGGCCCGCTACCCGGAGGGCGAGCAGGTACCGGTGCCGACGGACTGGGGCGGCTACCGGGTCGTCCCGGAGACCGTGGAGTTCTGGCAGGGGTACGAGAACCGGCTGCACGACCGCCTCAGGTACGTACGGGAGCCGGACTCGCCCGATGAGCCGGATCCGGTTTGGCGGGTGGAGCGGCTCGCGCCCTGAGCTCGTGGCACTGCCCTTGGGCGCGAGGGCAACGCAGAAACCCGCGGGCTCTGGTCTCCTCCGGAGAGGAGGCCGGCCGGACATACCGGCGAGCCCGCGGGTCGGTGACTGCTTGGATTAGGCAGGAAGCCTGCCGTGGTGCACAGAGTGCGACGACGGGCGTCAGCCCGCAGCCACCTCGCTTGTCCGGTAAGAAATCACTTCCGAACCACCTCCTTTCCAACGTGCGGCCCACATTAGGAACCTCTGGGGCCGCGCTCAACTCCTTTTCGAGAGCGACTGCACAGCACATCGATTTCGCCGAAATTCATGTGTCGTGTGTCACGTTCCAGTTGAATGGCCGGGGTGCCGCCGACGGAGCGGAGCGGCACGGACTGCGTCGATACGTGCGGACACGTCCGGCAGGGGGTGCCAGGATGAGTGCTTCCAGGAGCGAGACCACCAGCGCGCTGGGTCCCGACGGGCCAGGGCCTGATGGGCAGGGGCCCGAAGGACCCGAGCCCCCGTCCGGGCCCGGGCGGGCAGGGTCGGGGCAGGAACCGGGCCCGGGGCCCGGTTCGGAGCTGCTCGCCGCGCTGCTGGACGGTATGGACGCCGCGCTGTGCGCGTTCGACGCCGAAGGCGTCCTCACCCACTGGAACCGGGAGGCGGAGCGCATCCTCGGGTGGTCGGCGGCCGAAGCCGTGGGACGCCGAGGGTTCGACGGCTGGGCGGTCCGCACCGCCGACGCCGACGAGGTGCAGGGGCGGCTGATGGCCTCGATGCACGCGCCGGGACGGCAGGTGCACGAGTTCGTGCTGCTGCGCAAGGACGGCGGGCGGGTGCTGGTGCGGACCCAGTCGGCGGGGGTGCGCGGCGCGGACGGCGAGCCCGCCGGGGTGTACTGCGCGTTCAGCGAGGCGCATGCGCAGATCGATTTGGAACGTTCCATCGCGCTCAGCGAGGCGCTGTTCGATGACGCCTCATGGGGCGTCGTCCTGGTGGACGTGGACCTGCGCCCGACCGTCGTCAACGGGCGGGCGGCGCGGATGCTCGGTTCCGGCGGGCGGACCGAGCCGCTCGGCCGGCCGCTCGGCGAGCTCATCGTCCAGGGCGTCGAGGAACTCGAAGGCGCCCTGCACCATGTGCTCGCCGACGGCCCGCCGAGTGCTCCGGCCGAACTGTGGCTGACGCTGCGCACCAGTGCTGCCAGGGGCGCGGGGGTGCCGGGTGCCAGGCGATGCTGGCGCAGCGGCTTCGTACGGCTGGCCTCGCCGCTCGCCGAAGAGCCGGTGCCGCTCGGTGTCGGCTGGCTGTTCCAGGACGTGACCGAGGACAAGCTCAGGGAGCAGCAGGCGGATCGGCTCCGCTTCAGGTACAGCCAGCTGCACCGCGCGGCACGTGCGGCCGCCGAGTGCGAGGACCCGATGGAGGCGGCCACAGCCCAGGTGGACTTCGCCCTGGCGGGCTTCGCGGACCACGCGTTGTTCGATGTGGTCGCGGGCGGTCGACTGGTACGCGCCGCCGCGACACCATCCGGCGCACCGGGACCTGTCGCGCGGGTCACGGGGACGGGTCTGCCGGTGCGGTACGCCCCCGGGCATCCGGCCCTCCAGGCGCTGGATCGGATCGGCCCGGTCCTGGTGAGCGGCCCCAACGCCCGCGCGCAGACCTGGGCCACGGACCGTCATTGGCCGTCCGACGCGGTGCACGCCCTGTGCACGGTGCTGCGCAGCCGCGGCCGCAACCTCGGTGTCCTGACCTTCCTGCGTGCCGCGAACCGTCCGCCGTTCGAGCGCGCGGACGAGGTGTACGCGGAGTGCGTCGCGACGCGCGTCGCCGCGGCGATCGATCTCGCGGGCGTCGGCGACCCGAGCCTCCCCCGGACGAAGCCCGGGGGAGGCTGAGTGCGGGCACTCCGGTCCGCCCTGCGGGTCGGGGTGCACCCCGGGCATCGCCCCCGGAGACCGGCGGAGCGGTTACGCGTAGAAGATGCGGTCCGCGTGCTCGGTCATCACGCGGTGGTTCCATTCGCGTCCGCCGTCCACGTTCCCGGAGCGCAGCAGCGGCGGCTCCGCTCCGCGCGCGGCCAGGTGCGCCGCCGCCGTAGCCATCACCGCCTGCATCAGCGCGCTGGTGACGACCGTGGAAGCGGGGGCGAATGGGGCTCCGACACCGTCTGCCGTCAGTTCCGTGTCGCCGACCGCGATCTTGGAGTCGAGGACGATGTCGCAGTGGTCCACGAGGTGGGTGCCGGAGGAATGCCGGGTGCTCGTCCCCTCCACATACGCCACCGAGGTGACGCCGATCACCGTGAGGCCCAGGTCCCGGGCCTTCATCGCCATCTCCACCGGGAGGGCGTTGCGGCCCGAGAGCGAGATGACGACCAGCAGATCGCCCGCCCGCGCGGGGCTGGACTCCAGGACGGCGCCCGCCAGCCCCGACACCCGTTCCAGCGCGGAGCCGAGCGTGGCGGGTCTGACGTCGACACCGACCGTTCCCGGCACGGCCAGCAGGTTCATCAGGGCGAAGCCGCCCGCGCGGTAGACCACGTCCTGTGCGGCGAGTGAGGAATGGCCGGCCCCGAAGGCGAAGAGCCGGCCGCCCGCGGTGACGGCGTCGGCGACAGCGGCACCCGCCGCCGCCACCTGGGCCGCCTCCTCCTCGCGGACCCGCTGCAGCAGGCCGACCGCGGCGTCGAGGAACTGCTCGGCGGGGGTGGTCTCGCCCATGACGGTGGCCCCTTACTCGTCGTGTTCCCGTCGTCTTCCGGTTGTCTCGCGGATCACGGTGAGGTCTGGACCATTGCTCTGTCAATACGGTCTTCACCCGGGTGGGCCCGGTTGTCGGTGGCATGCGTCAGAATTGAGTCAGGGCCATCGCACGATTCTTCTCCACAGCATCGAGGGGCACGTATGTCCGGACTGATCGACACCACGGAGATGTACCTCCGCACCATCCTCGAGCTCGAAGAGGAAGGCGTGGTCCCCATGCGCGCCCGCATCGCCGAGAGACTGGACCAGAGCGGCCCGACGGTCAGCCAGACCGTGGCTCGGATGGAGCGCGACGGCCTGGTGACGGTGGCCGGAGACCGGCATCTGGAGCTGACCGACGAGGGTCGGCGGCTCGCCACGCGTGTGATGCGCAAGCACCGGCTCGCCGAGTGCCTGCTGGTCGATGTGATCGGCCTGGAGTGGGAGCAGGTCCATGCCGAGGCCTGCCGCTGGGAGCACGTGATGAGCGAGGCGGTGGAGCGGCGCGTGCTTGAGCTGCTGCGCCACCCGACCGAGTCGCCGTACGGAAACCCGATTCCGGGCCTGGAGGAGCTGGGCGAGAAGACCGAGGCCGATCCGTTCCTGGACGACTCCATGGTGAGCCTCGCCGAGCTCGACGCCGGTGCGGAGGGCAAGACGGTCGTGGTCCGGCGGATCGGTGAGCCGATCCAGACCGACGCCCAGCTGATGTACACACTGCGCCGAGCCGGTGTCCAGCCGGGTTCGGTGGTGAGCGTGACGGAGTCCGCGGGCGGAGTGCTGGTGGGCAGCGGCGGTGAGGCGGCGGAGCTGGAGGCCGACGTGGCCTCGCATGTGTTCGTGGCGAAGCGCTGAGCTCTCGGGTCGTCCCTGAGTCTCCCGGCGTCATCCCGGCCGAGTGTGATCTCTTGCGAGCGCTTTCCGGCCGGAATGGCAGCGGCCGGGCGTTCCGCGTGTCACGCTGTGGCTGTAGCTGAGGCATATGACTGGGGGTGGGCAGATGACGTACGTCCGCGTGCCGCGCCGGCACCTCTCGCCTCCGGATACGAGGGGCCCCGGCGCCGAAGGGCGCCGGGGCCTGTCCTCCCCTGTGCTGACCCGGAGCCCCGAGCTCCCAGGGTCAATCCCCTCGGACCGTCTTCCCCGAGCGGCCCGCCTCCCGTTGGAGATCTCCCCGCCCCGAAGGGCGTCAATCCTTGAGTGCGGTCACTCGAACGAGGGGTCTTGGGCGCGGAAGCCGCATGTTCGAATAGAAGTTCGATAGTCTCTCGCATCGTTCGACATCATTCGAAGACCCGTGGGGGATCCAAGGGGGTGCCAACCATGGTGCGGCGTATCGATGTGACCGGGGCGGGCGGACTGCGCCTCGCCGCGTGGGAGTTCGCCGCTCCACCCGAGGGGCGGAGCGAGGTGGCCCCCCTGCCGGGCGCCTTACTGCTGCACGGCCTGATGGGGCGCGCGTCGCACTGGGCCGCCACGGCCCGCTGGCTCTCCGGGCGCCACCGTGCCGTGGCACTCGACCAGCGGGGGCATGGCCGGAGTGAACGGCCCGCTGACGGGCTGTTCACCCGCGAGGCCTATGTCCAGGACGCCGCTGCGGCCGTCGAGCAGTTGGGGCTCGGCCCGGTGACGCTCATCGGGCACTCCATGGGGGCTCTCACGGCCTGGCAGTTGGCCGCCGAGCGACCGGACCTGGTACAGGCGCTGGTCATCTGCGATATGCGGGCCTCCGCGCTGGGCGCGGCCTCGCAGCGCGAGTGGGAGGACTGGTTCCGCACCTGGCCCGTCCCCTTCGCCACCCTCGCCGATGTGCGCAGATGGTTCGGCTCGGACGACCCCTGGGTGGAACTTCCCAGTCCCGGTCGCGGTGAGTTCTTCGCCGAGGTGATGGCCGAGAAGTCGGACGGCTGGCGTCCGGTGTTCTCCCGGCGCCACATGCTGGCCTCCCGTGAGACCTGGGTCCATGACGCGCATTGGGACTCCCTGGCCGAGGTGCGGTGCCCGACCCTGGTGGTGCGGGGTCTGGACGGGGAGTTGGGGCGGGCGGAGGCGCAGGAGATGGTGCGGGTGCTCCCGCGTGGGCGGTACGCAGAGGTGGCGGACGCCGGCCATCTTGTGCACTACGACCAACCGGCCGCCTGGCGTGCCGCGATCGAGCCGTTCCTGGACGGTGTGCCGGCAGTCCGGCCGTAGGCGCCTTCGAGGCCATGCCGGTTGGGCCTGCCGGGGCGTAGCCGGGTCGTCGTATGACCCGGCCTGCCCCGGCGTAGCAGGCACGTTCGGGACCGTCAGAACGAGAAGACCGCGCTGTCAGCCAGCCGTGCCCGCATCTCGCAGGAGTTGCCGTAGGTGGTCGTCCAGCTCACCCGCTTGCCCTGCCAGACACCGGCCGCGGTGACCGTGACCGGGTCCCACTGGCGGGTGCAGGGGGTGGTGGGTGCGCTGCCGAGCAGGCCGAACTCGCCGTCCACCGAGTTCAGTTCCGTACAGGCGGCGGCAGAGTCGGGGTGGCTTCCGCTCGGGGTCGGTGCGCAGCTGAGGGTTACGGCGCGCTCGACACCGGCGGTCGCTGCGTCGTCCCCATGGCCGACCGCGAGCACCAGGGCCGAGGGTGCGTAGAGCGATTCCGGCGACGCGGGGGCCGCGTTGGCGGTGGCGCCTGCGGCCAGCAGGAGGGCGGCGGTGGAGAGTGTGGCGCCGATTGTGGTGGCCGTGTAACGCATTGGTGAAATCCCTTTCGCTTGGGCGGTGATTGCGGTCGGGAGTCTTGCTGATGCACTCAGTGATCGCACATTCAGGACCCGTTTCCGGCCGCATACGATCCACTTACTCAACCGAATGGTCGTTCGGGCAGCTCGGAAGGGGTACGCGGGCACGGTGAACGGGTGTCCGGTATCTGGACTGAACCAACCGGCCTGATCGAAAGAAGCCGTCTGAGCTGGCAGTTGCCGAGGGGTGGCGCCTGTGGCGGATTAACCCTCCGCAGACTTGTTCGACCGGAAAGCGTCGCTCGAAGACTCGTTCTACACGTGTCCAGTGTGCCCCCGTCGAGCCCCGGCCCACCCTGACGTTCACTGGTGTTCGCTGCTGCGCTGTCAGTGCCCCTTACACGCAAACGGGCGGACCCGCATGAACGCGAGTCCGCCCGCTGCCGGATGGTTGGTGAAATCTTCACACAATGCCGTGCGGGCGCCAGTTCACCCGGCTGGGCTCGGCCCGTACGAGCCCAGCGCTGCCGGCTCAGCCCTTGCTGACCGCCGCCAGGATCTCGGGCAGCCGGTCCGCGGTCCGCGGTCCGCCCAGCCGCAGACCGCCCCAGACCATCAACGCGCCGTATACGAGTCCCAGCGGCGGCAACAGCCACAGCGCGGACTCGGCGTCGGCCATGTTCAGCCGGATCGTGAGGGCGATGAGCGGCGCGCACAGCAACGCGGATCCCAGCATTCCGCCGAAGATCGAGAGCATCGCGAGGCCGCCCTGCCCCGCGGCGATGTTCCTGTGCCCCTCCTGCGGGATCGAGTACGGATACCTGGCGGACGCCACCGCGCCAGTCCCCGTCATCGCGCCCAGCAGCGCCAGCGCGAGACCCAGAGCCTCCGGGAGCGCCCGCCAGTCGTCCAGCAGAGCGGCTGTCACGACCGTGACAAGGGCTGTGTACGGGAGCGTGATCAGCAGCGTCGCCAGCGCACGTGCGCGCAGTTCCAGATACGCGTCCCTGGGCGTCGAGATGGTCTGCGCGACCATCCAGAACCCGGAGGAGTCCTGCCCGAACTGGTTGTACATCTGCATGCCGAGCATGCTCGACGCGAAGCAGGCGAAATAGATCGAGCCGGTGCCCTGGAGGGCGTTGACCAGCGGCACGATCAGACCGACCACCAGAGAGGTCACCCAGGCTGCCTTCGTCTTGGGATCACGCCAGATGTAGCGCAGGGTGCGCTGCATCGCCGCACCCGTACGCCCGCCGGGCAGCAGCCGCTGCCACCCCGCCCCGGACGTCGCGTTCTCACGGCGGCTCGGCTCCGACGCCGCGGCCAGGGTGGAGCCGTCGGGGGCGGTCATCAACCGGGTGAGGCTGTGCCGCCAGGTGTGGAGCAGAGCGAAGAGCGCACCCACGGACAGCGCCAGTTGCCCGAGCGCCGTCCCGTACGCCCCGGTACTCGCCGACTCGATCGCGCCGATCGCGGACGCGGGCGGTACCCAGCGCACCACCGCCGCGATCGGGCCGAGCGTGGCGAGACCACCCACCTCGCTGAGCCGCTGGGCACCGAAGTTGACGAACTGAATGCCGACCGCGATCACCAGACCGCTCAGCACCGCGAGGTCGCGGCCCTTGCGGGAGGTGAGCAGCCGGGTGTTCGCCGCGGCCACCGACCGCGCCAGCGCCACGCACACCAGCAGCGCCAGCGGTACGGCGACCACCGCCACCAGTACCGCCACCGTGCCGTGCGCCAGAGCCAGCGCGCCGCCCAGCACCAGGCAGAGCGTGAACAGTGGTCCGATCCCCGCCAACGAGGCGACCAGCAGCGCCCGTACCAGCGGAGCCGGACGCAGCGGGAGCATCACCAGGCGGGTCGGATCGAGTGTCTCGTCGCCGCTGGGAAAGAACAGCGGCAGGAACGTCCAGCCGAGTGCGATCACCCCGGTCAGCAGCACCACCAGCGAGCCCGCGTGCGCGCTTCCGCGTAGCAGGGCCAGTCCGACGAGCTGACCGGCCGCGAGCAGCAACGTGAGGACGGCGGACGAGACGAAGGCCGCCCTGCGGCCCGACGACTGCCGCAGCCCGTTCGCCAGCAGTGTCAGTTTCAGCCGCACGAAGATCGAGGTCAGTGATCCGGACGAGGGCCCGAGCGGACCGCCGGTGGCGGCCGTCGGGGCGTCGAAGACCGCGGTACTCATCGCGCCTCGCCGCCGCCCAGCCAGTCCAGCGTCTGCCCCGCGTCCCGCCCGTTGGCGCCGACCAGTTCGAGGAACGCGTTCTGGAGCGAGGCCGCCGAGCCCCGCACCTCGTCCAGCGTGCCCTGCGCCCTGATACGGCCGGCCGCCATCACCGCGACCCAGTCGCACAGCGACTCCACCAGCTCCATCACATGGCTGGAGAACACCACGGTCGCCCCGGACGCCGTGTACCGCTCCAGAACTCCGCGGATCGTCTGCGCCGACACCGGGTCCACACCCTCGAAGGGCTCGTCCAGGAACAGCACCTGCGGGTTGTGCAGCAGCGCCGCGGCCAGACCGATCTTCTTGCGCATACCGGTCGAGTAGTCGACCACCAGCTTGTTCTGCGAACCCGCCAGATCGAGCACGTCGAGCAACTGCGCCGCACGCCTGTCGACCTCCTCGCCCGGCAGCCCCCGCAGCCGTCCGGTATAGGCCAGCAGTTCACGGCCGGAGAGCCGCTCGAAGAGCCGCAGCCCTTCGGGCAGCACCCCGATCCTGGCCTTGACCCCGACTGGATCACGCCATACGTCATGGCCGACCACCTCGATGCGCCCCTGGTCGGGGCGGAGCAGCCCGGTCACCATGGACAGGGTGGTGGTCTTGCCCGCCCCGTTCGGCCCGAGCAGGCCGATGAACTGGCCCGCGGGCAGGGTCAGATCGATTCCGGCCACCGCGGTCTGCTCGCCGAACCGCTTCCACAGTCCCTCGACACGTACGGCCGGCGGCGGAGCGGCCGTGTCCGGCATGCCTCCGGTCGCCGATGCGGTGGGCTCGGTGTGACCGTTGTGTGCTGATGCCTGGTCCGGCATCGCGTCCCCCTTGGGTAGTCCTGTGCTTCTCTGACCAAGTCAAGCCGATGCACGGACGGACACTGCAGTCGCTTGCGGGTGGCAGCGTGATCGTTCGCTGTTTCCAGATCATCAGCACGGCGAGCGGAAAAGTGGTGAGTGATCATCCAGGGGTCCGTGTTGGCGCTGAGTATCCGGTCCCTGGAGGTCATCACGACCGTGGACGGGGTCTTCTTGCGGTTCCCCGAGCGGCCCGACGTGCGGTGGAGAGAGACGGTCCCGGGCTGTGGGATGCCCCGATGGCGAGCCAGTCGCCGGCGCTGAGTACGAGCGACTTCGCGCGGAGGTCATCTCCCGAGCGTGACCGGTCGCCCGCTCGGGGGCACGGTGGGTCATCCGGGTGAAACCCGTTCTCCGCGGTCGCGCCGATGCATGTCAACTACCGGTAACACGGATAGGTGTTGGCAGTGTGGGATCGATCAACCGATCACGATGCCGGTCGGCACCGTGGCGCATGGCAGCCGTCATGATGCTGGTCGTCTGCGGGGCTGTCGCGGGGTTGTCGACAGTTCCCGCGGCCGTCGCCGCATTCTCCGTCGTCACCTCGACGGCGGCGAGTTGGAGCGTGGTGGAGAACTTCGGCGTCGGCAGGCTGTTCGTGTGGGGCGACAACAGCAGCGGACAGCTCGGGCTGGGGGACAGGACCGAGCGTCGCAGTCCCACACAGGCCGGCTCGTCGACGACCTGGACCCGCATCGCCGTGGGCAGAGCCCACACCTGCGCGCGCCAGAGCACGGGCACTCTGTGGTGTTCGGGATCCAACACGTATGGGCAGCTCGGGCTGGGCAACACCACGGACACCATCAACTACACCCAGGCAGGTGTCGCCACCACGTGGTCCCGCGTCGTCGCCGGTGAGAACCACACGTGCGCCACCTGGAACAACGGGACACTGCGCTGCTGGGGCAGGAACAACGCCGGTCAGCTGGGGCTGGGTGACACGGCCAACCGCACGTCGCCGGTCCAGGTCGGCAGCGACAACGGCTGGGTGGGTCCCACGGCGGGCGCCGAGCACACCTGTGGAGTGCGCCGGCAGCGCACGCTGTGGTGCTGGGGGAGCAACGCCTTCGGTCAGCTGGGGCTGGGTGACACCACCAACCGCACGTCGCCGGTCCAGGTCGGCACCAACACCACCTGGTCGGCTGTGGCGGCAGGCTCCGCGCACAACTGTGCGATCCGCAAGGACCGCACGCTGTGGTGCTGGGGGAGCAACGCCTCCGGTCAGCTGGGGCTGGGTGACACCACCAACCGGACGACGCCCGTCCAGGTCGGCACCAACACCACCTGGGCTTCCGTGACGGGGGGCGCCGCGCACACCTGCGCCATCCGGAGCAATGGGGTGCTGTGGTGCTGGGGGAGCAACGCCTCCGGTCAGCTGGGGCTGGGTGACACCACCAACCGGACGACGCCCGTCCAGGTCGGTACCGCCACCACCTGGGCTTCCGTGACGGGGGGCGCCGCGCACACCTGCGCTGTGGGCGCCGCGCAGACCGTGTGGTGCTGGGGGAACAACGCCACCGGCCAGCTGGGACAGGGCAACACCACCAACCGCACCAGCCCCGTCCAGGTGCCGGGGGTCACGGGCCGCCCGCTCGCGACCGGTCCGACCGCATCGAGTGTGCTTCTGATCGGATGACTGTGGTTCCTTCGAGTGTTCTGCGGTGATTCGCCTCCCGCACACCGCGCGCGTCCGCCGGCGATGGGAATCATGGAGGCATGCATGGATTGCGCGAAAGTGTGAGGCACCTGCCCTGGGCCAAGATGGTGGCCTATGCCCTGCCCGTCCCGCTCGGGCTCGCGCTCAGCGGCGGGATGGTCTGGCGGGCCTCACACGCCGCCTTCGCCGGAGTGACGAGCAATTCCGGAAACCACTGGAACGCGGGCTCCCTGAACCTGACGAACGACAGTGGCGGATCGCCGATGTTCCAGGTCACCAATATGACGCCCGGCCAGTCCGGGTCACGCTGCATCGCCATCACATCGGCCTCCACTCTCCCGTCCGACATCAAGCTCTACAGCTCCCATGCGGCCGTACCGGCCAACGACATCAGCCCGTACATCACCATCACGATCGAGGACGGGACCGGCGGCACCTTCAGCAGCTGCGCCGGATTCACTCCCAGCGGTCCGTCCGACTACACCGGAACCCTGGACGACTTCCTCTCCAACCGCACGAACTACGCCAACGGTGTGGGCCCGTGGGCGGTAGCGGGCAACCCGCCGCAGACCATCAGCTACCGCATCTCCTGGACGTTCAGCGCCTCGGCGCCCGACACCACCCAGGGCGGGAGCACGCCGAACGTGAGCTTCAACTGGGAAGCCCAGACGGTTTAGATGGCCACACCGTCAGGGCGGGTCGAAACCGACCCGCCGGGCGGGGCCCGGGCCGGCTCGTGGATCAGGCTCGTGACATCGGCCGCGGCACGCACCGTGCTTGCCGCGGCCTCCGGGTTGCTCATCTGGGCGCACCTGCCCCCGCTCGTTCTCGACTGGCGGCCGACCCTGGTGGTGAGTGAGTCGATGCGGCCGCGCATCCTGCGCGGTGACGTCGTGCTCTACCAGCCGCTCGGAGGCCGTGCGCCCCTGCGCGGTCAGGTCGTGCTCGTCCGTGACCCGGCCAACCCCTCGCGGCTGCTGTCCCACCGCGTCCGCAAGATCCTGCCCGACAACCGCATCATCACCGCGGGTGACGCCAACCAGCGGCCCGACTCCACACCCGTCCCGCTGGCCCAGGTGCTCGGCTTCGGCCGGCTCCGCGTTCCCGCGGTCGGACTTCCCCTCATGTGGTGGCGGGAACACCACTACTCGTCACTCGCCATCGCGTCCCTGTCCCTGCTGACCACGGCACGCCTGGCGGCACTGCGCCTGCCCGCACCGCGCCGTCCCCAGGAGGCGGCCCTTTCCGAGCGGTAGGCGGAGACGAGTCATGCACCTCGGGAGTCGGAGGCTGTCTCAGTGCCGCGCTGTCGTATGCCGCATCCACAGCCGTGGCCGGACGCCGTGGTCACGAACCGCGCGGTCCGGGGCGCCGTGCGCGGTGCAGGCGGGGGAGCCGTGCGCGGTTCAGATGTGGCGGGAACGCCCGACCGGTGCCTCCTGTCCACAGGCGTACGCCAGCGGGCTGAGCAGTTCCTCGGCGTCCGGTTGCCAGCGGTTCGCGACCGTGGGGCGCCGCACCCACTGCACCGCGCCACGGGAGCCGATCCTGGTCGGCGGGGCAGCGATGTAGTGGCCCTCGCCGTGCGCGGTCAGATCGATGGAGTCCGGTGCCCAGCCCAGCGTACGTACCAGCCCGGGGACCCTTGCTGCCGTACCGGGCAGCACGAAGAAGACCATCCTCCGGTCCGGGGTGCAGGTCACAGGACCGAGCGTGATCCCCATCCGCTCCATCCGGGCCAGTGCCAGGAAACCGGCCGACTCCGGGACGTCCAGGGCGTCGAAGGTCCGTCCCGTGGGCAGCAGGATCGACGCTCTGGGCTGCCGCCCCCACGCCAGACGTACGGCTGCCGCGCTGCCGGTCGCCTGGTCCGCCCAGTCCGGGCGCGCCGGGTGGGCCCCCGGGGCGGCACAGGAGGCCGCACCGCAGGAGCAGTGCTCCATGCCGTCGGTGATCCGGAGCCAGGTGCCGGGGAACACGTCCCAGTGCCGTTCGTCCGCGTACCGCACGGCGCAGTCGAGCAGTTGCTCACCGCGCTGCTGGGGGATCAGCCCGGTGCCCGGCGCGGTGACCGGGTCGGCGGCGGCTCGCCCCGTCGGCACTCCGGCGATCTCTGCGATGGTCTCGTCGGTCTTCTCGGCCTTGTCGGTCTTGTTCACGATCGGGTCAACTCCCGTCACTGGTACGGGTTACGGGCGCACATGGCCGGGAGCACGGCGCATCGCCCCTGCGATCGGGGCGCACGGAAGCACGGACGGGGGCGCGCGTGCGGAACGGACCCGGTGGAGGGGTAACCCCTTGTGCTGTAGCGGCATTCACCCGTAATCGTCCGAGCTCATCGGCATTCTCCGGATTGGCACCGGGAAGCGATCAATGGGAGATCGCTCGCTGGGCGGTCCGGTACGTCCGGTACAGGGGGTTGTTGTCATGGCAGCGAGGCCACTTGTCGCCCGCCAGCCCAACGAACGGCTGCAAGCGCTGATCCAGGAGGCCGGGTGCTCCAACGCCGGACTCGCGCGCCGGGTCAACATGGTGGGGACGGAGCGCGGACTGGATCTGCGGTACGACAAGACGTCGGTGGCGCGCTGGCTCCGCGGACAGCAGCCGCGCGGCAGGGCGCCCGGGATCATCGCGGAGGCGCTGGCCCGCAAGCTGGGCCGCACAGTCACGATCGACGAGATCGGCATGGCCAACGGTAAGAACCTGGCATCGGGAGTCGGGCTCCAGTTCGCCCCGACCGTGCTCGGCGCCATCGAGCAGGTCTGTGAGCTGTGGCGCAGTGATGTGGGTCGCCGTGACTTCCTCTCCGGCTCCACGGTCGCGGCGTCGGCGCTGGTGGAGCCCAGTCGCGACTGGCTGATCACCGGGGCCGACGCGCTGGTGGAGCGCACGGCGGGGTCCCGGGTGGGCGTCGCGGACGTCGAGGCCGTGGAGGCCATGACGGAGGCGCTCAAGGTGCTTGACCACCGCTTCGGGGCCGGACGTGTACGTCCCGTCGTGGTGCACTACCTCAACAGCGTGGTCTCCGGGCTGCTTTCGGGCTCGTACCGCGAACCGGTAGGCCGTCGGCTGTTCGCCGCCGTGGCCCGACTCACCGAACTGGCCGGGTACATGGCTGTGGACAGCGGCCTGCCCGGGCTCGCCCAGCGCTACTACATCCAGGCGCTGCGGCTGGCGCAGGCAGCCGGGGACCGGGCCTACGGCGGCTATGTGCTGGCGGCTTCGATGAGCCACCTCGCGGCGGAGCTCGGCAACCCGAGGGAGATCGCCCAGCTCGCCAGGGCTGCGCAGGAGGGGGCGAGGGGGCAGGTGACGCCACGGGCCGAGGCCATGTTCCTCGCCGCCGAGGCACGCGGCCACGCCCTGCTCGGGGACGCCCGCGCCTGCCATGAGATCGCGGGCAAGGCGCTGACGGCCCTGGAGCGGGCGGATCCGGCCTCCGGTGACGATCCGGTGTGGATCGCGCACTTCGACCACGCCTACCTCGCGGACGAGCTGGCCCACTGCCACCGCGACCTGGGCCAGGCGGAGGCAGCGGCCCGCCGTGCCGCAGAATCCCTCGAAGGGCACCCCGAGTCCCGAGCCCGGCGCCGTGCCATCGGCCTGGTGCTGCTCGCGACAGCCCAGGTCCAGCAGCGCGAGGTGGAGGCCGCGTGCCACACCGGGACCCGGGCGGTGGAACTGCTCGGCTCCCTCCGGTCGAGCCGGGGCGTGGAGTACGTGGAGGACCTCCGCCACCGGCTCGAACCGTTCGCCGACGAGTCCGCGGTAAGGGAGTTCGGGGAGAGGGTGGCGCTGCGGACCGCCCCGTGATCAGCGCCGTACCGCCGCTTCTTGTTACGGGGACCACACGTATGTGCGGACCCCTTCGTCCACCCGGTAGCGTGAGCCGACGGTTCCGTAGGTACACGTGTAGGAGTCCCGGTGACGCGAAGCGGACAGGGTGACGAGACGCAGCACTCCGGCGGCGCTCCCGGCGCCGGGAGCGCCGCGCTGCCCGCGCACGAAGGTGTCGTGCTGCCCGCAGACGGCAACGGGCCCTGGATACCCGGGACCGGCGGGGAGCAGCCAGCCCCGACCGGCGGCGCGGCCTGGGGGGCGCCGTGGGGTCCGGGACAGGGGCAGCCGCAACCGCCGGGGGTGCCTTCCGGGCCGGAGCCGGGGACGCACCCGCAGACGCGACCCCAGCAGCCGTACGGTGCCGATGTCGCGGCGACCCAGTACATTCCGCCGGTGCCGTCTGCCGGTGCCGGGGGTGCCGATGTCGCGGCGACCCAGTACATTCCGCCGGTGCCGTCTGCCGGTGCCGGGGGTGCCGATGTCGCGGCGACCCAGTACATTCCGCCGGTGCCGTCTGCCGGTGCCGGGGGTGCCGATGTCGCGGCGACCCAGTACATTCCGCCGGTGCCGTCTGCCGGTGCCGGGGGTGCCGATGTCGCGGCGACCCAGTACATTCCGCCCGTGCCGGGCGTTCCTGGGCCGCTGCCGCCCGAGGCGCCCGCCGAGTCGACTCAATACCTCGGGCTGCGACCTCGGGCCAATGCCCCGGCCCAGACCCCGACCTCGGCTCCGGCCACGGGCGACGCCGCCGCCACGCAGTTCCTGCCGCCCGTACCCCAGCGGCAGACCGCGCCGCCCCCGCCGGCCGGGGGCCCTTACGGGGCGAGTCCCGGGACCCCCGCCGGGCCGCAGCCGCAGCCTCCCGCCGGGTTCGAGAACCTCTTCCGCAGCGACTCGCCGCCCCCGCAGACACCGCGCTCAGCCACGGGGCAACAGCGGCATCCCTTGTACGCCGCCACCCCGCAGCACCCGCAGCACTCGTATCCGACCGGCCCCACCGGCCCTTACGGTCCCACCGGTCACCCCGACCACTCGGGTCACCCCGGCTATGACGAGCCGCAGGCGCGCCGCTCCTCCCGTCTTCCGCTGATCGCCGCGGTCGTCGTGGGCTGCGCCGTGGTCGGCCTCGGTGTCAGTGCACTGGTGTTCGGCGGCGAGGACGACAAGGGCACCGACAAGACTCCTGTGGCCGCCGCCAGCACGCCGGAGGCCGCGGCCCCGACCAAGGCCGCAGCGGCTGACGATCCGGCCAAGGCCCAGGCCGAGGAGCTCGACAAGCTGCTCGCCGACAGCAACGACAGCCGCGCCGCGGTGATCCGCTCGGTCGAGTCGATCAAGCGCTGCGACAACCTCGACCAAGCAGCCTCCGACCTCCGTGCCGCCGCCGAGCAGCGGCGGAGCCTGG
This sequence comes from Streptomyces sp. SCSIO 30461, assembly GCF_037023745.1. NCBI lineage: Bacteria > Bacillati > Actinomycetota > Actinomycetes > Kitasatosporales > Streptomycetaceae > Streptomyces > Streptomyces sp. SCSIO 30461. The sequence goes on from NZ_CP146101.1 coordinate 769,217, forward strand.
TGACCCGCCTCAAGGACGTGGAAGTCGACAAGCTCCAGAACCACGAGCGGCTCACCGAGTCACTCACCGAGGCATGGGAAGCCTCCGCGTCGGCGGACGACCACTACGCGCAGTGGGCCAAGGACGTCGACGGCAAGAAGGGCTGCCGTGACGGCAAGGCCCGCCAGAGCAAGAACGCGATGCTGGGCAACCGGGAGAGCGGCGAGGCGACCGCGGCCAAGCATGAGGCCTCAGGCCTGTGGAACGCCATCGCCACGAAGTACTCCTTGACGAAGCGCGCGGCTACGCAGCTCTGACTCGGTACGCCGTGCACCCGCACGGGGGCACGGCGAAACCGCGAAGGCCCCTGCCCGTTCGGCGCGTGTCACGAGGGTGCCAACCGCCCTGGGGCCTGGCGGTACCTTCCTGCACCGTGCTGGCGCCTACACCGTGCTCGCGTTCTGCATGGTGGAGCTGACGTCCACGAACCCCGACCGCTGGGCAACCAGCCTCCCCTTCAGCACCACCTGGAACGTCACGCTCCGGTTCACCACCCGGGGTAGCCCTGTCACCCCCAGCATGTCGTCGTAACGCCAGCGCAGGTCCGGGGTGAGCCCCCCGGTGTCGACGGTCACGCCGTTGTCCAGGGCGTGGGCTACGGCACCCGGGGTGATCTCGGCGCGGTCGAGCGACTCGATGACCTTCCGCAGCACGGTGTAGGCGATCCATGTGGTCTGCACGCCCGCGTCCGCGGCGTCGATCCGGTTGTCCCCGAAGGCGTTCTCGCGGATCACCTCCCGCAACAGCCCCCAGCGCTGGTCCTCGGAGACCGGGTACCAGCCGGTCATGAGGGCTCCTTCGAAGGGCCCGTTCGCGCCGCCCGTGCGGTCGATCAGGGGCTGGTCGACAGAGCTGAGCACGGAGGAGATCCGGACCTCCGAGCCGCCGGTGCCACCCGAGTCGCGCACCCGGCGGAAGGAGTCGACGAAGGTCTCGGTGCGTTCGCCGAGCACGGCGGTCACACAGCCCCGCTCGCCGCCCGCCGCTTCGAGCGCCTGCTCGGCCTGCCGTGCGTACTCGGAGGAGTCGTCGGCCGCCCTGATGTCGGACGACGGCTTCCGCTTGCCCTCGGACAGGCCCGCGTTGAGAAGAGCCGGCAGGGCGTCACCGAGTATGTTGTCGGGCCGCACCAACGAGACCTTCCGGCAGCTGCCCGCGAGCTGCCGCCCGTTGCCGGCGAGAAGCGCGGCCACACCGCCGTTGACCGGGTACGAGAGATAGCTCGAGAACTCCTCGTCGGAGATCCCGAAGCCGCCGATGTGCGGAATGCCCGCCGCTTCCAGCGGCGGCATGAACGCGCGGCCGTGCTGGCTGTAGGAGCCGACGACCGCGACCGCGCCCTCCCTGACGGCTCGGCGGGCGCACTCGGCGGCCCCCACTCCGGTGTTGTGCTCGTTGCAGGTGAGGACCCGAAGCTCGTGACCGTCGATCCCACCGAGTGCGTTGACGTACTTGGCGTATGCCTGTGCCAGCGCGGGCATCCCCGGCATGTTCGTGGCCCTCGTCTCCTCGGGGGCGAAGGTCATCACGGTCACCGGCTCCCGGGAGTCGTCCGAGATGCCCGGGAGCGCTCCGCATGCGGTGAGCAGGAGTGATGTTCCGACCACCGCCGTTGACAGGGCGAGGGCCACGAAGGTCCTGTAGTGACGGGGTGTGTGGGTGCGGCGCCATCCGGTCATGCACCCGCACACTTCCGCCCCGTGGGTAACGCCGGAGTGAGCGGGCTTCAACGGTGGGTGACGCCGGGGTGAATTCCAGGGGGCCGGAACCGCGGAAGTGCGCGGGCCGTACGATCGACCGCAGAGGCTCCCGAGGTGAACGTCAATGAACTCTTCCCGTCGCGGCCGTCGCTCCCCCACCATGGGCGACATGCCGCTCAATGACATGCCCTGGTGGCGCTGGCGCAGCAATGTGCGCTCGGCGCTGCACATGCTTTCCGATCCCACCTTCCACCAGGACGTCTGGTTGGCAGGTCACGAGGGGTACGGAGACGTCACCGACGCCGTGTACCGCCTGGTCGAGGACACCTGGCTGGACAACTGGTCCGCCGAGAAGTACGTCGGAACGATCTTCCGGGACTCCGGAGAGGCCGCTCTGGTCGATGTCGCCGTGCTGCGGGTGCTGCGGATCATGCACCAGGTGGGCGCGGACGCCCCGGTTTCCGCGTACATCGAGCACCACGGCTGGCCGGAGGCGGTACGGGCCGCGCGCGAGGCGCACATACGGCTCGCGGTCAACGACGGCGAGGACCCGGACACGCCTCCGCGCACGCTGGAAGTGCTGCGCATCATGACGCGCTCCGCCTGACGGCTCCCGGCGACGCGGTCCGTCTGACGGACACGGCGCCGTCGGCACCCTTGGGGTGTGGCAGGCTACGAGGATGACCGATCAGTACGTCCTGACGCTCTCGTGCCCCGACAAAAAGGGCATCGTGCACGCCGTCTCCAGCTACCTCTTCATCACCGGCTGCAACATCGAGGACAGTCGGCAGTTCGGAGACCGGGACACGGGTCTGTTCTTCATGCGGGTCCACTTCGCCGCCGAGGCTCCGGTGACGGTGGAGAAGCTGCGAGCCAGCTTCGCCGCCGTGGGGGACTCGTTCCAGATGGACTGGGAGATCCACCGCGCTGACGAGCGCATGCGGGTGGTGCTGATGGTCAGCAAATTCGGGCACTGCCTGAATGATCTGCTCTTCCGGTCCAGGATCGGTGCGCTGCCGGTCGACATCGCGGCCGTGGTGTCCAACCACACCGATTTCGCCGAGCTCGTGGCCTCGTACGACATCCCGTTCCGCCACATCCCGGTGACCAGGGAGACCAAGGCGGCGGCGGAGGCCGAGCTGCTGGAGCTGGTGCGGTCCGAGAGCGTGGAGCTGGTCGTGCTCGCCCGCTATATGCAGGTGCTGTCCGACGACCTGTGCAAGCAGCTCAGCGGCCGGATCATCAACATCCACCACTCCTTCCTTCCGAGCTTCAAGGGCGCCAAGCCGTACCACCAGGCGCATGAGCGGGGCGTCAAGCTGATCGGGGCGACCGCGCACTACGTGACGGCGGATCTGGACGAGGGCCCGATCATCGAGCAGGAAGTCGAACGGGTCGGCCACGAGGTGACTCCGGAGCAGCTGGTGGCCGTCGGGCGCGATGTGGAGTGCCAGGCGCTGGCGCGCGCGGTGAAGTGGCACGCCGAACACCGCATCCTGCTCAACGGCCGCCGCACGGTGGTCTTCGCTTGAGGGCCTTTCGTTCGGATCACGCCTGATCAGAACGAAAGGCCCTGGCCCGTCTCACAGCCGGGACAGCGACGCCGCTGCGAACAGCACGTCCTGGATCGCCTCGCGGTCCCCGTCCTGGCCCACCGCGACCTCCGCGGGCGGTACATGCCCCGCCACGAGCTGGCAGAACTCGACGGCGTCCAAGGCGATCTGGGCCACGGACTGCTCCGGGTCGCCGATCGCGCCCGGGGAGTCCAGCGGGATGTGCCAGTGGCCGCCGCCCGCGCCCTCGACCTCCAGATGCAGGGAGCGGCCCGGAGAGCCCGCCGTGACCAGGCGGCGGGCGGGCCCGGCGAGCCCCGCGCGGCGCCTGGCGGCGAGCGCGGCCGGGAGCTGGCGTACGGCAAGTTCGATCATGTGGTGCAGATGTGGGCCGCTCGGCGGGGCGTACGGGTAATGGACCGCCTGGGCGATGTCGTCGGCGTGCACCCAGCACTCGAACGCGCGGTCGAGCAGTGCGTCGCGTAGTGGAAGCGTGAAGTCCCCGTACGGTACCGACAGCTCCGCGACCCCCCGCCCCGCGAACGACACCGTACGCACCAGGGTGTGGGCCTGATCACGCCAGGACGCGCGGACCTCCCGGGCGGCCGGGATCTGCGCGGAGTGCCAGAACCGATCAGTGCGTTCCGCGGGGGAGTGGGGGATGTGTGCCGAGTGCGGATCCGGCGGTGCCCCGCTCGTCGTGTACGGAGCCACCGGGTCGTCGAGACCGAGCGCCGACGCCACCAACCCGTCCACGGACAGCAGGTGGCCGATCACCCCGGCGACGGTGGTCCCGCGGCTCACCGGCTCGAGGCCGTCGAACCACTTCAACCGCAGGGGTGTGTCCCAGTCCGCGTCGCCGAAGTCGCGCAGCAGCGCGTCGAGACGCGCGGTCTCCGCGTCGTACGGGGCCGCCCAGGTGGGCACCGGGATCCGCGCGGCACGGCGGCCCAGGCAGTTCTCCAGCACGCGGGAGCGCAGCAGCGGATCGAGGTCCAGCTCGACGTCGTTGTGCAGCAGCCCGACCGCGTCGCGCAGCCGCAGTGCCTCGTCCGCGCAGGGCGCGCACTCCGTGAGGTGCGCGTCGACCGCGGCGCTCTCCTCGGCGGAGCAGGCCGCCAGTGCCCAGGCGCCGAGCAGGGACTTCAGCACGTTGTGCGGCAGTTGGGGCACGGTCACGGAAGTGACCGGACTCACCGGTGGCGGCAGGACGGGTGGCGGATCGAGGTCGTCCCCCGCCGCCCGCGGACCAGGGATGCGCGGCACGGCGCCCGGTCCGTCATCGGACCCGCCGGGGCCTCGGCCGCCGCCGAGCGGGCCGGTCACCGGGTACGTCCGCGACCGGGCTGTGGGCCGGGGGGCGACGAGCCGCCGGGGAGCGGGCGGGTGTGCGCCGTGGACAGCAGTTGCAGCCCCAGCCTCAACCTCCGGCGTGCCTCGTCCGCCGAGATGTCGAGGTCCGAAGCGGCCTGCCGGTAGTCGCGCCGCTCGCGGTAGGCCAGCTGGAGCGCGGCTCGCAGGGAGGAGGGCATCGACGTCACGATGTAGTCGGCCCGTGCGGCGACCGACGCGCGGCGCACCCTTTCCTCCAGGTCTTCCAACTCGTCGGCTGAGCCGCCGCCGTTGCCGGCATGGGCCGCGGCCTCCTGTTGCCGCAGCCGGTGCACGGCCTGCTTGTGGGTGAGCCTGGCCACCCAGGAGCGCATGGAGCCCTGCTTGGGGTCGTAGGCGTCCGGGTTCTCCCAGACATAGCCGAAGACCTCGCGGGTGATCTGGTCCGCCGCCTCGTTGTCGTCCAGCACCCGGTGGGCCAGGTTGTGCACGAGCGAGGCGAACCGGTCGTACAGCTCGCCGAGCGCGGCTGCCTCGCCGCGTGCCAGCCGCTGCTGCATCTTGCGGTCCCAGCGGGGTGGTGTGTCTTTGGCCATCCGGCGCCCCAACCTCCGCCCGTTATGGACTAATCAGGCATTCCGGGATATTCCAGAATGCTACTCGCCAGTCGTCCTCGCTGCTTCGAATGTAGTGGGCCGCATCACGGCACCACGCGTCTTTGCGGCAAGTCCGCCCCCGCGGGTTTGGCCCCGTGGCGGCTGGGAAGCGGCGTCTGGAAGGCGAACCTCCGGATCGCGGGATGTGTGATGATCGAGGTCGAAGTCGAGGAATTCCAGGGAATCGCACACGGTCCGTGGACCGTGCTGCGCATGCAGGGTGAGCTCGACCTGGTCAGTTCACCCGTGGTCCGCCGCCATGTGCACGAGGCGGTGGCCCGGGGCCGCCGTGATGTGGTGCTCGATCTGTCCGGTGTGGTGTTCTGTGACTCCAGCGGGGTCGGCGTGCTGATCGCGGCTCGCCGCCTCCTGCGCTCCTGCCGTGGCCGACTGCGTCTCATCCTCCCCGCCGGGGGCGCGGAAAACGCCGCCGGGGTCCAGGGCGCGCATGTGAACAGAGTGCTCGCGGCGCTCGGTGTGCGTCGGCTCTTCGAGGTGTACGAGAGTGCCCTGGCGGCTGTGGACGACGAGGCGGAACCGCTCTCGGCCTAAGCGGGGAGGCGGGTGTCGGGGCCGCCCCGATTGTCGTCGTATCGTCTCAGCATCGCCGCAGGTCGGTGGAAGATGAGCGCGACCGGCCCGGAACGTCGTAGTCTCCCCGCATGGACAGCGCAGAATACGAGCGGAAGGTCGCCCACCGGTTCGCCGAGTTCGACCAGGACGGCAACGGCTACATCGACAGGGCGGACTTCAACCAGGCGGCCAAGGCGATCCTCGCCGAGTTCGGCACGACGGCACGCTCGGAGAAGGGGCAGGCCCTCTACTCGGGCGCCGAGGCGTTCTGGCAGGGCATGGCGGGCATCGCCGACGTGGACGGTGACCAGCGGGTCACCCGTGAGGAGTTCATCACCGGCGCGGTGAAGCGGCTCCGCGACAACCCGCACCGCTTCGCCGAGATCGCGCGGCCCTTCCTCCACGCCCTGATCGGCATCGCCGACCAGGACGGCACGGGGGTCACCCTGGACAGCGCCGAGCGGGTGCTCCGCGTCCTGGGTGTCGACCAGGAGCGGTGCGCCCTGGTGGCCGCGGCACTGGACGCGGACGGCGACGGCAGGATCAGCGAGGATCAGATCCTGGAGGCGTTCGCCGCCTATTACGTCACGCCCGAGCCGTAGACAGCGGCACGCGGCGGCCGATGATCCGAGCGGCCTGCGAAGCCCCGCCGTCTCGACGGGGCTTCAGGCGCACGAGCGGTGTTCAGCCGCCGCCGTACAGACGAAACGCGGCGTCCCCCGTGTCCCCGCCGAAGCGTTCGCGGAGCTTGTACTTGAGCACCTTCCGCAGCGTCTCGTTGCGCGGCAGCGCCGCCACCACCTCCAGCTGCTCCGGCAACTTGTGCGCGGAGAGCCCCGCGTCGCGCAGATACGCCGTGACCTCGGCGAGGGTCAACCGAGCCGCCCCGTCGGGCTGTTCGAGCACCGCGCAGACGCGTTCGCCGCGTTCGGGGTCGGGCAGGCCGATCACCGCGGCGTCCCCGACGGCCGGATGGGTGTGGAGGAGGTCCTCGATCTCCTTGGCGGAGATGTTCTCCCCCTTGCGGATGATCACGTCCTTCAGGCGGCCGGTGAGCACCAGGTGGCCCGACTCGGTGAGACGGCCGAGGTCCCCGGTGCGCAGGAAGCCGTCGGCGTCGAAGACGGCAGCCGTCTGCCCGGAGTCCAGGTAGCCCTGGCAGACCGCCTCTCCGCGCAGCCGGACCTCACCGTCCACGATCCGGATCTCCATGCCCTCGGGAGGTCTGCCCTCCGTGGTGGCCAGTTGCTCGGGGGTGTCGTCCGGGGCGCCCATGGTGATCATCGGGACTTCGGTCATGCCGTAGCCGTGGGTGAGCTGGACGCCCATCTCGCGGACCACGGAGTGGTACAGCTCGGGCGGCTTGGGGGCGCCGCCGCCCGCCAGCAGGCGCAGGGTCGGGATCAGCGGCTCGCCCGGTTGTTTGCGCTGCTCGGTCAGGAACATCGAGTAGAAGGCGGTGGAGCCGCCCGCCGTCGTGACCCCGTGCTTGCGGTAGCTCTCCAGGGCGTCCGGCAGCGCGAACTGCTCGAAGAGCACGGCGGGAAAGCCGTACAGCAGCAGCATCACCAGGTAGTCGGCACCGCCGATGTGCGCGAAGGGGAACGCGATCGAGCCGACGTCATGGGCTGTCAGCCCCAGTGCGTGGGCCAGGCAGGAGCCACCGGCGATCAGGGAGCGGTCGGTGTGCAGTACGCCCTTCGGGTCCGATGTGGTTCCTGAGGTCCAGTAGATCCAGCGCACGTCCGTGCCATCGCCGGGCGGCGGGGGCAGTACGGAGGGGTCGCCGTCGGGGAGCGAGCCCGGCTCGTACACGTCGAGGACGCCGCGCGCGCCCAGCCGCCTGGCCATCGCGGTGTGGTCGAAGCCGCGCCACTCGCCGGGTACGGCGAAGAAGTCGGCCTTCGACGCGCTGAGGGCGAAGCCCACCTCGCGGTCCCGGTAGAAGGGGATGACGGGGGACTGCACGGCGCCGATCCGGGCCAGCGCCCCGGACAGCAGCACGCTCTCGATCCTGGTCGGCAGCTGCCAGGCGACGACCGTGCCCGGGCGTACGCCGAGCCCGTACAGCCCGGCCGCAACCCGCTCGCAGCCTTCACGCAGCTCGCCGAAGGTCAGTCGCCGGTCGTCCTGGATCAGTACCGGGCGGTCCGGGGTCAGTGAGGCGCGTCGGTCGATCAGCTCCCAGAGGGTACGGGAGCCGCTCAGGGCGTGGGCGGTGGCGTTCACGTGCGTGGCCTCCCGGTTCGGCACATAGCTGATGGTCAGTCAGATCATGTGCAGAGCGTAGGGGTGCCCGCCTTGCCGGTCCAGAGGGAGGCGGGTAGCCTGCTGGCAATCATCTGACGGTATGTCAGAAGTGGAGGCCCGCGGTGGACCTGGCGTACACGGACGAGGAAGAGGCGTTCCGGGCCGCGCTGCGCGACTGGCTGTCCGTCGTGCTGCCGAAGCTGCCGCCGAAGCCCCCGCCCGATGACTGGCCGGCGCGGCGGGCCTACGACACCGGCTGGCAGCGCGCACTCCACGACGCAGGCTACGGGGACGTGCACTGGGGCGCCTCCCCGACCAAGCGCCTGATCTTCCTGGAGGAGACGGAGAAGGCCGGGGCGCCCTACGTCGGCGCGGGCTTCGTCGGGCTGCTGCACGCCGGGCCGACCATCGCCGCCGAGGGCACCCCCGCACAGCGCGAGCGCTGGCTGCCGCCTATCCTGCGCGGCGACGAGATCTGGTGCCAGGGCTTCAGTGAACCCGACGCAGGTTCCGACCTTGCCTCGCTGCGCACCAGGGCGGTACGCGACGGCGACTGCTACGTCGTGACCGGTTCGAAGATCTGGACCTCGCACGCCGAAGTCGCCGACTGGTGCGAACTGCTCGTCCGCACCGACCCCGATGTCCCCAAGCACCGGGGCATCAGCTGGCTGGCCATGGCGATGGACGCACCCGGAATCACCGTGCGCCCGCTGCGCACCCTGGCCGGGTCCACCGAGTTCGCCGAGGTCTTCCTGGACGAGGTGCGGGTGCCGGTGGGCAACAGAGTGGGCGAGGAGAACGACGGCTGGCGGGTCACCATGGTCACCCTGTCCTTCGAACGGGGCACCGCCTTCGTCGGCGAGGTCGTCGCCTGCCGCCGCACCCTCGGTGAACTGGCCAGGACCGCCCGCGCGAACGGCCGCTGGGACGACTCGGTACTGCGCCGCCGACTCGGGCGGCTGTCGGCGGAGTTCGGTGCCCTGTGGCGGCTCATCCAGTGGAACGTCAGCGAGGGGGAGCGTGGCGGGGGTCCACCGGGGCCGGGCGGCTCCGTGTTCAAGCTGCGCTACTCGCAGGCTCGCCAGGAGCTGTACGACACGGCCGCCGAGGTGCTCGGGCCCGATGCGCTCGACGTGTCCCGGGAGTGGACCCTGGACCGGCTCTCCTCGCTCTCGTACACCATCGCCGCCGGCACGTCGCAGATCCAGCAGAACATCGTCGCCGAGCGGATACTCGGCTTGCCGAAGGGGGGCTGAGGGGTGTGCGCTTCCGACTGAGCGAAGACCAGCGTTCCTTGCGCCGGGGGGTGCGGGAGCTGCTGGCGGCCCGCTTCGACCGGGACGCCCTGCGTACCGCCGTGGACCAACCCGGTGAGACGCCGTCCAGTCCCCGGCTGGACCGGGGGCTGTGGCGGGACCTCGGCGACGCGGGGTTCTTCGCGCTGCGGCTGCCAGAGGAGGCGGGCGGGGTGGGCCTCGGACTCCCGGAGGCGGTGCTGGTGTTCGAGGAGGCCGGGCGGATGCTCCTGCCGGGTCCCCTGGTCGCGACCCATCTCGCGGCCGGTGTGGTGACCGGCGCGTCCACCGGCCAGGCGGTGGTGACCATGTCGGACGGCGCGCTGGTGCCCTGGCTGGACGAGGCGGACGCGGTGCTGGACCGGACGGGTGCGATGGGGGAAGCGGCTGCGGCAGGCGCCGTACGCCTGCGGTCCGTCGATCCGCTGACACCGCTGCATCGGGTGCGCGGTGCGGCTGTGCGCGGTGTACATGACGAGACGCAAACGGATTACGTCGATTACGCGGCACTCCTCACCGCCGCCGAGCAGCTCGGCTCGGCCCTGCGTACCATCGAGCTCGCGACGCGATACGCCAAGGAGCGGGAGCAGTTCGGCAGGCCTGTCGGTAGCTTCCAGGCGGTGAAGCACCTCTGCGCGCAGATGTTCGTGCGCGCGGAACTCGCCCGCGCCGCCGTGTACGCCGCCGCGGTCACCGCCGACCCCCTGGAGATCGCCGGTGCCAAGCTGCTCGCCGACGAGGCCGCGGTGCAGGGGGCACGCGACTGCCTCCAGGTCCACGGCGGGATGGGCTTCACCTGGGAAGCCGATGTGCATCTGCACCTGAAACGCGCCTGGGTGCGTGCGCGACTGTGGCAGACGGCAGAACGTACGGAAGAGGCACTCGCGTCCGCACTGTAGCGCGCCAGGCTCCCTCTATCACACCGTAGAGCGTCACTGAGCGTTGCCGTTCGGGCGCCGATATCGGGTTGTTTCCTTCGGCGGACTCGTCACGGGCCGCAGTCGCCCCGCCCTCCGGTACGCTCCGTCGGGTGCGAGATGCGTGCTGTCGCGGGGCAGGGGCCCCGAACCTCCGGTCGGACACCAACGTGGCCACCGGGCTCGAACGCGCCGCTCGCACAGGATGTTCGACTATCCGCAGCGTGCGTCGCACAGTATGCACCACGCATACTCCTTCGCGCTGGAATATGCCCGAAGCGCTTGTTGCGGTGACTGTACGTCAACCATGCTGTCACGCAAGGAAATCACGTTCCGTGACAGCTTTCAGGCGCGAGGCGTTGTGTCCGCCGGTTCGGATGGTGTGAGCGGTGCAGGTGCTTCTGGTTCAGATGGAGGTCGGCCCCGATCCCGCGGAGGTCGGGCGGGCCCGTAGATGGGCGAGGTCGCGGCTCGCCGGATCGGGGATAGGAGACGACGAGCCGCTCGCCGAGACGCTGGTGCTGCTCATCTCGGAGCTGGTCACCAACGCCGTGGTGCACACGGGCTGCCCCGCCGTGCTGCGCATGCTGTTCGGGGCGGGCGAGTCCGCGGCGGGCACGGTACGGGTGGAGGTCGCGGACATCAGCGCCTGCCCGCCGAGTCCGCGGCGCGCGGACCGCGAGGACACCAACGGCCGCGGGCTCGAACTCGTCGACGGGCTCGCCGACCGCTGGGGCTGGCAGCCCGAGGGCTCGGGCAAGAGTATCTGGTGCGAGGTCGACCGCTGCGTGGAGCCGCCTTTGCAGTCCACTGCACCGGTGCCGCCCGTGTCCCTCGCCGGCGCTGTCCCGCCCACATCGCCCACACCGCACACACCGACCGTCGCACCCGCCCCGCCCGCCGCACGTGCCGCGCCCGCGGGTCCCACCACGATGACCACGGCGACGACCGCCCCGGCGATCCCGGCCTAGGGCGTGTTGCGAAAGTCCCTCCTGACCCGCGGCGTCTGGCACGCACGCTCGCTGCGTTGTCGGAGTCATCCAAGTACGTCCAGTACGAGGATGATCCTCCGCCTTGCGATCGCACGCACCAGACGCCGCAGGCCCCGCCCTGCGGGCGGACGGAGCTACTTTCGCAACACACCCTAGGGCGTGGAGTCCGGCCGACCCCGCCGGGGACCTCCGCCGGGGACCTCCGGCGGGGGCCTCCGGCTTCGGTCGAGCGTCAGAGCACCGCCACCGGCGCGACCGGCGTCCCCGTCCCACCGGTGATCGGTTCCGGGGTCGCCGACAGCAGGAAGGCGTATCGGCCTTCCTGCGCGCAGGTCTCCGACAGCTCCTCCAGGTTCCAGTTCTGGCCCTGGAGCATGCCCATCTCCACCAGGTCCAGGGCGTGCACCGGCAGCCAGAGGTCCTCGATCTCCGGCGGGAAGATCTCGAACGTGAGCGTGTCGTTCGCGACGGCCGCGACATCGCGGCTGTGGAACCACTCGGGTGTGCGTACCGAGAGGCCCGGCGACGGATAGGCGTAGGCGTGCTTGTCCCCGGCCAGGTACACCTGCAACTGCCCGGTCCGTACGAGCACCACGTCACCGGGCCGCACCCGCACCCGTCCGAACTCCTCCGCCTCCGCGAGGTCGTCGGGAGTGACGGCGTGGTCGCCGGGCAGCCGGTCCAGGCCCTTGGCGCGGGCGACGTCGAGCAGCACCCCGCGGGTGATCAGTGTCCGCACCTTGTCGATGCCGCTGAACCGTGCCCCGTCGTGGGCGGTGATGGTGTCGGCGGGGCGGCCGTTGTAGATCCGGCCCGAGTGCGAGACATGGGTGAGCGCGTCCCAGTGGGTCGCCGCCTGGAGCCCCATGGTCACGCAGTCGTCGCTGGTGGCCACCGTGCCGGGGCCGAACAGCTCCTGGTTGATCTGGACCATGGTGTGCAGCGGGTTCACCCGCCCCGGGATCATCCCGGTCTGCACCCCGTCCTGCCGCAGCGGCAGGGCCAGCGGCACCCGTCGGCCGCCGCGTACCTCGGCGACGGCGGCCCTCACCACCTCGTCCGAGACCAGGTTCAGCGTGCCGATCTCGTCGTCGGCGCCCCAGCGCCCCCAGTTGCTGATCCGTTTGGCGATGTCGTGGAACTCCTGCGGCAGAGACGGCTGGGTCGGCTGAGCCATCGCTCCTCCTGGGGGCGGTATAGGTCCAGGGCTCCCGGGGCTTGTGTTCGGGCGTCCGGCGCCCCATAAAATCTAACGGTCCGTCAGAAAATGCGGGAAGGGGCCGACATGGGAAACTTCTTGGCAGGCAAGACGATCGCCGTGACCGGCGCCGGGCGCGGTATCGGGCGCGCTGTCGCCCTCGCGTGCGCCGCCGAAGGAGCGCGGGTCGTCGTCAATGACCACGGGGTCTCGATCGAGGGCGGTGCCCCCACATCCGAGGTGGCCGAAGCCGTGGTCAAGGAGATCGAGGCCGCCGGGGGCCGCGCCGTGGCGGTGGCCGACGACATCGCCACCATGGCGGGCGGACAGCGCCTCGTCGACACGGCCCTGACGGAATTCGGACGTATCGACGGGGTCGTCTGCGTCGCCGGCATCCTGCGCGAACGGATGCTGTTCAACATGTCGGAGGATGAGTGGGACCCGGTCGTCGCCACCCACCTCAAGGGCACCTTCACCGTCTTCCGCGCCGCGTCCGCCGTGCTGCGCAAACAGGGCGGTGGCACCCTCATCGGCTTCACCAGCGGCAACCACCAGGGCTCGGTGGCCCAGGCCAACTACTCGGCCGCCAAGGGCGGGATCATCTCCCTCGTCCGCAGCGCCGCACTCGGTTTGCACAAGTACGGGGTGACCGCGAACGCGGTCGCGCCCGTCGCCCGTACCCGGATGTCGGCGAACGTCCCCATGGAGTTGAAGGAGATCGGCGAGCCCGAGGACGTCGCCGCGCTCGTCGTGTACCTGCTCTCCGACCGCGCCAGGGACATCACCGGGCAGGTCTACACGATCGCCGGCCCCAAGATCGCCGTCTGGGCGCAGCCTCGTGAGCTGCGCGCCGGATACGCCGAAGGCTCCTGGACTCCCGAGAAGATCGCGGACTTCCTGCCGGGGACCGTGGGCATCGACCCGATGCCCATGCTGGCGCAGTTGGAGGCCATGGCGAAGGCGGCGGCGTCCGGCGACCGCCCCAACAGCTAGGGAACGGCCATGGACTTCGCGTTCGGACCGGACGACGAGGACTTCCGGACCGAGGCTCGCCAGTGGCTGGCCGACCACCTCATCGGCCCGTACCGCACCGCGGGCGGCGGACCGGGACGGGAGCACGAGGACACGGCGGTGCGGCTCGCCTGGGAACGCGAGCTGGGCCGCCACGGCTGGATCGGGCTCGGCTGGGAGTCGGCCGACCACGGCAACCGGCGGGCCACGCTCACCCAGCAGGTCGTCTGGGCCGAGGAGTACGCCCGCGCAGGGGCGCCCGGGCGGCTCGGGCACATCGGCGAGAACCTGCTCGCCCCCACCCTGATCGCGTACGGCGACAAGGAACAGCAGGCCCGCTATCTCCCGGGCATCGCACACGGCGATGAGCTGTGGTGCCAGGGATACAGCGAACCGGGCGCGGGCTCGGACCTGGCGTCGGTCCGCACCAGCGCGACACGTGAAGGTGAGGGGCACCGGGTCAGCGGCCAGAAGACCTGGACCTCGCTCGCCAAGGACGCCGATTGGTGCTTCGTGCTGGCTCGCACCGAGCCTGGCTCTGTCCGCCATCGGGGGCTGTCCTTCCTGCTGGTGCCGATGGACCAGCCGGGCCGTATCGATGTACGGCCGATCCGGCAGATGTCCGGCACCAGCGAGTTCAACGAGGTGTTCTTCGACGGCGCCCGCGCCGTTGACGTGGTCGGCGGCGAAGGCAACGGCTGGCAGGTCGCGATGGGACTGCTCGCCCTCGAACGCGGAGTCTCGACCCTCGTACAGCAGATCGGCTTCGAGGAGGAGCTGCGCCGAGTGATCGCCCTCGCCGTGGACAGCGGCGCGGCAGTCGGTGACCCGGTGCTGTGTGAGCGGCTCGTGCGCCAGTGGGCCGAGCTGCGCACCATGCGCTGGAACGCCCTGCGCACCCTGGGCGGCGCCGGAAACGACCCCGGCGCCCCCAGCGTCGCCAAACTGCTGTGGGGCGGCTGGCACCAGCGGCTCGGCGAGCTCGCGGTGCAGGTGGGCGGCGCCGCGGCCGCCTCCGGCCCCGGCGCCTGGACGCCCGCGTACGAACTCGACGAACAGCAGCGGCTGTTCCTCTTCACCCGCGCCGACACGATCTACGGCGGCTCGGACGAGATCCAGCGCAACATCATCGCCGAGCGGGTGCTCGGCCTACCCAGGGAGCAGCGGTGAGAGGTGTCGTCTTCGACGGCCGGCGGGCAGAGGTGGCCGACGACCTGGAGATTCGGGAACCGGGCCCCGGTGAGGTGCTGGTCGCCATCGCCGCTGCCGGGCTGTGCCACAGCGATCTGTCCGTGATCGACGGCACGATCCCCTTCCCCTCGCCCGTCGTACTCGGCCACGAGGGCGCGGGCACCGTGGAGGCGGTCGGCGCGGGCGTCACACATGTCGCGCCCGGTGACCATGTGGCCCTGTCCACGCTGGCCAACTGCGGTGCCTGCGCGGCCTGCGACCAGGGGCGCCCGACGATGTGCCGCAGCTCGGTCGGCCGGCCCGGCCAGCCGTTCAGCCGCGGCGGCCGACCGCTGTACCAGTTCGCCGCCAACTCGGCCTTCGCGGAGCGCACCGTCGTCCGGGCCGTTCAGGCGGTGAAGATCCCCACGGGCATACCGCTCGCCTCGGCGGCCGTCATCGGCTGCGGTGTGCTCACCGGCGTCGGAGCCGTGCTCAACCGGGCCAGGGTCGGCATCGGCGACACGGTCGTCGTCATCGGCACCGGAGGCATCGGCCTCAACGTGCTCCAGGGCGCCCGGATCGCGGGCGCGCTCACGATCGTCGCCGTCGACACCAATCCGGCCAAGGAGAAGACCGCCCGCCACTTCGGCGCGACCCACTTCCTCACCTCCGTGGACGGAGTGCGGGAGATCCTCCCCGACGGCGCCCGGCATGTCTTCGAGTGCGTCGGGCACACGACACTGGTACGCCAGGCGATCGACCTGCTCGACCGTGGTGGCCAGGCGGTGCTGCTCGGCATGCCCGCACCGACGGCAGAGGCGGCCTTCCTGCCCGCGGCGATGTTCCTGGACAAGGCGATCCTCGGCTGCCGCTACGGTTCGTCGCGGCCGCAGCACGACATCGCGCTGTACGCCGGGCTGTACGAGGACGGGCGACTGCTGCTCGACGAGTTGGTGACGCGGACTTATCCGGTGGAGGACTTCGCGGTCGCGGTCGAGGACGCGGAGCAGGGCAGGGTGGCGCGTGGAGTGCTCACGTTCTGAGTGACCTGGTGCCGCGTCAGGCGAGATCCTCTCCGTCGCGACTCCCGGCACGTCCACCGCGTCGCTTCGGCCCGGAACGTACGCCGGTAAGCCGTCGGCGTCACTCCGAGCGAGCCCAGCAGATGCTGCCGCATCGACTGGGCGGTGCCGAGGCCCGCGTCCCGCGCCACCGGGTCCATCGGCAGATCGGTGCTCTCCGGCAGCGGCCGTGCGCGCTGCACACGCTGCCGGGTGAGCCACTGCCCAGGACTGACCCCGGCCTCTTCGCGGAAACGGCACCCTGGCCGCACTGGTCGCGGTCCCGTTCGTCTGGCTGCTGCGTGACCACCCCGCGGACGTCGGACTCCCGCCCTACGGCGCCGAGGAGTTCGTCGCCAAGCCCGCCCCGCTCCCGGGTGCCGCCCGCCGCACGCTGAGTGTGCTGTTCTCGGCCGCCCGTAGCCGTCCCTTCCGGCTGCCGGCCGGTACGTTCGCGATCTGCGGCGCGTCGACGAGCGGCCTCGCCTATGCCAGGAACCGTCCGAAGCGCCCCTGGTGGAACAGCAGCGGCTCGCCGTCTCGTTCCGCGCCCAGTGCCTCCACCCGGCCCACCACGATCAGATGGTCACCGCCCGTGTGCACGGCCTGGATCGTGCAGTCGATCCAGGCCGGCACGGAGTCCAGCCGCGGTGACCCCGTGACGGGCGCGGGACGGTGGACGACTCCGACGAACTTGTCGGCGCCACTCACCGCGAACGCCCGGCACAGTTCGCCCTGGTGCGCGCCGAGTACGTTGACGCAGAACGCTCCGGCTCGGGCGATGCGCGGCCAACTCGTGGACGTGCGGGCCACCATGAAGGCGACCAGGGGTGGATCGAGCGACAGTGACGCGAAGGACTGGCAGGCGAACCCGGCGGGTCCGCGGCCCTCGTCCGCGGTGTCGTATGCAGTGATGACGGTGACACCGCTCGCGAAGTGTCCGAGCACGCGCCGGAACTCGCCCGGGTCGACCGGCGGCCGTTCGTCCGCGCCCACCGCCCTGAGCGCGGGGCGTGGCAGAGCTGTGTGGGGCGCTGTGGCGGCCGTGGTGCCCGCGGCGGCGCCGGTGGACCTGAGGTAGCGGACGGCGGTGACCGCCATCGCTGCGTGACCCATCACGGTGTCCATTGAAACTGACGAATCGTCAGAAGTGAACCCCTGGGGGGCCTCACCACGACGCTGACCGCTGCATTCGGGTGCCACGGAGCGGCCGAAGGCGGGGGTATCGCGTCGGCCCTGCCGAGGAGTGCCGGTCCGGCGCGGCAGAATGGGCCGACGGGCGGGCGGCGGCCTCTCGCGTGCCCGACGAGGGGGGACCATGGCAGAGGTAGCGCGAACGGAAGCAGGGCGATCCTCCGTGTTCATCAAGGTGTGCGGTCTGAGGACCGAGCGGGACGTCGACACGGCCGTGGCCGCCGGGGCCGACGCGATCGGCTTTGTCTTCGCCGAGAGCGTGCGCCGTGTAGACCCGGACACCGCGCTCCGGCTCGCGCTGCGCGTACCGGAACGGATCATGACGGTCGGTGTCTTCCGTGACCAACCGCTGGACGAGGTGCGTGGGCTCATCGAGGCGACCGGGATGCGCGCCGCGCAGTTGCACGGGGACGAGGGCTCCGCGTACTACGACGCCCTGCGCCCGTCCGGGCGCACCCTGATCCGGGGCGCGGCGGTACGCGGCGACGTGCCGCGCTTCGGCGAATGCGGCGAGGACATCCTGCTGCTCGACGCGCCCGTGCCCGGCGCGGGGGAGGCCTGGGACCGGACAGGGGTGAGGCTGCCCGGGCCAGGCGAGATGTGGCTGCTCGCCGGGGGGCTCGATCCGGGCAATGTCGCTGACGCGGTGCGTTCGGCGCGGCCCTGGGGTGTGGACGTGTCCAGTGGGATCGAGATCAGCCGGGGTGTGAAGAGCCCCGAGCTGATCGAGGCGTTCATCCGCGCGGCTCGCGAAGCGGCGTAGACGTCACATCCTCGGGGCCTTCGTCGGCACGGTGGATGACGGGCTCTCCGATGCGGGTCAGGAAGATTCCCGAATATTCATCACCTACCTCTTGGCTTGTCGGCCCATCACCCTGGAGGCTGCGGTGTACACGTCAAAGTGACGTGCTCCACAACCGTGGCCTCCAGGAGGACTTGGTGCTGAAGAGCGCACGAATCCGCAGGGTTCCGCTCGTCGTCGTGGGAGCGTTCGCCCTGGTGATCGCCGTCCCGAACGTCGCTTTCGCCGCCCCGCCGCCCGCACTTCCGGCCAACGCGGACACTCTGGACCGGACGTTCCAGCCGGGATACGACTACGACACCGACGGCTGCTACGCGGTGCCCGCCATCGGCCCTGACGGATCGATCAACGGTGGTCTGAAGACCACCGGGTCCCTCAGCGGCAGTTGCCGGGACGCCTCGGATCTCGTCAACACCAACGGGTACTCGCGCTCCAAGTGCAACAACGGCTGGTGCGCCATCATGTACAGCTCCTACTTCGAGAAGGACCAGGTCGTCCCGGTCTGGGA
Organism: Streptomyces sp. SCSIO 30461; assembly: GCF_037023745.1. Classification (NCBI taxonomy): domain Bacteria; kingdom Bacillati; phylum Actinomycetota; class Actinomycetes; order Kitasatosporales; family Streptomycetaceae; genus Streptomyces; species Streptomyces sp. SCSIO 30461. Next base: position 787,471 of record NZ_CP146101.1, read on the forward strand.
CCCGTTCGGGCACCGGCACGACTGGGAGCACGTCGTGGTCTGGGTGCAGGACAACCAGGCGAAGTACGTCGCCACCTCCGCCCACGGGGACTTCAACGTCTACCCGCGCGACAAGATCCGCTGGGAGGGTACCCACCCGAAGATCGTGTACCACAAGGACGGTCTGAGGACCCACTGCTTCCGTCCCGCCAACTCCAACGACGAGCCCCCGGAGAACCACCAGCGCACCTGGCAGTACCCGGCGCTGGTCGGCTGGAACGGCTATCCGGCGGGTCTGCGGGACAAGCTCGTCGCGGCCGACTTCGGCAGCGCGCACTTCGGGATCAAGGACGGCAGCTTCGAGAGCAACATCGCGGAGGCGAAGCCGTCGGGGATCGCGTTCGACCCCTACGCGTGACCGGTACCCGGCGCCGCGGACAGGCTTTCGGGTGTGCGCCGCGCCGTCGGGCAACCGAGGCTCGGCCCTCTCATGAGGGCCGTGTCGCCGTGTCCCGGGCCGCGGCGCGCGGTCCGCGCGGCAGCACCATCGGCCGTTCCGGTCACGGCCACCGCCCCGGCGGCGCCCCGTGGTGAGCTGCCCTCTCTGCCGCACCGCCTCCCAGCGGTGCGGCGGAGTCGTGCCGGACCGGTCCCTCTGAGAGGAGCGGACGGCGGCCGTGCTGCTTCCCGCCGGGCTCTACAGACCCCGGTATCTCGGCACTCTCCGTTCCACGAAGCTCGCGACGCCCTCGTTCGCGTCGCTCGTCGTCATGTTGATCTCCTGCGCGGCGGCCTCTGCCGCGAACGCCGCCGCACGGTCGGCGTCCAGTGAGGCGTTCACCAGCTCCTTGGTGAGCGCCAGCGCCCTGGTCGGGCCCTGAGCGAGGCGTTCGGCCCACTCACGCGCGGTCTTCTCCAAGTCGCCCGCTGCCAGCACCCTGTTGACCAGCCCCAGCCGCTGCGCGTCCGCCGCCGCCAGAGCGTCGCCGAAGAACATCAGCTCCTTCGCCCGCTGCGGACCCACCAGCCGGGGCAGCAGATACGCCCCGCCGCCGTCCGGCACCAGGCCCCGACGTACGAACACCTCGATGAAACGGGCCGATTCGGCGGCCAGCACCAGGTCGCAGGCGAACGCCAGATGCGCACCGATCCCCGCCGCCGTACCGTTCACCGCGGCGATCACCGGCTTCTCGCAGTCCAGCACCGCCGCGATGAGGCGCTGTGCGCCGCGCCGGATCGTACGGGCCACATCTCCGGGAATCCGTTCGCCCTCACTCGTGGGCGCGCCGCGCAGATCCGCGCCCGCGCAGAAACCCTTGCCCGTCGCCGTGATCACCACGGCCCGCACGCCCGGGTCGGCGGAGGCGCCGGTCAGCAGGGCGATGATCCGCTCGCGCTGGTCCCAGGTGACGGCGTTCATTGCCTCGGGCCGGTTCAGCGTGATCCAGGAGACGTTGTTCTCGGTGCGGTGCAGCACCGTTTCGGCAGCGCCGTCGGCGTTCATCGGCACACCGCCAGCGCGTCCAGCGCCACCGCGCCCTGCCCGCGCGGCAGCACCATCAGCGGGTTGACGTCCAGCTCGGTCAGATCCCCGCCCAGTTCGAGTGCCATCCGTTGGACCCGCAGCACCACCTCGACCAGCGCGTCCACATCCATGGGCGGTCCGCCCCGCACTCCGTCCAGCAGAGCCCGCCCGCGCAGCTCGGCGAGCATCGAGCGGGCCTGCTCCTCGCCGAACGGCGGTACCCGCACCGCCGAGTCCCGCAGCACCTCGACCAGGATTCCGCCCAGGCCCACCGTCACCGTCGGGCCGAACAGCTCGTCCTGGGTGACGCCGACGAACATCTCGACGCCGCGCTCGACCATCTGGCAGACCAGGATGCCATCCAGCTCGATGCCCTCGTAGCGGGCGATGTCGGTCAGCTCGCGGTAAGTGTCACGGACCTGGCTCGCCGAGGTCAGCGCGACCTTCACCAGCCCGAGCTCGGTCTTGTGCGCGAGCCGCGGCGCCGACGCCTTCAGCACCACCGGATAGCCGACCAGGCCCGCCGCCCGCACCGCGGCCGCCGCGCTGGTCACCAACTGCTCGCGCGGCACCCGTATCCCGTACGCCCGCAGCAGCTGCTTCGCCGCGTGCTCGCTGAGCCGGTGGCCCGGTCGCAGCAGTGCCTCCGCCTTGCGGAAGGAGGGGGAGAGGGAGCGGGGGGCCTCGTCGAACGGAGAGCGGTAGAACGCCGTGAAGCGGTGGTGGTCCAGATAGGCCCGCACTGCCGTGACGCAGTTGCGGAAGGTGCGGAACGTGGCCACCCGGGACGAGCCCAGCAGTGTCGTGCGGTATGCCTCCTCCGTCCCCACCGGCGAACCCCACACCACGCACACCAGCTTGTCCGTCGTCTCGGCCGCGTCCACCAGGTCCTGTGCGAGCTTGTCGCTCATCGGCGGGAACGGGCCGGTGATCGGGCAGATCAGCACCCCGACCGCCGGATCGGCGAGTATCGCGTCGATGATCTTTCGGCCGCGCCAGTCGCCGACGGGGTGGCCGCCGTTGTCCACGGGGTTGGCGACGTTCAGATACTCCGGTATCCATTGGTGCAGCTCGTCCTGCTTGGCGGGGGACAACGCCGGCATCCGAAGTCCGGCCTCCGTCGCCAGGTCCGCGAAGTGGGCTCCGGTGCCACCGGAGATCGAGTAGACGACGACACCGTCCGCACGCGGAGTGCGGGCCCTGGCCAACAGGGCTGCTGTGTCCTGGAGTTCGTCGAGGCCGTCGACACGTATCACCCCGTACTGCCGCATCGCCGCGTCCACCACCTGGTCCGCGCCCGTAAGTTTGCCGGTGTGCGAGGCGGCGGTGCGCGCGCCCGTCTCGGTTCGGCCCACCTTCACCGCCACCACCGGCACCCCGGCCCGTGCCGCCCGGTCGGCGGCGAGCAGGAAGGAGCGCCCGTCCTTGAGCCCCTCCACATAGCAGGCGATCGCGCCGACTTCGGGCCGTCCGGCGAAGTACGAGAGGAAGTCGGCGGTCTCCAGATCCGCCTCGTTGCCGGTCGGCGCCCAGTGGGAGAGCCGGATGCCGAGCTCCTGGAGGGTGAAGACCGGCCGGCCCTGGTGGCCGGACTGGGTGATCAGCGCGATCGCGGGCCCTTCGAGGTCGTCGCGGAACCTCTCGAAGGCGTTCAGGTTGGTGTTGGGGCCGAGCAGCCGCAATCCGGACCGCTCGGCGGCGGCGGCCAGCCGCCGCTGCGCGGCAGCCCCCGCCTCGCCGGTCTCCGCGAAGCCGGAAGCGAAAGCCACGGCGAACCGCACCTTCGCCTGGCCGAGTTCCTCGATCACCGGCAGCGGGTCGGCGACCAGCAGCACGGCGAGATCGACGGCCTCCGGCAGCTGCGCCACGGACGTCGCGCACGGCAGCCCGAACACGGTGCTGCGATGCGGATGCACGGGATGCAGCCGGGCGCCGACGCGTTCGGCCCAGGCGATGAGCTGGCGGGTGATCCCGGTGTTGGGCCGCCCTTCGGCGTCGGACGCGCCGATGACGGCGACCGATTCGGGCCGGAAGAACCGGTCGAGATCCGGTACGGGCGCGTACAGCGGACGCCCGCTGACATCGAGGTCGCCCTCGCTGGCGGCGGTACCGTGGACAGTGGGTCCTGGTTGCTCCCCACAAGCCACGACGCGGGCGCGCAGGTCGGTGGTGAGGCTGCCGTGGGTCGATCCAAGCATCGCTACGCCGCTCCTGCTCGTCGTCGTCCGGTAGAGCTGCCTGACGCACTGTCAGATTAGCTGAACTGGCTGCACGTCAGGAACAGTTGTGCAGCGCGGACGCGGAGCGGTCCAGCTGTTCAGTTCCGGGACCGGCGCCCGCCGTGTGCCTTCTCCGGCACCCCCGATGCCTCCGTGGCCGCCCTCGCCGCTTCCTTCGCCGAGAGGCGGCCCAGTCTCTTCGCGGTCTTCCGTGCGTCGATGCCGAGTTCGCGCAGCATCCCGCTGATCGGGTTGGTGAAGCCCGTGAAGTACAGTCCGGGCACCTCGTGCGCCGCTCGACCCCGCTTCGGGCGGCCGCCCGCCACCGGCCGTCCCCGGTCGTCCAGTACGCCCAAGTGCCCCACCAGACCCTCAAGGCCCCGCCGGTAGCCCGTCGCCGCGATCACCACGTCCGGGGTGATCCGGCTGCCGTCCGTCAGTACCACCGTGTCCCCGTCGAACGACTCAACCGCCGCGACCGGCTCCACCCGGCCCTTGCGTACGGCGTCGACGAGACCCACGTCCAGCACCGGCACGGCACCGAGCCGTGCTCGGGAGCCGAGGCCGGTGTCCGGGCGCGGCAGTCCGCGCGCCGTCAGGTCGGGCACCGCGACCCGGGACAGCGCCCGGGCGGCCAGGTCCACCAGACGGACCGGCAGCCTGCGGGACAGGATCGCGGCGCGCTGCGCGGGCCAGCCGAGTACGGAGCGGCGCACGATGTGCGGAGTGGTGCGGATGGACAGGCGTATCCGTGCGGCGTCGCCCACCGCCAGGTCGGCGGCTATCTCGGCGCCCGTGTTCCCGGCCCCGACGACCAGCACGTCCTTGCCCGTGTACGGGCCTGGCGCTCGGTACGCCGACGCGTGCAGCAACTCCCCCTGGTACGCCTCGCGACCTGGCCAGTCCGGCAGTCGCGGTGTGTGGTTGAAGCCGGTCGCCACGACGACCGCACGCCCGGTGAGTCGCCGCCCGCCGGTCGCGTGCAACACCCAGTCGGAGCCCGCGGGGTCCACGCGGGTGACCTCCACGCCCGTGATCAGCTCCAGCTCGTGGAACTCCGCGTACTCCTCCAGGTAGCGGACCAGGTCGTCCCGGGACACCCACCGGCCGAACGTACGCGGCATGGCGAGCCCCGGAAGGGACGACAGCCTCCGGGTGGTGTGCAGTCGCAGCCGGTCGTAGTGCCCGCGCCAGGAGGTTCCGACCGCCCCCGACTTCTCCAGCACGACCGCACGCACCCCGCGCTCCCGCAGCGCGGCGGCGACGGCGAGGCCGCCGGGTCCCGCGCCGATGACGTACACGGGGCGGTCGTCCGTGAAGTCGTTCGCACGGGCGAAAGCGGCGCGTATGGCATCGTTCATGAACGCCGAGCGTAATGGCCCGATCACCTGGCGGGTCTCGGACGAGACGGGAATCGATTGCGAATCGGTCACGGGTGTCCGTCCCGGGCTCTTGCGCCTGTACGACCCCGTCCGCTGAACTGATGCATCGTCAGATGTGGCGAGGTCGGTTGGGAGAGGGAGTCCGCGAATGATCGAGGCCGACGACTTCACACGAACGTACTGGGCGGCGGCAGCCGACGGCCGGCTGCTCATACGGCGCTGCGGGTCCTGCGGCGAGGCGCACCACTACCCTCGCGAGTTCTGCCCGCACTGTTGGAGCGAGGACGTCGGCTGGGAACGGGCCGAGGGCCGGGCCACGCTCTACACCTGGTCCGTCGTCCACCGCAACGACCTGCCGCCGTTCGCGGACCGTGCCCCCTACGCGGCGGCAGTGGTCGACCTCGCCGAAGGGCCGCGGATGATGACCGAGGTGGTGGACTGCCCGGAGACCGACCTGCGCGTGGGGATGGACCTGGAGGTGGCCTTCCGGAAGGAAGGCGACGGCACGGAGGGGATCGCGGTACCGGTGTTCCGGCCGAGCCGCGCTAAGCCGTCCGCCTGAGCCAGTCACGCGCGAGGATTGCCCAGATCTGCTTGTCGTAGCGCACCCCCTCGTACGGCCAGGCTTCGCGCAGAGTCCCCTCCAGCGTCATGCCGAGCCGCCTGGCCACCGCCGAGCTGCGGTCGTTGTCAGCCCGGCAGTACCACTCGGCCCGGTGCAGCCCCCGGACCGTGAACGCCCAGTCGAGCAGGGCGCCGCAGGCCTTGGTGACCAGCCCGCTGCCCTCGCTCGACGGCTCGAGCCAGCACCCCACCTCGCAGGTGCCGGCATCGGCCTGGAAGCCGGTGAACATCACCCCGCCGATCAGCACCCCGTCCCGCCGGATGCCGTAGAGGCGCCCGCCGTCGGCCGCCTGGCGCTCGGCGTACCGTCCGAGCGTGGCCCGTGCACCGTCGACATCGGTGGTGACGAACCCGGCCCCGACCCAGGGGCGGATGTGCTCCCGGGCGCGGTCCAGATGCGCGGCGAACTCCTCGGCGTGCCAGACCTCCAGCGGTTCGAGATGGGCGTTGTGGTGCAGCGGCAGCGAGAACAATCCGGGCCTCCCCTTCACATGGCCAGTGCTGCGGCAAGTATCACGCGGCGGCCGGCCGTGGAGTGCTCCGCGGCCGACCGCACGGCGGCACCCCCCGAGCCACGCGCCCGGACTCACGCTTCCGCGGGTTCCTCCGCTTCCGCTGACTCCACGGCAGGCAGGCTGTCCATGAACGAGCTGACCGAGAAGACCGCGCGGCCGGGCCCGGGCTGTCCGTAGCCGGGAGGCGAGGAGAGTCCGAACTCGTCCATGGTGGCGCGGTACACCTCCAGCAGACGGATGTGGTATTCGAGCGGCGCTCCCTGCGGGTTGGCCTTGCCGAGCGGCGTCGTCGGTTCGGGGCACCAGGTGGTGAAGCGGGGAGTGATCCCGTGCGACATGAAGAAGCGCAGCCCCTCGGCGGTGGACGCGATGGCCTCGTCCACGGTGGTGAAGCCGGACGGCTCGGCCATCTCGACACCCGCGACGAAGTTCGGGATCACATTGCGGGCGCCGAAGACGTCCGCCGAGTCGAGGATGCGCTTGTGCCACTCGTCGCGGCCGACGTACCGCTCCTTGCCGGGGCAGTACAGCTCGAAGAGCCGGCGGTCCCAGACCTCGTAGTTGGGGTGGTAGATCTGGATGCCGTAGTCCTTGAACCGCTGCACGTCGTCCTTGGGCAGGGCCTGGGCGACGACCTTGCCGATCCACCGGCCGGGGAAATGCTCCTCGATGGCCTTGGCGTACCGGCCGTAGAAGTCGGCCTCGTCGCGTCCGCCGACGGTCTTGGTGATGGCGCCGCCGGTGAGGGTGTAGGCGGTGGATGCCTTGGCGGTGTCGTAGCGGTCGATGATCTCCAGGGCTTCGAGCACCTCGTCGACGTCCTTCACGCCGGTGTAGGGCCGCCCGGCCGCCTTATGCTGCCGCCAGTTGTGGTTGATGTCGCAGTACTGGCACTCCTCCTTGGCGCCGAAGTACTGGCAGACCCGGAAGACGGTCAGATAGATGAGGTAGCCCCACTGGATGGTGGGCGCCACCTCCATCACGGACTTCCCATTGGAGAGCTTGTGCCGGTAGTACTCCGGCATGGGCGGCACACCGACGTCCGCGATCCGCTTGCCGTCGAGGTAGAGCCCGAGCAGCCCCTCGTCGCCGGCCGCGACGCGGTACGGCGAGGACGGGTTCACCCGCACCGAGACGACCGTGCGCCGCAGGTCGTAAGGCCCGCCGGTGAGGATGATCTCCTCCGGCGGCCTCCTGAGCGCGGCCTCGCCCAGCTCGGGCAGGGTGCCGTGGTCGAAGGAGAAGATGAAGTACGACTTCGGCTTGACCTCACCACCCTCGTTGTCGGAGAGCGCGGACGCGTCGAAGGCGACCCCGCCCCGGAGCAGGTCCTCCTTGAAGACGGCTTCCCGCGGTACGTGCGGGAACCTCTCCATCAGATCCTCGACCAGTGCGGTGCGGCTGTCCATCCCGTGTCTCCTCCCGACTCAGGCGTTCGACCCCTCACCGTATGCCCCCTCGGCACGGGCTGTGCCGGGGGCCTCGGGCCGGGGTGTGCCGACGCGCTCGGCACGGGTGCGTACGCCCGTCCTCCCCCGGCGGCGGCACCGGTCCCCGCGTCACCCTCCGGGTGCCACGCACAGCTGCGCGGTCACACCGCGAACAGCAGGTCCGGATCGGCGAACACCCCGGCGACCGGTGGCCCTGCGGACCTGGACAGGGGATGGGTGTTGCCGTGTGCGGCGGGGCGAATCCGGGGTACACGGAGGCACAGGGGGGACCTTGATCTCCAAGCCCGAAGGGGGCAACCGGTTGGTCGATGCCTTCATGGCCCGGGCGCGAACGTGGGGCCCCGCTCAGCGGAAGCCCCACGTCGATCCGGCTCACCCGTGGGTGCTCAGAAGCGGCTCACCATGCCCGGGACACCCCGGGGCGTCGGGATCGGCAGCGGGCTGGTGCCGCTGCGCCCTCCCTCGGCCGGGGGCTTCGCCTTGCAGGTGATGTCCTTCGCCGGGAGCTTGCCCGTGGTCAGGTAGGCCGTGGCCGTCTTGTCGGCGCACGACTTGCTGCCGTAGATGCCGTGGCCGATGCCACCGGCGACCGTGACCATCTTCGAGCCCTTGAGGTGCTTGCGCAGACCCCGGCCGCTGACCAGCGGGGTCTGGGAGTCCCACTCGTTCTGCAGCAGCAGCGCGCCGACCTTGTTGTCGATCACGGTTGCGGGCTCGCTGCCCTGCTTCTTCCAGAACGCGCACGGCTTGATGTTGGACGCGAAGTCCCCGTAGAGCGGGTACTTCTTCTTGTCCTTGATCGCGTCCCGGCGGTACTGCTCCGGATCGGTCGGCCAGGCGCGGGTGTCGCCGCAGACCACGGCCCAGAAGCTGGCGTCCTGGTTGTCCGACGGCACCTTCATCTTGGCGGCGGTGCTCCCGAACGCGGGCGGGGCAGGGGTGCGCTCGGGGGTGCCGGACCGGGTGGGCGCCGGGGTGGTCTTCTTGCCCGCGGCGGCCTTCTTCAGGTCCTTGACCGTGTTGGCGGCCCATTCCACGTTGAAGACCATGCCGCGCATGTACATGCGGATGTCATCGCCGTTCATCGGCACACCGCTGCCGTCGTCGATCGGCTTGCGGTCGGCCTGGGCGACCAAGCCCCAGAAGGTCTTGCCCACGGCCTCCGGGGTCTTGCCGAGCTTGTACTCGGAGTGCCGCTTGGCGGTCCACTTGGTCCAGTTGGCGAACGCCGGCTCGGCGCCCTCCGCCCACACCTGGATCATCCCGCGCCAGACCCTGTCCGGGTCCACCGAACTGTCCAGTACGAAGCGGTCGGCGCGCTTCGGGAACATCTGGGTGTAGACGGCGCCCAGGTAGGTCCCGTACGAGTAGCCCAGGTACGAGATCTTCTTCTCGCCGAGCACGGCACGGATGACGTCCATGTCCCGGGCCGTGTTGCGGGTGCTGATGTGGCGCAGCTTGTCGCCCTGCTTGGCATCGCACTTCTCGGCGACGGTCTTGGCCCACTTCACGTCCTTGGCGAACGTGGCGGCCTTGTACGGGCGCTCCCAGTTGCGCTCGGAGGTCTTGAGGCCACAGCTCACGGGGGAGCTCCGGCCGACACCGCGCGGGTCGAAGCCGATGAGGTCGTATTTCGCCGTCACCGACTTCGGCAGCTCGCTCGCCAGGAACGTCGGCATCTCGACGCCCGTGCCACCCGGGCCGCCCGGGTTGGTCAGGAGCACACCGCGGCGCTCCTTCCCGGTGCTTGTCTTCACCCTCGATATCGCGAGGTCGAGCGTCTTGCCGCCCGGGCGGCCGTAGTCGAGCGGCACCTTGATGGTGGCGCACCGGAGCGTGGCAGGCATGTCCTTGCCGCAGCGCTTCCATGAGGGCTTCTGCTCCTGGAACCGCGCCAGGGGGTTCTCGGCTGCGGTGGCGGTGGCGGCCGGGGCCAGCGCGGGCACCAGGGAGGCGACGGCGCTCGCCGCCAGGAAGGGGACGGCTATTCGCTTTCTGCGCACGTGGGGAAGGTCCTTAGGTTCGGGATCTTGTGCGGATGTGACCGCACTTACCTTCCCTTACGCGGTGGTTGGGGCGAATCCGCCGCCGGGCGTGATGTGTGCTCCGCCCGTGGGTGGACCGGGTGGCGGCGGAGATGGTCCGTGAGTAGTACATCCTCGACCCGCTTTTTCGCGTCCGCCGGGCGGGACGCGTCGTCGGGTGGCCGCGCCCGCTCTCCACTCCGCACCGCATGACGAACGCCTCGGCGCCGACACGGCACGGCCGCCGGGCGACCGGCCCCGATACACCCGGCCCATTCCCCCGGCACCCAGCCGCGCGACGATCCGGTACCGCCCGACCGCCGGCGGATCCCCTTCCACCAGCGCGTCGAACGAACCCTGATCGGTTTCCCGGCCCACCCCAACCCCCAGTGAGCTTCAGTGACTCCCTGCTGTCATGAAAGTGCCTCATCATCCCGCAGGGGCAGGACACCCGGCACATCGGACCGTGTACTCGCCGATGCCGACCGGTCTGCCGGGCCACCGCCCCGGTGGACTCAGGGCCAGAGCAACTCCCTTTGCCAGGAGTGCCCTTCACGGCGATAGCGCAGGCGTACGTGCCTGCGCAGCGGGTCGCCCTGGAAGAACTCCACCTCGGTGGGCTCCAGGAGGTACACCGTCCACGTGTCGGCCATCGCCTCAGGCTCGGCGCCCGCCCGCTCCCAGGCCGCTTCGCTCGCCGCCAGCAACTCCGCTTCGGAGCGCAGCACTTCGCTCTGCCGACCGACGAGAGCGGCGGCCAGCGCGCCGATGGAGCGGGCGTGCAGGTCGGCATACGCCTCATCGGGGGTACCGATCGTGACGCTGCCCCGGACGCGGATCTGGCGGCCCTGGGCGGGCCAGTAGAAGCCCAGGGCCGCTTCGGGGCGTGCCGCGAGCTGGCGGCCCTTGGCGCTGGTGGTGTGGGAGGCGAAGTGCCAGCCGCGTTCGTCGGCGTCATGCAGCATCAGCGTCCGCAGATCGGGGCGTCCGTCCTCGTCCACGGTCGCCAGGGTCATCGTGTGCGGCTCGGGCTGCCCGGCCGCCGCCGCCTCCGTGAACCACCGGTGGAACAGCGGCAGGGGTTCGGCGGGGGCGGTGCCGGGTTCAAATCCGGGCAGCTCGGTGTCCCAGACCCGCAGCGACCGCAGCAGCTCGTGAAACGCCTGGTGCTGGTGCTGGTGCTGGTGCTGGTGCTGGTGCTGGTGCTGGTGTTCGGGGCCGGGCTTCATACCGTGGTTCATACGGCGATCTTCACAGCGACCCCAGGTCCGACGACACCCAGTGTTCGGGGTGCATATGGATCACGATCGAGTCGCCGTGGTTCTTCTCGGCGAACTCGACATATCCGTCCACCTTCTCCGCCGGGAGATAGCGCGCCGCGATCTCCCGGAGCACCTCGCGGGTGCCCGGCGATGTGCGGGTCACCGCGCCCTCGACGGAGACGTATCGGATGGTGGGTTCGAGTCGGTCGATCATCAGGGTGAAGCGTCCGGCCGCGTCGATCAGCCGGTGCTTGCGGGAGCCGAGCCCGGTGAGGACCCAGATGTCGCCGCCCGGCTCGTACTGGTACCAGACGGGCACCGAGAGTGGTGCCCGCCCTTCCTCACCGGCCACGGACAGCGCCGCGACATGGGGTTCGGCCAGGAACTGCTCGCGTTCCTCACGGGACAGTGGCACGGGAGGCTCCTCTGCGCTGCTGCGGGAAGGACTGCTCCACTGTCGCAGCCTCGCGGGGCGCATTTCACGGTGACACACGCGGGCAGCCGCCGTTGGCGGGCGGGGCGAGGCCCGCGTGCGGCTCGGCGCGGTCAGCGACCCAGTACCACCGTTCCCGACGAGCAGAACCAACCGCCCGTGCCCGACGCCACCGCCAGCTCGGGCACGCTGCCGTCAGCCCGGCGCACCTGGTGGGCGCCGGCCTCGCCGCGGAGCTGGCGTACCGCCTCGACCAGCAGGAAGAGACCGCGCATACCGGGATGGCAGGCGGACAGTCCACCACCGTCGGTGTTCACCGGGAGTTCGCCGTCCCAGCGCAGCCGGCCCTTCGCCACGAAGGCGCCGCCCTCGCCCTTCGCGCAGAAGCCGAGGTCCTCCAGTGTCACCAGGGTCATGTACGTGAAGGCGTCGTAGATCTCGGCGATGTCGATGTCCTGCGGGCGCACCCCGGCCCGTTCGAACGCCAGGCGTCCGCTGACCGCCGCCGGGGAGACGGTGAAGTCCGCCCAGTCCGACATGGTGGTGTGCGAGACGTGCTCACCGGTGCCCAGCACCCACACCGGGGCCTTCGCCGAGTCCGGTACGAGGTCCTGTGCTGCCAGCAGCACGGCGCAGCCACCGTCGCTGCGGATGCAGCAGTGCAGTTTGGTGAACGGATCGGCGATCAGCGGGCCCGAGAGCACGTCGTCCACGGTGATCGGCTCCCGGAACATCGCGTCGGGATTGCGGGAGGCGTTGGCCCGCGCCTGCACGGCGACCTCGGCGAGCTGCTCCAGTGTGGTGCCGTACTCGTGCATATGGCGGCGGGCGGCCATCGCGTACTTGGCGATCAGGGTGTGGCCGTAGGGCACCTCGAACTGCAGGGGGCCGCCGGCTCCGAAGGACAGATTGGCGGTGCGGCGGCCGGCGCGGATGTCGGCGCGTGCCGTGGAGCCGTAGACGAGGAGCACGGCGCCGGCATGGCCCGCGGCGATGGCGTCGGCGGCGTGGGCGGCCATGACCTCCCAGGTGGCGCCGCCGACCGAGGTCGAGTCGACCCAGGTGGGGCGCAGGCCCAGATGAGCGGCGACATCGACGGGCGCGAGGGTGCCTAGACCGGCCGAAGCGAAGCCGTCGATGGCACTGCGGTCGAGCCCGGAGTCGGCCAGCGCTCGGCGGGCGGCCTGGGCGTGCAGGGCATAGGAGGTGGGTCCTTCGACCCGGCCGCAGTCGGAGTGCGCTATGCCGACGACGGCGACCTTGCGGTGGGTGCGGCGCTGACTGGACGACATGGCATCTGACGGTACATCAGATTCTTCGTTGGTGGTGGCGTGGATCTGTGCTTCTGGCGGCCATCGTCCTAGCATCGTGCGGCCTGATGTGACATGCCGTCAGTCATGTCCCGCATGTCATGTCATGCCGTCAGCCATGCCGTCGGTCACGGACGGGAGCCGAGCCCATGGACGCCGCCTTCACTCCGGAGCAGTCCGCCATCCGCCGCACCCTGCGCACCGCACTCTCGAAGGGGGCGCCCCCGGGTCCGTCGGCGCACCCCGCCGGATTCGACCCGGGGCTCTGGGCCCGGCTCGCCGCCGAACTGGGCTTGCCCGGAATCGCGTTGCCCGAGGCGTACGGCGGCGTCGGTGGCGCCACGATGGATCTGGCCCTCGCCTTCGAGGAGTTGGGGCGGGCGCTGGTGCCGACCCCGCTGCTCGCCACTGCCGCGCTGGCCGGACCCCTGATCGCCGCACTCGGGGACGGGCGGCAGCGCGCCGAGCTGCTGCCCGCGCTCGCGGACGGTTCGCTCACCGCGGCCCTCGCCGTCCCGGGGCGGAGCCTCGCGCCCGCGCTGGGGCTCACCGGGGAGCCCGGGGACATTGCCGACGGGCTGTGGGCGGGAGGCGGGCGGGCCGGTGGGGTGCAGGCGAGGCCCGCGCCCGGTGGTGGCGGCTGGCTGCTGTACGGCGAGGTCGGCCAGGTGCTCGACGGGCACAGTGCCCCGCTGCTGCTCGTCGCCGCGCACACGGGCGGCTTCCCGCGGGCCCGTACGCTCCTGTTCCTCGTCCGGGCGGACGCAGTGGACGCAGCGGACGGAGCCGACGGAGGTGGCAGCGCGCCGGGGCTCACCCGGGCCCGCTGGACCGCGCTGGACGAGACCCGGCCCCATGCCCGCATCGAACTCCGCGACACTCCAGCCGAATTGCTCGGACAGGACAGCGCCGACGCGGTGTCCGACGCGCTCACCGCCACCGGACGCACCGCCGCCGCGCTGCTCGCCGCCGAAGCGGTCGGTGCCGCCGCCTCCGCCCTGGAGCGCACCGTCGGGTATGCGAAGGAGCGTGAGCAGTTCGGCCGGCCCATCGGCTCGTTCCAGGCGGTCAAGCATCGGTTGGCCGACCTTTACGCGGCCGTCCAGGCAGCCCGTTCCGCGGCCTACTACGCCGCCTGGGACCCGGACGCCGGGGCTCTCGCGCTCGCCCAGTGCCTGGAGACGCTGCGCAACGTCGCCTCGGAGGCCATCCAACTGCACGGCGGTATCGGTTTCACCTGGGAGCACGAGGCGCATCACTTCTTCAAACGGGCCGCGTCCGACGAACTGCTGCTCGGCCCGGTGCACCGGCTGCGGGAGCGGGCGGCGCGTTCGGCGGGGCTGTTCACCGTGCGAGAGACGGCGGGTGTCCGATGATGCCGAGACTGGTGCAGAAAGTGTCGTCGAGCCGGGCCTTCGCCAGGACCGCCCCGCATGTCATCCCCGCCCTCGACCGCGCGGTGCACCGGCTCACTCGGGGAAAAGTGTTGCTCAGCGCACAGATGCTGCCGGGCGTGATCCTGACCGCCCGGGGTGCGAAGAGCGGGCTGCCGAGGCGGACCCCGCTCGCCTGTATGCCCGAAGCGTCCGGGGCGCCCCAACCGCCTGAGGCGGCGCCCGGCAGCTGGATTCTGATCGGCTCCAACTTCGGCCGGGACGCCCACCCGGCGTGGACGGCCAATCTGCTCGCCCACCCCGACGCCGAGATCAACTGGAAGGGTGAGGACATCCCGGTGCGCGCCGAGCTGCTTGCCGGGCGTGAAAGGGCCGAGGCTTGGCAGGCCGCGCTCGTGTTCTGGCCGCCGTACGCGGCATACCAGGCGAGGGTGGACCGTGAGATCCGGCTCTTCCGTCTGGTGCGCCGAGACGTGCGGTGCTGAGTGCCCGATACGGGTGGTGCTGGGTGCTGGGTGCTGGGTGCTGGGTGCTGGGTGCGGGGATCGGTGGGTGCGAGGTGCGGGCGCGCCTCAGTGACAGGACGTGGCGCGGCGCGCCGGATCGCGTCCCGTCGGCTACTTGGTGGGCTTGCGGCCGGTGATGCCCAGGTGCACCAACAGCGCCAGGTTGGGCTTGAGTTCGGCCTGCCTGACGCCCCAGGTCTGGAAGCCCTTCTGGTGCGAGGCGACCGAAGCGAGCATGGCGACCAGTGAACCGGCGACCGCCGCCGGGCTGACGTCCTTGTCCACCTTGCCCTTGGACTGGAGTTCCTTGACCGCGTCCGCGAGGGAGTTGGTGACCGACGTGAGGATCTTCATCCGGATCTTGTAGAAGCGCTTGTCTCCCTCGGCGGCGCCGAGGTCCACCACGCGCAGGATCGCGTCGTGCTTGCGCCAGAAGTCGAGGAATCCCTCCACCAGTTCCTCGGACGTCGCCCACGCGGTCTTGCCGACCCAGGAGCGGTCCGCCACGAGACCGGTCAACGCGGCGCCTTCACTCGCCATTTCGTCCGCGATCTCGAGGACGGCGCCCTCGACGTCGGGGAAGTACTGGTAGAAGGTGGCGGGCGATGTGCCCGCCTTGCGGGCCACGTCGATGACCTTGACGTCCCGGTACGGCGAGGAGCTGAGCATCTCGCTGAGGCAGTCGAGCAGCTTCTGCCGCGTCGCCTGGCCGCGTCGTCCGGCCACGCGGCCGTCGACGGTGCGTACTTGTCCTGTCATGCCGTCAGCTTACCGAGGGGTGATCGGCGCGCGATTCGGCCGACTGCAAATGGGGTGCGTCCCTCGAATGGAGCAATGTTGTTATCAACAGCCTGTGGATAACTTCAGTGGACAACACAACACAACCCGCGTTGAGTCCGCTCGCCCGTCCGCGGGCGGCGCACAACACAACGGACAGCCCATCCCTGCGTGCGGCGCGTAGTCCACTCCGCTTGACTGTTTGTGGTTGTTTGCGCGTTTATGAATGGAATCGCGCGAGTCGCACCCCGCGTCGAGGAAGGGGCCGGGCCATGGCCGGTTTCATGGAGGGCATGCCCTGCTGGGTGGACGCCCAGCTGCCCGACCTGGAGGCGGGCAAGCGCTTCTACGGCGAGCTGTTCGGGTGGACATACGGCCGATACGGGAGCGGCGGCGAGGCCGAGCGGTACGGCCACTACACCGAGGCCTACCTCGGCGGGCGGCGGGTCGCGGCCCTCGTGCCCAAGCGGGACGGCCGGATGCCCACGACCTGGGGTCTGTACTTCGCCACCGACGACGCCATCAGGACCGCGGGGGCCATCCAGCAGGCGGGCGGCCAGGTGATCATGGCGCCGATGCCGGTCGGGCCCTTCGGAGTCGCGGCTCTGGCGGCCGATCCGGGTGGTGCGGTGTTCGGGGTTTGGCAGCAGAGCGAGCGGCACTCGGGCTTCGAGATCCAGTCGGTGCCGGGGGCCTACTGCTGGGCCGAGGACTACACCCGGGAGAAGGAGGCGGTGGACCGCTTCTATGCCGAGGTCTTCGGCTTCCAGGGGACCCCGCTGCCGGACGACACGGTGGACTATCTGATGTGGTCACCCGCCGGTGCGGAACCGGGGGAGGACACCGCGATCGGTGCGCGCAGTGTGATCACGGCGGCCTTCCCCGCCGAAATGCCGGGCCACTTCCTCGTCTACTTCGCCGTGGCCGACTGTGATCGGACGGTGGAGGCGGCGATCGCACTCGGCGGGCGGATCACCGCGCCTCCCTTCGACATCCCGTACGGGCGGATGGCGGTGCTCAGTGACAACCAGGGGGCGTCCTTCGCGGTGCTCGCCCAGCCGAGGGCGGCGGGCGGCGGGGGGTGGGAGGGATCGCGAGAGGGGCCTCGGGGTGAGTCGCCGGGCGGATCCCGGGAGAAGTCCCCGACGGAGTCCCGGGAGGCGGAGTCCCGCGAGGAAGCAGTCGATCAGGGAAAACCTGATCCGCAAAAGCCATGAAGGGTCCATATCGCGCACAGGTGGCGCAGATGGCTTCAGATGGCTTCAGAAGACTCCGGATAACGCAGGCATCACAGACTCCCCAGGCGTCGCGAACCCGACCGGGAAAGGCGCCAAAATAGCCTGAGACACCCCGGAACGCCCCCGGGTTCGCAACCGTGCCGTTCGGGGGGAACAATCAGGGGGCGACGGGGCCGTATCTGAATGGCCCGTACGGGGAGGTGGCAGCGAAGTGGAGCAGCTGACGCAGCACGACCCGAGGCGAATCGGCCCCTTCGAGGTGCTGGGACGGCTCGGGGCCGGCGGCATGGGGCTGGTCTATCTGGCGCGCTCGGCGTCCGGCCGGCGTGTGGCGATCAAGACGGTGCGTACGGAACTCGCCGAGGACCAACTGTTCCGCGTCCGCTTCACCCGCGAGGTGGAGGCGGCGCGAGCGGTGTCCGGCTTCTACACCGCGGCCGTGGTGGACGCCGACCCGCGGGCGGCCGTGCCGTGGCTCGCCACCGCCTATGTCCCCGCACCCTCGCTCGAGGAGATAGTGAGTGAGTGCGGGCCGCTCCCGGCCCAGGCGGTGCGCTGGCTGGCGGCAGGCATCGCCGAGGCCCTCCAGTCGATCCACGGAGCCGGGCTCGTGCACCGCGATCTGAAGCCGTCGAACGTCCTGGTGGTGGAGGACGGCCCCAGGGTGATCGACTTCGGTATCGCGTCGGGCGTCTCCAACACCCGGCTGACCATGACGAACGTCGCCGTCGGCACCCCCGCCTACATGTCGCCCGAGCAAGCGCGTGACTCACGCAGTGTGACCGGTGCCAGCGATGTGTTCTCGCTCGGTTCGACACTGGTGTTCGCCGCCACCGGACACGCGCCCTTCCGCGGCGCCAACCCGGTCGAGACCGTGTTCATGCTGTTGCGCGAGGGCCCCGATCTGACGGGACTGCCGGATGAGCTGCGTCCCCTGATCGAGTCGTGCATGGGGATGGACGCGGGCAGACGGCCGAGCCCCGAAGACCTCCAGACGCAGCTCGCGCCGCATCTCTTCTCGTCGGGCGGTGACGACGACAGCGGAACGGCCTCGGCGTGGCTGCCCGCCAGGGCCGTCGGGCTGATCGAGCAGCGCAGGGGCGGCGGGCGTACGACACAGGCGGCCAATCAGGCGCACGCGGCCAACCAGGGGCACGCGGCCAACCAGGGGCAGTCGGCGAACCAGCCGCAGCGGAACCAGGGCGCCCCGCTCGCGGCGGGAGCGGGAGGGGGCGCGAACGGGGGCTGGCGCCCCGAGCCGCATCTCGCACCCCCCAGGCCGGACCGCGCTCCGGACGTGGGCGGGGGCACCGACTGGGACGCCACCCGGCGTGGCGGTGCCGACCCCCGCACCGGCCAGGCCCGCCCGGGACCCGGCCGCCCGGGACCAGGGCACGCCCGCCCCGTACCGGCCCACCCCGTCGCCGGTCCGGCCTCGCACCCGCGGCAGGCGCCCGAGAGCAGCCCGGTGCGCCTCGCCGGGGCAAGGGTCCCGATCGGCCCGGGTCCTCGCGTCGCCGACACCCGCACCGCGTTCGCCGCGCACACCGGCCCGGCCACAGGGTGGCTCCGCGCCCCTGGCGGCGGCACCGTCGGTGAGGCCGCCCAGCAGCCTGCCGCGGCCCCCGCAGTCACAGCCGCGGCCACCGTTCCGCCTGCTTCGGGTGAACCGGCCCGCTGGCGCCCCTGGCGGTTCCGGATGTCGAACGACGTCTGGGGCACCCCCGTCGTCGACGGCGATCTGCTCTACGTCACGTCCTTCGAGGTGCACGCCTTGGACGTGGCCAGCGGTCGGCGCCAGTTCAAGACGCGTGACGTGGCCTGGTCGATGGCGCTCGACAGCGGTCGGATCCACGCGTCCGACGGACCGACGCTCTACGCGCTCGACGCCGCGGACGGCCACGAGCTGTGGCGGTTGTCGGCGGACGCCTGGGTGTACTCGCTCAAGGCCGCCCGCCGCACGGTCGTCACCGGCACCCGCGGCGGTGGTGTGCAGGCATGGGAGGCGGCAACCGGCGAGAAGCTCTGGGAAGTCACCGGAGCGCAGACCGACTTCGAGACTCCGGAGTCCGGTCCCGCCCTCGCCGGCGACACCGTCTACGTCTGGCGCGATGCCCGCCTCCAGGCGCTGGACACCCGCAGCGGTACGGAACGCTGGTCGTATCCGGTCGGCGACGCGGCCTCCTGCGGCGGCGTGCCGGTCAGGGTGCACCAGGGGGAGGACGGCTGCACATATGTCGCGGCCGGTACGCGGGTGCTGTGCGTGGAGACGGCGAGCGGTCTCGTCCGCTGGCACTTCGAGGCGCCCGCCGTATTCCTGTCGCCGCCCGCCTTCGTGCCCGGTCCGGCGGTGACCGGGGGCGGGGTGTATCTCGCCGACTACCTCGGCACGGTGTACGCGATCGACGCGGCGACCGGAAAGGACCGCTGGCGGATCGCCACCGAGTCCCGTACCTCGATCGACCCCGTGCTGGTCGCCGATGGAAACGTGCATGTGGGCAGTGGCAGCGCTCTGTACACACTGGACGCGGTCACCGGCACCCCGAAGTGGCGTTTCGCGGCGGCCGGGGAGGTCATCGGCGCACCGGTGGTCGCGGACGGGAGGGTGCACTTCGGCGCCGCCGACCATGTGCTCTACACCCTGGACGCGAGCGGCGGGCAGCTGCGCTGGAAGCTGGCCACCGGTGGCGAGATCACGGGGTCGCCGGTGGTGCGGAGCGGCGTGGTGTACGCGTGCTCCAAGGACCGCTGTGTGTACGCGCTGGACGCCGTGAAGGGCACGGCGACCGGCACGGGACCGGCACCGGGGTCCGGTGCGGCGGGGGCGGCGCGCTGAGGTTCCGGCCGCGTGGCGGCGGTCGTCCACACCGTCACTATGGTGACGTGCGCTCGTCAATTCGGGGCCATGACACCGTCACCGTCGACCACAGCGGCCCGGCCAGGGCGACCGAGCTCAGGGAGTGCAACATCTCGTACGCCGCCAGCACGGCGATTTCTCGCTGAACCAGGCGGGGCGGGACTCACCGCAACCGGTATCCGGGCCCGCCCCCTGCCTCGCTCGCACCACCATCCGCGGTCGCACCGCCACCCGGCCCCCCACCGGCGACCGCCCCCGCACTCCGCCTGTTCGCGAACAGCTCCGCCTGCCGGTCGGCGGGCAGATTCCCGAGGGCGATCAGCTGCTGGGCATGGGCGAATGCCTGGTTCCGTACCGCCTCGTTCGCCGCCCACACCGCCCGTACCGTCCCCTGCACCGCCTCCGTCGGGTACGAGGCGATCACGGCGGCGCAGCGTACGGCGGCGGGCAGCTCGTCTCCGGGCGCCACCACCTCGCTCACCAGTCCCGTCTCATACGCCCGGCGCGCCGAGACACGCTCGGCCGTACCCATCAGTGCCATTCGGGCGGCTTCGCCCAACGGCATGCGCAACGCCATGTGGACCGACTCGTAGGCGCTCACCATCCCGTAGCCGGTGTGCGGGTCGAAGAACTGTGCGTCATCCGCCGCGATCACGAACTCCGCCTCGCCCAGCAGATAGAAGGCCCCGCCGCAGGCCAGCCCGCGCACTGCCGCGATCACCGGTATCCACAGGTCGTTGGCCTTGGGGCCGATGCTGAGCAGTGGATCGTCGATCGAGTACGGGGACGAGGGCTGCGGCACCTCGGCGTCCCGGTCGATCCCGGTGCAGAACGCTCGTGTTCCGGCGCCCGTCACCACCGCCGCCCGCACGGTGTCGTCGTAGCGGAACCCCCGCCACACGCGGGCGAGTCCGGCCGCCATCGCGAGGTCGATGGCATTGTGTCTCGCGGGCCGGTCGAGGGTGACGACGGCGACTCCGGTGTCCTTGTCGGTTTCGACGCGGATGCCGTGGCCGCCGGTACCGCTCATGATCGCTCCAGCAGCCAGCGCGGCACGGTCGTCCCGTCCGCGAGCTTGGTGAACGCCACCCGCACCGGTGCCCCGATGCGCAGCCGCGCGGGGTCGACGGAGTCGAGGTCGGCGTCCGCGTCGGCCACCACATTGCCGACCAGCCGGATGTGTGGCGCGTCGGCCAGCTCCACGATGACGGCGTTGTAAGGGGCCTGTTCGGCGTAGGGGGACAGCAGAGGCGGGTGGGGGAGCACATAGGACCAGATCCGCCCGCGTCCGTCCATCGGCTGCCAGTGGCTCTCGAACGACTGGCAGTGCGGGCAGCAGGGGCGCGGCGGGAAGCGCAGCCGGCCGCAGGAGGCGCAGCCCTGGACGCGCAGTTCGCCGAGCGCCGCGTACTCCCAGAAGGGTGCGCCGTCCTCGTCGGCTACGGGTGCGAGGTAGTGACCGTCGTGGTCTGTCATCGTTCCCACTTCCCTGGTCAGTTCCGCAGCAGCAGTGCCGAGGTCGGAACGCCTTCGCCCGCCGTCACCAGACAGGTCGCGGCGTCCGGTACCTGGGCGGTGGAGGTGCCGCGCAGCTGCTTCACGCCTTCGTTGACGAGGTTGAAGCCGTGCACGTACGCCTCGCTGAGACCGCCGCCGCCGGTGTTCATCGGCAGCCGCCCGCCTGTCTCCAGGGCCCCGCCCTCCGTGTACGCGGCGCCTTCGCCGCGCCCGCAGAAGCCGTAGCCCTCCAGGGACAGCGGGATCAGCGGGGTGAACGCGTCGTAGATCTGGGCGACGTCGATGTCCTGCGGCCCGAAGTCGGCGGTCTTCCACAACTGGCGGGCAGCGGTCCAGGCGGGGCCGGTGAGCGGGTCGTCGTTCCAGTAGTTGACCATGCCGTGGTGCTGGGCGGGCAGGCCCTGGGCGGCGGAGTGGACGTAGACGGGCCTGCTGCGGCAGTCGCGGGCACGTTCGGCGGACACCACGACGCAGGCCAGGGCGCCGTCCGTCTCAAGGCAGTTGTCGAAGAGGCAGAGCGGTTCGCTGATCCAGCGCGCCGTCATGTACATCTCGCGGGTCAGCGGACGCTCGTGCATGATCGCGGCGGGGTTCTGGTTGGCGCGGTTGCGGCAGGCGAGGGCCACGTTGAAGAGGTGGTCGCGAGTGGCTCCGTACTCGTGCATGTAGCGCCTGGCGAGCATCCCGATCTCGTCGGCCGGCCGCAGCAGGCCGAAGGGGCGAGTCCACTGCCCGGGGGTCGGCAACTGCGCGGCGGTGTTCTTCCAGGGGCGCGGCCCCGAGCCCCGCTTGCGTGACCGCCAGGCGACCCCGACGCTCGCCTGCCCGGTGGCGATGGCGGCGGCGAGGTGGCCGACGGTCGCGCAGGAGCCGCCGCCGCCGTAGCCCACCTTGCTGAAGAAGGTGACGTCCCCGGCCCCGATCGCCTTGGCGATCTCGACCTCGTCGGTCTCCTCCATCGTGTACGAGGCGAATGCGTCGACCTCGCCGGGTGCGATGCCCGCGTCGTCCAGCGCCGCGATGATGGCGCGGCAGGCGAGCGTCTTCTCGGATTCGGGGAGGTGTTTCGCGAAGGGGGTCTGACCTATTCCGGCTATCGCTGTCGCGTCCTTGAGGGTCGCCATGCGGGCGAGGGTACAGCTAATCTGACGGATAGTCAGGTACTGGGCCACGGAGAGGAGCGGCGATGCGCGGCGACCTGGAGTGGATGTCCATCCCGAGGCTGGTGCGCGACGCCGCCGAGCGCTACGGGGAGCGGGAAGCCGTTGCCGACGGGCGGACCCGGCTCTCGTACGGCGAGCTGGGCGAACGGGTCGAGCGGGCCGCCGCGGGCTGCGTCGCGGCCGGCGTGGAGCCGGGCGACCGGGTGGCGATATGGGCGCCCAACACACTCGACTGGATCGTCAGCGCGCTCGGCGCGGTGTCGGCGGGCGCGGTGCTGGTGCCGCTCAACACCCGCTCCAAGGGCACCGAGGCCGCGTACATCCTGGAACGAACTCGCGTGAAACTGCTTTTCATCACGGGCACGTTCCTCGGCACTTCGTACGTGGCGTCCCTGCGCCGCGCGGATGTCCCGCTGCCGCACCTGGAGCAGGTGGTGGTGTTCGCGGACAGCGCCCCCGAGGACTACCGCACCTGGAAGGACTTCCTGGCGGCCGGGGACACGGTGTCGCCGGCGGAGGTACGGGCCAGGGCCGACGCCGTGGTCCCATCGTCGCCTTCGGACATCGTCTTCACCTCGGGCACGACGGGCCGCCCCAAGGGTGCGGTGATCACCCATGCCCAGACCCTGCGCTGCTACGACACGTGGTGCGAGCTCGCCGGGTTGCGCGAGGGGGACCGCTACCTGATCGTGAACCCCTTCTTCCACACCTTCGGCTACAAGGCCGGGATCATCGCCTGTCTGATGCGCGGCGCGACGATGGTGCCGCAGCCGGTGTTCAACGTGGACACGGTGCTCGCGAACATCGCCGCCGAACGCATCTCCGTACTCCCTGGCCCGCCCACCCTGCACCAGTCGCTGCTGGACCACCCGGCGCGCGACGCCCACGACCTGTCGGCGTTGAGGCTGGTCGTGACGGGCGCTGCGGTGGTGCCGCTCCAGTTGGTGGAGCGGCTGCGCGGCGAGCTGCGCATCGCCACCGTGCTGACGGCGTACGGCCTCTCCGAGGCATCCGGCATCGTCACGATGTGCCGCCGCGGCGACCCCTCCGAGACCATCGCCACCACCTCAGGCCGTGCCATCCCGGACACGGAGGTCCGCGTGATGTCCGGAGCGCTCGGTGAGCCGGGCGAGATCCTGGTACGCGGCCACAACGTGATGAGCGGCTACTTCGAGGACCCGGAGGGCACCGCGGCGGCGATCGACGAGGACGGGTGGCTGCACACCGGAGACGTGGGCGTCCTGGACGAGCGCGGCAACCTGCGGATCACCGACCGGATCAAGGACATGTTCATCGTCGGCGGCTTCAACGCCTATCCGGCCGAGATCGAGCAACTCCTCGGACTGCACCCCGATATCGCTGACGTGGCGGTGATCGGTGTTCCGGACGGTCGGCTGGGCGAGGTCGGCAGGGCGTATGTGGTGCGCAGGGCGGGCGCGACGCTGACGGCTGACGACGTGATCGCGTGGTCGCGGCGGGAGATGGCGAACTACAAGGTTCCGAGGTCGGTGGAGTTCGTGGCGGAGCTCCCGCGGAACGCGGGCGGGAAGGTGCTGAAGGGAGAGCTGAGGAGACGTCGTTGACTTCCGCTCGCCGGGCTTGGGCCCGGCTCGTGTGAGGGGCGCCGCCCCGCGCACGCGAAGCCCGCGCGGGGCATGAGGAGTGCGCGAGCACGAGGCGGCACGGAGCACACGGCGGTACGCATGCCAGGGCCGCGACGGGTCCCCCTCCGTCGCGGCCCTGGCGTTGCGCGGCTGCGACGGCTCCCCCTCCGCGCCGCCGCGGCCGTACCCCGTCGTGTTCGGCTTGTGGTTAATTCTTGGGCGGGGCGGGTGCGTGGTTGTCGCCCATGGTGGTGAGCAGGGCGTCCTTGGGCGGGACGGGTGCGTGGTTGTCGCTCATGGTGGTGAGCGGGGCGTCCTTGGGCGGGACGGGTGCGTGGTTGTCACCCATGGTCGTGATGTCCTCGTTCTTCTTCGTGCCGCTCATCGTCGTCAGCTCCCCCTCGAGTTGCCGTAGTTCGGTTGAGTCCGTTCGGCAACTCCCCCGAGAATCGCCGAACGGACCTTCGGAACCGCTCACCTTAACGATGAGCCAAGTCGGTCCCCACGCCCCCGTTGTAAGGACCGATGCACACGAGAATGCCGGATGCGCATAAACGAACGCTGAACGCGCAGGGCATCAGGTCAGGCGGCTGCAACGGCGGTGATCAGCAGCTGAACGTCATCCGCTTCGGTGGAGCCGAGCTTCCGGTAGATGTCGACCGCCTCGCGCCAGCACGCCCGGGCCCGGTCGCCTTGGCGTAGACACTCCAGGGCCTTTCCAAGCACCGTCAGGGTGTTTCCCCGCGTACGGTCTCCGCCGATGCAGCCGAGTGCCAGTGCCTGCTCGGCGTGCTGTGCTGCCTGAGTCGGTCTGTTCGCAGCGAGATGAGCCTCAGCAATGCGGAAGTGGGTGGCTCCTTCCCAGAGGCGCTGGCGGTTCTTGCCGAAGATGCCCAGGGCTTCATCGAACTCCTTCAGGGCCTCGGACTGCCGGCCGGCGTGAGAGAGCGCGATCCCCAGTGCGTAGTGGCCGTTGGCCAGCCTCAGGGGCAGGCCCATCCGGTCGTATATCGCGACGCCCTTCCTGGCGAGCCGTATGGCGTTCTCCGGTTCGCGTCCGATGAGCACGTACACCCGCGAGAGATTGCACAGTGCACTGGCCTCACCGGGCAGATTGCCGTCGGTGCGGGAGCCCTCAAGCGCTTCGAGCAGGTGCTGCTCTGCCTCCTCCAGCCGTCCCTCGACAAGCGCGATGATGCCGCGGTCGTTGTCCGCCCAGTACACCGGTGCCGCGTCACCCGTTGCGACCGCCAAGCGCCGCGCGGCGCGTGCCTCGTCTTCGGCCTCGGTGTAACGCCCGGCCACCAGATGGACATTGGTGAGGGCCGTGCGGGCGCGTCCCTCAGCACGTGCGTCATCGTCCGACTGGGCGGCATCGCGCGCGGCGAGCGCCGCTGCCGCGTACTGCTTTGAGTTGGCGCCGGATTCGCCCAAGTCCTTCGCCGCCCAGAGTAGATCCACCGCCCGTCGGAGCCGTTCACCACCCAAGGATTGGCGTGCACATGCCAGCAGGCAATTGGCCTCGGCGTACAGCCAGTCCAGAGCCTCCTGGCGGTCGGCGAAGGAGAGTCCCGCATACGCTGTGGGTTCCAGGTGGGCCACAAGCCGGTCACCCGGCCGCTCGATCGCGAACACCCTCGCCGCCGTCGCCAGGTAGAAGTCCAGCAACCGCGACAGCGCCGTCTCGCGCTCCTCCGCCGGCTCCTCGTCCCGCTCCGCGCATGAGCGCGCGTAGAGCCGCACCAGGTCGTGGAAGCGATAGCGCCCCGGCGCCGCTGACTCCAGCAGCGAGGTGTCGACCAGCGCCTCCAGCAGGTCCTCCGCGTCGTGCGACGGGAGGTCCAGTACGGCCGCGGCGGCCGCCAGCGAGATGTCCGGACCGTCAGCGAGCCCCAGCAGCCGGAAGGCGCGCGCCTGGGCCGGTTCAAGCTGGCCGTAGCCGAGTTCGAACGTCGCCTTGACCGCGAGGTCACCCGCCTGCAGTTCGTCCAGCCGACGACGCTCGTCGGCGAGCTTGGCCGCGAGCACGGAGACCGTCCAGGTGCGGCGCGCGGCGAGGCGGGAGGCGGCGATACGGATCGCCAGCGGCAGGAAGCCGCAGGCGGCGACCACGTCCAGGGTCGCCTCACGCTCGGCGCGGACCCGCTCTTCACCCACGATCCGGGTGAAGAGCTGGATCGCCTCCTCCGGGGACATCACATCCAGGTCCACCAGATGTGCGCCCGCCAGGTCCACCATGCGGATCCGGCTGGTGAGCAGAGCCGCGCAACCCGGTGTGCCCGGCAGCAGCGGCCGGACCTGGGCGGCGTCCCGGGCGTTGTCCAGCAGGACGAGCACCCGGCGACCGTCGAGTGCGGAGCGGTAGAGGGCGGCGCGCTCGTCCAGTGAGTCGGGGATGTCCGTGTCGGGCGTGCCGAGTGCCCTCAGGAACGCCCCGAGTACCGTCTCCGGCTCGGCGGGCCGGTGTCCGGCGCCCTGGAGGTCCACGTAGAGCTGCCCGTCCGGGAACTGGGGACGCGCGTCGTGCGCCACATGCACGGCGAGAGTGGTCTTGCCGACCCCGCCGATTCCGGCGAGCGCGGAGACCGCCATCACCGATCCCTCGGAAGCGGCGAGTTGTTCGCCGAGTTCCCGTACGAGTGAGGCGCGGCCGGTGAAGTCGGGAACGGTCGCGGGCAGTTGCGCCGGCTTTCGGCGCCCTGACGTGCTTGGCCTCGCCTCCTCGGCAGGCCCGGCCAGCTCCTCGTCCGCCTGGAGGATCCGCTGCTGGAGCCGGGACAGTTCGGGTCGCGGGTCCACTCCCAGCTCATCGGCGAGCAGCCGCCGGGTGTCCGCGTACACGGCCAGTGCCTCTGCCTGCCGACCGCTGCGGTACAGCGCCAGCATCAGGAGTTCACGCAGCCGCTCGCGCAGTGGGTGGGCGGCGGTCAGGGCGGTCAGCTCGGACACGGCCTCCGCGTGGTGCCCGACTTCAAGGTCCATCTCAAGGCGTGATTCGAGCAGTTGGAGCCGCCACTCTTCCAGGCGCACCCGCTGCGACTCGGCGTAGGGGCCGGGCACGGAGGCGAGCGCCTCGCCGTCCCACATGCCAAGCGCCTCGCCTGTCAGCGCCCGGGCCTGGGCGCGGTCCCCCTTCTCCCGAGCCCTCTCGGCCGCGGAGACCAGCTCCTGGGCGACACGGAGGTCGAGCGCGTCGGGCGGGGTGCGGATGGCGTAGCCGCCGGACTCGCTGACCAGCGCACCGGGGCCGAGCACCTTGCGCAGTCGCGACGCATAGGTGCGCACGGCCGCGAGTGCCTGCGAGGGCGGGTCCTCACCCCAGAGCGCGTCGATCAGCTCGGCCGCCGTGGCGGTGCGTCCCTCGCGCATCAGCAGTGCCGCGAGCAGGGCACGCTGCTGCGGGGACCCCGAGGGGAGGACGCGGTCTTCGCCCCAGGCGCGTACGGGTCCGAGCACGCTGAAACGCAGGCCGCTGCCGCCGGAGCCGCTACCGGCGTCGCTCTCACCGCCCGAAGCCACTGGAACACCGCGTTCCGGAGCGCTCTGCTCCGGTACATCCGTGTGCCGCTCGGAGGACCCGTCCCCTCGGTCCATAGCTACTCCCTGCTCGTACCGCTTCATGTCCGCTCATGCCGCCGGTCCCGCCGGTGTCGCCCCCGACAGTCTGCCTTGTGCGAGCCGCCTCGTCAGCAGCAGGTCGCTCGCCGCACGGTTCTGTGGGGGAACGGTGACGATGGGAAACCCCGCAGCTTGCACGGCGGTGAACAGCCCTCCACAGGGCAGCTGACGCATCGTCAGATTGGCGCTACCGTGAAGTGCATGGAGAACTTCCCGAAGATCATCTCGGTGGACGACCACACGGTGGAGCCCCCGCACGTCTGGCGGGACCGGCTGCCGTCGAAGTACCGGGAGTCCGGCCCGCGCATCGTCCGGGCCCCCCTGAAGGAAATGACCTTCCTCGGCGGCAGGTTCGCACCGGTCATGGGCGCTCCGGGAGACGACGGGCCGATCGGCGACTGGTGGGTGTACGAGGATCTCCACCGCCCGCTCACCCGCCTGGACACCGCCGTCGGCTACGACAGGGACGAGATCAGGCTGGAGGTCATCACCTACGACCAGATGCGGCCGGGTTCGTTCTCCGTACCCGACCGGCTGGCCGACATGGACGTCAACCACGTCCAGTCCGCGCTCTGCTTCCCCACCTTCCCGCGCTTCTGCGGCCAGACCTTCACCGAGGCCAAGGACCGTGCGCTGGGGCTGCTCTCGGTGCGGGCGTACAACGACTGGATGGTGGAGGAGTGGTGCGGGCCGGACGCCTGCGGACGGCTGATCCCCCTCACCCTCATCCCGCTCTGGGACGCCGAACTCGCCGCGGCTGAGGTTCGCCGCAACGCGGCACGCGGGGTGCGGGCGGTGGCGTTCTCGGAGATCCCTCCGCACCTCGGTCTGCCGTCCATCCACACCGACGACTGGGATCCGTTCCTCGCCGCCTGCGACGAGACCGGCACGGTCATCGCCATGCACATCGGCTCCTCGTCCAGGATGCCGTCCACGTCGGCGGACGCCCCGCCGGCCGTCGGCTCCACCATCACGTTCGCCAACTGCTGCTTCTCGATGGTCGACTGGCTGATGAGCGGAAAGTTCGAGCGCTTTCCCACACTGAAGATCATGTATGCGGAGGGCCAGATCGGCTGGATCCCCTACATCCTGGAACGCGCCGACGTGGTCTGGGAGGAGAACCGCGGCTGGGGCGGCGTCGCCGACAAGGTGCTGCGCCCACCGTCCGAGCTGTTCGCAGGGCATGTGTACGGCTGCTTCTTCGACGACGCCTTCGGGCTGCGGAACCTGAACGCGATCGGGGTCGGCAACGTCCTGTACGAGACCGACTATCCGCACTCGGACTCGACCTGGCCCAAGTCGAGGGAGGTCGGCGAGGCGCAGATGGGGCACCTGGCGGCGGATGTGGTGGAGCGGATCGTCCGGGGCAACGCCATCGAACTGCTGGGCCTCACCCCCGAGGGGCTGTGGCCCGGGGCGGCGTGACCGGGTGCACCCACCGGGTCGACGGGGGACCGCGGAGCCGCTCTCTTCGAAGAGGAGCCTCGGATCCGCGGTGAGCCCCATGCCTTCAGACCTCTTCGGCTGAACGCAGTCGCTCCAGCGCCGCGGCGACGGCGAGCAGATCGGCCTCGCGGTGGTGCCGGGCGATCAGCTGCAGGCCGACCGGCTCCCCGGCAGCGGTCAGCCCCGCGGGGATACTGATGGCCGGGTGGCCGGTGATGTTGAACGCCCAGGTCAGCCCTTCTGGTCCCTGTCGGGGAACGCCTTGCCGGCGTGAAAACATGATCGCGGCGCCCGCTCGCCGACTCCGGTTGCTCGTTGGGACACCAAGCCCGTAGGTCAGTCTGGTGCAGGGGCCGCTGCGGGGCCTTGCCTTGTTGCCGTAGAGCACGCCGGTCAGATTTCGTCTTCCCCGTGGCCCCTTGGGGCGGGCGCCGCCTGTACGAACGGAACGAGGGGGAAGGGGCACGCGCCCGTGGCGGAGACGGATGCCGAGGAGAGCGAGCAGGGACCGGAGCTGGTGGAGCGGGTCGCGGCGATCGATATCGCCAAGGCATCCGGGATGGTGTGCACCCGGGTGCCGCACGAGGACAAGCCCGGCCGGAGAGTACAGCGTGTGTGGCACGTGGCCGCGACCAGCGGCGCCATCCTGGATCTCGCGGACCACCTGATATGCCAGGGCGTCACCCGGGTGGTCATGGAAGCGACCTCGACGTACTGGAAGCCGTTCTTCTTTCTCCTGGAGGCGCGGGGGCTTGAATGCTGGCTGGTCAACGCGCGTGACGTGAAGAACGTGCCTGGCCGCCCGAAGACCGACAGGCTCGATGCGGTGTGGCTGGCCAAGCTCGCCGAACGCGGCATGCTCAGAGCCTCGTTCGTGCCGCCAAAGCCGGTGCGGGAGCTGCGGGACCTGACCCGTTCCCGCGCGGTCCTCACCCACGAGCGCACCCGGCACAAGCAGCGCGCGGAGAAGCTCCTGGAGGACGCGCAGATCAAGCTGTCCTCGGTGATCTCCGACATCTTCGGCGTCTCCGGCCGCGCGATGCTCGAGGCGCTGATCGCGGGCGAACGCAGCCCCAGGGCCCTGGCCGACCTGGCACACGGCACCATCAAAGCCAGCCCCCAGGCCCTTCAAGAGGCACTGGCGGGCGGGTTCGAGGAACACCACGCGTTCATGCTGCGGATGCTGCTGGACACCGTCGACTACCTCACCATGCAGATCGACAAGCTCACCGCCCGCATCACCACCCGTCTCACCGAGCTGTCCACGACCCACGACGACAGGGACGGTGACAGGGACGACGACCGGCCCGGTCAGGGCATGCTGATGCCGCTGACCGACGTCGAGCGCCTGGACGAGATCCCCGGGGTGGGACCGGCCACCGCCCAGGTCATCCTCGCCGAGATCGGCACCGACATGAGCGTGTTCCCCACCGCCGACCACCTGGCCTCCTGGGCCCGCCTATCCCCACGCACCTTCCAGTCCGGCCCGAAGAACACCTCCGGACCCGCCGGCAAAGGCAACCCCTGGCTGCGCGGAGCACTCGGCGAAGCCGCCATCTCCGCCGCCCGCACCGACACCTTCCTCGGCGCCCGCTACCGCCGCATCGTCAAACGCCGAGGCCACCTCAAAGCACTGGTCGCCGTCGCCCGCTCCATCCTGGTCACGGTCTGGCACCTCCTGAACGACCCCACCGCCCGCTACCGCGACCTCGGCCCCGACTGGCACACCAAGAACCTCGATCCCGCCCGCAAGACCCGCGACCTCGTCCGCCAGCTCACCGCCCTCGGCCACGACGTCACCCTCACCCCGGCAGGCGCCTGACACACCACCGCACCGCCCCTCAACCCCGTCGGCACAGCCCCAGGGGCCACATCGCCATGCCCGTCGAACCCCCGAGTTTTCCGGTCAGAGCCACACTCATCGTGGTGCCCGGTCCGCTGTGCCCGTGCGGTGGGTTCGGCGTGGTAGGAGTCGCGATCAGGTCCACTTCCGCGAAGAGCGCGTCCAGTCGCCGCACGAGGCTCGCACGCCGACGTACGACGTCATCCGGATCGACCGGTGAGCGGCCCCGGAGCGCCTCCCAACAGGGTGCGGGATCGGGCAGCCGGATCGGCGGATGACGGAGTTCCACCGGCCCGGCGACGGCCAGGGACTGCAAGGTCCCGAAGGCGGTGGCGGCGATCGGGGCGGCGGTGTCGGCGAAGCCGAGCGTCTCCGACCACGCGGTGCGCAAGGGGTGTTCGGGGGGCGCGAGGCGCCCCCGCAGAGCGCCGCCGGTGAGAGCGTCCAGGTAGGCGGCGGCGTCGGAAGCCGTCCGGGCGAGCGGTCCGGCGATGTTCAGTCCTGCCCGGTCGCGGGCGGGGACCGCGCCGTTGGTGGGCTTGAGCCCGATCACGGAACACCACGCGGCCGGTATACGCACCGACCCGGCCCCGTCGCTGCCGGTGGCCAGCGGCACCATTCCGGTGGCCACGGCGGCTGCTGAACCGGCTGACGAGCCACCGGGGCTCCAGCGCCTGTCGTGCGGATTGAGGGTGGGCCCCCGGTCGGTGGCCCCCCAGGTCTGCCATCGGGTGCCCGGACCCGGGGTGGAGGTCGCGCCCACGGTGACACAGCCTGCGGCTACCAGGCGCCGGGTCTGGTACGAGGAAAGCCCCTCGGTGGCTTTGACCGCGAGCGGTACCCCGGCCAGCGGTGGCCGCTCGCCCGCCCGGACACGCCGGTCCACCTCGGCCGCTTGGGCGGTGGCCACGTCGGGCCACCACTCGGTGAACGCCCTTACCGTGTCACCGCGTCCGCCACCAGGGCCACGGCCGCTGCCACCATCGCCGCCTCCCCCCGTGCCGCCGGTGTCGCAGCTTCCGGCGATCCGCTCCAGCGCCGCCGCTGCCGTTTCGCGTGCCGAGAGCTCGCCCGTGTGCACGGCGGCGGCGATCTCGCAGGCCGTCATCAGGCCGTCGCCGATGCCGGCTCCCCGGCGGTGATCGGATTTCGGTGCGGTCATGGCAGCCCTCCCCAGCTGTGTCCGTGGCCCTGGGCGCACTCGGTCCGGTGTCCGTGTCCGGCTCACCCCAAGTCTGGCGTCCGCACCGGGGGTCCGGAGCCGGGAGCCCGGTAGCCGTGGCGCCGTGGGCCCGGAGCCGTACCAACCGGTGCCGTGACACGCTGGTGCCCCGTACCCATCGACGCCTGGACCCGGCACCATCGACCCATGACGCTCTCGCTCGTTGCAGCGGACAAGGTTCTGTCCGACAACTTCGCCCCCTGGGTGCTCGACCTCGGTCTCACGGTGGCCGAGACGGGTGAGCGCCACGCAGTCCTGCGCCTGCCCTGGTCCGACCGGCTCGCCCGGGAGGGCGGCGCACTCAGCGGTCAGGCCCTGATGGCAGCGGCCGACACGGCGACCGTGATCGCCGTGTCGTCGGCGCGTGGTGCCTTCGTGCCGATGACGACGGTCCAGCAGTCGACCACCTTCCAGCGGGCCGTGACGGGTGCGGACGTGCTGGTCGAGGCCCGTATCTCCAAGCTGGGCAAGCGGATGGCCTTCGTGGACATCACGATGACCGCCGAGGGCGAGGAGGAACCGGCTGCCCGCGCGTCGACGGTCTATGCCCTGCTGGGCTGACCGGAGACCCGCCAGGTCCGAAGGGCGGCCTGGTCCGGCCCGACCGCCCGACGACCCCACGTGGCGCATGACGGGAGGCAGCCGATGCCGCTCACTCCCGCAGCCACCTGAGCACGGACCGTACCGCGCGCCGCACGGCCTCAAGTGCCGCGGGGGTGTGGTCGATCGTCTCGAACCCGTGGTGCGCGTCCGGCACCCGAGCTTCTGTGCTCGGAGCCTTCGGGGTTTCCGTGCGCAGATGCGGCCGACAGCCCTCGGGTGTCCGGCCTGTGCGGCGAAGGCCCTCAGACCGTGCGGATCGTCGACATCAGCCGCCCGTGCGTCTCGGCGTCCGCGGCCACCACGAGCCCGCGGCCGGCGGACCCGACCGGGGTGCCGTCGATCCCCGTGACCACGCACCCGGCGGCCCGGCACAGCGCGATACCGGCGGCGAAGTGCACGCTTGCGGACAGGTCGCCGCCATCGGTCACGTAGGCGGCGCGCCTACCGGCCGCCACCCAGGCCAGCGCAAGCGTGGTCGAGATGACCCGCGGTCGGAACGACTCGACGAACCCGGGATCGGCCAGCATGTCCACGGCCCGGAACGCGGGTGCGTTCGGGAACGGCGGATCCAGGTTCACATCCACCAGCCGGGTCATGGCGGTGGGCGCGAGCCGCGTGTCGTCGCCTTCGGTACCGCGCACCCACGCGGTCTCACCATCGGTGTGGAACACCTCGCCGCCGAACGGGTCCGCCACCGCCGCCGCCGTGACCGCCCCGGCCCTCTCACGAAGCGCCACGTTGACGGCCACCAGCATGCTGCCCACGGCGTAGTTCAGGGTGCCACACAGCGGATCGACCAGCCACTGCCGCACCGCCCCGTGCGTCCCCTGTTGTCCGCCCTCCTCGCCGAGAAGCGCGTCCTCCGGCCGGGCGGCACGGACGACGGAGGTGATCGCCTTCTCCGCCTCCACATCGGCGGCGGTGGCGAAGTCCCCTCCTCCTTTGTCGATCCGGCCGAGCCGCTGCCCGTACATGCCTCGTACGACATCGGCACCGGCGCGGGCGGCGGCGATGGCCACCGCGGTGTCGTCTGGTTCCCCGTATGAGTCGGTCACACGGTGCACGGTATCGAGGTGCGAGTGGCGTGGCTGAACCGAGCCGCCCCGCGACGCCTCCGGCTGTCAGGCGGGCGGGCGCACCGCACGCCCAGGGAAGGCGGCGCCGGCACGGCTCCACGGGCGGCGGCGCATCGCCGCGACCCGAAGTCCCGGACGACCGTGCACAGCCCCTTGCCCGACGCCGGTCCAGCCAAGACCATGGTGGCCCAACTGATAT
Organism: Streptomyces sp. SCSIO 30461; assembly: GCF_037023745.1. Classification (NCBI taxonomy): domain Bacteria; kingdom Bacillati; phylum Actinomycetota; class Actinomycetes; order Kitasatosporales; family Streptomycetaceae; genus Streptomyces; species Streptomyces sp. SCSIO 30461. The sequence continues at coordinate 821,259 of NZ_CP146101.1, forward strand.
GACGGATCGTCAGATAGCGGGCTCCGTCATCCGTGTGCGGCGAAGGAGACCGACATGGTGGTCTACGGGATGCAGCTCCCAGTCCAGTCGCAGAGCACCATCTACGCCGAGTCCTGGGAGGTCTCCGCGGGCCCCGCCGACCTCCTCGCCATCGCCCGCGCCGCGGACCGCGCGGGCTTCGACTACGTCGCGAGCTGCGACCACGTCGCCATCCCGCGCAGGCTCGCCGGGGCCATGTCCACCGTCTGGTACGACCCGGTCGCCACCCTCTCGTATCTCGCCGCCGCCACCGAGAGGGTGCGGCTGCTCAGCCATGTCGCCGTCGTGGGACTGAGGCATCCGCTGCTGACCGCCAAGCAGTACGCGACGCTCGACCATCTCTCGGCCGGGCGGCTGATCCTCGGTGTCGGCGCCGGGCATGTGCGGGAGGAGTTCGAGGTCCTCGGCGTGGACTTCGAGCGGCGTGGAGCCGTACTCGACGAGACCATCGACGCGCTCAGAGCCGCCCTGGGGCCCGACGAGTTCCCCGACTTCAGCGGCGAGCACTTCGCCTTCGGCGGACTCGGGCAGTTGCCGCGCCCCGCTCAGCGGGAGGTACCGCTCTGGGTCGGGGGTTCGTCCCCGGCCGCCGTGCGCAGGGCGGCGCTCAAGGGGGACGGCTGGCTGCCGCAGGGCGATCCGCGAGACCGGCTGCCCGCCCGGATCGCGAAGCTCAGGGCGCTGCGTGAGGAGGCCGGGATCGTCCGGCCCCTTGTCGTCGGTGCGATCACCGAGCCGCTGTACGTGGGGGACGCCGCCTGGAACGTCGGTCGCCGGGTGGTCACCGGGAAGCCGGAGGCCGTCGCCGAGTCGCTGCGCGCGTACGGGGCGATGGGGGTGGACCAGATCCAGGTCCGGTTCCGCAGTCGGAGCCGTGCGGAACTCATCGACCAGATGGCTGCGTTCGCTGCCGAAGTGGCTCCTCACCTCGATGAATAGATGAACAGGAGTGCACAATGGGCAAGTTGGATGGGCGCGTCGTCGTCATCACCGGTGCCGCGCGCGGCCAGGGCGAGCAGGAAGCCCGGCTGTTCGCCGCCGAGGGAGCCAGGGTGGTCCTCGCCGACGTCCTGGACGACCAGGGGGAGGCCCTGGCCAAGGAACTGGGCGAGGCCGCGGCGCGCTATGTGCGCCTGGACGTCGGCCGGGAGGAGGACTGGGCCGCTGCCGTCGATGCCGCGAAGGACGCCTTCGGGCGGATCGACGGGCTGGTGAACAACGCGGGCATCCTGCGCTTCAACGAGCTGGTGAGCACCCCGCTGGATGAATTCCAGCAGATCATCCAGGTCAACCAGATCGGTACGTTCCTCGGCATCAAGGCGGTCGCCCCCGAGATCGAGGCGGCCGGCGGTGGCACGATCGTCAACACCGCCTCGTACACCGCGCTCACCGGTATGCGCTGCGTCGGGGCGTACGCGGCGACCAAGCACGCCGTCCTCGGCCTGACCCGGGTCGCGGCGCTGGAGCTGGCGCCGAAGCGGATACGGGTCAACGCGGTGTGCCCGGGAGCGGTGGACACACCGATGAGCAATCCCGGGGGCGCGGACGTGGAGGCGCTCGACACGGTGTACCGGAAGCTGGTGCCGCTGGGGCGGGTCGGGCAGGCCGCCGAGGTGGCCCGGCTGGCGATGTTCCTGAGCAGCGAGGACTCCGCGTACATCACGGGGCAGCCGTTCGTCATCGACGGGGGCTGGCTGGCCGGGGTGAGTCTGTTCTGACAGCGCCTGCGTCTGACGACTCATCAGGTATTGACGCCTCGCGGGCTCGGTGGAACAGTCGGTGCATTCGGATCTGACGCATCGTCAGAAACGGCGTCAGAAGGTCGCTGGGCACGAGACGGTGGTGGGTTCCATGGAGTTCGGACTGTTCGTACAGGGATACCTCGGCAAGCGCGCCGAGACCGACCCGCTCGCCGAGCACAAGGCGCTGATGGAGGAGACCGAGTACGTCATCCAGGCCGACAAGTCCGGCTTCAAGTATGCCTGGGCCTCCGAGCACCACTTCCTGGAGGAGTACTCGCACCTCTCCGCCAACGACGTGTTCCTCGGCTATCTCGCGCACGCCACCGAGCGCATCCATCTCGGCTCCGGGATCTTCAACCCGCTCGCCCCGGTCAACCACCCGGTCAAGGTCGCCGAGAAGGTGGCCATGCTCGACCATCTTTCCGAAGGGCGCTTCGAGTTCGGCTCGGGACGGGGGGCCGGTTCGCACGAGATCCTCGGCTTCATGCCCGGCATCACGGACATGAACCACACCAAGGAGATCTGGGAAGAGACCATCGCCGAGTTCCCCAAGATGTGGCTCCAGGACGAGTACGCCGGCTTCCAGGGCAAGCACTGGTCCCTGCCACCGCGCAAGGTGCTCCCCAAGCCGTACGGGAAGTCCCACCCCGCCATGTGGTACGCGGCCGGTTCGCCGTCCTCATACGCCATGGCCGCACACAAGGGCCTCGGTGTGCTGGGCTTCAGCGTGCAGAAGGTCTCCGACATGGAGTGGGTCGTCGAGTCGTACAAGACAGCCGTCAAGGACGCGCGTCCGGTGGGCGGCTTCGTCAACGACAACGTCATGGTGACCTCCACCGCGATCTGTGCCGAGACCCATGACAAGGCCGTGGAGATCGCGGTCGGCGGCGGACTCAACTACCTCCAGTCGCTGCTCTTCCGCTACCACGACACGTTCCCCCGCCCCGAGGGCATCCCCGAGTGGCCCGAGCTGCTGCCTGACTACAGCGCCGAGATCATCGAGCTGCTCATCGCCGAGGAGCTGATGATCTGCGGCGACCCGGACGAGGTGCTGGCCCAGTGCAAGCGCTGGGACCAGGCCGGTGCGGACCAGCTGTCGTTCGGCCTGCCGATCGGCGTCTCGTACGAGGACACGATGACGACGATCGAGCTGATCGGCGAACACGTCATCCCGAAGATCGACACCGATCCGGTGCACCGCACCACCCGCCTCCGAGAAGCGGCGGTCTGAAGGGGAACACCGTGAGGACCGCGGGCGGTGGCTTCCCGGACCGCCACCCGCACCCGGCCCGGCCGGAGGGCAACGCGGTCGCGGCCGGCCGCGACGCCCTCCGGCCGGGCCACACGCACTGACCAAGCCACCGCACCGGAAAGGGACGCAGGTCATGCTCGACCACCTCATCAAGAGTGCCACCGTCGTGGACGGGACCGGCGCCCCCGCCTACCCCGCCGACGTCGGCATACGTGACGGCCGTATCGCCGTCATCGCCGAACCGGGCACCGTCGCAGAAGAGTCAGGGACGAGCGAGGACGCGACCGGGCTGATCCTCACCCCCGGATTCGTCGACCCGCACACCCACTACGACGCCCAGCTGTTCTGGGACCCGTACGCCACCCCCTCCATGAACCACGGAGTGACCACCGTCGCGGGCGGGAACTGCGGATTCACCCTCGCACCGCTCAACCCCGACCGACCCGAAGACGCCGACTACACACGCCGGATGATGTCCAAGGTCGAAGGCATGTCCCTGGTCGCCCTGGAAGAAGGCGCACCCTGGAACTGGCACACCTTCGGCGAGTACCTCGACGCACTCGAAGGCCGCATCGCCGTCAACGCCGGCTTCATGGTCGGGCATTGCGCACTGCGCCGCCATGTGATGGGCCCGGATGCGATCGGCGGCACGCCCACCCCCGCCCGACTCGACGCCATGCTCCGGCTGCTCCACGAGTCGATGGAGGCGGGAGCCTGGGGCCTGTCCACCACCCAGTCGTCCACCCACTCCGACGGCGACGGCCGTCCCGTGGCCTCCCGCCACGCCGGCGCCGTCGAACTGCTCGCACTCTCCCGAGCCGTCGGGGACCACGAGGGCACCCAGCTCGAAGCGATCGTCGCGGGCTGCCTCGACCAGTTCGGCGACGAGGAGATCGACCTGTTCGTGGAGATGAGCGCCGCAGCAGGACGCCCGCTCAACTGGAACGTGCTCACCATCGACGCCGCCGTACCCGATCGTGTCCCGCGGCAGCTGCTGCCCAGCGAACGTGCCCGCAAGGCAGGCGGCCGGATCGTCGCCCTGACCATGCCGATACTCACCCCGATGAACATGTCGCTGGGCACCTTCTGCGCCCTCAACCTCATCCCCGGCTGGGGTGAGATCCTCGCTCTGCCCGTCCCCGAACGGATCGCCAGGCTCCGGGAACCGGACGTACGCGCCGAGATGCTGCGCCGCGCCTCCTCCGAGGAGGCGGGGGTCTTCCGCCGCCTCGCCCACTTCGAGCGCTACGTCATCGGCGACACGTACTGCCCGGAGAACGAGGGCCTCAGCGGCAGGGTCGTCCGCGACATCGCCGCCGAACGCGGGCAGGACGCCTTCCAGTGCCTGGCCGAGATCTGCGCCAACGACGAGCTGCGCACCGTGCTCTGGCCCATGCCGACCGACAACGACCCGGCGTCCTGGGCACTGCGCGCCGAGACCTGGCAGCACGAGGACGTCATGCTCGGCGGCTCGGACGCAGGGGCGCACCTGGACCGGATGTGCGGCGCTCCGTACACCACCCGCTTCATCGGCGACTGCCTGCGCGGCCGGAAGCTCCTCCCACTGGAGCAGGCGGTGAAGATGCTCACCGACGACCCCGCGCAGCTCTTCGGACTGCGCGAGCGCGGCCGGATCACCGAAGGCCACCACGCCGACCTGGTGCTCTTCGACCCCGAGCGGATCGACGCGGGCCCCGCGACCCTCGTCCACGACCTGCCGGGCGACAGCCCGCGCCTTGACTCACGGGCGGTCGGCATCGTGTCCGTACGCGTCAACGGAGTCGAGACCATCCGCGATGACCAGGTGACCGGAGCGATCCCGGGCAAGGTGCTGCGTTCGGGCCGTGACACGAGGACGGTGAGCACCAGGTGACCCGTGAACGCGACGTCCAGCGCCTGTACATCGGGGGTGAGTGGACCGAACCGGACGGCGGACACTACGAGGTGATCGACCCGGCCACCGAGCGCCCCGTCGGCCTCGCGCCGGAAGCGAGCCGCGAGCAGGTGTACGCGGCGGCGGCAGCCGCCCGGGAGGCCTTCGATTCGTGGTCCCGTACACCACCCGAGCAGCGCGCCGCGATCCTGGACCGGGCCGCCGACGTGATCCAGCGCGAGTTCGACGCCTACGCGGACCTCGCCCGCGCCGAGACCGGCGCCACCACCGGCACGGCACGCGGAATGCAGGTCGCGGTGGGGGTGTCCCGCTTCCGCCGCTACGCCAGGGGCGCTCTGGAGCCGGTCGAGCAGGGCCTGCCCCCGCAGATCAACGAGGCGGGTCCGATGGGCAAGGCGGGCATCTTCGGCGCCATCGCCGCCCGCCGCCCGGTCGGTGTGGTCACCTGCATCACCTCGTACAACAACCCCTGGGCCAACCCGGCGGGCAAGGTCGCCCCCGCCCTCGCCATGGGCAACACCGTCCTGGTGAAGCCGGCCCCGCAGGACCCGCTGTCCGTGTACCGGATGGCGGAGGCGCTGGAGGAAGCGGGTGCGCCACCCGGAGTGGTCAATGTGGTGAGCGGCTCCCGTGCGGAGGTGGGCGAGGCGGCCGTGGACTCACCGGACGTCGACATGGTCAGCTTCACCGGCTCCACGGCCGTCGGGCGGCGCATCGGCGAGGTCTGCGGACGCGACATGAAGCGCCAGCTGATGGAGCTGGGCGGCAAGGGCGCGGCCCTGGTCTTCGACGACGCCGATCTGGACTCGGCGGTCATGGGCATCGGCACCACCTTCTCGTTCTACAGCGGGCAGATCTGCACGGCGCCGACCCGGGTCATCGCCCAACGCGGCGTCTACGACCGCCTGATCGAGAAGCTCACCGCCTATATGGGCTACCTGAAGCTGGGCGACCCGGCGGCACCCGGCACGGTGGTCGGACCGGTGATCTCCGCGGCGCACCGCGACCGCATCGAGTCGTACGTCGAACTCGGCAAGAAGGAAGGCGCCCGCCTGGTCGCGGGCGGCGAACGCCCCGACCTCGAACGCGGGTTCTACGTTGCCCCGGCGCTGTTCGCGGACTGCACCAGCGAGATGCGGATCGTGCGGGAGGAGATCTTCGGACCGGTGGTCGTCGTGGTCCCCTTCGGCGACGAGGAAGAGGGCATCGCGCTGGCCGGCGACAGCGACTACGGCCTGATCGACTACGTGTGGTCCGGCGACGCCGCACGCGCCTTCCGTGTGGCGCGGCGGCTGCGGTCCGGAGGCGTCGGGATCAACACCATCGGCCGCAACATGGAGGCTCCGTTCGGCGGATTCAGGAAGAGCGGCGTGGGCCGGGACGTGGGTTCCTACGCGCTGCACGCGTACAGCGAGACACAGGCGATCGTCTGGCCGGGCGGCTGAGCGGGGCGCCGCACCGGTCCGGACTGCGCGCTCACCGTCAAGGCGGCGTCTCCTCAGCAGGACTCCGCCGCACGGTCAAGCCCTGCTCAGCGGTAGCGGACAAGCCCGCCGGTGTCGAAGCTCCAGCGCCCGGCGGGCACGGTGTCGCCGAAGTCGCCTTCCGTGGACGATCCCTTCTGGAACAGCACCAGACCGACGGCGAGAGAGCCCGCCACAACCAGGGCCGCGACGGCCTGGCCCCACTCGTTCGCGCCTTTGCCGCCCTTCGGGCTCCGCGTCTCCGTCGGGACCTGTGCGCCGCTCGTCGCGCTCTGCGCGGGCACGCCGATTCCCCCTGCCATGTCCCCCACTCCCCGTGATCCCCCGATAAATGCCAGGTGACCCTAACTCGCGGGTATCCGGTGGACAAGGAAGATCCGATCTCGTTCCGGTGCCGATCCGGAAGGTGAAGCTTCCGTGATCACGCACGCTCGTGCGGTGATCACGCGTGCGAGAATGCCAACTCTGCGACAGCGACTACCGATTCGGGGGCGGAACGGTCGATGGAGGCATTGGACGCGCGGGATCCACGCACGGTGGGGGACCACCGCGTATTGGGGCGGCTCGGCGAAGGCGGCATGGGCCGGGTCTACTTCGCGCGGAACACCGGCGGGCGCTCCGTCGCGCTCAAGCTGATCCACGGCGACATGGCGGCGGTACCCGGGTTCCGTGACCGCTTCCGGCGTGAGGTGGAGGCGGTCCGGAGCGTCAGCGGCGCGGGCACGGTGCCGGTGGTGGACGCCGGGGTCGACGAGCGACGCCCCTGGTACGCGTCCGAGTATGTGCCCGGCCCCTCGCTCCAGCGTGCCGTCGACGAATACGGGCCGCTGCCGGGCAACGCGTTGTGGGTTGGTGCAGCAGGTGCAGCAGGGGTGGCAGGGTGCGGACACCAAGCCCGTAGCCGGCAGATGACGACCGGGCCGGGCGTCGGCGGGCGGCGCCGCTCGCCGTCCTAGCCGAGGAACACGGGATTGGTGAGCGCCGCCGGCGGCCCCGGAAAGCCGGGGATCGGCAGCACCGGCGGATGGCGCACCTCGGCCCGTGCATACGCCGCGTACGCCGCCGTCGTGCGCCACTCCACGGTGCCCGCGCCGTCCCCGGGTAGGGTGGCGGTGTGCAGCACACCCTGGTCGGTGACAATCCGAGCCGTACCTCCGGACGGGCCGCCCGTGACCTCCAGCAGCACCGTCACCGGGTCATCCGCGCCGCGGGTCCGCAGCCGCTCGCCGATGCCCGCGTGGCGGCCCCGCCCGTCCACCGCGCCGAAGGACAGCGAGACCGCTGATGACTCGGCGACATACGAACGCCCCGCGCGGATGCCGTCGAGGATCGCCGCCCGGGTCAGATCGTCGGCGAGCACGACGGTCTGCGGGGTGCCCACCGCGTCCGGGTCGCGATGGGCGTCACTGCCGCCCATGGCCGGGATCCAGCGCATCGCTCCGGCTGAACGAACCGCCGTCACCAGGGTGCTGTCCCAGTCCATCAGCGCCACCTCGTCGTCCGGGGTGTAGGGGCCGTTCCACACCTCGATCGCGTCGGCCTCGCCGAAGCCGAACTTCCATGCGCAGCCGATGCAGTTGGAGTGTGGATGGGCAGGGACGACCAATCCGCCCGCGCGCCGGATCGCGCGTGCGAAGTGCCCGAAGCGGTTGTCGCGCGCCCGGTAGCGCCAGTCCGTGAACGTCCCCGGATCGGTGCCGATCGCGACGACATGCCCGTTGCGTGTGGTGACCTCCTCGCCGAGCAGCACCAGCAGGTCGTCGCCCGCCGCATCCGCCCAGGCCCCGTGGCCCGCATGGGTGTTGTGCTCACTGCTGTTGATGAAGTCCAACCCTGCGGCGCGGGCGAGCGCGGCGATCTCGGCAGGGGTACGGCGCCCGTCCGAATACCAGGAGTGCAGATGGCAGTCACCCCGGTACCAGGCGCGCCCACGCCCCCTGGCCCGCTCGGGCGGGTACACCGGCTTCGGGGTCCTGGCCGTCGGCCCGTACGTCAGCGTGATGGTGACCTCGTAGGCGAGGCCCTGCGGAGCCACGGTGTAAGGGCCGAGCGCGATGTTCCAGGTACCGGCGCGTACCGGCCCGGCGACATAGCCGGGTGTGGCCTCGTCGCCCCGGATGAAGAACTCCGTCCGCGCCCCACCCGACCAGCCCCGGAACCCTTCGCCGCCGAGCTCCGTACCGCGCTCGTCGAAGATGCCGATGTCCAGCGCGTTGCCCTGGGCGCCGGGCGGTACCTGCGGTCGCTCGTATGTGTAGGAGACCCGTATCCCGCACACTCCGCGCGGGACCTCCACGGGCAGGTGGACGAAGTCCGGCGACCCGGGCGGCAGAGTGCCGCGCACCACCTCGGTTGCGGTGCCGCCGGGCCCCCGTGCCGCTGCTTCCGCGAAGCTCACACTGCCCAAGGTAAGCGCGGCGGCGGCTCCCGTCACGAACAGTCCGCGTCTGCTGAACGAGTGCGTCGAGTCGGTCGAGTGGCACATGCCGTCTGCTCCCCGGGTCGGTTGCGCGCTACCAACCTCCTACCGAGGCACCGACGCGACGGCAAGGGCAGATCGCGGCACTCTCGAATCCGCGCCCCGTACGGCATACCTTGGGCTGCCGAGCCCGCTGGACCGGCTGGACCCGCTGAACCGCTGAGCTGACCCGAACCGCTGAGCTGACGGAGGACGCGCATGCGTATCTCGACCACGATCTTCCTCACGGACGAGACGATCACGCCGGTACGCCTGGCGCGGGAGCTGGAGGAACGCGGCTTCGCCGGGCTGTACCTCCCCGAGCACACGCACATCCCCGTGGAACGCACCACCCCGGCCCCGATGGGCGGCGAACTGCCGCCCGAGTACGGCCGCACCCTGGACCCGTTCGTCGCCCTCGGGCAGGTCGCGGCCGTCACCTCCACACTCGGCCTCGGCACGGGCGTCACCCTCGTCGCCCAGCACGACCCGATCGCCCTCGCCAAGCAGATCGCGACCCTGGACCATCTCAGCGGAGGCCGGTTCACCCTCGGTGTCGGCTTCGGCTGGAACAGGGAGGAGGCCGCCGACCACGGCGTCGAATGGCGCACCCGCCGTGATCTCGGCCGTGACCGGATGCGGCTGATGCGAGCCTTGTGGGCCGACGAACCCACCGCCTACGACGGTGACCTGGCGTCCGTCCGTGCCTCGTACGCCCACCCCAAGCCCCACTCGGGCGGCGCCCCACGCACCCTGGTGGGCGGCGGCGCGGGCCCGAAGCTGTTCGCCCACATCGCCGACTACGCGGACGGCTGGCTGCCGATCGGCGGCCGTGGGCTCTCGGAGTCGGTCCCGGTGCTCCGCGAGACCTGGGAGAAGGCGGGACGCGATCCGAAGGCCCTTCAGATCGTCCCTTACGCGGTGCTGCCGTCACCGGGGAAGCTCGCCTACTACGCGGAGCTGGGGTGCGAAGAGGTCGTGCTGCAACTGCCGCCGGAGGGCGAGGGGAAGGTCCTGAAGGTGCTGGACGACTACGCCGCGTACCTCGGATAGGGCCGTTGCGCCGTCCGGCCGGCGCAACGGCCGGACGGTCTCACTCGCAGGCGACTCCGTCGCCGTCCCGGTCGAGGTGGCGTCCGTACCCCGGGTCCCCGACGCGCACGGGTGCGGCACCGGCCGCCCTGGCGGCGTCGCAGTTCCGGTAGTAGGCGCCGTCGCCCGAGCCGCCCCCGTCGTCCGGCGGCGCGCTCCCGGGAATCCGGGACGACCCTCTGAGCTCCGGATCCTCCGCGGCGCCGACCGCCGCCCAGTGTCCGTGCGCCCCAAGGCCGTGTCACTCGATATCACCGCGGTCCGTTCACCACCGCCGCAGTTCGTCCCGCAGCCGCCGCGCCACCTGTGCCATCAGTGCCTCGGCCCCCGGCTGACTGCTGGCCGGGACGCGGGACTCGGTGAGCACGGCCACGGCGAAGGCCTGGCCGTCGGCGTGCTCGACCACACCCACCTCGTGGCGGAGGTTCAGCAGCGTCCCCGTCTTGGAGGACCAGGTGGAGGCGTCGGAGCTGAAGTCCGGTGCGAGCCGCTGCCGCAGGACGTTGTTCGCCATGAGGGTCCTGGCCTGTTCGGCCGTCCAGGGATCGACCGGTGACGGCGTCGTCCACAGGGCCCCCAGCAGATCCGCGAAAGCGCGCGCTGTCCCCGTGTTGGCCCGGGTCACATCCAGCTGCGGCAGCCGGTGACCGCCACCGCCCGTGCCCGCGTCGATCGCGAGGGCCTGGGCGAGATGCCCCTGTGCCGAGCCGAGGTGCTCCGCAGGGGTGTCGGCCAGTTCGCGCATCGTATGGCGCACCGTGAGACCGTGATGCAGCCCCAACTCCCGCAGGACGTCCGCCACCTGCTCGGGCGGTGTGAGCGCGAACAGTGCGTCCGCCGCCGTGCTGTCGCTCAGCGAGACACTGAGATACAGCAGATCGTCGACCGCCACCCGCGCCGGATGGCGGAAGCGGCTCAGACCCGTCGGCCCGGGGGCGGTGACACGCCCCGGCTGCACGTCGATGGCGGCCGATCCGTCGAGTTCGCCGCGCCGGATGCGTTCGAGAGTCGCCAGCGCGAGCGGGATCTTGGTGAGGGAGGCCACGGGCCGCTCGGTGTCGGGCTCGATGCCGAGCTCATCTCCCGTGTGCAGGTCCCGTACGAGGAACGAACCGGCGAGCCCACCGTCCTCCAGCTCCTCGCGCAGCTCCGCCAGCAGCCCTTCACTTCCGCTGTTCACCGCGCCACCTCCGTACCTTCCGCGCCCAGGCAGGCCCCGATTGCCTTCCCGAGCCTGCTACGCAGCCGTTCCGGATCCCCGGCCGCAGCCGCTGCGATCGCGTAGCCCCGCGTCGGCTCGGTCTCCCCGATGGGCCGCCAGTGCAGCCCGAGCCCCGCCGCCTGCGCCGCCGAACACAGCAGCAGATCAGCACCGCGCAGCACCTCCGCCACGGCCAGCGTCAGACTCGGCGCCAGGACGAGCTGAGCGGGCCGAAGCCCCACCGCCTCACACTGCCGTGTGAGCGGATCCCGGACATGCGCCACATCGTCCTCCGGTTGCATCCAGACCCGGCGCGGGGGAGCGGTGTCGCCCCGTCCGACCCGCAGCGAGTCGAGGTAGGTGCGCCGTCTCGTGCGCGGCGCCCGCGCGCTCGCGAGCCCGAGCGGCACGCACCACACCGCCTGGTCCGACGGTACGGCCACAAGCGCGGCCCGCACCTCACCGGAGCGGGCCAGCGAGGCGCGTTCCGCAGGCCCGGCGACGTGGGGCTCCAGTGCGACGCCGGCGTCGCGCGCATCGGCGACCAGCCGGGCGAGATCCCCGGTCGAGCCGAGCTCAGGCACGGCCAGACGCACCGGCTTGCGTTTGGCCGCCTCCGCCCCGCGCTCCAGGTCGTCGGCGGTCAGCACCAGTCGCCGTGCCACCGGCAGCATGTCCCGCCCGAACGGGGTGAGCGTCGCCCGTCTCGGTGTCCGCTCGAAGAGCCGCTCGCCGAAGTGCTTCTCCAGCGCGGCGACCCGGCGGCTGGCGACGGACTGCGACATCCGCGCGGCAGCAGCCCCCACGGTGAAGCTCCCGCGCTCGCTGACGCTGACGAAGGCACGGCACGCTGCGACGACATCCATGAGCTCCGACCCTATGCCGAAACGGCATGGAACCGCGCATTCCCGTCTTGGACCGCATATGCGCAGGTGGGTGAGGCTGAGCCGACACGAGATCAACGGAGGTCCGCACGATGCACCACCAGACTCCCGCCCGCCGCGCCGCCCTCGGCGCGCTCGTCACCCTCGCCCTCGCCCCGCTCATCGCATGCGGCCGGACGGCCGACACCTCCGCGCTGTCGACGGTGGCGGCATCCCTACCCGCTGCCACCCCCTCGCAGCAGGCCCCAGCGGAGTTCGAGGCGCTTGAGCGCCAGTACGACGCACGACTCGGCGTCTACGCCATCGACACCGGCACCGGCCGCGAAGTCGCCTATCGGGCCGACGACCGTTTCGCGTACGCCTCCACTTCCAAGGCCTTGATCGCCGCTGAAGTGCTGCGCAAGTACGGCACCGGCAAGGGACTCGACAAGCTGATCCGGTACGGGCAGGACGACCTGGTCACCTACTCGCCCGTCACCGAGAAGCACACCGGCACCGGAATGACCCTGCGCGAGCTCTGCGACGCTGCCACCCGCTACAGCGACAACACCGCGGCCAACATGCTCTTCGACGCACTCGGCGGCCCCAAGCAGCTGGACGCCATCCTGGAGAAGCACCTCGGCGACAAGGTGACCCAGATGGACCGCTACGAGCCGGAACTCAACGAGGCCGCCCCCGGCGACCCGCGCGACACCAGCACACCGCGCCAACTCGCCCGTGACCTCCGCGCGCTTGTGCTCGGCAAGTCCCTGAAGAACGCCGAGCGCGTCCAGCTGACCCAGTGGATGCGTACCAACACCACCGGCTCCAAGCTGATCCAGGCGGGCGTCCCCGAGGGCTGGACCGTCGCGGACAAGAGCGGACTCGGCCGCTATGCCTCGCGCAACGACATCGCCGTGGTGTGGCCCGAAGGCGGCGGGAAGCCCATCGTGATGGCGCTCCTGTCACGCCGCGCCGACGAGGACGCGCCGGCGAACGACGCACTGATCGCGAACGCTGCATCGGTGGTCGTGCGGTCGAGGTGACGGGGCCGACGGGCTCCCGCCAGGGCTACGGCTGAGCCTGGCCGGCGGCGTACCCGACGAAAACGGCCCAGGACGCGGAAGCGAGGTCGATCCGGGGACCGGCGGGGACCTTGGAGTCGCGCACATGGACGGCGGCGGGGCAGGCGGCGACTTCGAGGCAGTTGCCGCCTTCTCCGCTGCTGTAGCTCGACTTGCGCCAGGCGTAGGCGACTTCGAGGCAGTTGCCGCCCTCTGCATCGCTGTGGCTGCTCTTGAACCAGTCGAGTTCTGCGGTGTTCATCGCTCTCCCAGCAACTTCTCGATCAGGGCCAGCGACTCCCGGGGAGCGAGAGCCTGGCCCCGCATCATCCCATAGCGCTCGCTGAAGACCCGGACCTCATCCTGGTCCGTGATCAGCCTGGGGTGGCCGTAGCTCTCGGTATACGCCACCTGTCCCCGTCCCTTGGGCGTCAGCAGGGTGAACGTGCCATCCAGACTTGGGTGTTCCTCGCAGCCCAACGGCATGATCTGGAGCTCCACGGTGCGCAGCCGTCCGGCCTCCAGGAGCCGCCGCAACTGTCGCTCGTGAACGGCCCGCCCGCCGATCGGTCGGAGCAACACGGACTCTTCCAGCACGAAGGTCATGGTCGGCGCGGGCCAGCGCTCGAAGACGTCCTGCCTGGACAGCCGGTCGACCAGGCGCTTCTCGATGGTCTGCTCATCGAGCAGAGGACGTCGCTGGGTGAACACGGCCCGCGCGTATTCAGGGGTCTGTAGCAGTCCGGGGATAGCCTGGTTCTCGTAGTAGTGCAGGGCGACGGCCTTCGCCTCCTCCCCCGCGAAGTCCCGGAACCAGTCCGGGTGCCGTACCCGCGCCTTCGCCAGCGCCTTCTCGACGTCCGGGATCGCGGCCTTCAGCACTCCCCGCGCATCCACCACCGGCTCCGCCAGCAGCAGGAACTCCGGCTGGGGAGTGCGGACCCCCCGTTCCATCGCGGAGATCAGCGACTCCCCGCAGTGCGTCGCCGTGGCCAGCTCCTTCTGGCTGAGCCCGGCGGCCTCGCGCAGCGCCTTGATCTGCCTGCCCAGCGAACTGAACAGGAGTGCTGTGCCGTCCTCCTCGACGGGCCGCTCCGGCCGCTCCTCACGTTCCGATTCAGCCATGCCCCGTACCGCCCTTGCTCAGCCGCAGTGGTCACGGTCGACGTCCCGCACACAGCTCCCGCTGTACCCGCACAGCTACGCTCCGTCGTGCCGCCAGTCCTGGAAAGCGTACGCACAACCAGCAACGCTCGGTGACATGAAGGCCGAAATCGCCACCCTCAAGAATGAGTTCACCCAGCGTCTGAGCTCCACCCGCCGGGGCGCCCGTCTGGCCCGCCATCTGGCGGTGCACCGCTTGCACACCTGGGGCATCCCGTACGGCAGCGAACTCTCGGACAACGCGGCCCTGATCGTTGCCGAGCTCGCCGCGAACGCGGTGACCCATGGCCGCGTCGCGGGCCGCGACTTCGAGCTGCGCCTGCTGCTCGGCTCGGACAGCCTCCGCATCGAGGTCGCGGACGCCCGCGGCGAGCGCACCCCGGTGGTGGCCGTGCCGTCGGCCGCCGACTCCGAGACGGGCCGCGGCCTGCTGCTGGTGGAGGCGCTCGCGGCGGACTGGGGCACGACGCGGCGAGTCGTCGGCAAAACGGTGTGGGCCGAGCTGCCGCTGTCCTGAGCCTCGATCCACCGCGTGATAGTCGGTCTGTGGGCAGAGGAATAGGAAGGGGTGTCCGCTGAGCTGCGATGGTGGGAGTTTCCACGCTTCCAGCACGCACGATCGGCGAGGCACCTCTGAAGTGGAATTCTCGCGCTGGCCCGCTGGGCTGTTCGCCGCGTTCGACGACCCCGACCTGCTCGCGCATGCCGGGCCGCCCGCCTGTTCGGCGGGGTGCGTGCACCATCCACCGTCGGCACCTTCCCGCGCGCCTTCGCCTGGGGACAGGTGCGCCTACTGGATTCCGCCACACGGGCGTTCACCTGGAGGCTCGCCGCGCACACCGGCCTGGTGTCGAAGACGGACAAGGTGGTGTTCGTCGACATCCCGAAGTCCCCTTCATCGCGTTCACCAGCAAGAAGAGGGCGTTCCACACCACCGCCCGGCTGATCGTGCGCCGCGTGAAACGCCTGAACCCCCGGGAGCGCGGGGCTTCGCGTCAGGGCCGGATGTCGTCGCAGGCGATGATCAGATGCCGGGGACCGCGCAGGACCGCATTGTGGCGATAGGTCGGGGGGTCTTCCAGCAGCCGGGGGTTGTGCAGTCTGCGCGCCAAGTGGCTCAGGGCGAGCTGTGTCTCCTGCCGTGCGAGCGGTGCGCCGAAACAGATGTGGAGGCCGCTGCCGAAGCCCAGGTGCTGGTTGTCCCCGCGTTCCGGGTCGAACCGGTCGGGGTCGGCGAAGCGCCGGGGGTCCCGGTTTCCGGAACCCAACACCACCCAGAGCGCGGAGCCACTGGGGATGGTGACACCACCGATGTCGATGTCCGCCACGGCGGTGCGGTTCGGGAGGAGTTGCACCGGCGGCTCGTAACGCAGCAGTTCTTCCACGATGCGCGGGACCAGCCGGGGATCGTCAGCCAGCCGCCGGAGGATCTGCGGGTTGCGCAGCAGGGTGAGCATCCCGTTGGTGATCAGGTTGACGGTGGTCTCGTGGCCGGCGATCAGCAGCAGGGCCGCCGTGGTGATGGCCTCTATCGTCGACAGCGGATCATCCGTCCCGGAGTCGTTCGCAAGTTCGGAGAGCATGTCGTCGCTTGGCTGGCTGCGGCGCTTCTCGATGAGTTCTGCGAGGTACCCACCCAGTTGCAGTTGGGCCTCGCGGGTTCGTCGGTTGCGTTCCGTCGGGTCCTCCCCGGCCATGGGGTCCAGGCTGGCCGCGAGAGCGTCCGCCCATGTGTGGAAGCGTGTTTCGTCCTCGCGCGGGACGCCCAGGAGGCGGCAGATCGCGGTCACGGGGAACGGGTACGAGAACTGTTCGACCAGGTCGATCCGTCCAGTGTCCTCGATGTCGTCGATGAGGCCGGAGACGACCGCTTCGAGTTCGCTGCGCATCTCCAGGACGCGCCGGGGCGAGTGCGGCGGCCCGAAGGCGCGGTTGGTGACGGTACGCAGCCGGTCGTGCTCCGGAGGGTCCAGGCGCAGGAACGGTGTGGGCAGGATCGAGTCCTCACTGCCTTCCTCGGTCAGGCCGTAGATGTCCTTCACGGTGCGCTTGCGCCGGTCGGAGCTGACCCTCGGGTCGTGGAAGAGGCTCAGGATCTCCCAGTAGGTGCTGACCACGTAGGTGCCGTGGCCGTCGTGGAGCACTGGCGTCTCGCGGAGCTTGGTGTACAGAGGATAGGGGTTCGCTCGGTTGCCATAGTCGAGGATCTGCCGTATCAACGGTTGCGTCATGACGAGTCCTTGGATGCCCCTGGCCGTCGGTGCCGGGCGTCGGTTCCGTCGGTGTGCCGTGGGGCTCGGGGGAGGCAGTCGTACGGTTCACGGCCGTAGGGCGTGATGGACCGCACGGTGGCCCTGCGGAGGACCCCCGCAGGGCGTCCCTGGTGATCCTTGTCGGTCCCGTCAGCTACTGAAGGACCGCCGTCCGCCCACGACAGGTGGAGCACGCCGGCTCATCCCTCCCCGGTCCCCGCGCTGCCACAAGGAGAACAAGGGACAGAGTCTGGTCCGCCGGCTCCACCACCAGGATGACGGCCGACGGCCGACTGCGCGAACCGGAACACGGCGGTGGTCCCATCAACTACAGGCATACGTGCTGCGCAGCCCTTAGCTCAAGATAGTGGACCCCCTGTGGGGTGCCTTCGGGCTGCCCCTGCAGGTGGACATGCTGGTCAGGTTCTTTTTACTTCGTCCCAGAACGGTTTGCCGACGCGGAGTCTGATCTGCCGGTCTCGATCGACTAGTTCCACAACGGTGCCGGTAACCGTTTCGCCAATTTCTGGCAACTCATTTCCGGGTACTTTCTCAAGCCCCGGTGGGTTGTAGGAGATGAGATCGATGAAGCCTTTTGCGTTTGATGCATGGTCGAGTTTGAGAAATACGCCGAACGCGAACTTCGCCTCGACGACTCCGCTGGCGATGGAGCCGATCGGGTACCTTTCCTTGGTCTCTTTCCAGGTTGTATCGCGTGTCACCGATGGCGCTCCCTTGGGTACTTGTTGAGTTCTTCAACGATCGTATTAGGAATTTCTAGTTCGATTTCTGGACCTCCTTCGTAAGGCTTTTCGTAGCGAGCGAAGAGTGCCTCGTACTCGGACTTCGGGATTCTTATTTCAATGACGCCTTCGCCGTAGAACGGTGCGTATTTCGTATCGGGGATGGTTCGTTCCTTCGCAAAGTATACGAGGCCGTTGAGGTATGGATCATCTGGGCCGCCCGGGAAATTCTCCTTCAAGTACCCGTAGTGCTCTTGGAAGTCGCCCTGCCCCCGCTGGGGAGCCTTCCAGATTGATTGTGTGGCGCCGTCCTCAGGAGGGCATGCTGAAAGCCCCAGGTGGTCAGTCCACGTGTGCGGGTTGTGGACGTACGCGGCAGGGTTGGGGTCAGGTTCGAGTCCGAGCGGATCCGGGCTCAGGTACCGCGCCGTTTCCGGGTCGTAGTGCCGGAAGTAGTTGTAGTGCAGCCCGGTTTCGGGGTCGAAGTACTGGCCGGGGAAGCGGAGTGGCGTGTATGTGGTGCTGGATTTCGCCCAGGTCGTCGTGCCCCAGAGGGTGCTGCGGGTGCGCCAGGCCGGGTTGCCGGATTCGTCGATGAGTTGGGTCGGGGTGCCGACGAGGTCGGTGACGATGGCGAAGAAGCGGTCGTCGATGGCTTCCTGCGGGGTGTCCGCCGACAGGATGCGTTCCGTCTGCGCGAGGGGGTGCAGGCCTTGGTGGTCCCAGGTCAGTGACACCGGGTTGGGGAGGTCGGCGCTCTCGGTGGTCTGTTCGCAGAGTGTTGTGCCGTCCCAGGTGAAGGTCACCTGTTCCACGACGGTCTGCCGGTCGTCGGCGAGGCGTTGCTTGGCTATGCGGCGGCCGAGGGCGTCGTACTGGTAGCGCCAGAGGGTGCCGTCCGGTGTGGTCGCCGAGATGAGGCGGTCTTCCGGGTCCCATTCGTAGCGCCAGGTGTCCGGCTTGCATGACAGGCGGGGCTTTTGGCGGAGGGTGACGCGGCCTGCAGCGTCGTGTTCGTAGCGGACCGCGCCTGCCGTGCGGATGCGGGTGCCCGCGTAGGTGCGGGGGCCGGTGGCTTCCTGGCCCGGGTGGGAGGTCGGCCAGGTGGCCGAGGTCTGGTTGCCTGCCTCGTCGTAGGCGTAGGTCTCGGACCAGCGTGCCGCGTGTACGGCGGTGACTCGTCCGGCCGTGTCCAGGTCGAATCGGCGTGAGCTGTTGAGGTTGAGGTGGTCGTCGAGGCCGATCAGGTTTCCGTCGGCCCGGTAGGTGTAGGTGCGGTGCTGGATGGGCTGTTGTGTCGGGCCGAAGAGTTCTTGTTTGGTGAGGCGGCCCAGGGGGTCGTAGGTGTTGGTGAAGGCCAGGGTGTCGCCGATGTGCCGGGATGTCTCGCGGCCCGCGTCGTCGTGGGCGAAGGCGATGGTGCGGCCTGACGTGGTGAGTCGGGTGCGGTTGCCTGCCGCGTCATAGGTCCAGGTGCTGGCCGCGCCCGTGGGCGTCACTCGGCCCGTCCGGCGGCCCAACCTGTCGTAGGTGTACGTGAGTGTGCGGGAGTTCACCGTTTCCGCGACCACGCGGCCGGCCTCGTCGCGCACCAGCGTCAGGTCCGCGTCCGGGCTGGTCGCCCGGGCCAGGCCCCCGGTCTCGTCGTAGGCGTATGCCGTGACCACCCCGGCCACGTCCTTGGCCACCGTGCGGCCGAGCATGTCGCGCTCGAAGCTGATCACTTCGCCGGAGGCGGTGGTGCGTGAGGACAGCTGGCCCGCGGCGTCGTGCCGATAGGCCAGCACGCGGTCGTCGAAGTCCGTCTCGGATATCAGGCGCCCGGCCGGGTCGTAGGTGTAGCTCCAGGTGAGGCCCTGGGGGTTGGTGACCTTGCGGAGGCGGAGTTCGGTGTCATGCTCGAACTCGTAGCGCACGCCGTCCGGGCCTGTGCGGGCCGACATCAGGTCGAAGTGGGTGTACTCGAAGCGCGAGAGCGCACCCATCGCGTCCGTGTGGGAGGTGCAGTTGCCCTCGCCGTCGTACGTCCAGGACTCCACGGTCCCGTCAGGAGCGGTACGGCGGGACAGTCTGCCCTCCACCGTCCATTCCAGCCGGGTGACCGCACCCAGCGGGTCGGTCACCGTGACCGGGCGGCCGAACGCGTCCCGTTCGTACGAGGTCACCGCGCCCAGCGGGTCCGTGATGCGCAGCGGCAGACCCGCCGTATCGCAGCGGACCGATGTCGTGGCTCCCAACGCGTCGGTGACCGAGGTGAGATGGCCGCGATCGTCGTACGTGAAGAGCGTGGTCGCGCCCGTCCCGTCCGTCACCGACGTCCGGTTGCCCCACTCGTCGAACTGCTGGTGGGTCCGGGAGCCGTCCGCGCCCACGACAGACGCGGGCAGGCCCTGGTCGTCGTAGCCGATGCTCGTGTAGCGGCCGTCCGGGCGGACGATCATCAGGGGGCGGCCCGCCGGGTCGTAGGCACAGCTCGTCGTGCGACCCAGCGGGTCGGTGACCGTCAGGGGGCGGTTGCCGTCGTCGTATGTGGTCCGGGTGGTCGCTCCGTCCGGGGTGATCTCCCCGGCCACCATCAGCCGCTCGTCGATCAGATACCGGGTGGTGTGGCCGAGGGAGTCGGTCCTGGCGGTGACGTGGAGACCGGTCGCGGAGTCGATGCCGTCGTAGGTGAACGTGTTCCGCAGGTGGCCGTCCTGGCCCGTCTGGTACGTGCAGCGGTGTTGGTCGTCGTAGACGTACTCGTAGGAGGAGCCGTTGGTGTCCGTCCACGCGGTGATGCGGCCCAGGCCGTCGTTGGTGAAGCGGGTGGGCAGACCCGAGGAGTTCGTCATCGAGGAAAGGTGGCCGCGGTCGTCGTATGCGTACCGGACCAGTTCGATGTCCTGCCCGTCACCGTCCGGGCCGTCGTCACCCGCCAGGTGGAGAGCCGTGATGCGGCCCCCGTCCGTGGTGAGCTTCAGCCGGTAGCCGGCGCTGTGCGCGATCTCCGTCGGCGCGCCCTCGGAGTCGTAGCCGAAGGCCATCCACTGCCCGGAGCGGTCGGCCGTCTGCTCCAGCCGCGCGATGCCGTCGCCGTCCCCGCCGGGCCCCGCGAAGTACCAGACGCGGCCGGCGACGGGATCGGTCAACGTGTAGTCGCCGTGTGTGTCGATGGACAGCAGGTGGCGTTCGCCCGCCAGGGGCAGCACCGGCACTCCCGGCGCAGGGTGGGGGAAGGGGATCAGCGAGTTGTCCTCGCCGATCAGGATCACGCCTTCGGCGTCGATCTCCAGGCGCTGGTCCGCCGTCGACGCCCAGGACGGGCCGAACCACCGCCCGGCCCGGTACGACGACTCGAACTGGCGTGAGAAACGCAAGGGGAGCCGACCGGGCAGTGCGGCATCGGTCTGGGGCAGTGCCATCCGGCCGGTGGCCATGTCGATGGGGTCGCCGCCGAAGGTCTTGCACCAGGTCTTGCGGGCCACGTCCCGAATCGATGTCCTGACACCGCTGCGTGCCGCGCCCGTGACCGCTTCCTTGGCGCTTGCCCGCACCGCGCTCTTCGCAGCACCCCCCACGCCCTTGCCGCCGACCGCGTTCGAGAGGAGCACACCCAGCGCGTTGCCCGGGTCGCTGCCCCAGCCCGTGCCGATCATCGCCTTCGGCAGCCGCTCGGGGTGTGCGGCCGTGCCGACGAGTCCGGCCAGCACCATGCTGGAGGCGCCCATGTACTGACCGGGGTGGGTGAGGTTGTAGGGGTCCATGGGGTTGACCGTGCGGGCCAGCCGCACCATGTCCGCGACGCCGTTGACCACACCACCTCCCACGTGCGCCGCGTTGAGATGCATGCCGACCGCGCCGTCTTTGAGGTCGGCGGTGAGCCGGTCGGTGAAATCCGGCTTCGTCGGCGCCAGCGCCAGCCCCGCCGCCACCTTCCGCTGGGCGTCCCGCGCCGCGTCGGTGCGCTGGCGGCGGGCGTCGTCGAGGATCTCCTGGGCCTCCTGGCGGCCCCCGACTCCCGGGTCGGTGAAGTCTCCTGGGTCGGTCGGCTTCGATCCCGGGTCGCCGCCCCGGAGGGCCATGAGGTTGTAGTCGGCGACCGCCCGGTTGTAGGTCTCCACCCGGGCGTCGTATGCCGAGGCGGCCTGCTCGGTGGCGCGTTGCGCGTCCCTGTACATCCCGATCGCGATGCCGGCCTGAGCCTGTGCCCAGACCACCGAGTCCGCGTACGCCTGCAGCGCCTTGCCCGCTTCCTCGCAGGCGTCAGCGGCCTTCAACCACTGCTTGGGGTGCATGTCGAACTTGGCACGGAACGCATCAGCCGCCTCACCCTGCCAGCCATGGCCGGTCAGGTTGCGCATACCACCGCCGACGCTCTCGAAGGCCTTGGCGAAGTCGAGCAGGTGCCTGGCCCGCTCCTCCAGCGCCGGGGCGCTGCCGTGGACCAGTTCCTTCGGGTCGTCGCTCTCGCCGAGCCGGCGTTCCTCGACGGTGCCGCCGAGTCGGTTGTTCACACCCTCGCCGAAGTCGCGCACTCCCTCGGCCGCGCCCTCGGCGCCGACCGCGTTCAATCCGTCGGCCGTCTTGTCTGTGACGAAGTTCGTAGCCTCGCCGACACCTTGCTTCACCGTGTCGAGGGCGCCCTCGGCCGCCTCGCCGATGCCGTCCAGGATCCCCATCAACGCTCACCCCCGCCCGCGCCGGATCCGGCTTGCTGCTCGGGCGGGCCGTCCCACTGCCATTCGGTGTCGTCGTCGAGCAGCGCGCCCGGTGTCACCGTCGACGTCCGTACGTCCTCGCCGGCCTGTGCCCAGGCCTGCTCCGCCTGTTGGAACCCGGCCTGCGCCGACTCCGGGCTGAAGTCCGCGTTCTGTATGTGGGACAAGTTGTTGTCCTTGAAGGTGTCCCCCCAGGACCGGCCGTTGATCTCCTCCTGAGTCAGGTGTGGATTGCCCGTGCCTGCCGTCCACGCGTTCTTCAGGGTGTTGGAGGCGTACTGCTCCTGTTCGTGGTAGATCCCCGCCGACAGCCCGAGCCGCCTGGCGAACTCGTTCGCGTCCTGCATCAACGTCCGCACCCCCCAACCCCAGTTCTCGCAGAAGGCCGCGAACGTCTGCGTCAGGGCGTCGTCTCCCACCTCGAGCCCGTCCAGCTCCAGTTCGTCGAAGCCGCGACCCAGATTCGCCTCGACATCGAAACCGAGCTCCTTGAGCTCGTCCATGGCCAGGTCGATGCCCTTGGTGATCTGGTCGAGGGCCTCACGGTCGAACTGGTAGCCGCCCCCGCTCACGCGGCTCCCTCCGCGCGCACCGGGCCGGCCGAGTCAACCGGGTGGGCTGACTTGGCTGGATCTGCTAGATCCACCGCCACCGCGTCCGGCACGATCCCCACCACCGGGGGCAGCAACCACCCCGCAGGACTCCCCGCATCCAGCGCGACCCCGGTCGGCCCCTCGATGCCAGGGATCATCCGGTCGAGTATGTGCGCGCCATAGACCGGCACCCACTCGTCGACGGCCTCGCCGCGCTGCGCGGCGAATTGCCGCAGAGTCTCCAGACTCGTGAACGCGAATATCCAGCGAATGCCCCCGCTTGGCGCGGACAGCAAGCCGCCGTCCACCACCGGCACCAGAACCTCGGCCCGCCGGAACTCGCCCAGTGCCGCCCGCGAATCCCGGAGACCTCCCGGTGCGTCCGGTTCGGTCAACACCCGTACTCGGGCGCGCAGTCGACCTGCACGTGTCTGAGCGTGCGGAAACGCGTTCATGTGCGCCCCCCGTGGATCCGTTGCGTAGGCGAAACGCAAGACGCTATACGAACGCTCGTGCGGGTGGCAGGATCCACTGCCCCCTTCACAGGGAAGTTGGCTTGAAACCTTCGAGCCTTGAGTCGGCGGTATCGCGTGATGAGTAGACCCGCCTCGAACTGCTGTCACCGCCGCGATCTGCACCGGACCCGAGGCGCACAGCGATCCCAGGCGCCGCTATGTCGCCGGGGTCGCGTGCGGGGCGTTCCATCTGCTGATCGGGTCGTTCGGCACGACGCTGGTGGTGTTCTTCGCCGGGCTGCCGAAGGGACCGGTCGCGGCCAACGCCGGAGTGGCCCTCCTCGGCGCGCTGGCCGGCGGGTTGACCGGGGCGGTCGCCGAGGAGAAGGACCGGGAGGCGGCCCTGATCACCTTCCTCGCCACCGCTTCCGGTGCCACCCTCTTCGGTGTGGGCTCCGCCTTCTGGGGGTTGGTTTTCGGAGTCACCGCCCACCTCGTGCTGAAGCGGCGCTGAGGATGGCGAAGAGGCGCCCTGGCAGGGATGCCGGTGCGCGCTCGTATGCTCGGACCATGACTGCTCACCAGCCCGGACGTCCCACCGAGAACGCGATGCGGCGCGCCCTCAAGCGAGCACGCGACGGCGTGGCGCTCGATGTCACTGAGGCCGCTGTGCTGTTGCAGGCGCGCGGGGCGGATCTCGACGACCTGTGCGCCTCCGCCGCCCGGGTGCGGGACGCCGGTCTGGAGGCGGCGGGCCGGCCAGGGGTCATCACCTACTCCAAGAGCGTGTTCATCCCGCTCACCCGGCTCTGCCGCGACAAATGCCACTACTGCACCTTCGCCACCGTGCCGGGCAAGCTGCGCCGCGCGCGGGCTGCGGAGGGGGCACCTCCCAGGCGGAGCCTGGGGGCGTTCATGTCGCCGGACGAGGTGCTGGACATCACCCGCCGGGGCGCCGCGCTGGGCTGCAAGGAAGCGTTGATCACCCTCGGGGACAAGCCCGAGGACCGCTGGCCCGAGGCGCGCGAGTGGCTGGAGGCCGAGGGATACGACGACACCATCGCGTACGTACGGGCGATGGCGATCCGCATCCTGGAGGAGACCGGGCTGCTGCCCCACCTCAACCCCGGGGTGATGAGCTGGACCGACTTCCAGCGGCTCAAGCCGGTCGCGCCGTCGATGGGGATGATGCTGGAGACCACGGCCGAGCGGCTGTGGAGCGAGCCGGGCGGTCCGCACTACGGCTCGCCCGACAAGGAGCCCGCGGTGCGGCTGCGGGTGCTGGAGGACGCGGGGCGCAGCTCGGTGCCGTTCACCAGCGGGCTGCTCATCGGGATCGGCGAGAACTACGAGGAGCGCGCCGACTCGCTGTTCGCGCTGCGCCGCGTGGCACGCGCGTACCACGGCATCCAGGAGCTGATCATCCAGAACTTCCGCGCCAAGCCGGACACGGCGATGCGCGGGATGCCGGACGCCGAGTTGGACGACCTGATCGCCACGATCGCGGTGGCGCGGCACATCATGGGCCCTTCGGGCTGCATCCAGGCGCCGCCGAATCTGGTGGACGAGGAGTACGGGCGGCTGATCGCGGCCGGGATCGACGACTGGGGCGGGGTGTCGCCGCTGACTCCCGACCACGTCAACCCGGAGCGGCCCTGGCCGCAGATCGACACCCTCGCCGAGCGTTCCGCGGCATCCGGCTTCCGGCTCCGGGAACGGCTGGCGGTCTACCCGGAGTTCGTGCGGCGCGGTGAGCCCTGGCTGGATCCGCGGCTGCTGCCGCATGTACGGGCGCTGGCCGACCCGGAGACGGGGCTCGCCGACGAGAGTGCGATGCCCTCCGGGCGGCCCTGGCAGGAGCCCGAGGAGGCCTTCACCCCCTCAGGCCGTACCGACCTGCATCACACCATCGACACCGAAGGGCGTACCGGCGACCGGCGGGACGATTTCGACGAGGTGTACGGGGACTGGGAGGCGCTGCGCGAGGCTGCGGCGCCCGGCATGGTGCCGTCCCGGATCGACACCGACGTACGCGCCGCCCTCGCGACGGCGGCCGACGACCCGACCAGGCTGACCGACGCGGAGGCGCTGGCGCTGCTGCACGCGGACGGTCCCGCGCTGGACGCGCTGACCCGTATCGCGGACGACGTGCGCAGGGCCGTCGTCGGCGACGACGTGACGTACATCGTCACCCGCAACATCAACTTCACCAACGTCTGCTACACCGGCTGCCGTTTCTGCGCCTTCGCGCAGCGCCGCACCGACGCCGACGCCTACACACTGTCGCTGAGCCAGGTCGCGGACCGGGCGCAGCAGGCCTGGGACGTCGGCGCCGTCGAGGTGTGCATGCAGGGCGGAATCCATCCGGACCTGCCGGGGACGGCCTACTTCGACATCGCGCGGGCGGTGAAGGAACGCGTACCGGGGATGCACGTCCATGCCTTCTCGCCGATGGAGGTGGTCAACGGCGCCACCAGGACCGGGCTGTCGATCCGCGAGTGGCTGACGGCCGCGAAGGAGGCCGGTCTCGACTCGATCCCGGGGACGGCCGCCGAGATCCTCGATGACGAGGTGCGTTGGGTGCTGACCAAGGGCAAGCTGCCCACGGCCACCTGGATCGAGGTCATCAGCACGGCACATGAGCTGGGCATCCGCTCCAGCTCGACCATGATGTACGGACATGTCGACCAGCCCCGGCACTGGCTCGGGCACTTGCGTACGCTCGCCCGTGTTCAGCAGGAGACGGGCGGTTTCACCGAGTTCGTGACCCTGCCGTTCATCCATACCAACGCGCCGGTCTACCTCGCGGGGATCGCCCGGCCGGGCCCGACCACCCGCGACAACCGGGCCGTGACGGCGATGGCCCGGCTACTGCTACACCCGCATATCGCCAATATCCAAACAAGTTGGGTCAAGTTGGGTGCAGAGGGTGCCGCGGAGATGCTCCGCTCCGGCGCGAACGACCTGGGCGGCACCCTGATGGAAGAGACCATCTCGCGGATGGCCGGCTCCGGATACGGCTCGTACCGCTCGGTCAAGGACCTGACCGCGATCGCGGAGGCGGCCGGGCGCCCGGCGAAGCCGCGGACGACGCTGTACGGCGAGGTGTCGCGGGAGCGGATCGCGGCGGCGGAGGCGTCGGACGGCCACCTGCCGGAGCTGCTGCCGGTGCTCACGGACTGAGCCGGTGCTGCCGGGGCGGAGGTTACCCACGGGCTGAGCCGGTGCTGCCGGGGTGGGCGCTGTCCACGGGCTGATCCGGCGCCGTCGGGTTCAGCCCGTGCCGGTCCTGGGGAGGTCGCGAGTGATCGGCCCGTATGGACCGGTGCAGGGTCGGTATTGAGCCCCTCTCCGAAGGGGCCGGAACCGCGTCCGGCCGGTGGCCCCGTTGCCCGGCCGGCCGCCGGACCGGGTCCTGCCGCCGGGCTGCCTGGGCTGTTGCGACATGCTCGGTGAGCCGTCGATGATCGGAACCTACGCACAGGCGGATCGATTACCCACAGTTCCGGCTTGATTGTGCCCATGTAGTGATTTCTCCAGGTCGATTACAGTGCTGCGCACGAGCGAGGAGGAAACACCGCGTGACCACAGCAGCCGCCATCTGGGGCCGGGCCGAGCAGCAGGATTTCCGGGCCCGGGTACGCGGCTGCCTGCTCGGGAGTGCCATCGGCGATGCGCTCGGCGCTGGTGTCGCGGCACAGTCCGCCGACGAGATACGCGCCGCGTACGGCGTCGACGGTGTGGGTGACTTCGTCCCCGCGTACGGACGCCGCGGTGCCGTCACCGCGGCCACCCAGCTCACCCTCTTCACCGTCGACGGTCTGATACGGGCCCAAGTGCGCAAGGACGCCGGCGCCTGGCATCCCCCCACCGACGTGCACCGGGCCTATCTGCGCTGGGCGGCCACCCAACGCGACTGGGGCCCCGACGAGCGCCGCAAGGACAACGGATGGCTCGCCTGCGAGGAGTGGCTCTATACCCGCCGCGATCCCCAGCCGGCCACCCTCAGCGGCCTCGCCGACGAGATACTCGGCACGCTCGACAAGCCCAAGAACCCCACCGCCCGCGACGCGGGCGCCGTGCTCCGGTCGGCGCCCTTCGGCCTGCTGGTGGGCTGGGAGCCGCAGCTCGTGTGCCAGCTGGCCGTGGAATGCGCCACACAGACCCATGGACATCCCACCGCGTATCTCTCGGCCGGTGCCTTCGCCGTGATCGTCCACGGGCTCGCACGCGGTGAGACCGTCGACGCCTGCGTCCAGCGCGCATTGGCGCTGCTCGCCTCCCGCCCCGGCCACCAACCCGTCACCGACGCGCTCAAGCAGGCGCTCGGCGCCGTACGCCAAGGCATCCCCAGCCCTGCCAGGATCGCAGCCCTCGGCGACCCCGAGCACGCCGAGGACGCCATCGCCGTGGCGGTCTACTGCACGCTCGTCAGCGAGGACGTGCGGCACGGCCTCGGCCTCGCCGTCAACCACGACGGTCCATCGCATACGACGGGTGCGCTCGCGGGTGCCCTCCTCGGTGTCATGCACGGTGAGACGGCGTTGCCCCCGGGCTGGCTCGTGGAGCTCGAAGGCCGGGCCACGATGCTCGAAATCGCTGATGACTTCGCGATGGAGATGACGCAGGGGCCTGCCCTGCACGGACCGACCGCGTCGTCCCAGGGCTGGTTGCTGCGCTATCCGCGCGTCTGACCCCGACCCGTGCGTCTGACCCCGACCCGTACGCCTGGCCCCGACCTCTGCCCCGTGTCCCTGACGGTGAACCCGACCTCGAACCGCGACCGCTGACCCCGGCCCGAGGCCGGGCTCAGCGCATCAGCTCGCCCGCGTTCACCAGCAGCGACTGCCCCGTGATCGCCCGCGCCCGGTCGGACGCCAGGAACGCCACAGCGTCGGCGACATCCCCGTCCGTGGCCAGCTCGGGCAGCGCCATACGCGCGTTCAGGCGGTCGAGCACCTCGGATTCCGGCAGGCCCTCGGTGTGCGCGGTGAACTGCACATACGCCTCCACGGGCGGTCCCCACATCCAGCCCGGCAGTACGGTGTTGACCCGTATGCGGTGCGGACCCAACTCGCGGGCCAGGGAGTACATCGCCGAGGTGAGCGCACCTTTGGACGCCGCGTACGCCGCCTGCCGCACCTGAGAGGGCGCGGCGACGGCTGACTGCGTGCCGATGATGACGACGGAGCCGCCGCGCTCCTTGAGCGCGGGAAGACAGGCCCGGGTCATCCGCAGCGTGCCCAGCAGGTTGACGTCGATGACCTGTTGCCAGGTCGAGAAGTCGGCATCCTCCAGTCCGCCGAAGTAGCTGTCCCAGGCTGCCACATGGACCACCGCGTCGATCCGCCCGAAGCGCTCGACCGCCAGCGCCGCAAGCGCATCGCACTGTCCCTCATCGGTGATGTCGGTGGGGCGGCGTGCGGTGCGGCTGCCCGTGGGGTCTATCTGCGCGGCTGATTTGGCGAGGTTGGCGGTGGTGCGCGCGCCGAGCACGGCATTGCCGCCGTCCCTGACGACGGTGGCGGCGACCTGGTGCCCGAGACCGGCGCCGACTCCGGACACGATGACGGTCTTCCCCTGAAGCAGCATCCGACGGCTCCCGGCTCTGGTCATCTATCTGACGAACCGTCAGAGTAAGTCCCTCCACCGCAGGAAGGAAGAGGAAGCCGGGGGAGTAGAGGGAGTGAACGCATGAGCGAATACCGCGAGAGCGAGGACACCCGGTCCGAGGCGTACGCGGAACTGGCCGCCGTCGGCCCGTACGGAGTCCACCCCGGCCACGCCCTGATCACCATGGTCGAGCCGCACCCCGGCCATGAGTATGCCTACAACCGCTGGTACGAGGACGACCACTACTACGCGGGTGCGATGGCGATGCCCTGGATCTTCGCGGGGCGGCGCTGGGTGGCGACCCGCGAACTGCAGCTGCTCAGATATCCGGAGAAGTCCGCGGTCGCCCAGCCGGTGACAGCCGGCTGCTACATCTCCACGTACTGGATCACCGACGGCCGTTACGACGACCACATGAAGTGGACCGTCGCCATCAACAAGCGGCTGAACCGAGACCGCCGGGTCCATCAGGCCCGTACACACGTATTCACCGCTTTCCAGGACCACGTGGCGACCGTCTACCGGGACGGGGCGGCAGGGCCGCGCGACTACCACGCGCTGGACCACCCTTACCGCGGCCTGGTGGTCGAGGTCATCGACGTGGAAGAGCCGCGGCGGCTCGCGGGCTCCCCTGCGGCGATGGTGACGATCTTCAGGCCGACACCACTGCCGCTGGATCGGATGACGTATGTCAAGCAGGTGGAGGGCGTCGACACGCGGCTGACGCTGCTCTGGTTCCTGGAACAGGATCCGCGGGACTGCTGGGACGGGTATTTCGCCGACCTGGCCGCGGGAGAGGCGGGGGAGTGGGGAGTGCCGGCGCGTGTGGAGCTGGCGGCGCCGTTCATTCCGACGCTGCCGGGCACCGACCGCTATGTGGATGAGCTACGCGGCGAGTGATCCGAAGGGGCCGCACGGGCCCGGTGGCAGACAGGCCGAGCCCCCTCGGCCGGGACGGCGGACCAGTCGAGGGGGCTCTGTCTTCGAACTCTTTATGTTCCCCGGGCTTTTCGGGTGGTTAGAGCGACCCCTTGCCCACCTCGTGGATGAACGCGTCCCACGAGTCCGGGACGAAGGTGATGGACGGGCCGGCGGGGACCTTGGAGTCCCGCACCGCGATCGCTTCCACCGCAGGGGACTTGACCTCGATGCATGCGCCGTTCCCTCCGGAGTAGGAGGACTTGGTCCAGGTGTGCAGGGCGCCCTTGCGAATAGCCATGTGTTTCTCCGGTTCCAGGTCGGTCGTCGCCGTCGGTGCTTGCCGCTGCTCACCGGTGTTCCGGGCGCTGCTTGACGGCGTGATCAGGACGTTACTGGCGGGGCTCGGGGGCTGAGAACGGCCCGTCACCCGACCGGATGGCATATTCGTGGATGCCCTTACGGGGAACGGCATCCACCGTGTACGGTGCCCGCCCCCGCCGACTCACCGCAGCGGCGGGTGCCCTCTTCCGGGTGTCATCTGGCGTACCTCTTGGCGGCGTCCGAGATGAAGTCCCGGCTCTGCTCGACATTCAGCGCCTGCGCGCGCAAGTGCTCGTACATCATCGTGTACTTGTGTACGTCGTTCGCCTTTTCGAGGTACAGGTCGCTGGTGACACCCTCGATGTAGACCACGCTCGAATCAGCGGCGTCCGGGAATTCCAGCACGGCGTAATGTCCCGTGATCCCCGGATGGGCGCCCATGCTGAACGGCAGCACCTGCACCGTGACGTGCGGCAGATGCGACTGCTCCACCAGGTACTCCAGTTGGTCCCGCATCACCTGTTCGTTGCCCACCACCCGGCGCAGCGCCGACTCGTCCACGACGGCCCACAGTCGCAGCGGGCTCTCGGGCGCCGTGATGCGCTCCTGCCGCCGCATCCTGACCTGGACCCGCTTCTCGACGTCACTCACCGGCGACTCCGGCAGTGCGCCGCGGATAAGGGCCTCCGCGTACTGCCGGCTCTGGAGCAGCCCTGGTACGACCTGCGGCTCGTAGACGCGCAGTGAGGCAGCGTCGGTCTCCAGGCCGATGTAGACGCTGTACGGGATGTCGCCGAAGGCGTGCCACCAGCCCTGCTGGCGGGAGTCCTTGGCCATCTGCATGAGTGAATCGACCATTCGCTGATCCTCGACTTCGTACACCCCGCACAGGTCGCGAACGTCGCGTTGACTGATGGAGCGCCGACCGTTCTCCAGGCGGCTGATCTTCGACTGCGAGACGAGCAGGCGGTCCGCCACCTCCTCCGCAGTCATCCCCCTTTGCTCGCGGAGCCGGCGCAGCTCCTGGCCCAAGCGGCGCCGCCTGACAGTGGGGTTGATATTGGACGCCACGAGAACTGCACCTCCGGCTGCTGATACTGCTGTACGTTGTCATGCGTTGCTGTGCGTATCCAGCTCTCAGCAGACTGCCACCGATTCCGCCGGCCGCGCTGGAGAATGACGACAATGGCGACCCCGTGGCAATGCGAACGCGCGGGGCAGTCGCCATGACTGCTCCGCGCGTCCACTGCGGCTCCCGAACCGGGTCCTGTGCGCGTGATGCCGACGTGGTCCGGTGGTGCGGCGGTTCGGTGGTGCGGCGGTTCGGATGTGCCGCGCCGTGTCGTGATGCGCCGTGTCGTGCTGGTGCGTGATGCGGTGCTGGTGCGTGATGCGGTGGTTGAGCGTGATGCGGTGGTTGAGCGTGATGCGGTGGTTGAGCGTGATGCGGTGGTTGAGCGTGATGCGGTGGTTGAGCGTGATGCGGTGGTTGAGCGTGATGCGGTGGTTGAGCGTGATGCGGTGGTTGAGCGCGTGGTGGTGCGCTGCTGTGGCGATGCCTCGGCTGCGAGGTCAGTGCACGGCGGCTCGGGCCATGCCTCCCCGGCGGGACGGCACCGTGGCGGCCGGTTGACGGCTGCCCCCGGCGGCGCCACGGCGTGGCTGTGCGGCCACACCGCTCTGGACGTCCATGACGGCGTGCGCCACCAGTCCGCCCATGGGGTCGTGCCTGATCAGGTCCCGGAGCCGGGAGCGCGACGAACGCCCCTCGTTCCCCGGGTACAGGTGCTTGCCGAGGCCGACCGCGTGCGCCAGTGCGGCGAGCGCTGCGGTGCGCGGGTCCGGTGGTACGCCGGTCCGGATCGCGCTGTCCAGCCGGGCCCTGATCTCCCGGCTGATGGTCGTGTCCGTCGCCTGGTAGCGAGTCGTCGGCAGTACCCCGCACATCTGACCCTCCACGGCATGCACCATGCCGCAGCGCTCCAGATGTGAGAGGTACGTCTGGCGGAGTCCCAACCGGGGTCCGCCGATCCAGTGGACGGCCCGGACCGGACTGCCACGCCTGCGCAGCAGCTCCAGTGCGGAGTCCAATGTCGGATCTCCTGTCGGCCGTGGCATCACCACGGCGATACGATCCCCGTCAGGGGCTATCCGTCCTGCCAGGGCCAGCTCCACTAGCTGTGCTCCGGCCAGGCCTAGGTCGAGCGACTGCGGCTGCGCTGTGGTACCCGTGGCCGGGTCCAGAGCGAGCAGCAGAAGCTCCTCCGGAATTGTTCTGCGGCTCTTGCCCATCCATGCCTCCCCGCGTGGATGAATGACAGGGTGACGCCTCTCACATTGGTCTGTCGAGAGTGCCTGGGTGCTTCGTGTTGGAACCAGTAGGTATGTCGTTCTCGTCTAGCACGGGGGCCAACTGGTCACACGGGACACTGGTAGATGGTTCGGACAAGCGTCGCAGCGCGGCGAGCAGGCATGGAGGAGGCACGGTGGCGGGCGAGTCCCCTGACAGGTCGGAGCAGCGGAAGTCGTCGGGGGAGACGGTTTCGGGCGAACGTGATCCGAGGCTTGCCATGATCCGTGCGGCGGGGGTTCCGTCGCGGGCGGAGGGGCGTAGCGATCAGGAGACGGCGGTGTTCAGGGTTCCCTCGACGCCTGACGTCGAGGGCGAGGGTGACGCCGACGGCGAGGACGGCGCGGAGTCGGCGTCCGATACCCCGGCATCCGCCGAGCGTGCCGATATGTCGGATGAGCCCGAAAAGTCCACGGAGTCCCGGGAATCCGAGACATCCGAAGGCGCCGATGAGCCCGACGGGCTTCCTGCCGCGGATGCGGGCGCCTCCGGCAGTGACAGCGGGGACGAGGGTGACGACGCGCGGCTGCGGAAGGCCGTGGCCTCCTGGGTGTCGGCGGCGGAAGCCGAGGCCGCGGAGGAACCTGCTGCCGAGGACGCCGATGGTTCCGATGGTGCGGAGACGGACGGCGAGCCCGGCGAGTCCACCGACCCCGCCGGCTCCGAAGGCGCTGACGACGCCGAGGCCGTGGAGGGCGCCGACGGTTCCGAGGACGAGGTCGAGGTCGAGGTCGAGGTCGAGGACAAGGAGGCGGAGGCGGACGGCGAGTCCGTGGATTCCGCTGACCTCGCCGCGGGCGCGGAAGCCCCCGATGCGGACGCCGAGGCCGCCACGGACGAGGCACAGGCCGCGGAGGCCGTGGAAGACGCCGAGACCGAGGACGACCCTCAGGAGGCGTCGGCTCCGACAGCGGCCGCCGAGAGCGGCGACACCGACAGGCCGGTCGATCAGCCGACCGCTGTGTTCAAGGTGCCCACCCGGCGGACCGCGGACCAGCCCACCACCGCGCTCAAGATCACGAATCCCGCTGCCAAGCCGGAATCCGGTTCCACGCCCGATGCGGAGCCCGCGAGCGAGCGGACCAGTAGGTTCGTGCCGCTGCGCCGTGACGATTCGCCGGCCTCATCGGCTTCGGCGCCCTCGTCGGCAGCCACGGCGACTGCCCCGCCCGCTTCGCCTGCCCAGATCCCCGCGTCCCTCACCGAGCCCGAGCGGACCAAGCAGCAGCCCCTGCCGCCGAAGCCTCCGCTCGACCTGCTCGCCGAGCTGACGAACACACCGCCACCCCCGCAGACTCCGCTGCGCACCGCGCTGCGAAGGGTTCGGATCTGGACACCGCTGGCCGTACTGCTGCTGATCATCTTCGCGATCGTGCAGATGGTGCGCCCGCTCCCGAACCCGACGCTCTCGCTGACCGCGAATCCGACCTACACCTTCGAGGGCTCGGCCCCCCAGCTCCCTTGGCCCAGCGAGGGTCAGGCGGCCATGTCGGCGGCCGGGCTCGGCTCGCTCGGCACGTACGGGGAGCAGGAACCGGTGCCCATCGCGAGCGTGACCAAGGCGATGACGGCGTATGTGATCCTCAAGGACCACCCGCTCAAGCGCGGCGAGGACGGTCCGATGATCGAGATCGACGCCAAGGGTGAGCAGGAGGGCCAGCTCGACAAGACGGACAACGAGTCGACGCTCAACACCGTCAAGGAAGGCGACAAGATCAGCCTGAGGGACGCGCTGTCGGCCATCATGATCCCGTCTGCGAACAACATCGCACGTCAGCTCGCCCGCTGGGACTCCGGCTCCGAGGCGGCGTTCGTCGAGAAGATGAACGCGGCAGCCAAGGAACTCGGCATGGCCGACACGACCTACACGGACCCCTCCGGTCTGCAGGCGACGACGGTCAGCACCGCCGAGGACCAGGTCAAGCTGGGCCTGAAGCTGGTGGAGATCCCGGCGCTGATGGATATCACCAAACTGCCCAAGTGGAAGGACCACACCGGCAGGGAGTGGCGGAACTACAACGATCTGGTCCCGTACGACGACTCGCTCGGCATCAAGACCGGCAGCACCACCAAGGCGGGCGGCAACCTGCTCTTCGCCGCCCACAAGATGGTCGGTGACACGGACCAGCTGATCGTCGGCGCCGTGCTCGCGCAGTATGGTGTGCCGATCCTCGGCACGGCGATCAATGCGAGCAAGGAGATCATGCTCGCCACCCAGGACGCGCTGAAGAACGCGACCATCGTCAAGAAGGGCCAGGTCGTCGGATCGGTCCAGGACGGTCTCGGCGGTTCGGTCCCGGTCGTCGCCACCGAGGACGTGACGGCCGTGGGCTGGTCCGGCCTCACCGTCAAACTGAAGTTGACGGACGGCGGCAAGACGCTGCCGCACGCGGCGAAGGCGGGCACGGCCGTCGGCACACTGACCGTCGGCGAGGGGGCCAGCCAGGTGAAGGTGCCGGTCGCGCTGCAGTCGGACCTGATCGAGCCGGGCGCGGGGGAGAAGTTGACCCGCGTCGGCTGAGCCCAGGACCGAGCCGAGGATCGAACCGACGACGCGCCCACGGCTCTGGTACGGGAGGACGACTCCCGCACCAGGGCCGTTGGGACGGACCGGGAGCAGCGAAGTGACCACTGCCGAGCCGACAGCGGCGCCGTCGGAGTATGCCGACGGCCGCTCCTGGCGTCTGCTCGCGCACCCGGTGGTGGCGGCGACCCTCAGCGCCTTCGTGCTGCACGTCGTGTGGTTCCTCGTCTTCGCGAACAGCGGCGGGGACCTCGCGGCCCAGGATGCCTGGGCCGAGTTCGTGGGCAGGCACCCCGACTCCGCGTACAACCTCGCCTGGTACGGCGGAATGCACCCGGTGTCCTACAGCGTGGTGTCCCCCTATCTGATGTCCGCCCTCGGCGTGCGCACCACGATGATGGTCGCCGGGACACTGTCGGCGACCCTGACCGCGCTGATCCTCATCCGTGTGCGTGCCGTCCGCAATCCGCTGCCCTGCGCGCTCGCCGCCGTCTTCGCCTTCCTGTGTAACGCGTTGTCCGGGCGGGTCACCTTCGGCCTGGGCACGCTGTTCGCGCTCTGCGCCGTCGCCGTGGTGTTCGGCCGGCCCTGCCGCCGTCGCCGGAACCGCTGGGCCAAAGCCGTGGCCGCCGCATCACTCGCGGGGCTGGCGACCGCGTCGAGTCCGGTCGCCGGGCTGTTCCTCGGGGTGGTCGCCGCCGCGCTGTTCCTCAACAAGCGGCGCCCCGCCGCGTACGCACTGGGTCTGGCCCCGGTGGCGGTGGTGGGTCTCTCGGCGTGGCTGTTCCCCTTCTCGGGCACCCAGCCGATGTCGGTGGCGTCGGCTTCGCTGCCGTTCCTCTTCGGGGTACTGGTCGCACTGCTCGTACCGAAGCAGTGGCGTACGGTCCGCACCGCGGCCGCGGTGTATGCGGCGGGCACGCTCCTCACCTTCCTGGTCGACTCCCAGGTCGGTTCGAACGTCTCGCGGTTCGCGATGCTGTTCGCCGGGGTGGTGCTGCTCGCCGCGCTGCCGTACGCGCACGACCGGGGTGGTCGAACAGGTGGTCGGCGCGGCCGCAAGTGGTACGCGGTGCTGCTGGTCTTCGCCGGGTTCAACGCCTGGATCGCCACCAACAGCGTCGTGGACATCGTGCGCACCGCCCCGGACGCCTCGTGGGCGCGTGAACTCGCCCCGCTGGTCAACCAGCTCCAGCAAGCCGGCGCTGACAAGGGGCGGGTCGAGGTGGTCCCGGCCAGGAGCCACCGGGAGGCGTCGGCGCTCGCGCCGTACGTCAACCTCGCCCGCGGCTGGAACCGCCAGGCCGACATGGAGCGCAACCCGCTCTTCTACGACGACACGCTTGACGCCGACAACTACCGCGCGTGGCTGGACCGCTGGGCGGTGCGTTTCGTCGTGCTGCCCAAGGACGCCCCCGATGCCGGCGGCAGCCAGGAGGCGGAGCTGGTCCAGCGCGGGCAGCCCTACCTCCGGCCGGTCTGGTCCGACGCGAACTGGCAGCTCTTCGCGGTGCGGGAGCCGAAGCCGCTGGCCGACCCACCGGCGACGGTGGACCGGGCGGCGGCGGGTGAACTGACGCTACGCGTCCGATCGGCGGGCCGGGTGCTGATCCGGGTCCCCTACTCGCCCTGGCTCGGCCTGGTCGACGCGCAAGGCCGCGGCGTCGAGCAGCCACGGCAGACGGGGGCGGAGGGGCCGGGGGCGCGTGTCTTCGTGAACGTGGCGGGCTGCCTGGCACCGGCGGAGGAGGACGCGGAGGGCGACGAGTGGACCGAACTCATCGCCCCCCGGCCCGGTGTGTACCGGCTCGCCGCCCCGTATCAGGTGCCGCGCGGGACGCCGTGTCCCGAAGAGCTGACGCCCTGGCGCGACGCCGAATAGGCCCCGAGCCGGCACGAACAGGCGCGAGCGAGCAGGAACAGGCCCGGACGGAGGCAGAACCCGGCGGACCGGACCTGGTCCTGGCGCCCGGGACAGGACCCGAACCCGAACGGGTCCACGGGCCCTCGGGGTCAGCGCCGCCGGGAGCTCACGGGGAAGGCGATGTCGCACACCTCGTCCGTGGGCGAAGCCGCGTCCCAGTCCTCTGCGAAGTACACCTCGCGGCAGGGCCCGGCGACGGTCAGGCCTTCGCGCGCGATGTGGTCCTCGACCGCGTCGAAGGCGGAGAGGATCTGCGGGTGCGCGACCTGTGCCTTGGTGATCCGGGTGTAGGCGAGCCGCTGTGCGGGCTCCACCCGCACCGCCACGCCGCCGCGGCTGTTCGCCGCCATCCACTTCTCAGCCGCTCGCGCGTCGGCGACCGGAACACAGGCCTCCGCCGGGCCGTCGCTGTCAGGGGTCACCTCGGCGTGGTAGACCACGAACGGAATCCCCGCGACGCCGCCGCACTCCGCCGCCGCCCGGATCAGCCGATCGACGGCCGCCGGGATCCAGCGCGGGAGTTCGTCGGCGACCAGATGCCTGCGTTCGGCGAGCACGGTCTGCTCCGGTATGTCACATGTCTTGATCTCGAACATCGTGGGCCTCCTGCCCGATAGCCGGTCACGGAGGTGGGCCGCGAGAGCGGCCTGCCGGGCCCTGCGCGCGTCGACTTCCGCCCAGTGATCGGCCACCGCCTGCGCGGCGTCGGTCCCGGGCAGTCCGACCACGTCGCCGATCAACGCGAGCGGCATGTCGAGTTGCCGCAGCAGGGCGACAAGCCGGGCGCGCTCCACCTGGTCGGCGCGGTACCAGCGGTAGCCGGTGGCCTCGTCCACCCGGGCGGGGTCGAGCAGCCCGAGGCGGTCGTAGAGACGCAGCGCCTTGGGCGACAGCCGGGCGCGGTGCGCGAAGGCACCGATCGTCAGCAGTGGCTCGCCGTCCGGGGGGTTGTCCGGGGCGTGATTCAGGTCGTCGTCGTGCACGGTCCTCATCCTCCGTCACCGGGCGGCGCGTCCCCTCGGTTGTGTGCACCGTGTCCGCCCGGTGCGAGCACAGTGGTCCCTGCCCCAGGGGCAAGGTCGAACACTCCGCTGCCAGATCAATCATCTACCGCCTGTGACCATGTGTTTTCCCCGAGTACGGGGTCGTTCGAGCTGGGATGATTTGTCCGCCGCGGTACGTCCGGTTCATGCATAGTGAGCTCCCATGGCGTGCGAGAGATGTGGCAGCGACCGGTATGGAGCGCTGCCGGGTACGACGTGTCCCGAGTGCGGTTTCGGGGTGGCGCTGAGCGGCGACGACGACAACGGCTGTGGCCACCGTGACCACCGTGACGGCCATGACGGCCATGACGAGGGCAGCGGTGAGGGTGGTGGCGAGGGCACCGACCCCGGCCCTGACCTCGACCGGGAATGGGCGCGTTGGGCCGGCGCCGTGGAGAGTGGCGGTCCCGGCGACCACGACGCCGAGCGTGGGGTGGGCGGGGACACCGCGGCGCCGCTGCCGGCGAATCGCCTCCGCAAGGGATTGCTCGCCGCGGCTGCCGTGGCGCTCGTCGGCTGCCTGGTGACGTCGGCGGTCCTGCTCACAGGATCATATGACGACAGCGAGGGCGGCAAAGGCGGCGCGGGTGCGCAGGCCAGTGAGGACGACATCGCGGACCGCGGCCTCCCGACCCGCCTCGGCCCCACGGCGCTCCCCGATCCGTCCGGTACCGCCGACGGCTTCGCGCAATGGGCGGGGCCGGGTTGCACCACCGGCGCCTACCGCGAGATCGGGCGCTTCGAGAACGGCACTGCCGCCTGGTACACCGTGGGGTCCGGAGGTCAGGACGACGACTCCTGTGACGGACGCTTCTCGTCCGTGCCCATGTCCGGCAGCGAGACTCGGGACGCGACCTCGTCAGCGGTGTGGAGTTGGAGGCTCGACCGGGAGTACACGCGCTGCTCGCTCGCGGTGTACGTGCCCGGCACCAGTCGTGCCACGGAAGTCGCCGGCGACCCGACGTTCTACCGCGTGCTCGCCGATCCCGATGACACCGGCTCCGGCTACACCGGCTTCGGCGTGCGCCAGACCGCCCACCGCGGCAGCCTGGTGCCCGTCGGCAGCTACGAGGTGAAGGGCGGCACCGAATTCGCCGTGCAACTCATCGACCGCGGAAGGGACTGGGGCGAGGCGGCCAAGGTGGGGGCGCATCACGCGGCGGCACAGATGAAACTGACGTGCAAGCCGTGAACAGCTCCGGAAGGACCCGGTGATCACCGAGGCCTTGTACGGCGTCGGAGCCACCGGAGGAAGACTCCGGCGGCTCCGCGGTGCACCACTTCGTCGCACACGGGCCACGGGACGGAACGGCTAGCGCACCGCCCGCTCCGACACCGAGGGTGCGGTGGGAGCGGTGTGCTTCGGATGGTCAGGATTCAGGAACCACCGCTTGGCCGAGGTGAACCACCAGGTGCCGGAGAAGAGGAGCACCACACCGACCGCGACGGGCGCGTAGTTGAAGGTCTCTCCCGTCACCGGTGCGACCTGGGGCAGCATGAACAGCACCGTGATGACGCCGACCCAGACAACCGCGATCACACCGACGGGCTTGGACCAGCGGCCCAGGTGCCATGGACCGCGGTGGAACGAGTCCCCCTGGCGCAGGCGCAGCAGCGTCGGGATGACGTAGGCGATGTAGAGGCCGATCGTCGCGATGGACGTGACGGCGGCGTACGCGGTGACGTTGACCAGGTAGGGCAGGCCCAGGACGAAGGCGCCGCCGGCGGCGAGCCAGACCGCGTTGGTGGGAGTGCGCGTCCCCGGGTGGAGCTTGTGCCAGACATACGAGAACGGCAGCGCGCCGTCACGCGAGAAGGCGTAGATCATCCGGCTGTTGGCGGTCACCGATGCCATACCGCAGAACAACTGCGCACCGATCACGACCAGCAGCATCAGCTTGCCGGTGGTCGCGCCGAGAGCGTCCAGGAAGATCTGGGCCGGGGGCGCGCCGGTCTCGGAGTCGAGGGCGCCGCTGTACGACTGGATGGCGAAGGTCAGCCCGAACAGCAGGACCAGTCCGGCCGCCCAGGACACGAGGATGGAGCGCACGATCCCCTTCGGCCCTTCGACGGACGCGTTCCTCGTCTCCTCCGTCATATGGGCGGAGGCGTCGTAACCGGTGAAGGTGTACTGGGCCATCAGCAGACCGATCAGGGCGACGTACACGGCCGAACCCCACCCGGTGTTGTTGACGAACTCGGTGAACACGTAGGTGGGGGACTGATGGCGGTCCGGGATGAACAGCAGCGCACCGACGATCACGACCACACCGATCAGATGCCACCAGACGCTCACCGTGTTGAAGAAGCCCACGATCCGCACCCGGAACGTGTTCACGAGGGCATGCAGCACGAGGATGATGCCGAAGAGCAGGATGGTGTGCGGTGGCGTCGCGGCGTAGCCGAACTGGAGGTTCAGATACGCGTTCAGGAACGACGCGGCGCCGAAGTCGATGCCCGCGGTGACGGCCACCTGCCCCAGGGTGTTGAACCAGCCCGTGAACCAGGCCCACGCCGGGGCCGACTTCCGGGGGGCGAGCTTGTGGGCCCAGAAGTAGAGCCCGGCGCTGGTCGGGTAGCTGGAGCAGACCTCGGCCATGGCCAGCCCGACGAACAGGGTCATCAGTCCGACGATGACCCAGCCCCACATGATCAGCGCCGGTCCGCCGGTGTTCATCCCGAAGCCGTACATGGTCAGACAGCCGGACAGGATGCTGATGATGGTGAACGAGACCGCGAAGTTCTGCCGCCCGGACATCGAGCGGTCCAGGGTCTGGGTGATGCCGAGTTCCGCGAGGCGTTCTTCTTCCGAAGGTGTGACGCTCGGTATGTCCAAGGGCATTCGAATGACCTCTTTCATCGAGGTGAGCGGTGGGGGGATGGGGCAGGCGGGACGCACGAAGCGGGTGTGACGGGTCGAACCGGGGCGAGTGGAAATGCCGGTACCGGGGAAGAGCGAGCCCGGGTCGGACCGGCCCGGGCCCGGTCGTCGACTACGGCGCCGCGGCTTCCGCCGCCCAGGCGCGGTGACGGTTGAAGAGCATGACGGCGTCCCCGCAGTAGCTCCAGGGCACGTCGGTGGCGTACGGCCCGATGGCGGCGAAGACCTGGGCCGCCTCCTGGTGCCGGCTCGCGAACGACAAAGCGTGTGCGAGGTAGTTGGCGTCCTCGTGGAACGCGGCGTGCGGACGGTGCGGGTCCCGGCGGACCCACCAGTTCTCCCAGGCGTGCCAGGTCGACGGGTTGTCCGTCCAGGGGTGGACGGCGAGCCTGTAGCGGTTGTCGTCCGCTTCCAGCCGCTGACGGTGCGACTCCGCGAGCGCGACCAGTGGCAGGATGTGCAATGGCAGTCCGGAAGGCGCCTTGGTGCACTCCTCCTGCGCCCAGTGGAACATGTCGCCCCCACTGCCGTGCCAGGACGGGAACAGATAGGTGAGGAGCTCGTGGTGCGCCTCCCGGTTCCACGGGTCGCGCTGCTTCACCTGCGTCCACAACTGTCCCACGGTCACGCGCCATTCGCGGTCCCTTGGCGGCGAGTGGAATCGCGCCAGCGCCATCATGACGACATACGGCGCGGGGTCGTCCGGTATCGCCGATGACGCGGCGTCGCAGGTGGCCCACGCCTCCTCCAGGGCGTCGCCCCGTCCACGGCCCCGGCCGTCGGCCATGGACCGCAGCGCCCGTACGTTGGCGAGCAGAGCGAGGGCGTGCCCGGATCGCGGCTCCGCCTGGGCCCAGGTGTCCGCGAACGTCAGCCGGGCACCTGCCCGGGCGAGCACCTGGAGACGGAAGATCCGCCGGTCCCAGTCCGCGCCGGTGGAGTTCAGCAGCTCCCGGGCGCCCTCCCAGCGCCCCATCGTCGCGTCCTCCACCACGGCCCGCAGCCGGGTGTCGTCGCGGGCCGGATGCCGGTCGAGAGCCGAGCTTTTGCGACCACTCATGACGGCACCGGGGAGAATGCGGCCGGTATGTCAGCGGTGGATGTACCCGCCGTGGGGCTCAGGGGTTGTGCCAGCCGTACAGATAAGGCCGAGGACACCTTGACTCCGTGGATGAACTGATCGACACCAACGACATGTGCAGCCTTGCGAAACCACTCGTGAACACACTTGCGGGCCCGCGGCTAACGGAGCGTGTCGCGGGGGTCACCAGACTGATGGAAAATCTCTTGGTTCACACCTGCCACAGGTGAATCGCCAGAGTGATGTTGGTTACATCTACCCTCGTCGGGCTTCGCCAGGACGGGGCCGCGCGCTGCCGCTCACGTGATTGCACGGTCAACCATCCTTTGCCGACGCGACGGAGAGGCCCCACACCGCGACAGGAACGGTGCCCACATCGGTGCCGGGGTTGGCGGTGACGCCCTGGCGGGACGGGCTGCCGGTGACCGTGCTCGCGCCCGACGGGAGTGCGGCGCCGTCCAGAGAGTGTCGAGCGTGGCCCGGTTCGACGATCAAAGCTACAGATGTCATGTCGGCTCGGCTGCGGTTCACCACCGCCAAATGGCGGGCGGTGGTGAACCGGTGGCGGCCGTTGTCCACGTGGCC
Organism: Streptomyces sp. SCSIO 30461; assembly: GCF_037023745.1. Lineage (NCBI taxonomy): Bacteria > Bacillati > Actinomycetota > Actinomycetes > Kitasatosporales > Streptomycetaceae > Streptomyces > Streptomyces sp. SCSIO 30461. Next base: position 863,498 of record NZ_CP146101.1, read on the forward strand.
GTTCCGGGCGGCTTTTTTCAGCTGATGGATTGGTAGTCGCCGAGTCCCGTGGTGGCGGTGGTCCAGGGTTTGCTGCCGCTGGTGGTGTAGTCGCCGTAGAAGCGCACGGTGCCGGTCGTGTCGGTGGCCCAGAGGTCGAATTTGCCGTTGTTGTTGGCGTCGGGGGCTGCGGTGAGCAGGGGCAGGGTGTTCCAGCCGGAGCCGATCTGGATGCGGTGGTCGGGGGTGACCTGGTCGGGGCCGTTGGGGCCGTCGGGGTCGATGCTGTCGTAGAGGAACAGGCCGCCGGCGTCGAAGCGGGCGACGAGGTCGATGTGGCCGTCGTCGGTGAAGTCGCCGGGCGCGGCCAGAGTGATCTTGTCCAGAGTGCCGCCGGACTGGGAGCTCATGCTGTCGCCGGAGGCGAGAAGGACGGGGTCGCGGTAGGAGTCGAGTCGGTTGTCCGGAGCGCCGTAGTACAGCCAGAGGAACTGGCCGTCGTTGACGAGCAGGTCGGGATAGCCGGGGAGGTCGTCGGGGCCTACGGTCCCGTCGCCGTCGATGTCGAGACCGCCGTCGACGTCGCCGATGGCGAGGATCTGCTTGGCGCCGTTCTTCCAGTGGTTGTTGGTGTCGTCGTAGACGGTCAGTTCCTGGCGCTGGGTGCCGTCGTTGCAGCTGGTGCAGGCGAAGCCGAGGCCGTTGTTCGGGTGCACCCACAGCCGGTGGGCGTCGGTCGTGGTGTCGTGGCGCAGTGCGATGAGGTCTTCGTAGGCGTCGTTGGTCCAGTCTCCGCGGTGGGTGATCTTGACGTCGTTGAAGGAGAAGTCGCTGGCGGTCTTGGAGTTCTCGGCGATGGTGCCGTCTCCGGCTCCGTAGAAGCGTCGCAGGTCGCCGCCGGAGTCGATGGCCCACATGTCGGCGTAGCCGTCGCCGTTGATGTCGCCGGCCTTGTCCGGGGTGGTGGGGCCGTTGGCGTAGTACAGGTAGGTGGCGGTGTCAGAGGAATTGCCTGCCGCGTCCAAGCTCTTGACGTACAGCTGGTTGGCGCCGGCCGCCGTAGGGGTGATTTTCACGCTGGCGCTGCCGCCCTGGCTGGCCGGGGTGGTGGTGCGGCGAGTGGCATCGGTGTCGGACCAGTACTCGTACTTGGTGACGTCGGGGACGCCGCCGTTGGTGAAGTTGAAGGTTCCCTCGGTGCGTACGGATGAGGTGTTGCTGGGCCAGCCGTCGCTGCCGTCGGGGAATTTGGTGGAGGTCACACCGGGCGGGCTGCTGGGGCGGTTGGGGTCGAACTTGAAGCGGCAGGTGCTCGCGGGAGCCCAAGGTGAGGCGTCGGTGGAGTCCAGGGTCTGGGCTCTCCAGCCGAAGACGCCGCCGGATTGGGTGAGGGCGGCTTGCAGGGTCGTCTTGGGAACCTTCACCTTGGCGACGGTGCCGGAGGTGACGGAGACGACTTGGTTGAAGATCTCGGCGCCGCCGGCGTAGCTGTTGTTGCCCCAGAGCCGGAACTGTGCCTTGACGGTGCCGCCCTCCGCGTCTTTGACCCTGGCGGTCAGGTAGACGTCGGTGTTGCCGATGACCGGGTAGGACGACGCCATCTGGGGGCATCCGGTGCTGGGAATGGTGTCGAGGCTGGTTGGCGGGTCGGGGATGGTGTTGTAGTCGGTGGACAGGACCGCGGTGCCGGCGTCGAACCGCTTGTAGGCGAGCTTGTCGCCTTCGCTGGCGGCACGCAGTCCGAGGGTGATGTTGTTCCACTTGTCGGACGCTGCCTGCTTGGCGCCGGCGGTGACGTCGAAGGCGAGGTTTCCCGCCGGGCAGGTGGAGCTCCAGCCCTTGGCATCGCTGACGTGGTCCAGCTTGGTCGCCCACGTCGGTTGCTTGGACCAGCTGGTGGAGGAGCTGATGGATCCTGTCAGCCAGGTCTGCACCTCACGGTGGGTGCAGGAGTAGGAGTAGCTGTTCTTGATCCGGAAGGTGGACTTGGAGATCACCTTGTTGGTGTTCCAGAGGTTGTTGGTGTCCATCCGGAAGAAGGACCGCGAGGTACCGTCGCCGGGGTTGCCGACACGGGCGTACTTGGTGGTGGTGTTGCCGTCGCCCTCGTCCCAGCCGTTGCCGTTGTAGTAGGCGGTGCCCGGCGAGCTGCTGTAGGCGATGGTCCAGGCTTCCCGGGAACCGGAGACGGCCGGGTCGATGTAGACCGGGTACTGAGTGTCGGGCCCGGCAAGGACGTCCCTGTCCGGCGTCAGGGTGAGTTGAGTGTCGGTGACATCGACGCCCATGGCTGCCTCTTGCGCACCGTATGGCGCCTCGAACTCGTGGGCAGGGGGCGGCGGAGGGGGCGTGGCCTGGCTCCTGAGGAGGCGCTGCGGTCCAGCCGTGACCTCGCTGCTCGGCGAGGCCTGGGACTTCGTGCTGTCCCACATCAGCGGGGTCGGGGCGGTGAAGACTTCCTGGCCGGCCGGGTTGACCGCGCGCAGGTTGCCGTGCTCGTCGGCGTCGACGTGGAGACCGTCGGTGGACAGAGGCAGCCTGATCTTCGAAAGGACCGGGTTCGCGGCCGCCTTGGCATTGTGGACGATCAGCAGCTGACCGAATCCGGCCGTACCCGCCTTCAGCTTCAGGTCCACATCGTCCAGCACGTCCCGGTACAGGGCGGTGTCGCCATCGATCTCGGGTGTCGGCAGCGGTTCAGGCCAGGACCAGGACATGCTGCGCCCGTCCCGCTCCACCGTGGCCAGCGGTCCTGATCCTCCGCCGGAGAACGTCACCCCTACTTCGGTGGCCTTGGCGGAGAAGCTGCCGTCGGTGTTGCGGGCCAGGCTGGTGTCGAGGCCGACCAGCTTGCCGTTCTTGCGAACCCGTTGGGCAAGTGCGTACTGCTCAGTGGTGAACGAGCCGTCCGGGTTGGCGTAGGTCTCGGCCGTCTCCGTGCGCAGGGCCGTGACTTCCACGCGTTCGCCGGTGTCCACGGCCTCCTCCGAGGCGGCGTCGGTCAGTCGCTGCACCTGGTCCGTACCGGACCCGGTGCCCGATGTGGTCTCCGAGGACGCAGGCACCCCGGCCGCTTGCGCAGCTGCCGGCAGTGCGACAACGAGCGGTGCCAGCACCAACGCCGCTGCCGTGGCTACTGAGAAACGGCGCCTATATGGATGTCTTGCGCCGTAACGGACATTCTTTATCGTGCTCCCTTTGCAAGTTCTCCACGTTTCTATCGCATCCATCAGCGATGGCTGACGCGAGGCGGCGGTCACGTGCATCACGAGGGCGGTATTCCTCGCGACCGGTCTTCAGCCGGAAACTCTTCAGGGCTGGTCGAGTTGGGCTTTCCGGGGCTGAATTGCACATTGGCACAGGTCAAGCCCGATGGGGTGCCGCTAAGTATCGATTTCGACAAGCGTCCCGTCCTCCCTTGTGTGCTCACCGGGGAGGTGTATGCACGGACGGGCCTACTGAAAGGTAACAAACTTATCAACGTCTCTTTCGTAGAGTAATGATCGGGGCTAGGCTCACGAAGTTCTTCAAAATTGTGGATATCCCGTGGGGGGATCTGTGTTCGGTGTGCCCTCAGCGACGCCCCGAGTCCGCTGGTGGGCTCGCAGACGCGTGCGTGCGTTCAGGACGGTCGCCTTGGCTGTGGCCGTCTACCTGCTGGCAGGACTTCTCGGTGGTCCTGTCGCTGCGGCGGCGGAGCTGGATCTGCTGGGGTTGAACAAGCCGGATCCGGTGCCGACATCGAAGGTGAAGCCGAAGAAGGCTTCCCGGACCAACCATGCCGCGAAGAACGCATGGAAGAAGGCCCCCAAGGTGGCGTGGCCTGCGCCCGGCACAGCCGCGGTGGCCGTGCCGGCCAGCGGCAAAGCCGTCGAGGCGGGTTCGCTGCCGGTCAAGCTGGGGCGCGCCGACGTCAAGGGCAAGAAGGCGACCGGGCCGCAGCGGGCTCAGGTGCAGGTCCTTGACCGCAAGACAGCAGACGCCCTGGGTACTGAGGGGCTTGTTCTGGCCGTCCGTGCCACGGACGGAGCCAAGGGTCCCGTCTCGGTCGACGTCGACTACTCGGGTTTCCGGCACGCCTACGGTGGTGACTGGGCCTCGCGTCTGACGCTTCGGCAGCTTCCGTCGTGCGCTCTGACCACACCGAAGGCGAAGGGCTGTACCCAGGGCACGGAACTCACGACCACCAACGACACCGAGGCCGGAACTCTGACGGCCGCGGTGTCCCTGCCCGCCGGCACCGAGGCGCCCGAGTCATCGGCACCGGTGACCAAGGCACCGACCGCCGCCCGATCCGCGACCGGCATGTCGGTCAGATCCGGCACGGTGCTCCTGGCCGCGACCGCCGCGGCTTCGGGCGCGTCGGGCAACTTCGGCGCGACATCGCTTGCCCCGTCGGCCTCCTGGTCCGCAGGCGGATCCAGCGGCGGGTTCAGCTGGAGCTACGGGATCGACAGCCCGGCGGTGCCAGGCGGCACGGCACCCGAGCTGAGCCTGGGCTATTCCTCGCAGTCGGTGGACGGGCGTACGGCTGCGACGAACAACCAGGCGAACTGGATCGGCGACGGCTGGTCGATGGAGCCGGGCTACATCGAGCGCCAGTACATCTCCTGCACGGATGACAAGACCGACAGCAACAACACCACAGCCAAAGTCGGTGACCTGTGCTGGAAGAAGGACAACGCCGTCCTGAACCTGGGTGGGCAGTCCAACACCCTTGTGCGGGACACCGAGTCCGGCGAGTGGCATCTGGAGAGCGACGACGGCACCAAGGCGGAGAAGCTCACCAGCTCCAGCCGCGGCAACGGAGACAACAACGGTGAGTACTGGCGGGTGACCACCCCGGACGGGACCCGCTACTACTTCGGATACAACCGTCTGCCGGGCTGGGCCGAGGGCAAGCCGGAGACGAACTCCACCTGGACCGTGCCGGTGTTCGGCAACCACTCCGGCGAGGAATGCCACGCGGCCGCGTTCAAGGACTCCTGGTGCCAGCAGGCCTGGCGATGGAACCTCGACTACGTCGTGGACACGCACTCGGATGCCATGGCGTACTACTGGACCAAGGAGGCCAACCACTACGGCCGTAACGTCAACCCTGACACCGGCGCGTCCACTGCCACTCCCTACGACCGAGGCGGATATCTCTCCCGTATCGAGTACGGGCTGCGCTCCAGCACGATGTACGGCAAGAAGGCCGCCGGCAAGATCGACTTCACCGTCTCCGAACGCTGCCTCACAGACTGCGGCACCTTCGACGCGACCCATGCCAAGAACTGGCCTGACGTGCCGTTCGACCAGTACTGCGCTCCCAGCACGGAATGCAAGGACCGCTACTCGCCGTCGTTCTGGACCCGCAAGCGGCTCACCCGGATCGACACCTCGATCCTGACCGGCGGCTCCTACGAGCCGGTCGACACCTGGACGCTCACGCACCAGTTCCCGAGCACCGGGGATGGCACGGACCCGGCGCTGTGGCTGGCGTCGATCACCCGCACCGGCCATACCGGTACCGGTGACGTCTCCATGCCGTCCGTGACCTTCCGAGGCCAGACGCTGCCGAACCGGGTCGAGGGAGCGACCACCGGTGGGGAACCGGACCCGGTTCCGCCGATGTGGCGCTACCGCGTCTACGGCATCGACACCGAGACCGGCGGAACCATCGGCGTCACCTACTCGCCGACCGATTGCGCGGCCGGTGACGTGCCCTCACCCTCGTCGAACACCCGGCGCTGCTACCCGGTCATCTGGTCCCCGCCCGACGCACCGGGCGACAACTACGAGCCCTATCTGGACTGGTTCCACAGCTACGTGGTCACCCAGGTGCTGGAGAGCGACAACACCGGCGGCGCACCGGTCAAGCAGACCGACTACACCTATCTGGGCGGCATGGCCTGGTCCAAGTCCAAGGACGACGAGTTCACCAAGGCCAAGCACCTCACCTACAGCGACCGCAAGGGCTACGGCCGCCTCCAGGTCCGCACCGGTGCAGGCACCGACGCACGAACGCTGAAGGAATACCGCTACTTCCGCGGCATCGACGGCGCCGAGGTCAAGGACTCCGAGGGCATCGGCATCACCGACCGCGAGGCGTTCGCCGGCATGACGCGCGAGGAGGCCACCTACAACGGCGACGGCGGCCCCTTGGAGAGCGCCACCAGCTACGAGCCCTGGCGGTCGGCCGCGACAGTGACCGAGACCCGGGCCGAGGGACTCCCGCCCCGGTACTCATACGCCACCGGCGGCAAGTCGGAGAAGACGCGCACCGCGGTCGGCGCGGGCTGGCGCACCACCCAGAAGACCCGCACCTTCGACGACCTGGGCCAGCCGCTGACCGAATCCGACCTCGGCGACACCGCCACGTCCGGTGACGAGGAGTGCACCACCACCGCCTACGCCCAGAACACGGCGAAGAACATCCTCACCCTGACCGCCGAGATCACCACGGTCGCCAAGGCCTGCGGCACCACCCCGTCCCTCCCCAGGGACCTGGTCTCGGTCGAACGCCGCTACTACGACGGTGCCACCAGCCTCACCGCAGCCCCGACGAAGGGCGACGTGACCCGGCTGGAGGAGCAGGACGAGGCCGGTACCGGCTACCTGACCACGGCCACCCACACCTACGACCAGCACGGCCGCGAGCTGACCGAAACCGACGCGCTGAACAACACCACCACGACCGCCTACACCCCCGAGACCATCGAGGCACCCACCTCGATGAAGGTCACGAACGCGCTCGGACACACGACCACGACCACCTACGACCCCACGCGAGGCACGGCCACCGCGGCCGTGGACGCAAACAACAAGCGCACCGACGCCGTCCACGACGGCCTCGGACGCACCCTGAAGGTGTGGCAGCCGGGCTGGCCCAAGACCGGCAACGAAGCAAAGCCGTCGGTGGAATACAGCTACAAGATCTCCAAGACCGCGGCGAACGCCGTCACCACCAAGACGCTCAAGAGCAACGGCGACCACCGCACCACCTACGCTCTCTACGACGGCCTGCTGCGCGAGCGGCAGACCCAGGCACCGGCCATCGGCACCCAGCACGCCGTGGTGACCGAGACCCACTACGACACCCGCGGCTGGTCCTGGAAGGCGTACAACCCGTACTACGCCGCCGTCGCCCCGTCCTCGACGCTGTTCACCGCCTCGGCGGTCAACCAGGTCCCCGCCGCGACCGAGAACGAGTACGACGGGCTGGGCCGAGTCACCGTGGCGAAGTCGCTGAAGTACGGCGACGAGCAGAAGCGCACCACGACCCAGTACGACGGCGACCGCATCACGGTGATACCCCCGAAGGGCGGCACCGCCACGACCACGGTCACCGATGCCAGGGGCCGCACCACCGAACTCCTCCAGTACACCAACACCGAACGCACCGCCTCCCAGAAGACGACCTACGGCTACGGCAAGTACGACGAGCCGACCACGGTCACCGACCCGGCCGGCAACACCTGGACGTACACGTTCGACAACCGCGGCCAGCGGATCAAAGCCGACGACCCGGACAAGGGCCTGTCCACCACCACGTACGACGACCTCGGCCGCGCCGCCACCGTCACCGACGCCCGCGGCACAACGCTGGCCACCACGTACGACAAACTCGGCCGCAAGACCGCGACCAAGCACGGCACCACGACCCTGGCGAAGTGGACCTACGACACCCTCGCCAAGGGGCTGGTGACCAGCAGCACCCGCTACGCAGGCGGCGCCGAGTACACCACCCAGGCCGGCGGCTACAACGACCGCTACCAGCCCACTTCCACCACCCTCACCATCCCGGCCGCGGCAGGCCAGCTCCAGGGCACCTACACCTGGACCTACGGCTACGACGACGAAACCGGCCTGAGGGAATGGACCATGAACCCGGCGATCGGCGGGCTGACCTCCGAGCGCGTCACCACCGTCTTCACCGACAGCGACCTTCCCTACAAGACCACCGCCGGGCAGATGATCCTGGCCAACGCCACCCAGTACGACGTGCACGCCCGCCCGGTACGCACCGAATACGGCCTGCTCGGCAAGAAGGTCTACAAGACCCAGGCCTACGACGAGCACACCGGTGACCTCACCCGCACCACCACCGACCGCGACACCGCCCCGCAGCGCATCGACGACATCAGCTACTACCGCAACGCGGCGGGCAGCATCACCTCCATCAAGACCGTCTCCGGCCAGGACGACACCGCCACCACCGACCGCCAGTGCTTCAAGATGGACGCCCTGCGCCGGCTGACCGAGGCATTCACCACCACCAAGAGCCAGTGCTCCACCACCACCCCCTCGGCCAGCACCGTGGGCGGCCCGGACGCCTACTGGCAGAGCTTCACCCACGACGCCATCGGCAACCGCACCAGTGAGGTCAACCACAAGGCCGTCGGCGGCATGCAAGCCACCGACACCACCCGCGCCTACACCCAGCCGGCCCCCGGCGCCGACCGGCCGCACGCCACCACATCCGTGACCACCACCGGCGGTGGCACCGACACCTTCACCTACGACCAAGCGGGCAACATGAAGACCCGCAAGTCCGGCGGCAAGAACCAGACCCTCACCTGGGACCCCGAAGGCCACCTCCAGACCATCGCCGAGACAGGCAAGTCCACCGACTACGTCTACGACACCGAAGGCAACCGCCTCCTGGCCCGCAACTCCAACAACACCGCCACCCTCTACCTGCCCGAAGGCAACGAACTCGCACTCAACGCCGACGGCACCACCACCGCCACCCGGTACTACACCCACGGCGGCGAAGCCATCGCCATGCGCACCCCCACCAGCGGCTTCACCTTCCTCCTCGGCGACCACCAAGGCACCGCCCTCACCGCAGTGGCCGCAGCAACCGGTCAGGCCGTCACCCGCCGCAAACAACTCCCCTTCGGCCAGCTCAGGTCAGGACAGTCCACCGCCTTCGGAACCCGCGGTTTCGTCGGCGGCACCCAAGACCCCACCGGCCTCACCCACCTCGGCGCACGCGAATACGACCCCACCCTCGGCGCCTTCATCTCCGTCGACCCCATCATCGACCACGACGACCCCGCCCAGATGCACGCCTACAGCTACGGCCACAACAACCCGGTCACCAAGTCCGACCCCGACGGCCTCCGCCCCGACGGCCCCGGCGGCTTCGGCGCGTCCGACTACTACTGGGCCCAAGACCGCGGCCTGACCACCGGCTACTACACCCAGAAAAACGGCAAGTACGTCTGGAACCAACCCTGAACAGTCAGCGGAATTCGATGATCTGACGGCCCGGTAGCAGAAAAGGTGCCCTGAACTGCGAGGATGCGACTGTCGAGGAAGCATCGGGTGCAGGAGTCAGGACACCTTTCTGGTGAGCGAGCGTACAGGGTGGGACCGGGGCCTGGTCGTGAGGGCTGACGGGAAAGGCCTGGTCGGGCATGCCGGGGTGGTGTTGCTGCGGCGCCTTGCGGACCGGTCGGGGCTGACCGGGGCCCTGTCCGGGGTGTTCCCGACCGGCGGTCCGGGCTGGCGGGACCGGGCAGTGGTCCTCGTCCACCTGGCGATATCGATCGCGCTCGGCGCCCGCAGTGTGGCCGAGGCCGGACAGCTCGCCTGGCACCATGAGCGGGTGATGGGCCCGGGCGTCTCGGACTCCACGGTGCACCGCACCCTGAACCTGTGTGACGCCGACCGGATCGCGGCGATCAACCGGGCCCGGGCGCGGATCCGCCGTACGGTGTGGTCGTGGCTGGCGCTGCGGCCCGGCGGATTTCCCTGGCTGACCATCGCCGGGAAACGCCTGCACCACTGGGTGATCGTCGATATGGACGCAACGATCATCACGGCCGCCTCGAAGAAAGAGGGCGCGGCGGCGACCTGGAAGAAGAGCTTCGGGTTTCATCCTCTGGCCGCGTGGTGCGCGAACACCGGCGAGTGTCTGGCGATGCTGCTGCGGAGCGGCAACGCGGGCTCGAACACGGTCGCCGACCACAAGGCGGTGCTCGCCGATGCGCTCGCCCAGATCCCGGGCTCCTCGCGCGCGAAGATCCTCGTGCGGGTCGACGGGGCCGGCGCGACCCACGGCCTGCACGAACATCTCCTCGGCTTGAACACGCGTCGGCGCACGGTCCGCTTCACCACCGGCTGGACCATCACCGAGGCCGACGAGCAGGCCATCGCGAAACTGCCCGAGGCAGCGTGGGAGGCATCCCTCAACCAGGACGGCAGCGTCCAGGAGGGCTACTTCGTCGCCGAGTTGAGCGGACTGAACGGACGCGAGGGCTGGAGCCGGGGCCTGCGGCTGATCGTCCGCCGGGTCAGACCCTCCAGCCGCCACCTGGCGAACCTGACCGACTTCGAGAAGAAGACCGGCTGGAAGTACTCGGTCATCGCCACGAACATCAACAAGATGACCCGGGTCGTCGGCTCCCACCAGATCCAGTGGCTGGACGCCGTGCACCGCCACCATGCCGTGGTCGAAGACCGCGTGCGCACGAACAAGGCCATGGGCTTGCACAACCTGCCCTCGAAATCCTGGCAGAACAACACGAGTTGGATGCTGACCGCGAACCTCGCGGCCGACCTCGACGCCTGGCTCCGTCTCCTGGCCCTCCACGACCAGGACGGCCTCGCCGACGCCGAACCCGACACCATGCGCTTTCGGATCTACCACCTGCCCGCCCGCCTCGCCCACCACGCCCGCCGCCGGCACCTCCGCCTCCCTGCCGACTGGCCCTGGGCCAGGGCATTCGCCACGGCCTGGCGGCGTCTGACCGAGCTTTCCGCCGTCACCTGACGCGCGGACCCCGCCCCGACGAAGACCAGGAAGGAGAGACCGGCACCACCACCGGGACCGTGGAACCCGGCGCAGCCGCAGCGACACGCGACGGCCCCACCCGCCAATACGCGGGACAAACAGGGCGAGCCGAAGACGCTACCCGGCAGCGATCACCGCTGACAGATCGAGGTCAACCCGGCCGAGGGAGTGTGGTCGCTGCTCAAACGGTCGCTGGAGAACTTCGCCGCCGCCAACCTCGATCACCTCGTCCGCGTCATGAAGCGCAAGCTGAAGAAGATCCAGTACCGCCCGCACCTGCTTGACGGCTGCCTCGCCGAGACCGGCCTGTTCATCGAACCGCCATGACCAACCCGCCCGCTATCGCGAGTTCAACCTCAGTAGCTGCGGGCCGAATGCCGGGGTGGGGGACCAGCTCGGATCCGTGTACTACAGCAGCAGATCTTGTGACGGTTGATCGGTGCTGTAGTACACGGGGCGGGCCCGCCAGGGGCCGGGGCGACTTCGTTGCGTCCGGTCGCGCACCCGACCAGCATCGTCATACCGCCGTGACCTGCACATCCGAGAGATCACCATGACTTTGCAATCGCCCTGGGCTACAGGCCGTGTTCCGACGCTTGGGAGCTGATTTTCTACTTCTACGAAGGTGTACGCCTCGCATCTTCGGTCAAGATTGGGATGCGAGGCGTACGCTCAGATTTCACACAGTTTGATCAAGAAGGAGCCATGGAATGCATTTCGGCCTCTGTCCTGTTCTCGCGCTGCAGAACTCCTTGAGGGCGTCGCGTACTTGCGCTTTGGGAATGGCGGCCTCGCGGGGGTAGTATGTGGGGTTTCCAGGATCCGCGACCAGTTCAGGGTCGAAAGACGGGGGATTCGGATTTCCCGAAGTCCAGATGAAGCGTGAGACATCCTCATTAGGCGCCCCTTCCGGAATCTCGCTGGTCCACCACTTTAGCGCCCCGTACCCGTTTCTGGTATTCACCGAGACATAGAGGTAGTTGGTTGCCCATCTCTCGTCGGTTTCTTCCGGGTACTTCCCCTTGGCGATACTGACTACGGCCCTCTCGGGTACGATCTCGAAACCGTCGTCAGTTTCCCCCTTCTGGACGAGATCGCTCATGATGTGATCTATGAGAGAATCGATCTGATGCTCGGAGTGGGCGTAAACCTCCCCGGCATGCGTGCTCGCAAGAACGATCATGCTGTCACCACCTAAATCGGGTCTTCGAATTTAGTGGGGGTGCGCCTGCCGTCGGCTCCGGCGGGTGGTCGCACAGCGTGAGCGTAGGCGCTGGTTGGCGCGGTTGCGGAAGCCGAAGGCGTTACGCGCTTCGAGCTTGATGAGGCGGTTGTTGCCTTCGGAGGCGGCGTTGGTGATGCCGGTGGTCAGGTAGGTCTCGATGCCGTCCCACCACTGCTCGATGGTCTCGGCGAGGGTGAGGAGTTCGTGCAGGTGGGCGTGGTCGGCGACGTGGGTGAAGAAGCGGTGGCGGGCGGCGGAGATCGCGGAGCGGTCGGGGGCGTGGTGGGTGCGGCTGACGGCCAGGCCGAGGAGGTCGCGCAGGAGTTCCTTGGCCTGCCAGGCCGCGTGGATCTGCCGGCCGTAGGTGCCCATGTACTCCAACTCGGTCTTCAGGAGGAGGCGTTGGTCTTCGGTGAGGTCTTCTTTGTTGCGGCGCAGGAGTTTGCGGACGGTGTAGATGCCGTCGCCCTTGCGGGCCCGGCGGCCGTGCTGCCGCCAGGTGAGGCGTCGGCGCAGGTCGGCGAGGTGGCGCTGGGCGAGTTGCACGATGTGGAAGCAGTCGACGACCACGGTCGCGTGCGGCAGGGCACGGTGGACGGCGGCGCGGAAGGTGGAACACAGGTCGATGGCGACGTAGCGCACCTGTGCCCGCCAGGATGCGGGCTGGGAGCTGAGCCAGTCGGCGACCGAGGTGGCGTTGCGGCCTTCGACCTGCCCGAACAGTCCTTGCCCGCCGATCACGTCGACGAAGCCGATGTGCCAGGCGTCCGCGACCAGTTCCCACTTCTGCGTGGCCGGGTTCTGGGCCCAGACCGGCTTGCCCCGCCGGGTCTCGTCGATCCCGACCGCCTCGGTCGCGGGCGGCGTCTCGGGCAGGACCGTCGCGGCGTAGTCCTCGAAGCATCGCTGCACGATGGGCCAGCTCAAGGACAGGTCGCGGCCGGCCTGCACGACGGTGCGGGATCCGTCGCAGACCGCGGCCCCCGCCGCCCGGCGCAGGGCGGTGGTGGTGCGCATCCCGGCGGGCACCGCGTGGATCGCCTCGGTGAACGAGCCGCGCTCGCACGCGGGTTCGGCGCAGTACCAGCGTGCCTTGCGCCACCGGATACTCACAGGGCGTCCACCGCAGGGCAGGTGCCGGGGCCGGGTGGTGCGGTAGTCCTTCAGCCGGGTGGCGAAGACCCCGCACGAGGGGCAGGCCCGGGCGGAGTCCTCGCTCGTGACCACGTACACCGTCGAACCGCCCGCCCCGTCGTCCTTGACCTGCGTCACACTCACCCCCTCCAGCCCCAGAAGTCGCGTTGCCGCTTCGTTGATGCCGGTATCGTCGCTGTTCAAGCCCGTGGGGTTTCATGATCGGTTGCCTAGACAACAACCATGATCACGAAGGCCCGCGGGCTCCTTGCGTCCAGGGCGCCCGCACCCCAACCACCTCACACAGCGTGACCGGCGAGCGCGCCCGTCACCGCCGCACCCCCCACTAAATTCGAAGACCCCCTAAATCACTCGCGGAGCGGCCCGCTTATCCCACCCGATGCGCAGCCGACAAAATCGATCTCGCAACGTTCTCCATCCGTGAATCGCCAACGATCGCTGCAGAACTCGATGTGGAGGCAAGCCGGAATTTCCGACTTGCCCCCACATCTAGCACTCACCTAGTACTTGGCATCGAGGCGCTGCCCGTGAACAGTGCCCGGCTCCCATTCCAAACTTGGAGGACGGAGCCCGCCGTTGAAGAAGTATTCTTCGATTGCTGTTCTTATTTTTTCGATGGGAATAACATTTCTTCTGTCATACCAGAGTGGGTGTCCGTCGTCCGACGTGACCCTTGGGTCGAAATCTGGTGGAGAGTCGTTCTTGGTGATCCAGTGGAAATGGTCGGAATGTTCGGAATCTTCACCCGACCAGGTCATTCCACCGAATTTGGTTTCCTTGTTGATTCCGATCCGCAGAGAATTTTCTGCATAGGGTGGGATTTCAGAAATTTCCGACACGTTAAAGACGTGGAATTCTCCGACAGTCCCCGGAAAGAAGCCAACGGGGACCGGACGCTCCCACTCCAATGCCTCTATGACTTTAGTGATGGCGCTATCAATATCTCTCCTCGCTGAGACATGATACGCCTCGCCGTCAAGCCAGTATTCTACGATCATTTCTTTCTCCCAGGCCCTTCGCCCACCAGGCGCTTCGTGTCTCCCGGGTAGTGTACCGTCAGTGTCCATCCTTTAGGCAGGATTGCCTTTACCAGGATCGAGCAACTGCCTCGGCCCGTGCATACGCCCTTGTTGTTATTGATGACAATTTCTGCCTGCTCAATGTCGCCCATCACATTTTGTATGCAAGCTTCGTTTCCGCGTGTGTATCTCCGTGCAGACCCGTCTGCTTCGGATGCATCGGGTAGCCTATTGACTTCAGATAGGCGAAGAGTCCAGCTGTATCCGCGTCGTTCTGGCTGACGATCCGGCGCCCGTCCTCCCAGCGAGGGTGGAACTAGAGGAGTCAGATTCTCGTTAGCGCCATTCTTTGGGGATGTTGGTGAGCTGCGTCGCCAAGTCCCAGCCCGGAGGCTGGTCCTTTGGGTAGCGCCAGCGAGCTCCCTGACCAGTCCAGTATCCGCGGTACACGCGAGCACCCTGCAAGCTGAGAGCTTGGATCCCCGACTCGGCACCACAGCAGGGGCAGATGGCATTTGTCGGCCACGTGTCCTCGTAGAAGAGTCCACCGTCGCTGTAGCCGCAGACTCGGCAGATATCCTCGTCTTCCTGGCTTCGCATGTATACCTTCCTCAACTATTTTTCGGGCAGAGTCGGTCTACTTACGCTCGATGCCCTGGGTGTTCAGGTAATCCTTGAGCGTGGGGCCGCGCGGCCGCTCTCTTGGACGTTGGGTCCACCCTTGCTGATGATCTGGGCGATCTGCACGCGGAAGTCGTCGGACGCGGCCGCGTACTGGCCCGTCTCCAGGAAGGAGGTGATCTTGATGGCGTCGCCGGAGAGCGCGGTCACCGCCTGGGCCCGGACCGGCTCGATCTCCGAGAGGAGGGCGAGGTTCTCGACCCGGGTGCGGTCGTCCTGCTGGGCGGCCTGGGTCCATCCGGTACGGATGTAGTCGGTGACGTCCTTGTCTGTGCCCGCGAGGGCGACCTCGGCGGCCGTCCGGCTCCAGGGGCCCCGGACCTTCATCGCGCTGATGGCGATCTTGCGGGCCTTGAGGGCGACGTCCTTGGCGTCGGCGCCGGGCGCGTTCGCCTCCGCGGCCAGCTTCCTGGCCTCGGTCTCCAGGTCCTGCGCCTCCTTGACGGCGTCCTTGCGCGCCTGGTCGAAGGCGGCGGTGGAGTCGGCCAGGGCGATGGCCTTCTCCATGCCGCTGTTCGCCCGTTCGGCGCGTTCCTCCTTCTCGATCTGCAGTGCCAGCTCGTGGGTCTTGACGGCCTTGGCGACCGCGTCCGACGCGCGGGTGGCGGCCTCCTGGGCAGCCTTGGCGTGAGCGGTGGACTGCGCGGCCGCCTTGGCGGCGTCACCGGCGTGTTCGGCTGCCTCGTCCGCTGCCTTGGCGGCGTTGCGGGGTCGGGGTCGTAAGGCGAGGTGATCCTCGCTCTGCTGGGCGGGAGATTATTCTTCCCCCGTCAGGCCACCTCCTGCACCCCGCCCGTGACCGTCCGCTGGAACTGCTGCAGCCACACTGTCCGCAGGATGCCGACGGCGGGGACCTCTCGCAGCCAGTCGGGAGCGGCTGACGCGGCGGCTACCGCCCTGCGGACGCACCGGCGCCACCGGCACCGCGCGTTGGAACAACTCCCACAGTCCGTCAGGCACCAGACGCTACGTGATCGTCACGCACGAACCCTACCGGCCATGCCAAATGCAACGACGTCTCAACTTCGAAGACCCACAAAAGGCCACCACGAACGAAAGAAAGGGTCCGTCAGCAAGCTGACGGACCCTCATGCAAGAGCGAGGCTAGCGCGATTCTCTGGTGATGTTCGCGAGCTGCTTCACCAAGCCCCAGCCCAGAGGCGTGCTTGGTGGTCGCACGACCCCAGGGGACCCCAGGGGCGACCCTCCCCATTGCTCTCCGAGTGAAGGAGGCCGAATTTGACGGCCTGAAGGACGCCTCACCACACCGGCCACTGACCTTCAGAAACCAAGATCAGCATCGATTGAACGGAGCCCTAAGCAGAAAGAGGGGCGTGGATCCCTGGACTAGTCGAAACGAACCGTGGGAGGTGTCATCGCCATTCTGCTGGCAGATGTGCGATCTGCTTCAACAGGTCCCAACCATTGGGCCTCCAACTGGGAGAGCTCCATGCCGCACCTTTCCCAACCCATTCCCCTCTGATCGTGCGGATGTACTCGAGATTTCCGTCGCCCACATCAGATTCGTGACCGCAGCATGGGCAGATTTCTGCCGTAGGCCAGCCACCTTCCCAGAAGAGAGTATTGTCGTCGTATCCGCATACGCGGCAAAAGGTCTCCTCGTCGGGTCCTGGTGTCGGATATTCATCCAGCTGTTCATTGTCGTTCATGGCCTGGCCTTTCAGCGTTCTCGCTGGCCCTGAGCACTGAGATATTCCTCAAGTGTTTTGAACTGCGACGGCCACCCGTTGGGATTCTTATCGCTCCTCGGTCCAGAGGGGCGGTTCATAGTCTTGGGAACTCCGTCCGCATCGTAGGCGACCAAGGTGTTGGTTTCCTTGTGATACACCACATGGCCGTTCACATTACCGCTCTTGTCCAGTCGGTCCCACGCGCGATATCCCTTAGTACTCCAGCTGTAGATCGTGATCTTCATGTCTGGGATGCGGCTTGCCGCCGGTAGTGACTGGTGCGTGATCGTGCCTGGTGGCGGCGGCGCCAGTCGGACCAGGCAAGCCGGTGGGCCGCGTCGAGGACGGGCCGGACGACGAGCGCGATGAACAGGCGGCAGATCTCGTTGCAGGACAGCGGGATCAGGTCGTCCGGCGTGGGTCGGTGTGCGTGTTCGTCGGCGCGGACGACGGCGAGGAAGGCGTGGGCCAGCATCGCGAGGGTGACCCAGCGGGCCCACGAGGGGTAGCGGCGGACCTGGTGCTCATCCAGCCCGGCCAGTCCCTTCTCTGTTTGGAAGGTCTCCTCCACCCGCCATCTGGAACCTGCGACCTTGACCAGGGTGGCCAGGGATGCCGGCGTGGTGGAGTGACAGCGGTAGTAGGCGAGTTCACCGGTGCTGCGGTTGCGGCGGATCAGCAGCTGGTGGTGGCCCGGGGCTGCCTCGGCGAGGTCGATGACGGCCCAGTCGTAGAATCGCTGCCCCTTCGCGCCGTGTCCGGCCGAGAGCTTCTGCCAGGCCCGCTTCGGCACCTTCGCCGCCAGGGCATCGGCGCGGAACTTGCCTGCGCCGGTGGGCACTTCGGCCGAGCAGGCCACCGCGAGGACATAGCCGATGCCGCGTTCCTCCAGAGCCGTACGGAGTCTTGGGTTGCCGCCGTAGACCTCGTCCCCGGTGACCCAGCCGACGTGGTGTCCGGCGTCCAGGAACCGTTCGATCATCGTGCGGGCCAGTTCCGGCTTGGTCGCGAAGACGGTGTCCTGGCCGAGTCCGGCTGCCCGGCAGCGGTCCGGGTCGCACGTCCAGGAGCGCGGGATGTACAGCTCCCGGTCGACCGCCGCGTGCCCGCGCATCCCGGCGTAGACGAGGTAGACCGCAACCTGGGAGTTCTCGATCCGTCCAGCCGTTCCGGTGTACTGGCGCTGGACCCCAACCGTGTGGGTGCCCTTCTTCACGTCGCCGGTCTCGTCGACAACCAGGACCGCGGCCTCGTCATAGAGGTGCTCGACGACGTATTCGCGCACGTCGTCACGGATGCCGTCGGCATCCCAAACGGCTCGGCACAGCAGATGCTGCATGCCGTGCGGGCTGGCCTCCCCGGCCCACTCCGCGATCGTCCAGCAGTTCTTGCGCGGCAGGTCCGCCAGCAGGCCCAGCACCAACCGCCCGGCCCGCATCCGTGGTTCGACCCGGACGAACCGGCCCGCGATCCGACCCATGGCCACCTCGAACGCATCCCGCCAACGGACGGGATCTATGCTGTGACCTGCGGCCACCGTCTCATCGTTACTCCACACAAGTCACGATGATCAACGGTGGCCGCACCCGTCTCCACACCGGCCCACCTTGGCTGAGGGCCCTGCTTAGCCCGTTTCACCGTAACGCTCAACAGCACAGGCCGATGGGCCTACGGTGCCGACAGGGCTGTGCGCTCGGCTTTCTCCAGCCAGTCGGTGTACCAGCGGGCGAACGTCACCGGCGTACCGTCGTCGTCGAGCAGCGGGGCGAGGTCGACGTCGTCCACCCGGCAATCGGACCAGATCGTGCCACGGTGGCTGCCGTTGATGACCAGCCATTCTCTCTGGGCGCAGCCCAGGTGGGAGATCACGATGGCGCCGGCGGTGCGCTCCGGGGCGAACATGATGGCCTCCCACCGCTCGTCCCAAGCCTCGATGGCGTCGTCGAAGTCCTCGATGTCGTCGAAGTCCTCTTCCTCGGGGCGTTGGGCAAGAAGGTCGTCGAGCAGTTTCGGGTCCGGGCCCTGGTCGGGAAACGGCGCGGCAAGTCTCGTCAGGTCGGCCAGGTCCGCGCCGTCGCCTTCCCAACGCCAGCGGCCTTGCACGCGCCGAACTGGGAACAGGCCGTACGCGGGGCCGGCGCCACCCGCACCGACGTGGAGCAGGAATGTCCGGTACTCCTCCGGCAGCCGCACGCCCGTCTGCGCCTCGAGTTCGGCAAGCTCACCCTGGGTAAGCGGGTCCTCCACGATCCACCTGTGCCCCAATGCCCCAAACACCTTGCTGCCGGAAGGCCCTGCACCCGCCGCCTCGAGCCGCTGACGCACGCCCACCACTGATCAGTCATGCGCAGACCGTACGTGCAGCCACCGACACCTGGGGCGCGGGCCCACTGCTACGGTCCCGACGGGCTCAAGACTGGCCCAACGCCCCAGACCCCTCAGCACAACACGCACATCGGCCAGCTGAGGCTCTCGATCACGCCCCCAGCAAGATCACGATCTACAGCTGGAGTATTAGGAGGCTTGGGTGTGCTGAGAGCACCTCGATGGGCATGTGCCAGCTCGACGTAGTCGCGTGCCTTTGCAAGCTCAGGGAACTCTGACTTGTGCTTCGACCAGTGCTTAGCAGCGTTCTGCGCGTGCGGAAACTTCTTATTCGCGGCCCAGATGTGAGGAGCCCCTCCGAGTGCTTTCTGGGCCTTGATGAAGGCTTCTGCGCCGTGGTAGGCGTTCTTGCCCCATTTGGCGCCGGTGGCGCCCCAGCCGGCGACCGGGATGGCTGCGGCTGCGGAGAGGGAGGCGTTGAGGGCGTCGCCTTCGAGTCCGTACCAGCCTGCGTTTGCCAGGTCGGCGACCTCGCCGACTGCTGGGATGAGGCCTGCAACGTCGAGCGCCGTGTGTCCGACGCCTGAGAGCACGTCCCAGACGCTTGTCTCGTCGTCGGCCGCCGCGTCGGCCATGGCCTCCTCCATTTCCTGGAGGGCGGCCAGACTTTCGCGGTTCTCTTCCTCGCGGGCGGCCTCCGCTTCCTCGCGGGACTTGCTCATCCACACAGCCAAGGCGTCCTTGGCCGCCTTGTCAGCCGCGTCGGAGTCCTTGCCGGCCGCGATCGCCGACTGCTTGGCCTCGTTGGCGTACGACCAGGCTTCGTCGGCCGAACCGCGCGCGGCAGTTGCGGAGGACTCGGCGAGGGCCGCGGAGTGGCTGGCCTCACGGGCGGATTGCCTGGCTTGTGCCTCGGCTTCGGTGGCCTTCTTCGCCGACTCGGCCGCGCGGTTGGCGGACTCGGTGGCTTGCTTGGCCGACTCGGCTGCCTGGTTGGCGTACCCCTGGGCCTTGTTCTTCGAGGCCTCGGCCTGCTTGCGGTACTTGTCGGCCTCAGTGGCGGCCTTGCGGGCGTCGGCTGCGACGGCCTGGGCCCGGTCGGCGTTCTCCTGCGCGGTCGCCGCGACCTTGGCGGCGTCCTGGATCAGCTTGCTGATCTGCAGGTCGTGAGTGGCCGCGAGCAGGTCCTTGCGCTTGGCCTTGAGCTGGCCGAAGAGGGCGAACTCGTGCAGGGCCTGGGCTGGGGCTTTGAGGGCGATGCAGGCGGCGACCGTCGCTTCGCTGACAGAGCACTTGTCGGGCGCCGTGGAGCCCCCGTCGGCGAGGCCCGCGGCGATGAGGCGGTCGTCGTCGTACTGCGCGGTGAACTGCCCGGTGACGAGGAACTGGCGGTACTTCTCCTCGGAGCCCGAGTTCAGGGCCGCGCGGCCGCTCTCCTGGACGTTGGGTCCACCCTTGCTGATGATCTGGGCGATCTGCACGCGGAAGTCGTCGGACGCGGCCGCGTACTGGCCCGTCTCCAGGAAGGAGGTGATCTTGATGGCGTCGCCGGAGAGCGCGGTCACCGCCTGGGCCCGGACCGGCTCGATCTCCGAGAGGAGGGCGAGGTTCTCGACCCGGGTGCGGTCGTCCTGCTGGGCGGCCTGGGTCCATCCGGTACGGATGTAGTCGGTGACGTCCTTGTCTGTGCCCGCGAGGGCGACCTCGGCGGCCGTCCGGCTCCAGGGGCCCCGGACCGTGGAGAACACCGTCCACTGGTGTCGGGATGTGACCTTCAACGAGGACAAGTCCCAGGTCAGGACCCACAACACGCCCCCAGTCCTCGCCGCCGTCCGCGACCTGATCCGCAGCGCGCTCAAGCTTGCCGGGTACGTCAACACCGCCGCCGGCCGCCGGGCCCACACCGAACGCACCCTCGTCCTCAGCCTCTACGGCATCACATGATCAAACCGGACGACCCGGGCAAACGCCGGGGCCCTGTAGTCAGTCCTGACCGTCTGTTTGATCACGCTACGTTTTCGGATGCGGAAGCACATCCTCAAGAACGACCCACTGGCCCTTCGGAACTGGCCGTGCTCGCAGTGCATAGCGGGCGGGAGCCCGGCACAGTACACCGAATGCCTTTCCGTACTGCTGAGGGAAGCTGGGAGGGCGGACGATCCGGCGCCCGTCCTCCCAGCGAGGGTGGACTAGAGGAGCCAGCTTCTCGCTAGCGCCATTCTCTGGGGATGTTGGTGAGCTGCTTCACCAAATCCCAGCCCGGAGGCTGCTCCTTTCGGCGGAACCAGCGAGCTCCGTGGCCAGTCCAGTATCCGCGATACTCGCGAGCACCCTGCAAGCTGAGAGCTTGGATACCTGACTCGGCGCCACAGCAGGGGCAGATGGCATTTGTAGCCCATGTGTCCTCGTAGAAGAGTTCACCGTCGCTGTAGCCGCAGACTCGGCAGATATCCTCGTCTTCCTGGCTTCGCATGTATACCTTCCTCAACTATTTTCCAGGCGGAGTCGGTCTACTTACGCTCGACGCCCTGGTCGTTCAGGTAATCCTTGAGTGTAGGGTATCGAGAGGTATCGAAACCACGTGGATTTGAATCACTCTTCGGGGCCGGTCGGTTCATCGTGTTCGGTACGCCATCCTTGTTGTATGAGGTGAGAGTGTTTGTTCTCTCTTCATAGACGACGTAACCGGTTTGGTCCGATCCGTTCTTCCGGTCCCAGACGCGATAACCGGCAGGCTTCTTATCGGCAAGGTACACGGCGCGGTAGGAGTGAGCCCTTTCGACGTACTGCTTCGCATTCTGTAGTTCAGGGAACTCTGCGCGGTGACTATTCCAGTGATCGAGTGCATTCTGAACCGGTGGGGTCTTGACCTTCCCCTTCTTCGTCTTTGCCCCCCAAATGTTTGGGACGGCGCCGCTGGCCCGTTCTGCCTTCATGAAGGCTTCTGCGCCGTGGTAGGCGTTCTTGCCCCATTTGGCGCCGGTGGCGCCCCAGCCGGCGACCGGGATGGCTGCGGCTGCGGAGAGGGAGGCGTTGAGGGCGTCGCCTTCGAGTCCGTACCAGCCTGCGTTTGCCAGGTCGGCGACCTCGCCGACTGCTGGGATGAGGCCTGCAACGTCGAGCGCCGTGTGTCCGACGCCTGAGAGCACGTCCCAGACGCTTGTCTCGTCGTCGGCCGCCGCGTCGGCCATGGCCTCCTCCATTTCCTGGAGGGCGGCCAGACTTTCGCGGTTCTCTTCCTCGCGGGCGGCCTCCGCTTCCTCGCGGGACTTGCTCATCCACACAGCCAAGGCGTCCTTGGCCGCCTTGTCAGCCGCGTCGGAGTCCTTGCCGGCCGCGATCGCCGACTGCTTGGCCTCGTTGGCGTACGACCAGGCTTCGTCGGCCGAACCGCGCGCGGCAGTTGCGGAGGACTCGGCGAGGGCCGCGGAGTGGCTGGCCTCACGGGCGGATTGCCTGGCTTGTGCCTCGGCTTCGGTGGCCTTCTTCGCCGACTCGGCCGCGCGGTTGGCGGACTCGGTGGCTTGCTTGGCCGACTCGGCTGCCTGGTTGGCGTACCCCTGGGCCTTGTTCTTCGAGGCCTCGGCCTGCTTGCGGTACTTGTCGGCCTCAGTGGCGGCCTTGCGGGCGTCGGCTGCGACGGCCTGGGCCCGGTCGGCGTTCTCCTGCGCGGTCGCCGCGACCTTGGCGGCGTCCTGGATCAGCTTGCTGATCTGCAGGTCGTGAGTGGCCGCGAGCAGGTCCTTGCGCTTGGCCTTGAGCTGGCCGAAGAGGGCGAACTCGTGCAGGGCCTGGGCTGGGGCTTTGAGGGCGATGCAGGCGGCGACCGTCGCTTCGCTGACAGAGCACTTGTCGGGCGCCGTGGAGCCCCCGTCGGCGAGGCCCGCGGCGATGAGGCGGTCGTCGTCGTACTGCGCGGTGAACTGCCCGGTGACGAGGAACTGGCGGTACTTCTCCTCGGAGCCCGAGTTCAGGGCCGCGCGGCCGCTCTCCTGGACGTTGGGTCCACCCTTGCTGATGATCTGGGCGATCTGCACGCGGAAGTCGTCGGACGCGGCCGCGTACTGGCCCGTCTCCAGGAAGGAGGTGATCTTGATGGCGTCGCCGGAGAGCGCGGTCACCGCCTGGGCCCGGACCGGCTCGATCTCCGAGAGGAGGGCGAGGTTCTCGACCCGGGTGCGGTCGTCCTGCTGGGCGGCCTGGGTCCATCCGGTACGGATGTAGTCGGTGACGTCCTTGTCTGTGCCCGCGAGGGCGACCTCGGCGGCCGTCCGGCTCCAGGGGCCCCGGACCTTCATCGCGCTGATGGCGATCTTGCGGGCCTTGAGGGCGACGTCCTTGGCGTCGGCGCCGGGCGCGTTCGCCTCCGCGGCCAGCTTCCTGGCCTCGGTCTCCAGGTCCTGCGCCTCCTTGACGGCGTCCTTGCGCGCCTGGTCGAAGGCGGCGGTGGAGTCGGCCAGGGCGATGGCCTTCTCCATGCCGCTGTTCGCCCGTTCGGCGCGTTCCTCCTTCTCGATCTGCAGTGCCAGCTCGTGGGTCTTGACGGCCTTGGCGACCGCGTCCGACGCGCGGGTGGCGGCCTCCTGGGCAGCCTTGGCGTGAGCGGTGGACTGCGCGGCCGCCTTGGCGGCGTCACCGGCGTGTTCGGCTGCCTCGTCCGCTGCCTTGGCGGCGTTGCGGGCGTGCGTGGCCGCCGAGCGGGCGTCGTCGCGCGCGTCCCGGGCCGCTTGGGCCGACTTGCGGGCCAGGTTCCTGGCCTCTTGGGCGGCTCGGGAGGCCTCCTTGGCCTGGCGGTCGGCGCGGGCAGCGGCGTCCCTGGCCGTTTGGGAGTGCACACCGGCCTGGTCGGCGAAGTCGCTGGCACTCTTGGCCGCGCTGGCCGCGTTCTGCGCGTTGGCACCGGCCTGGCTGGCGGCGTTGGCGGCGTCCGCGGCGCGGTCCGCGGCGATGCTGGCCTGGTCGGAGGCATCGGCCGCAATGTCCGCGCCCTGAGCCGCGGCCCGCGCGTTTTCCGCGGCGGTACGTGCCTTGGCCGCGTCGCTCGCGTTGACCGCGGCGGCGGCCGCCGCACCGCGTGCGTTGGAGGCGGCGTTGGCGGCGCCTGCGGCTGCCGAGGCGGCTTGGGCCGCGGCGTTGGCGGCGATGCGGGCGGAGTTGTTGGCGGCCCGTGCGGCACTGATGGCCTGCTGGGCCGCGGAGGCGGCTTGGTCGGCGGCCTTGGCCGCGCGGCCCGCCGCAGCGGCGGCGCTGAGCGCGTCGTTGCGCGCGAGTTCGGTCTCCTTGGCCGCCTTCTCGGCTGCCGTCTTGGCCAGCGCCGCGGCCGCGATGGCGCGCTTGGAAGTCTCCTCCGCGGCCTTGGTCTCCACCAGGGCCTGGCGTCCGGCCTCGACGGCCTGCGCGGAGAGCTCGGCGATCGTGGCGTGCTCGCGGTCCCGGTCGCGGGCGATGTGCTGGCCCACTTCCAGGAACTCGCGGATGTCGGCCGGGCTGCCCTTCATGGCGATCTTGCCCGCGGCCCGTACGTTCGGCCCGCCGGTGCTCAGGATCTGGGCCAGCTGCAGTCGTTCGTCATCCTCGCGCGCCGTGTACTGACCCTTGTTGAGGAAGGCCTGGACGTCGGTGGCCGACCCGTTGAGCGCGGCCTTGCCGGCCTCCTGGACAGTGGGCCCGCCGGCGTCCATCAGCTGGGCGACACGGAGCCGCTGGTCCTCCTCGAGCGGATGCTTCCACCCGTCCTTGAGGAACGCCTGCAGATCCGCGTCGGACGCCGACAGCGCCTTGCGGGCCGCTTCCTGGACGTTGACGCCGCCCACCGTGGCGATCTGCGCCACGGAGACGCGGTCGTCGTCGACCTGGAGCCCGGGGGCCACATTGTCGAGGAAGTCCTTCACCTCGGCGTCGCTGCCGGTGAGGGCGACCTCGGCGGCAGCCTTGACGCCAGGTCCGCCCTCCTTCCAGAGCTCGACGACCTTGCCACGGTCGGTGGCGGGTATCGCGCTGACCGGGCTCTCGTCGTCGAAGCCATCGTCGGCCACAGCCGGTGCGGAGCCCATGAGCCCTACGACCAGGGCAACCGGCAGCAGGCTCACCAGCAGCGCCCGCAGGGTGCGCCACGCTCTATTCGCGTGCCGGGGTGCACGCAGTCTTCGCCTCAAGATCACTCATCTCATCGCCGACGACACACCATCGCCGGAATCCGGATCGAGGGAGCGGCTGAGAAGTTCAAAGATTTGAATGTTCGCGTTCAAAATTAGCGAACGCGATCCGCCCCCCACTCGGCGTGTGCGGCGTGTGGCGCCAGAGTCGAAGGTCGACCGGAGGTTGCCGATGGCGACTGGGTGCACATGGTCCGAGTTCGCCGCACATTACCCCACCTTGACCATCACTCATGGCGCCGGGGTGCGGTGATCTAGTTCACCTTATGCGGAATTGACAGACATTGTACGCGAGTGTTTTCTTGTCAACTGGGATTCGCTGATGAGTTTCTGACTCCGCGTGTGGCGCTGCGAGTTTCCTATCGCTCGATTCACGGCTGATGACCACAGCCGTTTCCCGGAAGGACGCCCTCAGGTGTTCACGCATGCCCGCAAGCTGATGATCGGCGCCGCCCTCGCTGGTGCCGCCGCCCTGACCCTCGCCGTTCCCGCCCTGGCCTCGCCACCCGCCGCCGACTCGCCCGTGGCCGACGCGTCGATGCCGTACGCCGTCGAGACCTTCGAGTACCCCAACGCCGCGCAGATCCTCGAACAGAAGATGATCAAGCTGATCCGCGGTGATGGCAACATCGTCCTCGCCGACTGCGACAGCTCCGACAAGGCGCAGATCAACGTCCAGGTCACCCGTGGCCCCGACGAGCAGGACAAGCCCAAGCTCTTCTGCTTCCGGGCCACCGCCAAGTACGGCTTCCTCGCCCTCGAAGTGCCTCGCGTGTTCTACATCGAGACCGCCGACCACCCGGTGTCGGCGAAGCTGACCACGGACGCCGGCGACTCCCAGACCGTCAACGTTGCCAAGGACGACTTCGAGAGTGTCGGCCAGGGACTCGGCAAGCCCATGACGACTCTGGTCGAACTCCGCGTCACCGGCTAACCGCCAACCAGGCGACTGCCAGGCGCGCATCTCTGAACCAGAACTGTGCTTCGGCCGCGATCATGATGCGCTACCACGGTAGACGCCCCTTGAAGGCTAGACCCACCCCCGTGACGTCGTGCGACTTTCCACGGCATCGTCGGCAAGATCGGCACACGCTGCCGTGGTCCGACGCCTCGCCCTGGCGTTGCCCACAGTCAACACCGCCTCTCTGCGTGCCCGTACCTGGGCGCGGCTCACACCAAGGAAACAAAGCTTTGCGACACGCCAGATCCCTGCGCCTTCTTGCGGTGGCCACGGCCTTCATATCGGGACCACTCGTGCTGTCCGCTGCCTCCGCGTCTGCCGTAACCGGCCCTGCGGTTACGGACAGCTCGTACGAGTTCGCCGCACGGCTGGTGATCGGTGAGGGCGACAAGACCAGGTCCTGCTCCGCCACCCTCGTCGACCCCCAGTGGCTGCTCACCGCCGCATCCTGCTTCACCGGCGGTCTCACCGAACTCAAGCCAGGCAAGCCGGCGGACAAGACGACAGCCACCATCGGCCGCGCCGACCTCACGGCAACAGGCGGTCACGTCAGCGAAGTCGTCGAACTCGTACCCCGCACCGACCGCGACCTCGTCATGGCACGCCTCGAGACTCCCACCTCCGGCATCACCGCCGCCATCGTGACCACCAGTTCTGCGGCCGAGGGCGACACGATCACCGTCCCGGGCTACGGGCGCACCAAGGACGAGTGGGTCCCGCGCAAGCTCCATACCTCCGCCTTCACGGTCAACTCGGCCACCCAGAACGAAGTCAAGATCGCGGGCAAGACCGCGGGCGACGCGATCTGCAAGGGCGACACCGGAGCTCCGCTCCTGCGCACCAAGGACGGAAAGACCTACCTCGTCGGCGTTGCCAGCCGGTCCTGGCAGGGCGGCTGCCTCGGTGAGACCGAGACGCGCAACAACGCCATTGCCACGCGCACCGACGACATCGCTCCCTGGATCCAGCAACTGCGCCTGGCCCCCCACGTCCAGAACGTCACCGAAGTGATCACCTCCGCCGATTTCAACGGAGACGGGCGCCTCGACGTCGCCGCGGTACTCGAGGACGGCTCCCTCAGAGCCTTCTACGGCCGTACCGACGGAACCCTGCAATACGGTCGCGACCTCTGGCGCGACAAGGGCTGGGGAAGCGTCAAGAAGATCATCGGCGGTGACTTCAACGGCGACGGCAAGGGAGACATCGCCGCGATCTCCGCCGCCGGTGCGCTCCTGTTCTACCCGGGCACCGGAACCACCGGGAAGCTGGGCGACAGCCGCCCCATGTGGAAGGACAACACCTGGAGCAGCACGCGGCCCATCGCCCGCTACAAGCTCGACTCCTCCGGCCGTGACGGCCTCGCCGTTCAGGCAGACGACGGCGCCCTGTACGGCTACCCCAGCAACACCGACGGCGTCCTCACCGGCGAGCGCCTCAGCCTGTGGCCCGACAAGACGTGGGACAAGCGCCTCATCGCCGCCGGCGACCTCAACGGCGACACGTACGACGACATGATCGCCGTAGCGGCCAACGGCAAACTGCACCTCTACCCCGGCAACTCCAAGCACACGCTCGGCGCTGCCGTCCTGCTCTGGCACGACGCCAGCTGGTCCGGCATGGAGACCGTCCTCGCCGGCGACGTCAACGGAGACCGCAAGGGCGACCTCCTCGGCCGCGTCAAGACGGGCGGCCTGTACTGGTACGCCGGCGACGGCGCCGGAACCATCGCACCCGGCCGCCTGATGTGGCCCACCACCACCTCAGCCAGCTGACCACCCGCACACACCGCGAGGGCACAGCCGACAGCTGTGCCCTCGCGGCTGCAGTGCTCCTCAAGGCGCCGATCGTGCTGGTCTGGGTCAACATCCACGGCAAGGCCGACCCCGTCACCGTGCGCAACGACGCCTCCCTCTGCACCTCACGGGCAACGGCCAGGGCAACTTCTCCGCCCCGTCGTCACCCAGCCGTAACCCCGCACAGCAGGACCCGGACGCGGCCGCCTCCGCGCGGCAGTGTTGATCTTGTTCAGTGACATTGTTCTTCTGTACCCCTGTATCCAGATTCCGGGGGACGCCTCACCGGCTGAGGGCCCCATCGCAGTCACCTTCCGACCCGCAGCAAGGATGGTCGCCACCGTGTCCCGTACACGTACCCGTCTCGCCGTACTCACCACGGTCTTGGCCGCGGCCGCCAGTTCAGCCGCCCTCACCGGCATACCTGCCGTAGCCGCTACCGGTTCCGACGCCCTCGCTGGCACCCAGGCACCCGTCGCGCGCCTCCACATCGGTGAAGGCGATACCTCCCGTTCCTGTTCCGGTGCCCTGGTCGACCGCCTGTGGGTACTGACCGCCGCGGCCTGCTTCGCCGACGACCCCGCCAACTCCACCCAGATCGCCGCAGGCAAGCCGGTCCTCAAGACCACCGCGACCATCGGCCGGAGCTCCCTGACCGGGACCGGGGGACACGTCGCCGAAGTCGTGGAACTCGTGCCCTCCCCCAGCCGCGACCTGGTCATGGCGCGCCTCGCGACACCTACCAACGGCATCGCCCTCCTCCCCCTGTCCGCTTCCCCCGCCGGCGAGGGTGACACCCTGCAGGCCGTCGGCTTCGGCCGCACCAAGACTGAATGGGTGCCCGGCGCCGCCCATGTCGCATCGATGAAGGTCGGCGCGCTCTCCGACACCGAGCTCACGATGGCCGGTGCCACCGCGAACGACGCACTGTGCAAGGGTGACACCGGCGCTCCGCTGCTGCGCGAGACCGAGGAAGGCGTCGCGCTTGTGGGCATCGCCACCCGCTCACGCCAGGGCGGCTGTCTGGGCGAGAGCGAGACCCGCACCGACGCCATGGCCACACGCACCGATGATGTGGCCGACTGGATCGCCACCACCGCGGGCCGGTCATGGGCGCTGCTGATGACCGCCACCGACTTCAACGGTGACAAGAAGGCCGACCTGCTGGCGATCGATGCGGCCGACGACTACCTCTACGCCCAGCCTGGCGACGGCAAGGGCAAGTTCGGCACGCGTGTCAAAGTCAACCAGGGCAGGTGGACCAACATGCGTCTGCTGGGCGCCAACGACTTCACCGGTGACGGCAAGGCCGACATCCTCGCCGTGAACACCAACGGCAACCTCTACCTCTACCCGGGCAACGGCAAGAACGGCATTACTGGCTCCTCCGTGGCCGGCACCGGCTGGCAGAACATGCGCATGCTCTCCGCCGGGGACTTCACCGGCGACGGGAAGACCGACATCTACGCCGTCCACACCAGCGGAGACCTGTACCTGTACTCCGGCAAGGGCAACGGCACCTTCAACGCGGCCAGCAAGACGGGCGCTGGCTGGCAGAACATGCGCATGCTCTCCGCCGGGGACTTCACCGGCGACGGGAAGACCGACATCTACGCCGTCCACACCAGCGGAGACCTGTACCTGTACTCCGGCAAGGGCAACGGCACCTTCGACACGGCTAAGAAGACCGGCGGCGGCTGGCAGAACATGCGACTGATCTCCGAAGCCGACTTCAACGGCGACCAGAAGAGCGACCTGATCGCCATCCACACCAACGGCAGCATCTACGCCTACCCCGGCAACGACAAGGGCAGCTTCAGCACCCCCATCGTCACCCCGGCCCCCACCACCTGACCCGCATGTAACCAGCTGCACGCGGCAAGAGCGGGAGAGCCGTGCGCGGCCGTCACCCCTACAAGGTCGACTCCACCGGGAGGGATGGCCTCGCCGTTCAGGCAGACGACGGCGTCCTTTGCGGCTACCCCAGCGACACCGATGGCGCCCTCGTCGGCGAGCGCCGCACCCTGTGGCCCGACTAGGGAGCGTATGTGGTTGTGATCATCAGGTGGTCCGGGTGAGCTCTCTGAGCCAGATCATCGAGGCGCGGAGGTGGAGGCCGGCGAGGTAGCTGTCGGGGGTCTTGTCGTACCGCGTGGCGGTGGTCCATCGAGGTGACCTTCGCCGAGGCACGTCAGGTGCTCGGGGCCGGCCAGGCGTGCAGCCGCACCCGACACGCCATCGAACGCACCGTGCCGTTCGGCCTGTACTGCTACACCATCACCGTCATCTGGTACACGCTGCACGGCCACCACCCCCACGACACGGCAGGGCACCGCACACGGGCCCCGTGGTACGTCACCAAGACGCACCCGGCGTTCTCCGACATGGCCGCCAAGCTCCGCCGGACGATCATCGCAGCCCGATTTATGCCCATCGACGCCGGTCAGCCCACCGATACCGAAATCCGCGCCGTCCAGGAGGCATGGGCCGCAGCCAGCACAGACTTGGCATGACGGTTGGTCAGAACGGCGAAAGTCGAGCGACAGGGATTACAGGGGAAATCGCTGACCAGCAGTTTCGTTCCCGTCCGGGCCTACAGGGCAATGACAGGGATTACAGGGTTGAACGTTCAACCCTGTAATCCCTGTCATTGCCTGCGCTCATCCCTGTCGCCGTTTTCGCAGGTCAGCGATTTCTCCTGTAATCCCTGTCGGGTTGGGGTGTCCGTGGCGGGGAGCGAACCCTGGTCGTCACGGAGCGTTTCTGCACTGGAGCAAGGGCTGCGCTGCGAGCAGCGACTGCACGCACCCGCCCCAAAGACGCCCCACGGCAAGCTCCGCCAGATCAGCAACTCGACTCGGCTGCGAGCGCCTGTCCCGCCGGGCGGACCGGATTTCAAGATCCACACCCGCCCGGCGGGAGAAGCGGAAGCAGCCCGGGCCACGGCGGTCGCAGGAGTCGTACGACGGCATGGAGTTGCGGGAACAGCCGCTGCCTGAACTCCACCGGAGAAGCCCCATGCCATATCGACTTACCACTCCGAGCGGCCCGGATGCGGCCGCGTTGCCCCGGCTGGCCGGGGTTGCCCGCGAGGGTAACCCCCTTCGTCCTCTCCTTCTCTTTGATCTCCTTCTCTTTGATCACAGACGATCCGCACGCCGCCGAACCTCGACAGCCACGAGTGCAGATGCAGCGACGGCCCCCACGACAGGGGGATCCCCGTGGCTTGGCTGACCAAGATCCGTACCGACGAGCAGGTCGAATACCGGCTGCGGCAGCAGGCCGGGTGTGCTGTGGTCGAGCAGACAGCCGTCATCGACGACGGAGACGAGACGGTCGACTATCGCCTGCGTCCCGAGGGGGTACTCAGCTGGTCTGGGTGGGGGCCGGTCTCCACCTCGTCGGCCTGGTCGACGGCGAGGTCCTGGACGAGGAGGGCAAGAACGCGGCGCGCTGCCTGATGAACGGGTGTCACCCGGCGACCGGGGCTCGACTGCTCGGCTCGCGCAACTCGCTCCAAGCTCATCCGAAGTCCCAGCTGACCACGGCCCGTACGGTCGCAGCCCTGGTGGCGGTCGCCGAGAGGAGGGGCGTCGAACCCTCCGTCCTCCTGGAGGGCAAGCCCAACCAGCAGCGAGTCCTTGAGCGGATGCAGCGGATGGTGCACCACCGGGGCGAGGCCCACCGCATGCAAGTGGGGACGCTGCACAAGCTGGTCCGAGCGGCCGGCCTCTCCCTCACCGACATCTACGGAGAGGAGGAGCTCGCAGATGCCTGGGCGCACAAGGACCGCCGTGTCGACTCCCGTGTCCGCGGCTGGGATGTGGTCCTCGACCTGCCGAAATCCGACAGCCTGCTGCATGGCCTCGTAGGCCTGTTGGACGCGGAAGACCTTCGCTCCCTGGCCATCCAGGCCATGCGCGACACGGTCGGACAGCTGGAGCGGTGGTGCGCGTACGCGGTCGGCAGCGAGGACGGCGAGCGGATTCGGCTCGAGATCGGTGGGCTGATGGGCTGGGTCGTCATGCACGAGAGCGCGCGGCCCGTCCGGGCCGGGGAGCCCGGCGACCCTCATCTGCATCTGCACCTGGTGATCGCCAACCTCGCGTTGTGCGAGGACGGCAAGTGGCGCTCCATAGCCAACTCCGGCACCGACCTCCACCGGCACGCCTCCGCCGCCGACGCCTACTTCAAGGCGCGGTTCAGGGCGTTGACCTATGAGCGGTTCGGGGTCCGGCGCGAGCTGAACGAGCGCACTGGCGCCTGGGAGATCCGCGGCATCCCCGCCAAGCTGCGCGACGCGTACTCCCGCCGCGCCGCGCTCGTGGACGAGAAGGCCGGCGCCGACGCGAGCCGCCAGGAGAAGGCTGCGGTGTCTCTGGCGACCAAGCGCGACAAGCTCGATGCCGACGCAACCGTGATGCGCGCCAGCTGGCGCCAACGCGCCGAGGCGATGGGAGTCGACGTCGACGCGATGGTGACCGCAGCCGCTCCCGGGCCACCAGGACCGCAGAGCGCAGGAATTGGGCCGGACGGTGGCCCGCGCATTCCGCCGCCGGACGAACTCGCCGCCATGGTCTTCGCTCCTGCGACGGGACTGACGGCCCACGAGAAGTCGTTCAGCCGCGCGCAGCTCCTGGCGGCCGTCGCGAACCGTCTTGAGTACGGCATCGACGCCGATCCGGACCGCTTGGAGCAACTCGCCGACCAAGTCCTCGCCGTCGAGGGGTACGCGGTGCGGGTGCCGTCGGTCGGCTCCACCCTGATGTCGTCCATCGACCGCTACACCACGCAGGACATCCTCAACGCCGAGAACGTCGTCACCACCCAGGCACTCGCTAGGGTCGGCGACGGCTCGGCGAAGCTGAGCGTGGACTAGGCCGTCGCGGCCATCGGCATCTTCGAGATCGCCTGCGGCTTCCCGCTGTCCGAGGAGCAGCGGGCCGTGGTCATCCGGATGCTCACCGAAGGACACGGCATCGAGGCGGCCGTCGGAGCCGCGGGCGCGGGCAAGTCGACGCTGATGGACGCCTGCCGGATCGCCTGGGACGCCTCCGGCATCACCTACGCGGGGGCGTGCCTGAGCGCGGTGGCGGCGAAGAACCTCACCGAGTCCTCCGGCATCCCGTCCAAGACGGTCGCGGCATGGCTGCACGAGATCGAGAACGGCAAGGGCCTGCGCGGCGTGGACGTGCTGTGCATCGACGAAGCGACCATGGTCGACGACCGTGCAGCCGCCCGCTTGATGACCGAGGCCGCACGCACCGGCACGAAAATCATCGCGATCGGCGACCACCTGCAGCTCCAGGCGATCGGCCCCGGGGGCTGGTTCCGCGAGACCCACTACCTGGTCAACGGGCTCACCCTCACCGAGAACCGCCGCCAGGAGGACGCCGCCGAACGCGCCGCACTGGACATCTGGCGAACCGGCGACCACGAACTTGCCCTGCGGATGCTCGCCGAGGGCGGCCGCGTACACGCCGCTGAAACCGCCGACGAAGCCCGCTCACAGATCCTCACCACCTGGGACGAGATCCGCAGCCACTGGCCCAACCCACAGGACCTGGCCGCGAACCTGGCGGTACTCGCCGCCCGCAACTCCCACGTCGACGCCCTCAACCTCGGCGCGCAGCAGATCCGCCGCGCCGCCGGCGAACTCGGCGACGAACACACCTACGCCCTCCCCGGCGGCGACACCCTCACCCTCGCGGTCGGCGACCTGGTGCGCGTACGAGCGAACGACTATCGCTCCCGGCGCGGCGAAGGACCGGACGTGCTCAACGGGTACCGCGCCGTCATCACGGCGATGGACGCGGAACACCGGGTCAAGATCACCTGGAGAGTCAAGGACGTCACGGCCGAGGCCGGCTACCGGTACGAGTCGGCGTGGGTGAAGCCCGAGCGGATCGCTTCCGGAGCGCTGTCGCTGGGCTACGCCATGACGATCGCGGCGAGCCAAGGTCTGACCTGCCACACCTCGCTGATGTACGGACACGGAGCGAATGCTTTCGCCACCTACCCCGGCATCACGCGCGCTCGACGGGCCAACCACATCTGGCTACCCCTGGCGGTCATCGAGGACGAGGAGACCCAGGCCCGCCTCGGCACGGCCCGCAGCGAGAAGGAGCTGCTGCCGCGTGCGGTCCTCGCCTTCGCCCGGTTCCTGGGCCAGTCGAAGCCGGACCACATGATCTCCGACCTGCTCCGCGAGCGGCCGGCACCCGCGCAGCTTCCGGCCCAACCCGCGGCTACGGAAGCCCGGGCCACCGAACGCGTACCGCACCGGGCCCCACCCTGGAGCTCCCTCACACCCGCCGTCGAGCAGGCCGAACGCGAGGCCCACAGAAGGCGTCAGGCCTCCCATGCCCGGCCGGACTCGAAGTGGGAAGCCATCATGGCCGACGCCATCACGAAACTGCGCAGCCAGGACCAGGGCGTACTGACCCGCGCGCTCGCCACGGCATACGGCATCGAACTGCCGCCGCACACGGTCGACGAAGCCCAGGAAGCGATCACCCGGACCCGGCAACGGGTCAGCGAATTCGACGCACGCCTGGAAGCAGTGGAGCGCAAGCGGTACAAGCTGAGCAGCGAACAGAGAGAGCAACTCGGTCAGATGCGGCTGAAGTTGGAGCGGGTAGCGATCCTCCCGATTACGGCACGTCCATACGGATCCTTGAGCGTCGAGGGCTTGGCGCGGCAGCTTGCCGATGCTGAACACGGGGCCAGTCGCGCCGAGTTGGCGGTAGCGGAGGCGATCGAGACTGAGCGGCTCCTCAGCGAGCGGCTGGCAGCGGAGGGGACCACCGGACAGACACGAGGGGAGGCCTACGCCGTCGAACTCCACCGCCTCGTGGACCAGGTCGGTGAGCTGCTGGCCGACGACGACCGGTCCGAGTCAGGTGATGGCTCACAAGCGACAAGAGAGGCCTGGGAGGCCATCCGCACGAGCGACCTCGCCGGCGCACTCGGCATACCGCAGGACCCTGCGGAAGCACCGCAGGATCTTGGCCCGCAACTCGCTGAGCTGTGCGACAGAGCGTCCAGGCTCGGCCACGACCTGGACAAGCGGGCCAGGACGGAGCTGGCCTCCGCCCATCAACGCGCCGCGAGGGAACGGGAGGCCGTCCAGCGGTTTCGAAGCGTCGCCACCGAGCTGCAGGCCGAAGTGGCCCTACGCGACACGATTGCAACCCGGCACCCTGAGCTTCACGACATAGAGGAGAGTGCTCGACTCAACCAGAGCCGGGGACAAGGTGAGGCCCCGACACCGCAGCAGGTGCCCGACGACGGTCAGTCCACTGCCGCCGAGCAGTCCCCGCCACAACCTCAGCGGAATCAGACGCGCTGACGGACAGAGCGTTTCGGGCCCACGGGATGGTGGGCCCGAAACGCCTTCGCGGGTATCGGCTCCACTCTCAGCCGGTAAAACTGAGCTGCAGCACGGTCAGCGTCTTGGTGATCTGACCGACCAGGAGCACGGCGATGGCGTGCTCGGTCACGAGCATCCGAACGACACCGTCGTCCTCGCCGTACGGCTCCGTCGCACCGATCGGGTCCTCACAGGCCGCCGCGAGCGCGAGCGACAGCCGCTCACTCGCGGCGGCCTCCGACAGTCGTCGCGGGTCCCGCACCCCACGGTACGCGGCATCGGCGACAGGAGGGGAGGGAGCGCGGAGGGTGTGTGATTCACGCGGCATCGACGGCCTCCTCCTGGAGCTGACGGACGATGGCGCGCCGACCCCGGCTGACCTCGATCAGCCCGTCCTTCTTGAGCTGACTGAAGGCGCGGTGGGCGGTACCAACAGAGACGCCGTGCGCCTGGGCGATGTCGCCGATCGTGGGCACGTCCTCCCCGGGAAGCATCGTGCCGTCCTTGATGGCCTCGGCGAGCTCCTGGGCGATGGTTTCCCAGGGAGCGAGCTCGCGGGGTGGAGCCGCTTCGGCCTTGATGACGCGGCCGATGGGCCCCACCTCCGTGTCCGGACGGGCCACGACGGATGCCTCGCACTGACCGCACAGGGCCTCGGCTCCGTCGGCAGTGACCACGAGCATCGCCCACAGTGATTCGTTGCCGCACTCGCAGAGCAGCCGCAGTCCGTTGACGACAGTGGTGACCGGCTGCTCGGTCACCAGACCTTCGGGTACGGGGAGTTGCTTGGCGAAGATGGTGACGGCCTTGCGATCCGCAGTGGGCAGGAACGCCGCGTAGTGCTTGAGCGTCGTCGCTCCGCCACCGCCGTGTCCGACGCGGCCGGCGACGGTGCGGACGTCGGCTCCGGCACCCAGGAGCTCGGTCACGTTGTACGCGCGGAGGTCCTTCAGGCGATGGGTGTGGATCTTTAGCGTCTTTGCCAGGCGGCGGTATCGCTGGCTGACGGTTGCCGGGATGAGCGGGGTCGAGCTGTCGCCCTCACCGGAGAACACAAAGGCGTCGCGGGCGAGTTCACCGCCGAGCGCCTTGCAGCGTTCCTCGGCACGATCGCGGTGGGCGGCCAGAACGGAGCGCGTGATGAGATCGATGGCCTGCTTGCGGTGCTGATGCGTTTTGGTGTCCTTGATGCGGCGGCCGTTGTTCGAGTGCTTCACGAACAGCTCAAGCCGGTCGAGGTCGATGTCCGACCAGCGCAGGGCGCACATCTCGCCGCGGCGCGAGCCGGTCACCATGGTCATGAACAGGAACGTGCCCCAGTCCAGGTCGCGCTGCCAGGCGGTGTTGAGGACGAGGGCCGCCTCCTCGGGAGTCGGCGGGTCCGGGTTCGGCTGTGGCTGGGAAGGCGGCTCGGCGAGGGCGGCGACGTTCGTGGTCACGTAGCCCCAGCGCAGGCCGCGTTCGAGTGCCGGGCGCAGGATGAAGTGAATCTTGCGGACCGTGTTCGCGGCCAGCGGCTCGCACACGTGCTTCTCCTTGGTCTTCGGGTCGGTCTTCCCGTTGCGCCGGCCTTCGCACTGCTCGCGGCACTTCCGCAGCCGGGAGTAGAAGAGCTCGAGCATCTCGGCGGTGACCTTGTTGGCCTTCATGTCGCCGAAGGTCGGCTTGAGGTAGTTGCGGATGATGCCCTCGGCCCGCTCGTGCGAGGTGTCCTCGTCGAGCTCGGCGACGTCGAGCCAGCGGTCGAGGAGGAAGGACATGGTGACCGCGCGTTTGGGGTGGCGCTGCTCGTCGACCTGGTGGAGGAGCTTGGTGCGGGCCTTCTCCGCTTCGGGGAGCGTTGCGGCCTGCTCGTAGAGGTAGATCTTCCTCTTTGTGAGCGGATCGCGTCCGACGTAGACGCTCGCTTGGTAGCCGGATCCGTTGCGCCGGATGCGACCTCGCTGAGGGGCTTCGACCTTGGTGTTCGTCATGCTGCGGAACCTACTGACGGCTAATGCCACGGCTATGACGAACAGCGCGCCTACCTCAGAGAGGTAAACGCGCTGGTCAGACACTGTGCCCCCGGCAGGATTCGAACCTGCGACACCCGCTTTAGGAGTGGGATCGAATCCTTGCCGGGGGGTGCCTGGCGCTGCCGTGCGATGCTGTTTCCCCTGGTCAGAACCGCTCGGCGAGCCACTTGGTCCGGCTCATGCGGCCCTGTATCGGGCAGTCCGCTCACGCATCGCTCACGCACTGAGGTGCCTCGGTGTCGTGCTGGCGCATCTCCATCTCTTCGTAGTGGAGTCTGCGGGGACCCGGTTCGTTCTTGCGGCCTTCCAACGCCTTGCGGAGTTGCCGCTCCGGCAACATGCGCAAGCACCCGCGCTGATTGGCATGAGCACGTCGAGGAGCTTCTTGGCTGAACCATGGGATGCTGGCTGCTCCCTTTGGCAAAGTGATCGTCACTGCTAGACGATTCTCGTGAGGAACCTTGTGAGTACGCTCGGTAGCTTCATCTGGTCGATCGCTGACCAGCTTCGGGGGCCCTATCGCCCCAACCAGTACGGGACTGTGATCCTTCCGTTCACGATCCTGAGACGGCTCGATTGCGTACTTGAGCCGGACCGTGCGGTGGTACGAGAGCTGGCTGCGAGGTACGAGAACCCGAACCGGCTCAAGGTCGAGGTCAAGAAGGCCACGGGGCGGACGTTCTACAACACCTCCAACTACGAATTCGCGAACCTGCTGGCCGATGCGGATGGGCTGGCGGACAACCTCGCTGACTACATTGACCGGTTCTCGGCCGATGTGGACGTGTTCGAGTATTTTGACTTTAAGAAGGAGATCCTGGCCCTGGAGAAGGCTGGACTGCTGCGCGAGATCGTCAAGTCCTTCGGCGCCGTCGACCTGCATCCCAAAGTGGTGTCCAACGCCGACATGGGGGATGCGTTCGAGTACATCATCCGCAAGTTCAACGAGGCCGCGAACGAGACCTCCGGAGACCACTACACGCCGCGCGACGCGATCCGGCTGCTGGTCGACCTGCTCTTCGCGGAGAAGGACGTCGACCTCTCCGAGGGCGACATCATCCGGTCGCTGTACGACCCAACCGCCGGCACCGGCGGCATGCTCTCCTTGGCAGAGGAGCACCTGCTCGCCCAGAACTCCGAGGCGAAGCTGAGCCTGTACGGCCAGGAGTACAACCCGCAGTCGTACGCCATCTGCAAGTCCGACCTGCTCGCCAAGGGCCACTACGCGACCAACATTGCCTTTGGTAACACGCTCACCGACGACGCCTTCAAGGGCCGCCAGTTCGACTATTGCATGTCCAACCCGCCCTACGGGGTGGACTGGAAGCAGTACGCCAAGGCGGTCAAGGCGGAGCGCGACTCCGCCGGCCCCTACGGCCGATTCGCACCGGGACTCCCTGCGACCTCGGACGGCCAAATGCTTTTCTTGCTCCACCTGGCCCACAAGATGCGCGCACCCGAGGATGGCGGCGGCCGCGTCGGCATCATCATGAACGGCTCGCCGCTCTTCAACGGCGCCGCCGAATCTGGCCCCTCCAACATCCGCAGGTGGCTGCTGGAGAACGACCTGGTCGAGGCGATCGTCGCACTGCCGACCAACATGTTCTTCAACACCGGCATCGCCACCTACATCTGGATCCTCGACAACACCAAGCACCCCGACCGCCAGGGCAAGGTCCAGCTCATCGACGGCACGTCGTTCTGGACCAAGATGCGCAAGAACCTGGGGTCAAAGGGACGCGAGATTAGCGACGATGACCGCGCCGAGGTCGTGCGGTTGTACGCCGACTTCGAGGACGCTGATCCCGACCTTTCTACGGTGCTGCGCAACGAAGAGTTCGGCTACTGGACCATTACCGTCGAGCGTCCCCTGCTCGATGAGGACGGGAACCCTGTCGTCGACCGTAAGGGCAAGCCGAAGCCCGACTCGAAAAAGCGTGAAACCGAAAACGTGCCTTTTACCTATGGCGGCTCAACCACCAGCGCGGCAGGGGAGCGCGAAGTCATCCAGATGTACTTCGACGCGGACGTGAAACCGCACGTTCCTGACGCCTGGATCGACTGGACCAAGACCAAGACCGGCTACGAGATTCCCTTCACCCGCTACTTCTACAGGTACACCCCGCCCCGCCCGCTCTCCGAGATCGACGCCGACCTGGAGAAGCAGGTCGCCAAGATCCTGGATCTCCTGCGGGAGGTCGAGGGATGACGTCACGCACGGATCTGGTCGACTCTGGTGTGCCGTGGCTCGGTCGCGTGCCGACTGGCTGGAAGACGAAGCCTCTGTGGTCGATGTTCGAGCGGATCAAGGATGTCGACCACCCGGAAGAGCAGATGCTCTCCGTTTTCCGCGAATTCGGGGTCGTCGCGAAGGACTCTCGCGACAATCTCAATAAGACCGCTGAGAACCGCAGCATCTACCAGCTGGTGCATCCAGGCTGGCTCGTCGCCAACCGCATGAAGGCGTGGCAGGGCTCGGTGGGAATCTCCTCTCTCCGGGGCATCGTCTCTGGGCACTACATCTGCTTCGCTCCTCGCCACAGCGAAGACAACCGGTACCTCAACTGGCTGCTGCGTTCGACGGCCTACACGAATGGCTACGGCTTGCTTTCCCGGGGTGTCCGGATCGGACAGGCAGAGATCGACAACGATCAGCTCAGGCTCATGCCGATCCTGCTGCCATCGACGCAGGAGC
The DNA here is from genome assembly GCF_037023745.1 of Streptomyces sp. SCSIO 30461. Classification (NCBI taxonomy): domain Bacteria; kingdom Bacillati; phylum Actinomycetota; class Actinomycetes; order Kitasatosporales; family Streptomycetaceae; genus Streptomyces; species Streptomyces sp. SCSIO 30461. The sequence goes on from NZ_CP146101.1 coordinate 903,350, forward strand.
AGCGCGTCATCGCCGACTACCTCGACCGCGAGACGGCCCGCATCGACACGCTCATCGAGGAGCAGCGGCGGCTGATCGAGATGCTCAGCGAGCGTCGCGTGGCGACAGTCGCTGAGACCTTGGACGGCTACGAGCGGACCCAGGTGCGCCGACTGGTCGATCACGATCGGCCGATGACCTACGGCATTCTGCAGTGTGGTGAGCCGGTCGACGGTGGGGTTGTCTACATCGGACCGTCGGACATTCAGGGCGAGGGCCAATCCCCGGATAGGGATGCCCTGAGAACGACAACACCTGAAATCGCGAGCGCGTACAAGCGGTCAGTTCTCAAGGGTGGTGACGTGGTCGTTTCGATCGGCCCGGCGTACGGGAAGGTGGCCGTCGTATCGGATGACTTGGCTGGTGCGAATCTGACGCAAGATACGGTGCGAGTTGCACTGCGGCCGGATCTGGTCGACACGAGATTTTTCGTGTGGGCGCTGCTGTCACGGCAGACGGCTGAGTATTGGGACTACCAGATCATGGGCGCGACGTTCCGCCGACTGAACCTCGGCACTTTGGCCCGGACACCCATCCCGCTTCCGGCGATCCATGAGCAGCGGCGGATCGCTGCGTATTTGGATGAGCAGACCGCAAAGATCGACACGCTCATCGCCGAGGCCGAGCGGTTCATTGAGCTCTCCAGGGAGCGGCGGTCGGCGTTGATCACGGCGGCGGTGACGGGGCAGATCGACGTACGAGAGGCAGCGTGATGGCTGACCACAACGAGGTGGTCTTCGAGACGGAGATCTGCGAGTACCTCCGGGATCACGGCTGGCTGTACTCGGAGAACGACCGTGACGGCGGGGAGTACGACCGGGAGCGGGCGCTATTCCCGAACGACTTGTACGCGTGGCTGGAGGAGACACAGAAGCCGGCGTACGAGAAGGCGTTGAAGGCGGCCGGCTCGCAGACGAAGTTCCTCGACGTGCTGACCGCGGCGCTGGACAGGCCGCTGGAGCATGGCGGGGGCACACTGAACATCCTGCGCAACGGGGTGCAGTACATCGGTGGCGGTCGGTTGAAGATGGCGCAGTTCCGCCCCGAGACCTCGCTCAACGCGACCAGCACGGCGCACTACGAGGCGATGCGGGTGCGGGTGGTGCGGCAAGTGCACTTCTCGACCGCTGACCAGCGCATCCTTGATCTGGTGTTCTTCGTCAACGGTCTTCCGGTGGCCACGGTGGAGTTGAAGACCGACTTCACCCAGTCGCTGGACGAGGCGATCAACCAGTACAAGCAGGACCGCAACCCACTGACTAAGGGGCGGCCTGAGCCGCTACTGTCCTTCGGACATCGCGCTCTGGTCCACTTCGCGGTCTCGAACAACCTCGCGGCGATGACCACCAGGCTGGAGGGGGAGAGGACCCATTTCCTGCCGTTCAACGTCGGCTTCGACAGCGGTGCTGGCAACCCGCCCGGCGCGGACGGACGGTCGTCGACGGCGTACCTGTGGGAACGCGTCTGGGAGAAACACGCCTGGCTGAACATCATCGGGCGGCTGATGATCGTGCAGACCAAGGAGGAGTGGGACGTCACCACCGGCACGTCGGTGAGGCGTGCGAGCATGCTCTTCCCACGGTTCCACCAGTGGGAGGCCGTCACGAGCATCGTCGAGGCGGTGAAGGAGGAGGGTGTCGGGCAGCGGTACCTGATCGAGCATTCGGCCGGGTCGGGGAAGACGAACACCATCGCTTGGACGGCTCACCGGCTGGCGCGGTTGCATGTCGATGACCGGAAAGTCTTCGACTCGGTCATCGTGGTTGTGGACCGCACCGTGCTTGACTCCCAGCTGCAGGATGCGATCCGGCAGATCGACGGCACCGGCAAGATCGTCGCGACTATCAGCCCCGAAGACGTCCGCAAGGCTGGCGCGAAGTCGAAGTCGGGCCTGCTGGCGCAAGCGTTGAAGAACGGTGAGCTAATCATCGCCGTGACGGTGCAGACCTTCCCGCATGCGCTGAACGAGATCCGGACCGACGCTGGCCTCAAGGGCAAGCGGTTCGCCGTCATCGCCGATGAGGCGCACTCCTCTCAGTCGGGTCAGATCTCCTCGAAGCTGAAGCAGGTGCTGACGGCCGAGGAGGTCAAGGAGATCGAGGAGGGGGGCGAGGTTGATGTGGAGTCGGTGCTGGCCTCGGAGATGACAGAGCGGGCCGAGTCGGAGAACATCTCCTACTTCGCCTTCACCGCGACGCCGAAGAACAAGACCCTCGAATTGTTCGGCCGCAAGGGTGCCGACGGGAAGCCGCGCGAGTTCCACCTGTACTCGATGAAGCAGGCGATCGAGGAGGGCTACATCCTCGACGTGCTCAAGGGCTATCAGTCCTACGACACGGCGTTGAAGATCGCCGGCAGGGCCGAGAGCGGTGATGGGGGAGAGGTCGAGGAGGCCGCTGCCCGCAAGGGTCTCATGCGGTGGGTGCAGCTCCACCCGACGAACATCAGCCAGAAGGTGCAGATCATCGTCGAGCACTTCCACTCCAACGTCGCCTACCTCCTCGAAGGCAAGGCGAAGGCGATGGTGGTGACCGACTCGCGCAAGTCCGCAGTGAAGTACAAGCTGGCCATCGACGCCTACATTGCCAGGCGCCGCACCGAGGACGCCTCGTACAACTACCGCACCCTGGTCGCCTTCTCTGCCGGGGTGACGATGACCGAGGACGAAACCTGGCACAGCGACTGGGGCCCGCAGCCGTCGAAGGATGACGAGTTCACCGAGGCCAACATGAACCCCGGTGCCGGGGCTGATCTGGCAGCCGCATTTAAGGGCGAGACGTACAAGATCATGCTGGTCGCCAACAAGTTCCAGACCGGCTTCGACCAGCCCTTACTCTCGGCCATGTACATAGACAAGAAGCTGTCAGGGGTCACCGCGGTGCAGACGCTCTCGCGGCTCAACCGCACCCACCGCACCGCTGGTGGGGAGCAGAAGCGCAAGACATTCGTCATCGACTTCGCCAACAAGCCCGAGGACATCAAGGCAGCCTTCGAGCCGTACTTCAAGAACGCGACCCTGGAGACCGAGACCGATCCATACGTCGTTGTCCACTTGGCTAACAAGCTTGCCCAGGCCGGAATCTACACCGAGGACGACGTTCGCAAGGTCGCCGAGCTGTGGGTGACTCGGAAGGGCAACAACGCGCTCTCGGCGGCGATCAGCCCGGCGCAGCACGGTTTCCGGCGCCGCTACGCGCGGGCGATCGAGGAGGAGGACAAGGTCACGCTCCACGAGCTCGACCTGTTCCGCAAGGATGTCTCCACCTACGTACGTCTCTATGACTTCATGTCCCAGATCGTCGACTACGGCGACCCCTACATGGAGATGCTCTCGATCTTCCTGCGTCTGCTGGAGAAGGTCATCGCCGAGTCCGCCTGGACGGCCGACGTGGACCTTTCCGACGTGGTGCTGGTCGGGGTCAAGCACAACAAGGCAATCCAGGTCGACATCTCACTTGTGGGCGACGGGCAGCTGAAGGGCATCAGCGCAGCCGGCACGGGAATGAAGAAGGATCCGAAGTACGTCGCGCTCCAGGTCGTCATAGACAAGATGAATGACCTCTTCGGTGCCGAATCGTTCGCCGAGTACCAGGTCAGGGAGTTCGTGCAGGGACTCGTCCAGCGGTTGCTCGCCGACCCGAACCTGATCAGGCAGACCAAGGTGAACTCCAAGAAGCAGTTCCTGGAGTCACCAGACTTCCAAGCCGCCGTTACGGAAGCGGTCGCAGACAACCAGGACGCCCACAACACGATGGCTGACTACTTTTTCACCGACGGGCCGGCCATCAACTCGATCATCGTTGCCCTCGCGGATGCCTTCTACGAAGCAGCGATCGATCAGCAGGTGGATTCATAGATACGGCAGCACGCGTGTCGCGCCCCAGCAAGCGGGTCTTGGGTCAAGGCCCGCTCGCCTACTGCGAGCCACCGCCCTCAGCGCTTCCGCCAGTCCTTGTGGGGTTCGATGAGGGTGCTGCCTCCTGCCCACTTCATCCTGCAGACCGGGCAGATCACGTACCACTCGTCGCCTGGTGCACTTTCGTCCATGTACCCGTCCTGTCCTGTCCCAGGGCAGTCTTCGGTGACTTCTTCTTGACGCATCGCTTCCCCTCAGTGCCCGGTGGATGAGGCTGCGCCTTCGGCGGCGACAGCGGCAGGGCGGATGCAGGTTAGTGCAGCCCACTGACACGAGCAGGGCACTCGAGAATCGTTGGTGGCGATACTCCGACGTCCAGAGCACGATGGTCTCCGCAAGTAGTCAAAGATCGCCGTGCGTCGCGACGGTCACCCAGCTCGACAGCCGGGCACTTTGCAGGACTCCAGTTGGCGGGCGGACGGGTTATGAGCTCGCCAGACGGCTTCCAGATCCAACGTGTCGCGCGCGGTGCGCATGCGGGTGAAGGCGTTGTCGGAAAAGCGCTTCAGGCGTTGGGAGCTGAAGACGAACTCGTGGCTGCACGCGGGATCAGCGTCGATGCCCAGGTGTCGCCGCAACGCGAGGCACTTCGGCTGGGTCAAGTCAAGGGCCTCGGCGAGCTCGGCCGCCGAGCGGTGGTACTTGGCCTGGAGATCCACCTCCCGGATCGCGGCCGCCGGCACGGATTCATCAGCCGCATAGCGCACTGGCGGAGCCGCCTGGTTCTTAACGAAGCGCACCTTGACCAGCAGTCCCTCACCGTCCGTAGCAGTGGCCAGCTCCTCCAAGCGAGGGAAGACTTCCGAGCGCGTCGCTCCCCCACGTATGCCGGCCTGAACGCGATCGACGTCCTTACCCGAGACGCGGGTCTCCGGCCCGGTGTGGGCCTCCATCGCCAACAAGGTTCGAATCCTGGCTCGCGCCTCGTGCGTCGCGCGTCGGCCCGGCTTGAGTAGGGCTGCGATCTGTGTGTATTCCTCGTCCAGGAGGAGCGCAAGGTCACGGGGCGGGTCAACCGACACCGGCAGTACGCGGTCGGGCAGGTGGTCAGCGAGCGACTCCTTGAATACGCCCCTGAGCAGGTCGTCGAAGAGTGTCACGGCAGCTCGGGCATGCACGTACAGCAGCTGCTCGGAAACCTGGTTGAACCAGTGCTGCTCGTCATCGCGCATGGCGTCGATGGCTCTGAGCGTTCCTGCGTCAGGCTCGCTGAGCTTGATGTCCGGGTGTTCGGCAGCCTTGCGTACGCAGGTCTCAAATCCGAGTGACCGGCCCAGAGCCGGGTCGAAGACGCTAATGCCCTTCTGGACGAGCGCGGCTTTCAGCAGCATCTCGAAGGAGTGCTGAAGGTGCAGAAGTACCTTCGTTTCTCGCCCTCGGTCGTGCGGCGAGTTGAATGCCTCGGCCGCCGCAACCATCGAAGAAACGGCCTTCTCCTTGAGGACACGAGCCTCTTGCCTAAGTCTCACTCGCAGCCCTCACGTTCCAGACGCACCAGACAATCGGTGTCCAGGGTAGAGGTTGCCTGTCATTACGGGCTGGTAGATGCTACGACGAGCACCGGCCCCGCTCGGACGCCCCGTTTGTGCGCCCAACCTGTTCAACGAGGCCCCGCTGGACGTACTCCGAGACTGGGCCCTGAGGGTCAATTCCTGCACTGCCCGCCTCTGGGGTCAGCGGGTGTTGCGGATCATCACGGTGAGGACCGGTGAGGCCGGTGACGGCTGGCTCTGCCCGATGTCCTCGTACCCCCATGATCTGTAGAGCGCGTGGACCTTTCCGTCCCCGGCAGCCGGGTTGACCATGAGTGTCACGTACGGCTCGTTGCGCGTGGCGAGGAGGGCGTCGTGGATAAGGCGGGCGGTGCCGGTCTTCCGCCAGGTCGGGCGGACGCCGATCTCCTTCAGGGCCACGGCCGGGCGTTCTGTGTACTTCTCGGCCGGCGTCGGGCTGGCGCGCTGCCAGTACCGGTCGCCGTGCTCGATGGTGTTGCCGTATGCGTAGCCGACCGGATGTCCGTCCGCGTACGCGAGGACGGCCGTGAACCCCGGCTCGGTACCGTGCCGGTCCAGGCGTTCGCCGAACGCGGTGACCGCGTAGTTCGGCAGGTGGAGAAGGGGGGCGCGCACGTCGGCGTACACGTCGAGGAGGTCGCCGCGGGCGGTGTCGAGTGTGGTGAAGGTGCGCAGTTCGATGGCGGGCGCCGTGGTCATGCGGCCATCCTCCAGGTGGCGGTGTGCTCGGTCCAGGTCTGCACGGTGGAGCTGCCCGGCGCGGTGGCGCGCAGTGCGGCCCCGAACTCCTGCAGCATGCGCGTCACCCGGGCGTGCTGGGTAGCAGCCTCGGCCGGGACCTTAATCGCGGTGACCGTGGCGGCTTCGGGAGCGCCCTGGGCAAGTTGCGCGTGGGCGAGCCGGGTCGTGGTGATGGCCCGGGAGCGGATCATGTGGGGCCGGAGGGCGGACAAGCAGCGGTGGGCGTGGTACTCGGCGGTGGAGTAGTCGCCGAGTGCCAAGTGCGCCGACAGGGCCAGGGAGTCCAGTTCGGCCTGGTCGTAGAAGGCGAGCATCCACACCGGCCTGTAGTCGGCGGGGTCGGCACGCAGCATGGTGTCCTGCGCCTGATCGAACGCCCGACGGATGCCGGTGCGGTCCTGCGCCGCACCGTGGATGGCGCCCTGGCGGGCCAGGCCGAGGGAGGCGAACAGGGGGTCTCGGCGGGTGAGGTGCAGGTTGCGGGCGACGTCGTTGGCGGCGAACGCGTCCGCCGGTCGGCCCATGTGGCGGTACATGGTGCCCGCGTGGCTCCAGATGCGGAACTTGATCGCCTGGTCGCCGGACATTTCGGCGAGGGCCTGGGCCTCGCGCATGTGCGCCTTGGCGACGTCGTAGCGCCGGCCGTCGATGGCGGCCCACATCGCGGAGGATCGGAAAGCGGCTGCTGAGGCGTAGAGGTTGCTGCGTACCCGCTGGGTGGCGCTGCCCGCGTTCTGGAGGTTGAGTGCCTCGTCGGCGAGGGCGGCTGCCCGCTGTTCGATGCCGAGCTGTCCCCCATGGCGGTGGTCGCTGGCGATGATCTCGGCGAAGCGCTTGTTGAGGCGGTTGACGTCGCTCATGCCGATACGGCGCGGCGATGCGGTGCCGGGTGCGGCTGCTGCGGCGGCAGCCGCCGCGATGCTGCCGACGAGGGTACGGCGCTTCATGTCGGGGTCCTCCTGCTGCGGTGGGGCCGGGGTGGACGAAGGCCGGCCCCGTGGCACGAACCCTAAAGCGACGGCGGGCAGTCCGGTGACGTCCTCAAGTGCCTTGCGGGCAGCTGACTTCGGCCACGTGACCCGGCCCGCTTTCCATGCCCGGACCGATGAGCCATCGAGTCCTCCAAGGCGTCCGGTCAACCGTTCAATGGCCCTGTTTACGGCCTCGGCGAGGCTGTTGGAGCTGTAGCCGTGTTCGGTCATCCACGCCTCAAGAACGGTGTTGCGGGTGGTGTCCATGCGGGCACGGTAGTCCGCGCGATCCCCACCCGCCAGGTAAAGGAGAGGTCAAAACGTCCTAGGCGAGTCCGTCGACTGGGTGCCTGAACGTCCTAACCAACCTGCTGGGAAAGGGAGTTCTCTTGGTACCGGTCGCCCTCTGCACCCCACCGTGCGGGCGGCTGTTGACGGCCCGGCCCGCCCCGCCCCTGAGGTTCCCCCGCGGGGGTGGGCCGGGCGCCGAGACGACACGAAGGCTCCACCCCAATGACGAGTCTGAGAACACCAGTTGAGGCCATCTCCGTCGGCCACCCCATGTACAGCCAGACCTTCCCGTGCGAGCCGTCCACGGCCGAGATCGGCCGTGAACTCGTCCGAGGAGTCCTCGGCGTGTGGCACCTCGACAGCCTCGCCGACCGAGCCGCGCTGATCGTCACGGAGCTGATCGCGAACGCCTCCAGGCACACTCCGTGTCCCGAGATCCGACTCACGGTCGGGCGGCCGAGCGCGACACGACTGCGTGTCGGGGTCGTGGACCGGGAACCAACGCGGCTGCCGATACTCAGCCAGGTGGCTGACGACGACGAGTCGGGGCGCGGGCTGCTCCTCGTCGATGCTGTCGCCGACCGGTGGGGCTACGACCTGCACGGCTCGGACAGACGCCCTTGGGGCAAAGAGGTCTGGGCGGAACTCCGCACCGAGGGCGGCAAGTGAGCATCCCGGCCACGGCACCCTCGCCCCTTCCGGATCTCACCCGACTCCGACCCCGCCAGCAGATGGCCATGGACTGCGCCCTCTGCGTCCGCCCACTGGGAGCGAGCGGTCGACGGCTGGGCGAGATACGCCACCGGGGCCTGCCATTCCAGCTCTGGGCCTGCGCTCCCAACTGTCAGACCGCCAGATCGACTATCCCGACCAGCTGAGAAAGGGGACACCCCTCCATGGAGTGGCCGTGGATCACCGGTGATTGCTGGCTCGGCTGCGAATGTACCGGAGTCCTGGTGATCTGGCTCGGCCCGGTGCAGTGGGACGGGCAGCACGCCCCCTTCTACGCATGCGAGCCGTGCCTCGACCGCCTCAAGGCTCAGGCGGTCGCCTACTTCATGGAGCGGCGACCGGCATCCGCTTGATCAGAGTTCCAGCACACGACTTCCCGGCGTGAGGCAGGCACCCCGCGAGGACTACCTACGCGGAGCCCGTCTCCTCGTGCCGGGCGGCCAGGAGCTGTCCGGGGAGCAGCCGTCTGGCGACGCTCCCGTGACGGCGCCTGGTGGGCGCTTAAGCCCAGTAACACCACAACGATTACGAGGAGTTCAAGCATGACGCGCAGCACCGTAGTTCCTAGCCGCACCGAAGTACGCCCGCAGATCCCGGGGGCGTCGGACGGCTTCGACCTGGACGTCTCTCTCGTCGAGATCGCCGACCCGGCGGGCCTGGTCAACCTGACCGACGACAACTGCGGGTCCACCTGCGGCGCCTGCACCACCAACGTCGCCTGACCTGGGCCCCAGTTACTCCGGTCTGGTGCCGCCGCGTATCTGCGCGGCGGCACCAGCCGCCCGTCCCCTCACCTATGGAGGTAATTGGTGGGTGCTCCGCCCGCAGCGTTCCGTGCCGGTTCCACTGCTCTCGTGCGCGCGGTGGCCCGTCCCTCGTTGCCGTTTCCTCCATGCCCTGACCTCGATGACTGCTCGCCCAGTGGCTCGTCTGCCCGTGTGGCGTGGCTACGGACGGTCTGGGCGGACAAGGACGTCGCCGAGGCACTCCAGCACTCCAGCCCGGTCTTGGCCGCGCAGGTACGCGCCCTGTGTACGGCCGAGCATCCCGCCCTCCGGGACGTGCAGCGCGCGGCGCTGTCCGTGGCCCGCTACCTGCTGCGGGCCCTGCACCGGGCTACGCCATTCGGCCTGTTCGCCGGCGTGGCCACCGCGAAGTTCGGCCCGCAGGCGCGGGCCGACTGGGGCGAGGAGCACGTGGCCGTCGGCCGCGCGGGGGCAGAGTGGCTGGCGGTCCTGGTCGCACGGTTGGAGTCATGCCCGGACCTCCTCGAACGGCTGCCCGTCGTCATCAACAACACTGTGACGTACCGGGGAGACCGGCTCATCGTGCCGTTCCAGCCCGACGTCCAGGACGACCGGATTCGCGCGGTCGAGGCGTCTCTGGCCCTGACCGGACCGGTGCGCGCGGTCCTTGCCGCGACCCGACTGCCGATCCGGTTCGGCACCCTCGTGGACAAGCTCCAGGCGGAGTTCCCCGAAGCTGGTCCCGAGAAGGTGCGTCAACTGCTGGCGGAGCTGATCCGGCGGCGGGTGCTGATCACGAGCCTGCACGCTCCGAGCACCGAGACCGACGCCCTCGGGTATCTGGTCGGCCAACTCGAAGGGATCGACGCCGGAAGCCTCGCCCGGATCGCGGGGACCGTACGCGAACTCCACACGGTCCGGGCCGGCCTGGAGGAGTGCGCCACGCACGGCGGCCGGGACAGCGTTGCGGCGCGGATGCGAGACCTCTTCCCCGGACTGCGCCGCCACCCCGTCGCGCTCGACCTCCGCCTGGACGCCCAGATCGTTCTGCCGGAAGCGGTCGCCCAAGAGATCGAGCGCGCCGCTCTCATCCTGACCCGCTTGAGCATCCGCCCGTACGGGACCGCCGCGTGGAACGAGTACCACCAGCGGTTCTACGAGCGGTACGGCATCGGCACGATGGTGCCGCTCTTGGAGGCCGTAGCGGACAGCGGCACCGGCTATCCCGACGGCTACCCAGGCGCTCCGGCCAGCGCACGCAGGCCCCGCGTCTCCGCTCGGGATGACGCCCTCGTACGACTGGCTCAGGCCGCCACTCTCGACGGCCGTGACGAAGTGGTCCTCACGGACGAGCAGATTGAGGCCCTGGACGTGGGTCCCGACGAGCCTCGGTTGCTGCCGCACTTGGAGATCGGGGTGCGGGTGCACGCGGCCAGCCTGGAGGAGTTGCAGCGGGGGCGGTTCCGGCTGGAGGTCATGAGCGTGTCCCGTGGTGTCGGCGTCTCCACGGGCCGGTTCCTCAGCGTGCTGGCCCCCGCTGACCGCGAGGCTGTGGCCGCCGAGTTTGCTGACCTCCCGGCCGCAGACGGCAACACCATGCCCGCACAGCTCTCTTTCCCGCCCCTGCTCCCCGAGAGCGCCCACGTCACCCGCTCCCCGCAGGTCCTGCCCATCGCGATCAGCCTTCAGGAGCACCGCGCCCCGCAGGACACTGTCCTAACCCCGGAGGACTTGGCTGTGGGGTGCGACGGCCGCCGTATGTACCTCGCCGTCCCCGAGCGCGGGCACCGCGTGGAGGCCGTCGGGATGCACGCTCTGAACCTGCGCGCCCACACCCCGCCTCTGGTGCGGTTCCTCACCGAGCTGTCCCGCGCGCAGTGCGCGCAGGTCACCGTCTTCGACTGGGGCGCCGCAGTGGCGATGCCGTTCCTTCCACGTCTGCGGTACGGCCGGACCGTGCTGGCCCCGGCACGCTGGCAGCTGGAAGCGTCCGAACTGCCCGGCCCTGCGCGCCCTCGGGTCGAGTGGGACGCCGCGCTCAGCGACTGGCGTGCCCGGCGGAGGCTGCCGCGCCGCGTCCATCTCATAGAGGACGACCGGCGCCTCTTCCTCGACCTCGACGAGGCTGGCCACCGTGCGCTCCTGCGCAGACACCTCGACCGGACGCGCCTGGCCGTACTCGTCGAGGCTCCGGAACCAGAGGCGTACGGCTGGTGCGGCGGGCGGGCCCACGAGGTCGTGGTGCCACTCAAAGCAACCAGGCCGTCGACATGGCCGCCACTGCCAGTCCCCAGCCGGGCCCGTGCCCTGTCTACGGACCAGATGCAGACGCCTGCCTCTTCCTCGGTTCTTCTGGCCGCCCTCTATGGTGACCCCCGCCGCCAAGACGTCTTGCTCTCCCGGCACTTGCCTGGCCTCTTCGAACAGCTTGGCAACCCGCCGTGGTGGTTCATCCGCTTCCGCGACCCGGACCAACACCTCCGCGTACGCATCGCCCTCCCCGACCCGGAAGCTTTTGCCAGCACGGCCCGAACGGTGAGCGCCTGGGCCGACGAGCTACGAAGCATCGGCCTGCTGGCCGATCTGCGTTATCCCACCTCCTACCGGGAGATGGGCCGCTGGGGCTCCGGCTCCGCATGGGAGGCAGCCGAGAATGTGTTCCGGGCGGACTCGTGCGCCATCCTGGCCCAGCTCAAGCAGCCACAGCGTCCCGGACCGCGCACGCTGGTAGCGGCCCACACGGTCGCCATCACCTCCGCGTTCCTCGGCACCATCGAGGACGGAATGAAGTGGCTGATCGACCACGTCCCGCCGACAGCCCCTGTGCCCGTCCCACGCCCCCAGTTCACCGAGGCCGTACGGCTCGCCGACCCGAGCGACGACTGGTCAGCCCTGCGTAGCGTCCCGGGCGGAGACGCCATCGTGTCCGGATGGGCCGACCGGGAAGCGGCACTCGCCGCGTACCGGCCGCACCTGCCCGGCCCGGACACCCAGGGCATCGCCGTCGACGACGTCCTGACCTCCCTGCTGCACGTTCACTTCGTGCGCCACGTCGCCGTGAACTTCCCGGAGGAAGACGTGTGCCTCTACCTGGCGCGCGCCGCTGCCCTGGCCTGGACCGCCCGCACCAAGAGGACGGCGTCGTGACCCCCCACCCCGCGCTCGGCCTGGTCGACGCCATCGCCACCCAGCTCGCCGACCCCGACGCCGTGCCCCTCGGTTCCAGGACGCTGTCCTCGGACCGGCAGCACCTTGCCTACGGCCCTCCCGGAATGGCGCTCCTGCACATCCAGCTGGCCGCGAACGGCCTCGGTCCGTGGCACCGCGCCCACGACTGGCTCACCGCCGCCTCCCGACAGCCGCTCACCAGCGGCCCGGCCAGCCACCCGTTCTACGGAGTGCCCGCCTTCGCCCATGCCCTGACCTGTGCCGCCGACCACCTTCCCGGCTCCTACCAGCGCGCCCTCGACGCGATGGACGGACAGATCGCAGTCGACGTCGGACGCCGTCTCGACGCCGCACACCGCCGCATCGACGCCGGACGCCTACCGCAGCTCGCCGAGTTCGACGCCGTCCGGGGCCTCACCGGATACGGCGCCTACCTACTGCGCCGAAACCCCGGCAGCTCCACGATGCGCGCCGTTCTCGACTACTGCGTGCGCCTCACCGAACCGATCACCCACCACGGCGAGACTGTGCCGGGCTGGTGGGCGGAGACCGGGCCATCCGGCAGCCCGGACGCCCGATTCCCTGGCGGACACGCCAACACGGGTATGGCGCACGGCATTGGTGGCGTGCTCGCGCTCTTGGCCCTCGCAGCTCGGAGCGGCTCCATCACCGACGGACACCACGCAGCGCTGCGCACCATCCTGGCCTGGCTGGACTGCTGGAAGAAGAAGGCCGACGGCGGACCGGTCTGGCCGTACTGGGTCACTCAGGACGAGCTGCGCAGGGGGCGTCTCGGCTCGTCAGCACCCAGGCGGCCCTCCTGGTGCTACGGCACCGCCGGCCTCGCCCGCGCTCAGCAACTTGCCGCGCTCGCCCTCGGCGACACCGGCCGTCAGATTGACGCGGAGAACGCGCTCGTGGCCGCCCTCACCGATCCCGAGCAGCTGAAGGCCACGACGGACAACGGCCTCTGCCACGGGTTCGCCGGCCTCGCCCACACTGCCGCGCGTACGGCCGACGACGCCCACCCCTCGACCGCGGGAAGACTCCGCGCCGCGATCCCGGCCCTCCTGGCTGAGATCACCCCGCCGGGTACCGACCCCGAACTCATGGCCACAGCGCTCATCCAGGACGAGCAAGCCGGCCCCGGCCTACTCGACGGCGCCGCCGGCATAGCCCTGGCCCTCCTCGCGCCCAGCACCGCCGCACCACCCCAGTCCGCCTGGGACGCATGCCTCCTCATCGTTTGATCCACCGACCGAAGGACCCTTATGCCTCCCGACCGCTGGCAGCAGCACAACATCACCTTCGTCGACCGCGAGATGGCACGGCGCACCATCGCCGAACGCCTCGGTCCCGCCCTGATCGAGGCCGAGGCCGACGGGCAGCTCACCGGCTGGTGGTTCATGAACAAGCAGCCCTGGCCGCTGCGTTACCTCGCCGACAAGCCCTCACCAGCCATCGAGTCGCTCCTGAGCGATCTCATCGGCGACGGCGTGGCCGTGTCGTGCCTGCCCGGCATCTACGAGCCCGAGACCGACACGTTCGGCGGACCCGAGGCCATGGACGCGGCCCACGAACTGTTCCACAGCGACTCCCGCCACCTGCTCACCTACCAGCCGAGCTCGGTACACCTGGGACGCCGGGAGACCGCCGTCCTGCTGGCGAGCGTCATGATGCGCGGTGCTGGACTCGACTGGTTCGAACAGGGTGACGTATGGGCGAAGGTCGCAGCCCTTCGACCGGCCACCGCTCCACAGCCATCCGAACGAGCCGCCGAACTGGCCCCGGCTATGCGGAAGCTCATGACCGCTGACGCCCACAGCCTCTGCCGCCTGGGCGGCCCACTCCACGCGCACGAAGAATGGGTGACCGCCTTCGAACGGGCCGGAGCCACCCTCGCCGACCTCGCAGGCCGCGGCGCCCTCACCCGCGGCCTGCGAGCCGTCATCGTCCACCACGTGATCTTCCACGCCAACCGCGCCGGTCTCCTCCGGGACGACCAGAGCGCCCTGTCCCACATCGCACGAGAGGTAGTCATGGGAACGAGTGACCACACCGCGTCGCCCACCGAGGCAACAGCCGACATCGATAGCGTCAGCGCAGTGAACACCGACACGATCACCACCCCCACGGCGAACGCCGAGCGCCTCCGCAACGCCCTGGTCGACCAGCTCCGCGCGGCCGGACACGCCCGCACACCCGCCGTCGAGACCGCATTGCGGACCGTGCCCCGCCACGTGTTCGTGCCCGAGGCGTCACTCGAAGACGCCTACGCCAACGCACCGGTGCACATCAAGTACGACACCGACGGCACCTCCATCTCCTGCGCCTCCCAGCCGGGCGTCGTCGCCCTCATGCTGGACCAGCTCGAAGCCCAGCCCGGCGAACGCATCCTCGAACTCGGCGCCGGCACCGGATACAACGCCGGTCTCCTCGCCCACCTGGTCGGCGAGAGCGGACACGTGACCACCCTCGACGTCGACGACGACCTCGTGGAAGGCGCCCGTGCGCACCTCGCCGTCGCCGGAATCACCAACGTCCAAGCCGTGACCCGCGACGGCGCGCTTGGCTACACCGAAGCAGCGCCGTACGACCGGATCATCGCCACCGTCGGCGCCCACGGCGTACCGCACGCCTGGCTGCAGCAGCTCGCACCCGGCGGTCGGCTCCTCGTCCCTCAGCGCCTCAAGGGCACAGTCTCCCGCTCCATCGCCTACGAGCAGCGCGACGGCCGGTGGGTGTCCCTCGGCAGCGAGATGAACACCTTCATGCCGCTTCGGCGGGGCATCGCCGACGACGACCGCCGAGTGATCCCTCTCAGCACAGACGGCGCCGTACGACTCCAGGCCCCCGCCGGCCTCAACATCGACGCCGACGCCCTCGCAGGTGTACTTGACCAGCCGCACACCGAGGAGTGGACCGGTATGACGGTCCGCGCCATGGAGTCACCGGAGTGGATGGAACTGTTCGTCACCTGCTCCCTGCCCTCCGGTCTGATCCGGATGCTGTTCCCCCAGAGCGCCAAGGGCACTCTGCTCACCGAGGACCCCTACCCCTCGTCGACCGCGGTCGTCGACAAGGGTGCCGTCACCTACCTCGCCCGGCGCCTGTCGAAGGAGAAGACCCACGACGGCGACAGGCTCTGGGAGTTCGGCGTCATCGGCCACGGCCCCGGCAGTGACGAACTGGTCGCGAGGGTCGCCGACGCCATCCGCACCTGGGATCGCGACTACCGCGACCGTGAGGCTACGTTCGAGATCCAGCCCCTTGACGCCCCCGAGATCGAGCAGCGCCCTGGTCTCTTCGCCCTCGACACCCCGCTGAACCGCATCGTCGTCGACTGGCGATGACGCCCCACCCCTAGCGGACGGTGCCCGTCGGCACACGGCTGGCGGACACCGTCGCCTCAGCAGTCCTCACTCTCGCCCCGGGGGATCCATGGACCCACACGGCCCCACAGCCCAGCGCTTCCCACTCGTCGCCCGATTCCGCCCCGCCTGCCTGCCCCTGCCTGAACGCGTAAGGGCGCTCGTCGATCTGGCCGACACTGCGGTGGAAGAGACCGACCAGGGGCGTGCATCGGCCGTCTACAACCAGGCCGCGCTCATCGCCTCCGACCTCGCCCTCCCCGACCTCGCACGCGAGATGTGCCACCAGCACGCCGCCGCCTACCTCCATGCCTGCCCCCTGCCCGGCATGAGCGCGATCCGAGGACTGGAACCGGTCGTCAACCTCGCCCGCCTCCAGATCCGCGCCGGCCACGCCGATGACGGCCGTCATCGACTCCTCAACCTGCACAAAGCCGTCGAGGCGGGCACAGCCGCCCGGTTCGAGGGCGTCAACGTACCCGCGGACCTCACTTCGACCGTCGAAAACCGCCAGGAGGTTCGCGCATGGCTGTGGCGCGTCCTCCTCGCCGACGGCACGCGCACCCTCACCACCGAGGGGCGATGGGCCGAGGCGCTGGCGCACATCGAAGCCCACCAGGGCATCGGAAAGCGGATGCTCGACGGTCGACAGGTCGCCGTACTCGCCGCCCTGGTTGCGGGTGACACCGCGTGGGCAACCGTCCTCCTTGCCGACACGATGCCCGGCGATCCGTGGGAGCAAGCTGTCACGGCATGCCTGACCGTTCTATGCCGCCGCGACGCCGGGCAGCCGATCGACGGCCACCTGGCGGACCTGGTGACTGCCTACCTCGGACGGAAGACCGAACCCGGGATGACCGTCTTCAACACCCGGCTCGGACTCACAGTCCTCGACGCGATCGGTTCCGCCGGGGCGCTCGCCGCGCACCGCATTGTCGAGGACCTCCACCGCAGGACGATGGACGCCGAAGACGGCTACGCGGCCCGCGAGACCTTGGCTCATCCCCTGTTCACCGAGATCGCCACGGACCGGCAAGTGCAGGACTGTCGCACGCTGGTGCGCGCCTGCTCCCTCGGCACAGGGGTCCTCCCGGACGAACTGCGAGGAGAACTGACGTCGGCTCTGCGTGCCAGCGACAGCGTGATCCGGGAAAGCCTCACACGTTCCTCCGATCCCGGACGAACGCAACCCCTGGGGGCCTGACGGTGCCTATCGGCGCTGTCGGCGCTGCTGTTCGGTAGGCGTCGTAGCAGCCGACGGAAACTGACCGTCGTGGGTCTGCCGGACTCGAACCGAGGCTGCGAGGGTGGAGCGGCGACGGGCGGCTTCGGCTCGGCGGTTGGGTGCCGGGTTGCGGCCGGTGTGCTGGATGCGGGTGATGAGGACGCGGGCGGGTTGGTGGGCGGTGGTCAGCTCGCGCTGGGCAGCGGCTTCCCGAAGGAGTTGGTGGGGCTGGTGGCCGCGGGCTTCCGCATCGGCGAGGACGGTGGCGAGG
This sequence comes from Streptomyces sp. SCSIO 30461, assembly GCF_037023745.1. Lineage (NCBI taxonomy): Bacteria > Bacillati > Actinomycetota > Actinomycetes > Kitasatosporales > Streptomycetaceae > Streptomyces > Streptomyces sp. SCSIO 30461. The sequence continues at coordinate 920,335 of NZ_CP146101.1, forward strand.
GCGGGCCAGGCCGGGTCGGCGAGGATGCGCTCGGCGTGATCGGGGACGGCTGCTCGCACGTCGCCGACCAGAACGCGGCGCGCTTGTTCCCTGGGCGGTCGGGCGGTGAGTTCGGCGAGCGTCGGGGCTAGGGCCAGGTCGGCGGCTGTCTGGAGGTGCTGGACGGCCTGGCGGGCGGCCTCTGCTTGGTGGGCGTGGTTCTTCGCATCGTGCCAGCGCGCGGCGACGATGGTGGCCCAGACGAGGGCTGCGACCAGGGCGGCCAAAGCGCTTCCGTCGGGGCCGGTGGCGGTGTGGACGATGTCGCGTGCCGCGCTGCGCAGGACGTGGGCGGCGCGGTCTTCGGCCCGGATCTGGGAGCGCTGGGCCCGGGCGAACGCCTTTGAGGCGCCTTGGAGTTCGGCCTGAAGATGGGCGGGTGCCGTCTGGGCGATGGCTTCGAGGAGTTCGCCGAGGGCGGTGATGTGGGCTTGGGCTTGGGAGTCTTCGGCGAAGTCGGTGTGGAGGGTGTCGAGGGCGTCGGTGGCTTGGTGCCACGGGGTGCTGGGGTGGTTGCGGCGGGCGGTGGGGTGTTCTTCAGGTCGGCTGGATTCGAGGCGGGCCTTGATTTTGGGCAGGGAGAGGTCGGAGGAGATCTTGCTTCCGGGGTGGTAGATCTGCTCGCCGGCCTCGTTGACGTCGCCGGGTCGGCCGGCGGCATATCCGAGGAGGTCGCCTGACGGGCCGCGCCGGACCTGGACCTCGACGCCGCTGGCTTGCAGGTAGGCGACGAACTCCTCGGCGCTGGTCACATGGGGGATGGCGGCGCGGATGCGGTCCTGGAGCCACTCGGCGCTGGGCTGGTCCCAGCCGAGACGTTCGGCCTTGTGCATCTCGGCCTGAGTCGGGCGACGGCTTCCGGTTCCGTCCCCCTTCTTCAACTGCCGCAGCCCGTGGTCCTTCTCGATCGCGCGGCACTCGTCACCGACGCGCATGCCGCTGCCGTGGAGTTTGGGACGGCGGCCGTCTTCGCGGACGGTGGTGGCGAGGATGTGGATGTGGTCGTCGGCGTGGCGTACGGCGATCCAGCGGCAGGCCAGGTCGTCACCGGTCGGCGCGATGCCGGCCGCTTCAACGATGCGCTGGGCGATCTCGCCCCACTCGGCGTCTGAGAGGTAGCGGTCCTCGGGGGCGGCGCGGACAGGGCAGTGCCAGACATGGTCGGTGACCTGCTTGCCGAACTCGCCGTTGCGCAGCCGTACGGGCTCGTCGAGGTAGCGGGCGAGTTCGGTGAGGGTGGCGTTCTCGTCGCGGCCGGGGTCGGGCATGCCGAGCATGGCGAAGCCGGCCACGATGCGCGGGTCGAGGTGTTCGTCGTGGTCGCCGGGGCCGTAGAGGTAGGCGAGCAGCCCTCGGGTGTTGGACCCGGCCGGTTTGATGGCGGCGATCACGCGGCTGCCTCCGTCTCCGGGTCGGCGGGCTGACGCAGGGCTTCGGCGATCAGCTCCAGCAGGTCGTGGAGTTCGGTCAGGCGTTGGCGGATGTCGGGTGGGGTGCGGTCGCTGTTGAGGGTGCGGGCGATCTGGTTGACGTTGACGCCGATCCGGTTGAGCTGGCGCAGGACCTGGGCGCGGAAGATGTGTGTACGGCGGCGGTCCTCGGACAGGGGCAGGTTGGCGGTGAACCGGCCGGTGACGAAGGCGAGCACGATGTCGGCGGCGAACCCGGAGTCGCCCTTGTAGCCGTGCTCGGCAGCGGAGTCCTGAAGCAGCGAGAGCTGATCGGCGGTGAAGCGCAATGGGCCGACGCGGACGACGCGTTTGGTGCCGGTGAAGCGGCGGATGGTGGGCTGGACGCTCTTCACGACAGGCTCACCGCCGACGCTCTCAGCGGTGTCGGTGGTGCGTACGGGGCGCAGCGTCTCGCGCTGGACGGCGTGGAGCATGTCCTCGTCGGGGCCGCCCTCGGCCCCGACGTCCTGGCCTGGCGCCCCCTGGCGCTGGGCCGTCTCCGCCACCCCCGGGGTGGAGACCCCCGAAGACCGGCCGTGAGTCGGACTCGGGGTACTACTGGCTCCGCCAGGGGCACCCTGTCCGAACGCCCGCCGCAGACGGTTCATCAGCGTAGGGGACTTCCTCAGCTGCGGCAGCTCGTCGGGGGCGTTCTCGGGGTTGAGTGGGTCGTGCGTCATAAACGGTTCTCCGGAGAGGGGTGGGGAGGGCGTGCGGGTCACGGCGGAGTTCGGGCGGCTGCCGTCTCATCCACGGGTGTGGACGATTGCGTGGTGCCCGGGGTGGTGACCGGCGGGCCGGGTGACCGGAAGGGTTCCGGTCACCCGGTGGCGGTTACGGTCAGTCGCCGGGCCGATCGGTCTCGGCCGAGGGTTCGAGTTCGGGCCGGAGAATGTCCATCACCTCGGTCAGCCGCTTACTGCCGACCGTCAGCCCTTTGTCCTCAACCGCCGTCCGGACGACGGCCCGGGTGAGCTTGCCCTGTTCAGCGGCAGCGGCCCGGCCGATCTCCACGAGCACCTGGAGTGGGGCGCCGGGCGGACGGCCACCGCGCAACCTGCCTGCTGCAGCGTCGGCGGGTGATTCCGGCGGCTGGACGGAAACGGCGGCCGACGGCTCAGCGGCCGGGCCGGGCTGAAGCGGTAGGTCGGCAGGCCGGACGCCCTCAGCCGGAGTCCCGGCGGACTGGCCGACAGCAGTGACCGAATGCTCGGCGAGCCGGACGGATGTGGCAGCCGGTGGTTCCGGCACCTGCGCTGAATCAGGAACCGAATGGTCGACTACAGGCTGCGCGACGAGCTCGTGGATCTGCCGCATCAGCACGCCGAAGGCCACCATCGCGGCGGCCGGGGGAACCGCGGCGACCACGTAGTCGAGCAACGGCACGCTGCCGACGTCGCGTGTGCCGGTCACCCCGGCCACGTTGAGCCCGATGGAGCCGACCGACCCGATGGCGGTGACGCCAATGGCCCAGTTGTCGGTGACGCGGCGCAGGCCCGCACGGAGCATGAGGAGTTCGCCCGCGACGATGAACGCGTCCAGCGTCGCGGGCCACGCCCATCGGCGGATCGGAGAGTCGCGGAGTCCGTGCTGGGCGGCGACCTCGGCCAGGTGGGCGTAGGAGAGCCAGAACGCACCGGCGGTAAGGGCCACGATGACGATGCCGGCCGCGCGGAGCACGTACTGCTCCGCGGGGAGCTTCGCCTTCGCTGGTTGCTTCTGACCGGGCTGGTCGCCGCGCGGCGGGCGGTCTCGGCGACGGGACATGAGAGGGGCCTTCAAGCGGGGTACTCCTGGCGTAGTTGTGTGGTGCGTATTTGCCGTCTTGGCCGTTGCAAGCGCAGGTCACAGCGGGTACGGCAACCGCCTCGGCCTTCCGTCCTGGCGTGTGCCGCCGACGTCGTGTTCCGAGTCGGAACACGACGTCGGCGCATCCTGGCGGGCCTGGTGCCGGTGTGGCCGTGCCCCAAGGCGGGACGGTGGCGTTGCGTCTTCCGTCCCGGTGGGCGGTGCTGTGACCTGCGCTGATACGGCAGGACGGTGGGGGACGGCGCAAGACGGATGCGGGCGGCGTCTTGGCGGTAGGGCTGCGATGGTGGATCGCGTTGCCGTCTTGGCCCCGGTTGCCGTCTTGCCGGTATGCCGTTTGACCTGCGAGATCACGGCAGGGACGGCAGGGACGGCAACAAGGGGGCGGGGTTCAGCCCGCGTCGAGTTCGCCGGGCAGGGCGTTCACTCAGTGAACGGCGGGTGGTTCACCGGGCGGGCCGCCTGGGGGGTCCACTGAGTGGACGGTGGGGCAGTACCGGCTCCAGGCATCCAGGAACTTGTTGCGCATGTAGCCCTTGCGCTGGGTCCGGTCGGCCATGCGCACGTTGCCGGGCCTGATCTCGAACTCGCGCAGCATCCTGCCCAGTTCACGGGCGGTCAGCCCGCTCCGCCCCCACTCCGCCCACGGCGCCTCCGCGTCCTGGCGCAGGTGGTGGAGGAGTTCCTCGGTGGAGAGGCTGTCCACCTCGCGCTGGGCGTGGAAGACCCGGCGGATGTCGGCGAGGATCCGCGCTCCGCTGGGGTGGTCCTCCTCGGCCGCCGTTTCGGCGGCGACCATCCGCGCGCACGCGAGGCGCGCCAGCCGGGGCCAGTGCCCGCCTGCCAGGTCGGCGACGATGACCAGGGGCTCCCAGGTGTCCGCGGCACGGTCCTCGACCGGCATGTCCGGCTCCAGGTTCGCGGCCTCGTCCAGTAGCGGCCTGGCCCAGGCGGCGATGCGGTCGCGCAGATCGTGCAGGGCCGGGATGTCGCGGCGGGAGCGGAAGGGCTTGACCTTCTCGCCCTCGGCCCGGCGCCGCATGCGGATCACGACCGCCCGGTCCATGACCGTGTCGGGCAGGTCACCGATTCCCGCGATGGCCGCCATGGCGAAGGTCGCGAAGCGGTGCGGGGTGTGGTCGTTGCCGACGACGCGGGTGACGTAGCGGTTGCGCTGGTGGCCGGCGTTGAGCAGGCCGCGCATCTCCTCGTTCTTCTCGGCCATCTTCGGGGTACCGAAGATGGTGTCTGCCTCGTCCACCAAGAGGGTGGGCGGGTTGTCCTCGGTGATCGACCGGAAGATGGCCGCCGGGGTGGTGTTGATGGTGAGCATCGGTTCGTGGACCGTCTCGGTCAGCACGTCCAGCAGCCGCGACTTGCCGCATCGCTTCGCCGGGCCCACCACCGCCAGGCGCGGGGCGTGCTGCCACGCAGGCTGTAGGTGCGTCGCTGCCACCCACAAGGTGATCGCGTCGAGGGCCTCCTGGGAGGGCGGGATCACGAACTGAGCGATCTGCCCGCGCAGTTCGTCCAGCAGTGCGGAGCCGTACGTCGGCTCCGCATCGGATATTTCCTCCGGCCCGCTCGGGGTCTTCGCCTCGTCGGTGCTGCGGGCGTCGGCATCACTGCTGGGGCTCGGATCGGCGTCGTCGGCCTGCGTGGCGTGAAGGTGGGCGCCGGGTCGGCCGGGGATGGCCGCTGCGGGCCAGATGGCCTGCGCGGGGGCGGAATAGGGTTCGGGGTTCTCGGGTTGCACTCGGCAGCTCCTCGTCTGGCGGTGGCGGGCTCGCACGCCCTTGCCGCCGGGTTGGTTCTTCCAGGGCCGTTCGGGGTTGCTCGGGCCTCCGGCGTTGCACCGCCGGGGGCCCACCCTCTTCTCGCGAGCGTTCGGTGATCGCGAGGGAACACGGACCGTACGTCTACGCCCGGCAACAGTCCAGCGTTTCTGTGTCAGCTCAGCGCAGAACGGTCTGCTACGGTTCCCCGCTCTCATGCGGCCAGGCCCAGCAGGGCCAACAGGTCTGCGGTCACCACCCGGTAGGCGTTGCCCAACCGCAGCACCTTGCACGGGTACTGGCCGCGCTTGGCCAGCTCGTACCCCTTGCTTCGCCCGAGCCCCAGCGCCCGGTTGCCTGTCTCCAGGTCAACGGTGGCGGGAAGCTCCAGCAGCTCCTCGCGGCTCATGCCCTTCACCCGGCTGGCCGGTCCGTTCTCGCGCATACGCGCTCCATCCATGGCTGAGCCCTCGGCGAACACGACGATCACGCTCGTCTCCAGGCCGTGGAATCAACGGTAGGGAAGTTAATGTGTCTTCATGACACAACACGGTTTCGATGCTGGAAGGGACGAGGACGACGTCCCGGAGTGGGTGGACCAGGTGATGGCCACCGTGGCCGCCGAGGTCCGCAGACGAAGGAAGGAGTTGCACATGAGCGCCCAGGACCTGGCCGACCGCTGCGAGGAGATCGGCCACCCGATCCCGCGCAACGTGATCGCCAACATGGAGTCCGGCCGCCGCGCCAACCTGCCCCTGGTCGACGTCATCGTCCTCGCCGAAGCCCTGGACACCTACCCGATCTGCCTGCTCTACCCGGCCGGCTACGTCGACCGAGTCCAGCGCCTCCCCCTGCAGCACTCCGAACGGACCTGGGATGCCATGCGCTGGTTCATCGGCGACAGGGAGGAGCTCGGCAGGGAAGACGCCATGCTCCAGTCCTTCCGGGCCCACATCCGCCACCAGCGCGCCGCCTTGGCCGCCCTGAAAGGCGAGAAGCACGAGCGCTGGAAAGCGGAGACAGCACCCAACAAAGCCGAACGCGAGGAAGCTCTCCTCGCCCAAGCCGACTACGCGGAAAGGGCGTTGGAAGCCAAGTACCGGCTTCGCAGCGCCCGCGCCTTCATCCGCGAAGACGGCGGCACACCACCGCACCTGCCGCCGGAACTCGCCGATGTCGACCCACCCGAAATCGCCCCCAACACCACCGAGGAGAACGATCTTTGAAGGGTTCCACCCACCGCCGCTGCTACTGCCGTGACCCCAAGACCGGCAAGCCGCTCGGCAAGAAGTGCCCCAAGCTCTCCAGCCGCAAGCACGGCTCGTACTCCATACGCCAGGAGCTCCCGCCTCGCGAAGACGGCACCCGCCGCTCCTTCAGCCGCGCCGGCTACGACTCCCTCAAGGCCGCTCAGACGGACCTTGACCACGTGCGCGCGCTTGTCGGCCTCGCCGACACAGACGATGCCGAGGGCCTTGCCCAGATAGCCGATTTGCTGGAGAAGGTGGCCGACGAGAAGGCTCCGTTGCCGAACATCGAGGCGACCCGCAGGCGCCTCAGCCACGGCCTGGACCTGACGAGCAGGCTCACGGTCGGGGAGTGGCTGGACATGTGGCTGGCGGGCAAGAAGGGGCGGCAGAGCGCCATCAGCCGCGATGAGAGCAACATCCGGGTGCACCTCAAACCACGGATCGGGCATTACCGGCTCGACCGCCTCCGGGTCGCCCACCTGTCGGAGATGTTCGAGGCCATTGCCGAGGCCAACGTCGAGATCGCCGAAGGCAACGCGGCCCGCCGTAAGGCGTTCGAGGACCTCGCTCAGATCCCCTGGAAGGGCCGCGAGCCCCGCGCCCGCCGCAAGGCGATGAAGGCGGCCATCGCCGAGATGGAGCCCTACCGCCGCATCGTCGGTCCGGCCACGCGCCAGCGCGTCCGCTCCACTCTGCGGGCCGCACTGAACGCCGCGATCGCCCAGCAGCTCATCACCTTCAACCCGGCCGCCCACGTTGAGTTGGAGGCGGGCAAGCGACCCAAGGCCCTCGTATGGACCGAGGAGCGCATCCTCCACTGGAAGCGCACCGGCGAGAAGCCGTCGTCGGTGATGGTCTGGACGCCGGAGCACACCGGCCTCTTCCTCGACCATGTCGCGGAGGACCGCCTGTACGCGCTGTTCCACCTGATCGCGTTCCGCGGGCTGCGGCGGGGCGAGGCGTGCGGGCAGAAGTGGACCGACACCAACCTGGACGCCGGTCTCATCACCGTCGCCAAGCAGCTCGTCGTGGACGGCTGGGAGGTGTACGAGGACGACCCCAAGACCGATGCCGGCGCGCGCACCATCGCGCTCGACTCCGACACGGTCCAGGCCCTCACGCGGCACCGCGCCCAGCAGGACAAGGACCGTAAGGAGTGGGAGAACGCCTGGGTGGAGACCGGACGCGTCTTCACCAAGGAGAACGGTGAGATGCTTCACCCCGCCAACGTCACGCGTCGGTTCATCGAGCTGTACGAGGAGATCGACCTCCCGCCGGTCCGGCTCCACGACCTCCGCCACGGTGCCGCGACCCTCGCCCACGCGGCGGGGGCCGACCTGAAGGACATCCAGGAGATGCTCGGCCACTCCTCGATCACCATCACGGCCGACACGTACACGAGCCTGCTCCCCGAAGCCGACCTGGCGATCGCCGAGGCCGCAGCCCGGCTCGTCCCACGCGCCCGCACGACTTCCGAAAACACCGCCTCCGAAGCGGAGGCCGAGCCCGACGACGCGGAGCATCCCGGCCCGGAGTCCGTGCCGGATGATGCTGATCCGTTGGGAGGAATTCCGGAGATCAACTCTCCGTCCGCTCACGCACCGCTCACGCAAACGGCCCCGGACGAGGAGTCCGAGGCCGAATAGAGTGCCTCCCTGGGGGATAAACCCCAGGTCAGAGCGGTAACGCGTTGTGCCCCCGGCAGGATTCGAACCTGCGACACCCGCTTTAGGAGAGCGGTGCTCTATCCCCTGAGCTACGGAGGCGGGGATCTGTCGGAAACGTTGGCCGACAGCGCGGCGCCCGAGCCGTGGAGGTCGGTCACCGCCGAATCAGTGTAGCGGGTGGTGATTGGTCGGGGTCTGAGTAAGGGCGGCGAGTGGACCTCGGCCGGCTCGGGCTTCGGTAACCGGCCTGTAGGTGTGGTGTTGCGGTGGCCGGTTCCAGACGCGTCGAGCCTCGGTGGCAAGAGCTTCAGTGGGCGAAGGCTGCGAGGAGTGGACGGGTGGCGGGCGTGCCGCGCCTGGCTGTGTGTGAGCGGTTGAGGGGCGGACGGAAACGGGGACGCGGGCGCTGCGGTCATTCCGCTGCCGTACCGGCCTCGGGGGACCAGCCCTGGCGGTGGAGCACGGCGGCGATGTCGGGGGGCCTGGTATGAAGGGCCCTTGAGGATCTTGCCGTCGGCGCGGCGTTCCGGGTGGCCGTCCGGGCCGAGTTTGGACATGTTCGCGCGGTGTACCTCCGCGATGACGGCGTCGAGGTCGATGCCGTGGACCAGGGCGGTGCCGTACCCGATGTAGACGACGTCGGCGAGTTCCTGGGCGATGTGTGCCAGGTCGCCGGTCGTGGATGCCTCGGCGAGTTCGGCTACCTCCTCCGACATCAGGTCCTGACGGTGCAGAGACAGTTGGCGCTTGGGAGCGGCAGGTGTGGGCGCGATGCAGAGGGCGAAGGCTCGGTGGAAGTCCCGTACGAGATCTTGGACGGAGGGATGCATCCGGCCGATGCTGGTGTCCGGCGAGATTTCGATCATGGGCTGAGGGGGCCGCTGTGCTGCGGAAGGTTGTCGAGACCACGGAGGGGTCCGTGTCCGTGCCCTCGGCCGAGCACTCGTGGACGGTGCTGTTCTTCATCACCGAACCGGGCATCGGGGAGGTGCTGCCGGAGCTCGCAGGCTGTACCACGGGTCTGTGTTCCGTACGGGACGAGGCCGCCTCCTTCGCCCGGGCGGGGGCCAGGGTGCTCGGTGTCAGTGCGCACGCTCCCGGCTGTCTGGCGGAGTTCGCTGCGGCCAGAGAGCTCGGTTACCCGCTGGTGGGTGACGAGGGCCTGGAGCTCGGGCGGGCGCTGGGTGTGCCCGAGGTGCGGGTCGGGGAGCGGCGGCTGTTCACCCGGGCCGGCGTCGTGCTGGACCGTGCGGGGCGGGTGCGGTCACTGGTGCATCCGGTACCCGAACCCGAGCGGCATGCTGCGCTCGTGCTGGAGCGGCTGCTTGAGCTCGCGGAAGGCCGGCCGAACAGCGGGATCGCCGGATAGGTGGGCAGTGCATGGTTCTTGACCGGGTGGCTGAGCGGAGCCTAGGGTCGAGCGCCGGGCCGAGCGAGCGCTTGGTCGGCGCTATGGAGGGGGCTGGCGTGGCGGACTCCGATTCCGATGCCGACTTCGGCTTCCTCACCGCGCCCGGGGCGCCCTTCGCCGTCGAGGACGGCGTCTATGTGTCGGGGCCTCGCACGCTGCGCGAATTCGTTGAGACGACCTGGGCGTTCGGCGAGCGCCCGTTCCTGGTCGCCGAGACCGGGACTTACACGTACGGGGAGTTCTTCGCCGCCGCCTCCGCACTGGCCAACCGCCTCATCGACGTGTACGGACTACGGCAGGGCGACCGGGCCGTGGTCGCGATGCGCAATCACCCCGAGTGGCAGATCGCCTTCTGGGCGACGCAGCTCGCAGGGCTGGTGACGGTGCCGCTCAACGCCTGGTGGACCGAGGACGAGTTCGCGTACGCCCTCGGCGACTGCGCCCCCGCCGTGCTGCTTGTCGACGGGGAGCGGCTGCCGCGCGTCGAGAAGTGGGCACGGGGCAGGGCCCGGGTCGTGGTGTTCCACCACGAGGGACCCGTAGGGGACCTCGGGGAGGGCTGTGAGCGGTACGAGGACCTGCCCGTGCCCGATCCCGCCGGAACTCCTGCGCCCCCGACGGTCGGCATACGGCCCGAGGACGACGCGACGATCAGTTATACGTCCGGTACCACGGGCCGGCCCAAGGGTGCCGTCGCCACCCAGCTCGCGCAGGCCGGTGCGGTGATGAACCCCCGGTACACCGCCGCCGTGTCCGCGCTGGCCAAGGGCATGATTCCGGGGCAGGGGCCCGCGCCGGTGAACCTGATGACCTTTCCGTTCTTCCATGCGGCGGCCTTCACCACCGTGTACGCGCTGATGTCCGTCGGCGGAACGGCCGTGCTCATGCGGAAGTGGGACGCGGAGCAGGCACTGTCACTGATCGAGCGGCACCGAGTCACCCACTACTCCGGCGTGCCCACCACCGCGCTTCAACTGCTCGACGCCGCCGAGCGGCACGGGGTGGCGCTGGAGAGCCTCACGCACCTCAACACCGGCGGCGCCGCTGCTCCGCCCGGTATCGTCGCCCGGCTCATGGCTCGCTACGGGCCCGGCGTCGAGCCGCGCAACGGCTACGGGCTCACGGAGACCTGCGGCGGAGTGACGGCGAACTTCGGTGCCCAGTACCGCCGGCACCCCGGAAGCGTCGGGCGGGCCACGCCTGCCACGGAGGCGCGGATCGCAGGGCCGGACGGTCGGGCGCTGCCGGAGGGCGAGGTCGGCGAGCTGTGGCTGCGTGGGCAGTCACTGGTGCGCGGGTACTGGCGGGATCCGGAGGCCACGGCCGCCGCGTTCACCGAGGACGGCTGGTTCCGTACGGGTGATCTCGCGACCGTACGGGACGGCGGTCTGATCACGATCGTGGACCGTATCAAGGACATGATCATCCGTGGCGGTGAGAACGTGTACTGCGTCGAGGTCGAGGCCGTACTGCACGATCACCCGGACGTCGCCGACGCGGCCGTGTTCGGGGTGCCGCACGCCGTACTCGGCGAGGAGGTCGCGGCGGTGGTGGTGCCACGGGACGGGGCGGCCCCGACACCTGACGAACTGCGCGCGCACGTCGGCCGGTCCCTGGCCGCGTTCAAGGTGCCGGTGCATGTGGTGCTCCGGGACGATCCGCTTCCCCGCAATGCCACCGGCAAGATCCTCAAGCGGGAACTGCGGGCCGGAATGCCGCCCGGCTCAGGCGCGTGAGACCCGCACCCGGTAGGTGCCCTTACCGCTGTCCTCCGACAGGACGGTGATGCGGATGCCGTTGTGGTCGTCCTCGAACGACTCGCCCGGACGGTACGGCGCGTCCGACAGCTCCGCGTGCACATTGGGGCGCCTGGTGCAGCCCCCGCTGTCCTGGTCGCTGTCGGCGACCTGCACCGGCCCCTGTCCGGTGTCCACGTCCGACTCGACGCGGTAGATCAGGACGCCCGGCTCGCAGACCGCCTCGTCGTTGCCCTCCCTGGTGCGGACCTCGACGGCGTACCCGGCTTCGGTGCCGAGTGGTACGAAGACCAGTTTGCGGCCGCCGGTGGTGGCGAGCGGGGTGAGCGCGTAGTCCTTGGTCCCACTGGCGGCGGCGCAGCTGACCTGCTTGTTGTCCAGCCAGCCCAGTTTCCACTTGTGCCAGCCGAGCAGATCGTTGTTGGCGCCCCAGTCCTCGGACATGATGTCCCAGTGGCCGACCGCGCCGCCGCCCTCCGCGGTGTAGAGGTCGGGCAGGCCGAAGACATGGCCGTTCTCGTGGGGGAGCACCCGGAAGCCGTTCTTGTCGAACGACCCGGAGCCGTCGTCCTGGCGGCTGTAGACGAAAGAGGTGTTCGCCAGCGGCACCCCGTCCGCGTAGGGCGCGTCGTGGTTCCCGGAGAAGGTCACGGACAGCACGGTGTCCAGCGCCGACGGCCCGGCGTTCGGTGTGACCAGCACGTTGACCAGGTCGTACGCGCTGAAGTCCACGTGTGGATCGGCCGTGGTGATGATGTCCTCCACCAGCTGCCGATAGCCCGGCTCGTACGGCGAACCGCGGTCGATCCCGTAAGCGGCGAATGGCATGGGCAATCGCAGCCAGGTCGCCAGCGGGGTCTCTGCGCGGTAGCTGAGCCGTCCGTACGAGCTGGTCGCGAACCACTTCTGGGTGGCGGGGAAGAACTCGGCGAAGCGCTGCAGCGCCGTGCCCTGGCCCTCCGCGTCGGGGAAGTCGATCATGAGGTTGAGGGCTCGGACCTCGCCCGTCGAGCGGACGTACCCCGTGGGCGTCGGCATCCCCTCCGACATCTGCACGCCCATGGTGGCGGTGATGCGGCAGGGACCCAGCGCCGCTTCCTCGGCCGTCGTCACCGGGCTGCCGGCCGATGTGCGGTGGGAGCCGGGAAGGTGCGAGCTCGCCGTGGCCAGGGCGCCGAGCGTCAGTGCCGCGAGGGCGCCGAGGGTGCTTGGCCTGCGTATCCGGCGGCGGGGCTGATGCATGCGATCGCCTTCCGGGTACGCGGCAGCCGGCCGGTCCTCGGCTGCGCTCCGTGCGATCAGCGTGGGTCGGGGGCGGGTCGGGCGCGCGCCGGGTGAGCCGATCGTGGGACACGCCCGATGCGGGGGAGGGCGCGGGCGAACTCGAACACGTGACCTGAATCACAGGGGAATTCCCCGCCGATCCGAAATAACCGGGGACTGGCTCCCCGTTTGCATCGGTGTCACCGCGAAACGGGGAGCCAGTCCCCGGTTGCGGTGGCGAGGGGACTTTCGGTGATGTTCGGAGAGCGAGAGGGAGGGGGCGGGCGATGAGCAGCGCCAGCGCCACGGCTACTGCCACGACCCCGGCTGCGACTGCCGTCACGGCGGAACGCCGCACCACCCGGCCCAGGGCCGATGCCCTGCGCAACAGGGAGCGGATCGTGGCGGCGGCGCGTGAGATGTTCGTCGAGTTCGGGCCGGAGGTGCCGCTCGACGAGGTCGCCCGGCGCGCCGGCGTCGGCAACGCCACCCTCTACCGGAACTTTCCCGACCGGCCCGCCCTCGTCCACGAGGTCGTGCTCAGCGTCATGCGGCGTACCACCGCGCGGGTGGAGGAGGCGACCGCCGCCGAAGCGGATCCCTTCGCCGCGCTGGTGCGCTTCGTGCACGCGGCGGCCGACGAGCGGATCGGCGCACTGTGCCCGATCCTCTCCGGCGCGGTCGAGAAGGACCACCCCGACCTGCTCGCCGAAGGCCACCGGCTCGAAACGTCCGTGCAGGAGCTCTTCGAGCGGGCCCGGACGGCGGGAAGGCTGCGGCCGGATGTCGGGGTCGGGGACCTGCTGGTGGCGCTCTCGCAGCTCACCCGTCCGTTGCCCGGATCGGGGTGCCCGGACTTCGACCGGTTCGTGCACCGGCATGTCCAGCTGCTGATGGATGGGTTCGCGGCACCCTCCCGCTCCGAACTGCCGGGCTCACCGGCGACATTGGAGGATCTGCGGACGGTGTCGTGAGGCGCGGGAGCTGATCTGTCCTCCGTCTGACCGGGCGGCGGCCTGCCGGCTCCCTCCCTTTCCGGTCCTTCTCTTCCTCTTCTCTCCCGCATCGGCCAGCCCTCCCCGGTGCCTGCCTTCGCCCCGACTCTCTTCTCCTGGTTTTCCCGAGTTCCCTCCCGGCCCCCACTCCATCCGACTTCCGGCTTCCATACGCTCACGCACCCACAGGTGGCTTCACGCATGTCAAAAACGCACGACACCCTTCCCGATCCCAGTCGCTGGAAAGCGCTGGTCTTCATAGCCCTCGCCCAGCTGATGGTCGTGCTCGACGCGACCATCGTGAACATCGCCCTGCCCTCAGCCCAGCACGCCCTCGGGATCTCGGACGGCAACCGGCAGTGGGTCATCACCGCCTATGCCCTCGCCTTCGGCGGTCTCCTGCTGTTCGGTGGGCGCATAGCCGACCTCTGGGGCCGTAAGCGCACCTTCGTCGTCGGCCTGCTCGGCTTCGCCGCCGCGTCCGCCCTCGGTGGAGCCGCCACCGGCCAGGCGATGCTGCTCGGTTCGCGTGCCCTCCAGGGTGTGTTCGGCGCGTTGCTGGCGCCCGCGGCGCTCTCGCTGCTCGCGGTGATGTTCACCGACGCCAAGGAGCGCGCCAAAGCCTTCGGTATCTACGGTGCGATCGCCGGCGGCGGTGGCGCGGTTGGTCTGATCCTCGGCGGCTTCCTCACGGAGTACCTCGACTGGCGCTGGACGTTCTACGTCAACATCCCCTTCGCCATCGTCGCCGCCGCGGGCGCGTACTTCGTGATCCGCGAACCGGCCGGTGGCCGCAACCGCTCGTCACTGGACATCCCCGGCGTGGTGCTGTCGACCCTCGGCCTGGTGACGCTCGTCTACGCCTTCACCCGCGCCGAGTCGGACGGTTGGACGCACTCGACGACGATCTGGCTCTTCGTCGCCTCGGTCGTGCTGCTCGCGGCGTTCGTGGTCACCGAGTACATGGTCCGCTCGCCGCTGCTTCCGCTGCGCGTGCTGACCGACCGCAACCGCGGTGGCGTCTACCTGTCGCTCGGGCTCGCGGTCATCGCGATGTTCGGCCTGTTCCTGTTCCTCACGTACTACCTCCAGGTCGTGAAGGGGTACTCCCCGGTCAAGACGGGCTTCGCCTTCCTGCCGATGATCGCGGGCATGATCACGGGCTCCACGCAGATCGGTGCCCGGCTGATGACCCGGGTGCCGGCACGGCTCCTCATGGGGCCGGGCTTCCTTCTCGCGGCGACGGGCATGCTGCTGCTGACGCAGTTGGAGATCGACTCCTCGTACAGCACGCTGATCCTGCCCGCGCAGCTGTTGCTCGGGCTCGGTATGGGTACGGCGTTCATGCCCGCGATGTCGCTGTCGACGATCGGGGTCGAGGCGCGTGACTCGGGTGTCGCCTCCGCGATGGTGAACACCTCGCAGCAGGTGGGTGGCGCGATCGGTACGGCTCTGCTGAACACCATCGCCGCGTCCGCGACCACCTCGTACATCACCTCGCATACGGCGGCCGCGACGACTCCAGGGGCGCAGAAGCTGCTCCAGCTCCAGGGCATGGTGCACGGTTACTCGAGCGCCATCTGGTGGGCCGTCGGCATCCTGACGGGAGCGGCGGTCATCGCCCTTGTGCTGATCAACGCCGGGCGGCCGGACGGCGGGGCGCCGATGGGGGCCGCGTCCGGTGACGGCGTGGACGGTGTCGAGGGCGAGGTGAGGATCCCGGTCGTCGCGCACTGAGCCGCCGCCCCGCCGTGGGCGAGTGGTGAGCCGAACGCGCACTGACCCGGTGGGGCTGAGCCCGCCGGGTCAGTGCCGTTCCGGCATGTCCCGCGTGCCGCGGAGGCTGTGCGTGTCGGCTCGGCGTGCCCGGGACTGCGTGCTGGGTCGAAGGGGCTGCCGCCGGAGGCGGTGTGGGGTGCTTTGGCGCCGGGTGCGGGTCAGCGCAGCCAGGGGAGGTCGGCTCCGCTGCCGTCGGGCTGAAGGCCGTCGCACATGATGTGCGTGATCTCGCCGAGCTGCCGCACCTGGTCCGGTGTGAGCCGGTCGAAGATCGCCTGCCGTACGGCGGCCACATGGCCGGGTGCGGCTTTCCCCAGCACCTCGTATCCCTCGTCCGTGAGGCAGGCGTGCTGGCCCCGGCGGTCGGAGGCGCAGTCCTCCCGGCGCACCCGGCCGTTCTTCTCCATGCGCGCGATCGCGTGGGAGAGCCGCGACCTGGTGATCTTGGCGTCCTTGGCGAGCTCCGTCATCCGCATCCGCCGACGTGGCGCTTCGGAGAGCCGGACGAGCAGGCCGTAGTAGAGGTGCGGCATGCCCGCGTCCCGCTGCAGCTGGCGATCGAGACTGTCCTCTAGGGCGTGTTGCGAAAGTGGACGTACTTGGATGACTCCGACAACGCAGCGAGCGTGCGTGCCAGGCGTCGCGGGTCAGGAGGGACTTTCGCAACACGCCCTAGGAGCCGGGTGGCGTGCAGGTAGAAACGCCACACACGCTGCTCGTCGGGGTCGAGTCAGTGGGGTTCACCCGGGATGGACGCCGTGGTCATGCATCCAGTCTACGAGACTTTTATTGAAAGTTTGACTAAATGGACGGGGTGGGTGTCACAGGCAACCAGAGGGTGACGGGGGGCGTCTTCAGGGGTGGGAGTGCGGCCGGGGTGGCGCTGCTCGGGTGTGAGGGCGGTGGTGTCGAAGGCGGTGACCCGCCTCGTGCACGTGGCGGCCGCAAAGCTCGGCGAAGGCTGGGAGGTCGGCCCTCCGAACCTGTTCTGACCTGCGCATCCGTGTGCTGTTGCAGTATCGGCCCGCTCCTCCGGCGGTGCAGGATACTGCAAGATCACAAAAATCCCTGAGGCGCATGGGAATTCTGTCCGGTTTCCAGTCGTTGTCTCCCTCGGATGCAGGGCACCCGGAAGGCTCTGAAGGGTGCCGCGACCTACTCAGTACCTACTCAGTAAGGGAGCACGCATGGCAACCCGTGCCGTCGCCCGTCGTCAGTCCGCCACCAGCGGGGCTGGGTCTGATGGGGCAAACAGCGTTCGCGCCGTGGGCGGGGAGATCGCCGACCGCGACCTGGTCGGCATGTATCTCGACGAGATCGCGCGCACGCCCCTGCTCGACGCCGCCAGGGAGGTCGAGCTTTCCCAGACCATCGAGGCGGGCGTCTACGCCAGGCAGATCCTCGATGGTGAGGCCGAAAGCAAGGCGGGCGGTGCCACGCGCGAGGAGCTCGAGGTGCTCGTCGCCGAGGGAGAGCGCGCCAAGGATGTCTTCATCAAGTCGAATCTGCGCCTGGTCGTGGCCGTGGCGCGGCGGTACCCGCGCAGTGGGCTGCCGCTGCTGGACCTGATCCAGGAGGGCAACGCAGGTCTGGTGCGCGCGGTCGAGAAGTTCGACTACACCAAGGGCTTCAAGTTCTCGACGTATGCCACATGGTGGATCCGCCAGGCCATCACCCGCTCCATCGCCGACCAGTCCCGCACCATCCGGCTGCCCGTCCACCTGGTGGAGGAACTGGGCCGGATACGCCGTGTGCAGCGCGAGTTCAACCGCGAGCACGGGAGGGAACCGGAGCCGGCGGAGGTGGCGCGGGAGCTCGGCTCGACACCGGAGCGGGTCACGGACGTGCTCGACTGGGCACGTGATCCGGTCTCGCTGAACATGTCGGTCGACGACGAGGGCGAGACCCAGTTCGGGGACCTGCTCGAGGACACGTCGGCGGTCTCACCGGAGCAGTCCGTGCTGACGCTGCTGCGCAGTGAGGAGCTCGACGACCTGATCGACCGGCTCGACCACCGCACGGCCTCGATCATCAGGATGCGCTACGGCATCGAGGACGGTCGCGAGCGCACGCTGACCGAGGTCGGCAAGGAGCACGGTCTGACGCGCGAGCGCATACGCCAGATCGAGAAGCACGCGCTGCTGGAGCTGAAGCGGATGGCTCGGGACACCGGGTTCGACGCGGCGGCGTGACAGCCCGGCACCGTGACAGCGCGGTGGCGCGACGCGAGGAGGCGGCGCGCAGCCCATGAGCGGACCCCGGCACCCTCCCCCCCGGTGCCGGGGTCCTTTCCGTGCGGCCCTCACCCTCTGGCCGGGCACCCTGCGGGTACGCGTTCCGCACACCCGGCCGGGTGCGCCGGCGAGGGGATCGCGAACCGCCCATGCGGCCCATGTACGTGTACGGTCGGCTCGCGCACCTCTCATGGATGTGGACAGGCGGCTCGCGCACGTCGTCTCATGGATGTGCACGGGACGCTCGCGAACCGCGCTCCGCGGCCCGGGTCAGCCGGGCGCCGAGCCTGGTGAGGTGGCCGGACAGCTCAGGGGGGCCGTGGACGGTGAACTCGCAGTCCAACAAGGCCAGTCGCAGCGCCAGCCACTCCAGCGAGTCCTGTGCGCGAGCGTGGAGACGGCAGCTCTCCGGGCCCGTCGGTTCCGGCGTGCCGAGATAGCCCGGAAGCCGGCCCGCTATGTGCTCCGCCGAGGCGTCGAAGCTCACATCGAGCGTGTGCTCGGGCTGGTTGCGGAACATGGAATGAGCCAGGAACGTCTGGGCGTCCCCCTCCGCCGGCAGCGTGCGCGCCGTGAAGCGGGCGCCCGTGGCGAACGGCTCGGTGATCCGGTCGACCCGGAAGGTGCGCCAGTCCTCCCGCGCGGTGTCGTACGCGACCAGGTACCAGCGCCGCCCGGTCGAAACCAGCCGATACGGTTCCACCAGTCTTCTCGACTCGGCCCCGTCTCCGGAGCGGTAGCCGAAGCGCAGCCGCTCCCGGCCGGTGACCGTCGATGCGATGGCGGTGAGCGTGTGCGGGTCCACCGTGGCGCCGTCGCCCCGGGTGAGCGGGATCATCGCGCTCTGGAGGGTGGAGACCCGGTGGCGCAGCCGCGACGGGAGCACCTGCTCCAGCTTCGCCAGGGCTCGCACGGACGCTTCGTCAACACCCTCGATGGCATGACCGGCCCCGGCCCGCAGCCCCACCGCGATGGCGACCGCCTCCTCGTCGTCCAGCAGCAGGGGAGGCATGGCCGCTCCGGCGACCAGCCGGTACCCGCCCGCGGACCCCTTCGTGGACTCGACCGGATAACCGAGGTCGCGCAGCCGGTCGATATCCCGGCGGATGGTGCGCGGGCTGACGTCGAGACGCTCTGCCAGCTCGCTGCCCGGCCATTCGCGCGGGGTCTGGAGTAGAGACAGCAGATTCAGCAGTCGTGCCGGGGTGTCTGTCATATGCGCCACACTGCCAGTCGTCTAGGACATCGCCTGACCTATATCGGGCGTAGGTTTCCCGGCATGAGTTCCCAAGCCGCCGTGCCCGCAACGGCCACGTCCCACTCCGCACCCGATCCCGAAGCCCAATCCGGCCACGCGCCGGATCCGTCGGCCGACCGAACGGCTGACCGGCGTCGCTGGATCGCCCTGGCCATCGTGATGACCGCGGCCTTCATGGACCTGGTCGACGTCACCATCGTCAACGTAGCGATCCCGAGCATCGAGCGCAGCCTCGAGGCGTCGTTCGGGGCGATCCAGTGGATCACCGCCGGCTATGCGCTGGCGTTCGCGGCGGGCCTGATCACCGGCGGGCGGCTCGGCGACATCTTCGGCCGCAGGCGGCTCTTCCTGATAGGCATCTCGGGCTTCACCCTCGCCTCCGCCCTCTGCGGGTTCGCCGTGGGTACGGAGATGCTGGTCGGGGCGCGGCTGCTCCAGGGCGCGATGGCGGCGATGATGGTGCCGCAGGTGCTCGCGATCATCCATGTGACCTTCCCGCCGCACGAACGCGGCAAGGTCTTCGGGATGTTCGGTGCGATCGTCGGGCTCGGCGCGGTGTCCGGGCCGTTGCTCGGTGCGCTGCTCACCCAGTGGAACCTCTTCGGCCTGGAGTGGCGGCCGATCTTCCTGATCAACCTCCCGGTCGGCATCGCGGGCGTCATCCTGGGCCGGAAGTTCATCACCGAGTCCCGCGCCGAGAAGGCCCTTCGACTCGATCTGGTCGGTGTCGTGCTCGCCACGGTGTCGCTGCTGATGCTGATCTACCCGCTGACGCGCGGCCGTGAGCTGGACTGGCCGCTGTGGGGGCATCTGAGCATGGTCGCGAGCCCCTTCATGTTCGCCGTGTTCGTGGTCTACGAGCGCTACAAGACGCGCAAGGACGGTTCACCGCTGGTGGAGTTGTCGCTGTTCCGGGTGAAGAGCTTCGCCGCGGGAATCGCGGTGCAGCTGACCTTCGGCGTGGTCATGGGCATCTTCTTCCTGGTCTGGACGCTGTACATGCAGGTGGGCCTGGGCTGGAGCCCACTGCGGGCGGGACTGACCGGGGTGCCGTTCTCCATCGCGGTGTCCCTGGCGGCCGGCTTGTCGGTGCAGCAGCTGGTGCCGCGGTTCGGACGCAAGGTGCTCCAGGCGGGCGCGCTGACGATGATGGCCGGGCTGCTGCTCTACATCTGGGAGGCCGACCGGTACGGCATGGGTATCAGCTCCTGGCAGATGGCTGCCCCGCTGGTGGTCATGGGGCTGGGCATGGGCCTCATCGTGGCGCCCCTGACCGACGCGGTGCTGTCCGATGTGCCGCGTGAGCACGCCGGATCGGCCTCAGGCCTGATCAACACCACCATGCAGACGGGCAACGCGCTCGGTCTCGGACTGGTCGCGGTGGTCTTCTTCGGTGTCATCGACGATGCGAGGCCGACGACACCGGCGGCGGTCGGGACTGCCTTCGCCGATGCCTTCCAGCACTCGCTGTGGTGGGTCGCCGCGGTCCTGGGCGTGATCTTCCTGGTGATGTTCGCCCTGCCGGCCCGGCCGAAGCAGCACATGGAATCCGGGGCGCTGGAGGACACGGCCGATGCGGAGGTGGGAGCGCCCACCGGGCTTCCGGAGCAGAGGCAGAAGCAGCAGTCGCCGACCAAGACCGGCTGAGCGGCGAAGCGGGGTGGGCGAAGCTCACCCGAGGGCCGCGCGGGACCCGGCCCCGGGAGCACTCCTTCCGGCGCCGGGCCGCTGCCGTGGTGGGGCGATCCGGAACGGTCGAGTCCCGTCCCGGATCAGCGCACCCGGGCACGGGCGGCACGGAGCTCGATCGCGCCGCGTGCCGTGCGCTCGTCGCTGTAGACCTCGCACATATGGCGGCCGTCCGGGGTCGCTGTGTGCTCCACTTCCCACAGGCTCAGCTCGGTCCCGTCGAGCAGTAGGAACGCGTGCTCGTAGAGCGTGAAGCCCGAGCCTCGGCCGCCTATGAAGCACTGGCGGCCGAAGGCCTGGCTGATGTGGTGGGCGAAAGCGGACCGCAGCAGCAGCGCCGTGTCCTCGCCCGGCCGATCGCGATTCTCGGCCCTGCGCAGTAACCGGCGGGCATGGTCGGGGGAGTTGTCCGGCTCGTAGGTGCGTGGCGGCGCGGCCCCGGGGCCGGCCAGCAACTTGCCGAGCAGCTCCAGATCGGCGTCCAGATCGTCCACCGCCCCGTCCGTGTCGGCGGGGCCGTCCGCGGTGCCGTCGCCCTCGGCGCACCTGCCGCCAGGCCCGGTCGTGCCGCCGGTGCTGCCCCCGGGACCGTCGGTGCTGTCCGCGCCGGTCGAGCCTCCTGGGCCGCTCGCGCCGTCGGACCTCCCTGGACGCATGGCCCTGAGCCGGGACGCGGCGACTCGTGCCTCCGTCTCCTCCGCGTACACCTCGTGCTGCTCGATGCCGTCCCGCCCGTTGTTGTGCACGAGCTCCCAGAGAGTGAGGGACGAACCGTCGGCCAGCAGATACGTATGTCGGTAGGTCGACCGGTGCAGCCCCCTGCTGTGCAGCGAGGAATGCAGCGAACTGGCGTGCGCCAGCGCGGATTCGAGCCGATCGACCATGGTGTCGGGAAGGTCGAAGGAGTTGAGTGCCCGACCCAGGAGCCGCTCGAGCTGCGTCTCGGTTGTCTCGTACGGATCGTTCAAGGTGGTTCTCCGGATCTCCAGGCCGTTGCCACACGTCACTTGGTGACTGCTTAACGTAGTCCCTGGGTCGGACATCGCGTCCCGGGTTCGGGAAAACGAACGGGGCATGGCGCAAAGTTTCCGCGTGTCGTTGTTTGCTCCTTCTCGTTTGCTCCGCTGCGCCTCAGCTCAACGTGGGTCCGCTGCTTGGCTCAACACGCGTACAGCTCCCGGTACGAGGGAAAGTCGCCCCCTGGGCCGGTTGCCGTCCGTGCCGCCAGCATCGCGCGCACGATCGCCCGCGTCACCACGTCCGCGCCCGCCGCGAGCACGGGGTTGAGGGCCAGCGGGGCGTCGCCCAGCGGACGCTCTCCGGTTGCGAGGGCGAACACGGTGTCCCCGTCGTTGAGTAGATGGACCGGGCGCACGGCGCGCGCGATTCCGTCGTGAGCCGTCCCGGCGAGCTTGTGCGCCTGCGCGCGCGTCAGTCCGGCGTCGGTGGCGACGACGGCCAACGTGGTGTTCAGCGGAGGCGCCCCCATCGCGTCCGCCGCCCCGGCGAGACGGTGCAGGGCCGCCGCATGGGTCTCCGCGGTGGGGTAGTCGGGCCGCTGCCCCGTGAAGTACCCCCCGTAGAGCACGCCCGTATCCGGATCGATCGCGGAACCGGCGGCATTGGCGACCACGAGCGCGGCGACCACCGTCCCGTCGGGCAGCCGTGTGCTCGCCGTGCCGACCCCGCCCTTGACACGTCCCACCACCGCGCCGGTTCCCGCACCGACGCAGCCCTCCTCAACAGGGGCACCCGCCTCCGTGTCCGCCGCTGCCTCCACCGCGGCCCGCCCCGTCTCCGCACCGGGCCTGGCCCGCCAGTCGCCTCCCCGGCCCAGGTCGTAGACACACGCGGCGGGTACCACCGGAACGACCTGCCCCGGCTCACGCCCGGCTTGGACGCCGCGGCCCTGTTCCTCCAGCCACGCCATGACACCGGACGCGGAGTCCAGCCCGTAGGCGCTGCCGCCGGTCAGCACGACCGCGTCGACGCGCTGCACGAGATTGCGCGGGTCGAGTGCATCGGTCTCCCGGGTGCCCGGACCGCCGCCGCGCACGTCGACGGCGGCGACCGCCCCGCCCTCCGGAGCCAGGACGACCGTGGTCCCGCTGAGCGCCCCCGGCCCGGGGTGGCGGGCATGTCCGACCCGCAGGCCGTGCACGTCGGTGAGTGCGTCGTTGAATGCCATGCCTTCTGCGTATCACGCGACTCGGGCCAACTGCCCTGCCCTGTGCCCACCTTGCCGGAATTCTGTCGGCCAGCCGCGCTTGGAGCCAGGCGCGCGTGGAACCAAGGGAAGCAAGGGAAACCAAGGAAGGGATTCGGACACGGTGGTCCTGGACACGTGGCCGGGGGCGGGGTGGCGGTGCCGTCGACCGTCGTCGGCTATACGCGCGGGCCGGTCTCACACCTCCAGCTCCGGTAGGCCCGGAGAGCCCGCCGTCTCCGGGTGTCCGCTCGCCAGGATCACACCGACCGTCACCACCGCCGCCATCACCAGCCCGGTGGCGAGCACGGCCCAGTGACCGGCGAAGGTGCAGGCGAGTACGAGCGGTACCGACACCGGGAGCAGCAGTTGCTGTGCGGTGGTCCGCTTGAAGTGCCGGGCGTGCAGGTACCAGACGGTGAGCAGGTAGAGCGCCGTGGGCACCGTGACCGCTGCCGCGGCACCGAGCACGGGGATGTGCGCCTTGCCCGCGGACTGCTCCACGGCGACCTCCAGACCTGCCCCGATCGCGGCTGCGGAGGCGAAGATCAGGAAGTGCCCGTAGCCCCACGGTATGGATTCGCGGTTGCCCCTGAGCCTTTCGTGCACGGGGACCGAGAAGTAGATCCACCAGGCCGCGAAGATGATCAGGATGCCGCCTGCCGCGATCGGCACCAGCTCGCCGAACTCCTCTACCTCGCCCAGTACGGACTGCACTCCGATCGTGGCCGCGAACATCGTCTCGCCCAACACGATGATGGTGAACAGTCCGTAGCGTTCCGCGATGTGGTGCGGATGCCAGGGCGTCTGATGGCCGCGCTCCGCGATCAGCGGCACGAGCAGTTCGGCTGCGGCGGCAAGCACGAACAACCAGCGCTTGGCGTCCTCCGGAGCGCTCAGCAGAGCGATCCAGGCTGCCTGGCAGACAATCACGCCGCTGGCGTATGTGAGAGCGGTGCGTCGGGCAGGCCCCGGAGGCTCGGAGGCGGCTGCCCGCAGCCACTGTGCGGTCAGCGCGATGCGCATCACCACATAGCCGACGACGGCGATGGCCCAGTCATTGTCGGCGAACGCCCTGGGCACACCGGCCGCGTAGATCAGCACCCCGCAGATCTGCACCAGCGTCGCGATCCGGTAGGGCACGTCGTCGCAGTCATAGGCGGACGCGAACCAGGTGAAGTTCATCCAGGCCCACCACACGCCGAAGAAGACGAACAGATAGCCGATGATGCCGTCGCTGACATGGCCCTCGGCGAGCGCGTGCACCAGTTGGATCCCGGCCTGTCCTACGGCCACGACGAAGCAGAGGTCGAAGAACAGCTCGAGGGGGGTGGCGGAGCGATGAGCTTCGTCCCGGCGGCGTGCACGCATACGGCGCACGGGCTTGAACCGGTCGTCCTGG
This sequence comes from Streptomyces sp. SCSIO 30461, assembly GCF_037023745.1. NCBI lineage: Bacteria > Bacillati > Actinomycetota > Actinomycetes > Kitasatosporales > Streptomycetaceae > Streptomyces > Streptomyces sp. SCSIO 30461. The sequence continues at coordinate 944,320 of NZ_CP146101.1, forward strand.
GTCGAGGCGGGTGTGGACGTCATATGTCCAGCACAGCAGAAAGGGCTGAGTTCGCAGTCTTGGGCTCTGCTCCCCTCGGGCTGCTCGCTCTCCCCACGCGGCGGTCCCGTCGAGCACGTTCTGGGAACGTGCCCGTCATGGGCATGGCGGCTCCCGGATCCCCGCCCGGCATATTCTGGGCGTATGAGCACCGCTCCGAGCCCCCGACCGCGCGATCCGAACACACCGGGGCAGCAGCCCCGTCCCGCAGCGGCGTTGATCTTCGATGATCCGCTGGACCAGCAGTCATCCGACGACACGGACCGCGGATGGGGCGAGCGGCCCTCGACGACAGGCGCCACCGGCGCCGCGGATCTCGCGCGCTTCCTCGACGAGAAGCCTCCACACCACATCTGAGGCTGCGAGCTCCGAGTGCCCGGCCTTTGAGCCGTCGGCGTCCGGTCCTTCGGCTGCTGAGCCCTCAGCACAGCACCACCGCCAGGCGGGATGTCGCACCCGCGCCGGCCAGTGCCGAGGCGACGGGACGCGAGACCGAGAGCACCACCAGCGCGCCACCGTCCGGCACAGCCGTCTCGGGGCGCGGAACCCGCAGCACCGTCGCGCCGGTCGCGACGACATGGGCGCGGGCGCCAGGCGGAGCGCCCGGCCCGAAGCCGGTGGACTCGGTGGCGGCGATCACGTCGACGCGATCGCCGGGCCGCAGCAGGCGCACGGCTTCCGCGTCCGCGATCCGCACCGGGGCGGAGACGAACCGCACCGGAGGCGGCCGGTGCGTCGCGTTCCCCATGACCGCGTCCGCGTGCGGTGTCGGCCCGACGGCGTTGCCGAGGGCTTCGGGGCCCCATGCCGCGAGGGCCGCCGCGGTCACCGCGAGCCCGGCGGCCAGTGCACGCCGCCGTCGGCGCAGCGCGCGTCGCAGTCGCGGTCGCCGCCAACCGGACCGCACCGACAACGGCGGGAAGCACGGCATCCCCAGCGGCTCGGGCGCCGGTGAGGGCGGTGGCAGAGTCGGATCGCCCAGCACCGACCGGTGCCGATGTCGTTGCCCGTAGCCGGGTACGGGCAACGACACGGACCCCTGATCGGAGCCGTGAGGCGGCACGCGTTTGCGTCCGGGGTCGTGTCCAGGCCGCTGTCCCGGTTCGTGCCTGTGCCCGGGGTCGTGCACCGGTTCGTGCCTGTGGCCCTCCTGGTGCGTGCCCCGGTCGGACAGGGATTCCCGTGCCGCCGGTGAGGTTTCGTACTCCTGGTGGTCGGAGAACGGCGTCATCATCGGACCGCCTTATGCGAGGGTGCTGCGGAGCCGTTCCGCACGCCCCTCACGATCCACGTTCCACCGCCGTTCCGTCCGGGCCTGTGGATCGGTGGAGAGTTGTGGACAACTCGCTCACCCCGGGGGGGTGAACGCGGGGTGAGCAAAGGATCGTCAGGGCAGCTCTATGCCGGTATCCACGCCACCCAGCGCCTTCGAGCACAGGCAGGCGCGCTCACCGGTCGCCTGAAGCCCCGCCACCGCGTCGAACACGACCCCCCGGAGCCGGTCCACGTTCGCGGCGAAGACCTCCATCACTTCCCCGTGCGAGACGCCGTCGCCCGTCTCGGCCCCGGCGTCGAGGTCCGTCACCAGGGCCATCGACGTGTAGCAGAGCTCAAGCTCACGGGCGAGCGCCGCTTCCGGGTGCCCGGTCATGCCGACCACGGACCAGCCCATGGCCGCGTGCCAGCGCGATTCGGCGCGGGTACCGAAACGCGGGCCTTCGACGACCACCAGCGTGCCGCCGTCGACCGGTTCCCAGTCGCGTCCCCGGGCCGCCCCCAGGGTTGCCTGCCGCCCGACCGGACAGTAGGGGTCGGCCAGTGACACATGGACCACCTTGGGCACCGGGCCCTCCGCGAGCGGCTCGCCGTCATAGAAGGTGTCGGTGCGCGACTTCGTCCGGTCCACGAGCTGGTCCGGGACCAGCAGCGTGCCCGGCCCGTACTCCGACCGCAGACCGCCCACCGCGCAGGGCGCCAGTACCTGGCGTACCCCGACCGAGCGCAGCGCCCACAGATTGGCCCGGTAGTTGATGCGGTGCGGCGGCAGGTGGTGGCCACGCCCGTGCCGGGGGAGGAACGCGACGCGCCGACCCGCTAGCTCGCCGAAGAAGAGCGAGTCGCTCGGGCTGCCGTAGGGGGTCGGCACCGCCACCTCGGTCACGTTCTCCAGGAACGAGTAGAAACCCGAGCCGCCGATCACACCGATCTCGGCATGAACGCCGTTCTCTGCGTGAACGGATGTCTCTCGGGCGGTCGCTCGCTGTGCGTCCTCTGCGTTGGCCATGGCGATCACAGTAGCCGTGCCGCCACAAGCCGAAGGCCCCACCCGTCGCAAACGAATGCTCGACAACGGATGGGGCCTTGGAATGACCGTGGGCCGTATGCGCACCGCCGAAGCGGATCAGGCGCGGCGCGTGGCTAAGCGGCGGACGAACCGCTGGCAGCGGGCGTGCTGTTGGAGCTGCCCGCCGAATCCGAGGACCCGGAGGACCCGGAGTCGCCGGACGAGGCGGGCTTCGAGTCCGGGGCCGACTTCGCCGAGGAGGCGGGCGAGCTGCTCGACGACGAACCGCGGCTGTCGTTGCGGTAGAAGCCGGAGCCCTTGAAGACGATGCCGACCGCCGAGAACACCTTCTTGAGGCGGCCCTTGCAGTTCGGGCACTCCGTCAGCGCGTCGTCGGTGAACTTCTGCACCGCCTCGAGGCCCTCGCCGCACTCGGTGCACTGGTACTGGTAGGTCGGCACTTGTCTTCCTCCTGGCACTCTCACTCGATGAGTGCTAACGACGATCCATAGTGACGTATTCCGACGGATCAGTCCACTGCCACGGGCACGCGGTGACCGACGCCACGTGCGACGGTCCTGCTCGACGCCTGCGGAACCAGCCGTGAGCGCAGCGCGACCAGGGTGGCCAGCGCGAGTGCCGTTCCCACCAGCGGCACCAGGAACGAGGTGCCCGAACCGTGCGCGTCCGCCAACTGCCCGGCGACCGTCACCGCCGCCGCCTGGCCGAGGGCCACCGCGCCGGTCAACCAGGTGAAGGCCTCGGTACGGGCCGAGGCCGGTACCAGCGGTTCGACCAGCGTGAAGCCGGCGATCAGCGCGGGTGCGATGCACAGGCCGACGACCAGGCCGAGCACGCCGAGGGCGATGATCGAATCGGCTGTCCACAGCACGGACGCCGCCGCGGTCAGGCCCAGATACCCGACCACCAGTCGGCGGCGCGGTCCGGATTTCCAGGCGATGGCGCCCACGGCGATACCGGCCAGCATGTTGCCGGCCGCGAACATGCCGTACAGCAGGCCGTTCACGCCCGGCTGGCCGATCTCTTCCGTGAACGCGGCGAGTGAAACCTGCATCCCGCCGAAGACGGAGCCGATACCGAGGAACGTCACGGCCAGCACCCGTACGCCCGGCACGGACAGTGCGGAGACATGCCGCACCTGCTCGCCGGCGTCCGGGCGGCCGAACGGCGGCTGGGTGCGGCGCTGGGCGGCGAACAGCACTCCGCCGACCAGTGTGAGCGCGGCTTCGGTGATCAGGCCGGCAGCGGGGTGGACTCCGGTGCACAGCGCCGTGGCCAGCACGGGACCGACCACGAAGGTGAACTCGTCCGTGACGGACTCGAAGGCCGCCGCCGTCGGCATCAGGCGTGAGCCGCCGAGTTTCGCCGCCCAGCGAGCCCGCACCATGGGGCTGATCTGGGGTACCGACGCGCCCGTCGGGACGGCCGCCGCGAACAGCGCCCACAGTGGAGCGTCCGCCAGCGCCAGCGCGGTCAGCGTCGCGCCGGACGCGGCGTGTACGACCACCCCGGGCAGCAGTACGGCCCGCTGACCTCGGCGGTCGGCGAGCTTGCCGCTCTGGGGGGCGAACAGCGCCATGGAGACACCGGTGACCGCGGCCACGGCTCCGGCGCTGCCGTAGGAACCGGTGGTGTGCTGGACCAGCAGCACGATGCTGATCGTGAGCATCGCGAAAGGCTGCCGGGCCGCGAAACCGGGAAGCAGGAATGTCCATGCTCCGGGGGTGCGGAGCAGTTGCCCGTAGCCGGGGCGCTCGTCAGGGGAGACCGTGGACGCCACGGTCCTTGCCTTTCTGCCGCCTGGTAGCGCTACCCGGGGTGCCGGGGAGCAGCCGAGAGCTGTCCTCTTGCGCGTAACTGCGGTAGATACCGGTGCCCGCTGCAAGGGAGACTCGGTCGCCATACGGTCGCGCCAGCTCTGCGTCAGGCAGAGTTGGTCGTACTGTGTGCCTTCATGATACAGGGCTGAGAGGAGATCCTCCTCGGAAGTATTTGATGTATCGGGAGGATTCCTCGGATTGGCCGGGCCGCCGACTGCACGGGGCCGGACGAAGCCGGCCCCGCACAAGGCCGACGAACCCGGGACTGCGCAGGGCCCGGACGAACCAGGCGCTGCACAGGATCGGGACGAATCCGGGACTGGGGCCAGGCTCGGCCCCGGATTCCGGCGGGTAGGGGACTTCAGCTGCGGCCCTGCCCGGAGTTCCCCCGCCCGGTCCCCAGCCAGCCGGCGAGCTTTCCGCCCTGCCCGACGGCCCGCAGCCGCGCCTCCGCCGAGTCCCGTACCGGATCCGTCGCCACCACCAGAAGCTCGTCCCCGCGCCGCAACACGGTGGACGGCATCGGTACGAAGCTCTTGCCCTCGCGTACGACAAGGGTGACGGCGGCACCCGCGGGCAGTCGGAGCTCGGCGACCTCGACGCCGTGCATCCGCGACTTCGCCGGGATCGCGACGGAGAGCAGATGGCCGCGCAGCCGCTCCAGGGGCGCCGACTCGATCCCGAGGTCGGCCGCCTCGCTTCCGTCGCCGAGCCGCAGCGCCTTCGCCAGCCAGGGCAGCGTCGGCCCCTGCACCAGGGTGTAGACCACGACGAGCACAAAGACGATGTTGAAGATCCGCCTGCTGTACTCGACCTCGTAGACCATCGGGATGGTCGCCAGGATGATGGGCACCGCGCCGCGCAGGCCCGCCCATGACATGAGGGTCTGCTCCTGCCAAGGCATCTTGAACGGCAGCAGGCCGACGAACACGGACAGCGGCCGCGCCACCATGGTCAGCACCAGGCCGATGGTGACCGCCGTCCAGAAGTCGTCCATGAGCTCGTGTGGTGTCACCAGCAGACCGAGGAGCACGAACATGCCGATCTGGGCCAGCCAGCCGAGCCCCTCGGCGAAACCGCGGGTCGCTGGCCAGTGCGGGAGCTTGGAATTGCCGAGCACCATGGAGGCCAGGTAGACGGCGAGGAATCCGCTGCCGTGGGCGATGGCACCGGCCGCGTACGCCGTCACGGCGATCGCCATGACGGCGATCGGGTAGAGGCCGGATGCGGGGAGTGCCACGCGGCGCAGGGCGTAGGCGCCCAGGAATCCCATGGCCAGGCCGATCGCGGCGCCGATCGCCAGTTCGAGCATGATCTTGCCGATGAGGACGTACCAGTCCTCCACCGAGCCGGCCGTGGAGAAGGCCACGACGAGGATGACGACAGGGGCGTCGTTGAAGCCCGACTCGGCTTCCAGCACGCCCGTGATGCGCGAGGGCAGCGGCACCTTCCGCAGCACGGAGAAGACGGCGGCGGCGTCCGTCGACGAGACCACCGCGCCGATGATGAGCGCCTGACGCCATTCCAGTCCGACCAGGTAGTGCGCCCCCGCGGCGGTGATGCCGACGCTCACCGCGACGCCGACGAGCGACAGCGAAGCGGCGGCCGGAAGTGCCGGTTTCACCTCTTTCCACTTGGTGCCCAGGCCACCCTCGGCCAGGATCACCACAAGTGCGGCATAGCCGATCACCTGGGTCAGTTCGGCGTTGTCGAACTTGACGTGGAAGAACCCGTCCTGCCCTATGGCGATCCCGATGCCCAGGTACAGCAGCAGGCTCGGAAGCCCGCTCCGGGACGAGACGCGCACCGCCGCCACGGCGATGAGCAGGACGAGCGAGCAGACGAGCAGGAGTTCATTGAGCTGGTGGACAGTCAGTGGCCGATCCTTCCCCTCATGTCCGCCCCGCCGGAACGTTCCTTCGGGGTCGACATCTCGCCAGACACTTCGTTACCTTACCTAATCGTTAACGCTTTCTTGACGCCCCATCGATCAACTGGATCGCCAGTTCGATAGAAGGGGGTCTGATGGTGATGCCGATATGGCGTTACTGATACCGCGTCCGGGCAGGTTTCGCGCTGCGCCTATGGTTGCTCCAGCACTCCCCTGGACCACCCTGCCCCTTGAAGGACAGCGATGCCCTCCTCCACAGCCGCCCCAGAGGCAGCCGCCCCGGCGGCCGAGAAGCCCGCCAAGAAGAAGGGGCGACGCGCCCGTCTGATCGTGCTGGTGCTGGTGCTGGCGCTGATCGGGACCGTCGGCTGGGGCTCGTACTGGGGCCTGAGCACGGTGCGCGCCTCGTTCCCGCAGACGACCGGGACGATCAAGCTCCCCGGGCTGTCGGGTCATGTCGAGGTCAAGCGGGACGGCAACGGGATCCCGCAGATCTATGCGAGCAGCGATGAGGACCTGTTCCGCGCGCAGGGGTTCGTGCACGCCCAGGACCGCTTCTGGGAGATGGACGTCCGCCGCCACGTGACCGCCGGGCGGCTCTCTGAGATGTTCGGCTCCAGTCAGGTGGACGCGGACGCCTTCCTGCGGACGCTCGGCTGGCGCAAGGTGGCCCAGCAGGAGTACGACAACGTCCTGTCGGACGACACCAAGAAGTACCTCCAGTCGTACGCCGACGGGGTCAACGCGTATCTCGCAGGGCGGGAGAACAAGGACATCTCCGTCGAGTACGCCGCGCTCGGCTTCGCCAACGACTACAAGCCGGAGAAGTGGTCACCGGTCGACTCGGTGGCCTGGCTCAAGGCCATGGCCTGGGACCTGCGCGGCAATATGCAGGACGAGATCGACCGGTCGCTGATGAGCAGCAGGCTGAATGACAAGCAGATCAAGGATCTGTATCCCGACTACCCGTACGAGCTGCATCAGCCGATCGTCCAGAGCGGCGCCGTGGACAGCGAAAGCGGGAAGTGGGACCCCGATGCGGACTCGTCCTCGGGGGCGGGTGACGGCACCGGGGCGGGAGCGGGATCCGGCGCCTCCGGGTCGTCACAGGGCGGTCAGGGCGAGGGCGCGCAGTCGCAGCTGAGCGCGGCCTCGGTGATCTCCTCCCTGTCCACCCTCGCCGACTCCCTCGACGAGGTCCCGACCCCCCTCGGTCCCAGCGGCAACGGCATCGGCTCCAACTCCTGGGTCGTCTCCGGAGACCTCACCACCACGGGCAAGCCGCTGCTCGCCAACGACCCGCACCTCGCGCCGCAGCTGCCGTCGATCTGGTCCCAGATGGGCCTGCACTGCCGCACCGTCTCCGATGCCTGCACCTTCGACGTCGCCGGCTACACCTTCTCCGGCATGCCGGGTGTGATCATCGGACACAATCAGGACATCGCCTGGGGCTTCACCAACCTCGGCGCCGACGTCACCGACCTCTACCTGGAACGCGTCACCGCGGACGGCTACACCGCCGGGACCAAGGTCAAGCCGTTCACGACCCGTGAGGAGACCATCAAGGTCGCGGACGGCGCGAGCCACACCATCCTGGTCCGCGAGACCCAGCACGGCCCGCTGATCTCCGACCGCAGCGAGGAGATGGAGGCCGTCGGCAAGCGCGCCCCCATCGACGGCGCCGCCCCGGACCGCGGTGAGGGCTATGCCGTGGCGCTGAAGTGGACCGCGCTGAACCCGGGCAAGTCCATGGACGCGGTCTTCAAGATCAACCGGGCCAAGGACTGGAACGGCTTCAGGTCCGCGGCCAAGGACTTCGAGGTGCCGTCCCAGAACCTCATCTACGCCGACACCAAGGGCCACATCGGCTACCAGGCGCCCGGCAGGATCCCCGTACGCTCCGAGAAGTACGACGGCTCGATGCCGACACCCGGTTGGGACCCGACATCCGACTGGAAGGGCTACGTCCCCTTCGACGAGCTGCCGTACGAGTACGACCCGGAGCGCGGCTACATCGTCACCGCCAACCAGGCCGTCGTGGACTCCAGGACGTACCCGCACCTGATCACCAAGGACTACGGCTACGGCTCCCGCAGCCAGCGGATCAACGCTCTCATCGAGTCGAAGATCAAGGACGGCGGGAAGATCTCGACGGACGACATGCGGACCATGCAGATGGACAACAGCAGCGAGATCGCCAAGCTGCTCACCCCGTACCTGCTCAAGGTCGACGTCTCCGACCCCTATGTGCGCGAGGCGCAGAAGCTGCTCGAAGGCTGGGACTACACGCAGGAGTCGGACTCCGGAGCCGCGGCCTACTTCAACGCGGTCTGGCGCAACGTCCTCAAGCTCTCCTTCGGCAACAAGCTGCCCAAGGAGCTCAGGGTCAAGGGCGAGTGCCTCAATGTCCGTCCGGCCGACAGCACGGGCCCGGTGGACGATCTGAGCCGCCTCGTACGCGAGTGCGGTCAGCGCGACTCCGACTCGGCCCAGCCGGACGGTGGCGACCGCTGGTACGAGGTGGTCCGAGGGCTGCTGAGGGACGAGGCGAGCGAATGGTGGCAGACCCCCCCGAACCGCCAGGAGACCGCCACCGCGACCCGTGACCAGCTGCTGGCGCGCGCCATGGACGACGCCCGCTGGGAACTCACGGCCAAGCTCGGCAAGGACGTCTCCGGCTGGACCTGGGGCCGACTGCACCAACTGATGCTCAAGAACCAGACCCTCGGCACCAGCGGCCCGGGCGCGCTGCAGTGGATGCTCAACCGGGGCCCCTGGAACCTCGGTGGAGGCGAGGCCGCCGTCAACGCGACCGGCTGGAACGCGGCGGGTGGTTACGAGGTGATCTGGGTGCCCTCGATGCGGATGATCGTCAACGTCGGCGACTGGGACAAGTCACGCTGGATCAATCTGGCCGGGGCCTCCGGGCACGCCTACAGCCCGTATTACACCGACCAGACGGAGAAGTGGGCCAGGGGCGAGATGCTGGACTGGGCGTACGGGGAGCAGGCGGTCACCGGCAAGACGGAGGACACGCTGACCCTGAGTCCGTGACGGCGGGCTCAGCCCGGAGCCCGGGCGCCACAGGCTCCCGGACGGACCGCCCGGGCGGCCTGGGCATGTGAGGTGCCGCCCGGGCCGGCCGGCACCTCACGCCGCGAACCGGCGGACGCCCTGTGGTGTCACCACCGCGTGTACGGGGTGGTCGTGCGGTTCCTCCGGGACCCGGGCGACCACCTCGTTCGGGTAAAGGAGCACGACGAGGGCGGGGTGCGTGGACGCGGCTTCGAGCCGTTCCAGGACGCGGTCGTACGAGCCCCCGCCGCGGCCGAGTCGCATGCCCCGCTCGTCGACCGCGAGCCCCGGCAGCAGTACGGCGTCCGCCTCCCGGACGGCCCCCGGCCCGAGCCGAGGCCCGTCCGGCTCCAGCAGCCCGCGCCCGGCGGGTGCCAGTCGGTCGCCGCCCCGGTACTCCGCCCAGTCGAGGTCGTTGTCGGCCAGCAGTACGGGGAGCAGTACCCGTACCCCCCGAGTGCGCAGCGCGTCGATCAGCGCGCGGGTTCCAGGCTCGCGCCCCACTGACACGTAGGCGGCCACGGTTCGGGCAGAGGTGAGCTCAGGGAGTTCGAGCGCGTGCCGGGCGAGAGCCGCGGCGGCTTCCCCCGTTTCCTCGGGGGTCAGTCCGCGCCGTGCGTCGAGCAGTTCGCGCCGCAAGGAGCTCTTGGTGCCCTTTTCGGGCAGATCGGATGAATCGCCTTCCATGGTGGCCTCGCAAACCTCAGTCAATACGCCTTTATGAGGGGAAAGTTATCGGGACGCCCATCCTGCTTCCAAGGTCACCGGATAGGGTGCTTCACATGACTGAGTCGCACAGGAACAGCTCCAGGATCAGCAAGGCTGTCATCCCCGCGGCAGGCCTGGGGACACGGTTCCTGCCCGCGACAAAGGCCACTCCCAAGGAGATGCTGCCGGTAGTCGACAAGCCCGCCATCCAGTACGTCGTCGAGGAGGCGGTGGAGGCCGGCCTCTCGGACATCCTCATGGTCACCGGCCGAAACAAGCGGCCCCTTGAGGACCACTTCGACCGCAACTACGAGCTGGAGGAGGCGCTGCGCCGCAAGGGCGACGCCCAGCGTCTCGGCAGGGTGCAGGAGTCCAGCGACCTCGCCACCATGCACTATGTGCGCCAAGGCGACCCCAGGGGCCTCGGCCACGCCGTGCTGTGTGCGGCGCCGCACGTGGGGGACCAGCCCTTCGCCGTGCTCCTGGGCGACGACCTGATCGACCCGCGCGACCCGCTGCTGTCCCACATGGTGGAAGTCCAGGAGCGCGAGGGCGGCAGTGTCATCGCCCTCATGGAGGTCGAGCCGTCCCAGATCGGGCTCTACGGCTGCGCCGCCATCGAGTCCACCGGAGACGACGACGTGGTCCGGGTGACCGGACTGGTGGAGAAGCCCGACCCGGCCGAGGCGCCGAGCAACTACGCGATCATCGGCCGCTATGTGCTCGACCCCGCCATCTTCGAGATACTCCGGCAGACCAAGCCGGGTCGCGGCGGCGAGATCCAGCTGACCGACGCACTCCAGAAGCTCGCTTTCGACGAGAAGCTCGGCGGTCCTGTGCACGGTGTCGTCTTCAGGGGCCGCCGCTACGACACCGGAGACCGTGGCGACTACCTGCGTGCCATTGTCAGACTCGCGTGCGAACGTGAGGACCTGGGACCGGACTTCCGGGCCTGGCTTCGCCGTTACGTCACCGAGGAGATGTAGCACTTTGAGCAGTACGGCAACGCCGTCAGCCGGCCAGGGTGGCGCCCCCAAGGACCGTACGGGAGCGCCCGCGGGCGCGGGGGACGCGAGCGCGGTGTGGTCGGTGGACGAGCACCTGAAGGACATCCTCGCCACGATCCGCCCGCTCGATCCCATCGAGTTGCAACTGCTCGATGCCCAGGGCTGCGTCCTGGTCGATGACATCACCGTGCCCGTCGATCTGCCGCCCTTCGACAACAGCTCGATGGACGGATACGCGGTGCGGGTGGCCGATATCGCGGGTGCCGGCGAGGATTTCCCCGCCGTCCTCACGGTCATCGGCGATGTCGCGGCGGGCAGCGACGGGCTCAGCGGCGGTGGCGAAGTGGGGCCTGGGCAGGCCGCCCGCATCATGACCGGTGCGCCACTCCCGCCCGGTGCCGAGACCGTCGTACCGGTCGAGTGGACCGACGGAGGCACCGGCGAAGGAGCCGCCACCGCCATGCGCCCGGCCGGGCACGCTCCGGAAGGCGCCGGTGGCGAGGTCAGGATCCACCGGTCGGTCGGCCCCAGGGCGCATGTCCGGGCCCGCGGCAGCGATGTGCGATCCGGTGCCCTCGCCCTGCCGGCAGGCACGGTGCTCGGCCCTCCGCAGATCGGTCTGCTCGCCGCGATCGGCCGAGGCGCCGTCCGGGTGCGCCCGCGGCCACGTGTGGTCGTGCTCTCCACCGGCAGTGAGCTGGTGCAGCCGGGGGAGGAGCTGGCCGAAGCCAAGGTCTACGACTCGAACAGCTTTGCGCTCACCGCGGCGGCCAGGGATGCGGGTGCCATCGCCTATCGCGTCGGAGCGGTGACCGACGACGCGGACGAATTGCGCGCCACCATCGAGGACCAACTGGTCCGCGCTGATCTGATGGTCACCACGGGCGGGGTCAGTGTCGGCGCGTATGACGTCGTCAAGGAGGCGCTGTCGACGCTCGGCGACGCGACGCCCGGCCGGACCGCCGACGCGGACGGGCCGGCCGACGCGGATGAGCACGGTACGGACCATCGGCACACGGGAGTGAGTTTCCGCAGGCTCGCCATGCAGCCCGGTAAACCGCAGGGCTTCGGTTCGATCGGCCCCGACCGCACCCCACTGCTGGCGCTGCCGGGCAATCCGGTGTCGTCGTATGTGTCCTTCGAACTGTTCGTACGCCCGGCCATTCGCACCCTGATGGGCCTGGACGACATCCACCGCCCGCGGGTGCGGGCCGAGCTGCGCGCGGACAAGGCACTGTCCTCCCCCGCCGGCAAGCGCCAGTTCCTGCGGGGCGCCTACGATGCGGAGAAGGGCACCGTCACCCCGGTCGGCGGCAGCGGATCCCATCTGGTCGCGGCCCTCGCTCAGGCCGACTCGCTCATCGTGGTCCCCGAGGCCGTCACCTCCGTCGAGCCGGGCACGGAGACGGAGGTAGTGCTGCTCGGCTGAGCGCCGCATCGTGGCGGTACGGTGTCTCACCACACAGCGACCGGGAGCCACAGCAATGAGCGCGCAGCAAGGACTCACCCACATCGACGAGGCGGGGGCGGCCCGCATGGTCGACGTCTCCGAGAAGGCCGTCACCGCGCGCACCGCTCGCGCAAGCGGCCGGGTCCTCGTGGCGCCGCACGTCGTGGAGCTGCTGCGCGGTGAGGGCGTACCCAAGGGCGACGCCCTGGCCACCGCCCGAATCGCGGGCATCATGGGAGCCAAGCGCACCCCCGAGCTGATTCCGCTGTGCCATCCGCTGGCGCTCTCCGGCGTGAAGCTGGACCTTTCGGTGGCCGATGATGCCGTGGAGATCCGGGTGACCGTGAAGACGACGGACCGGACGGGTGTCGAGATGGAGGCCCTGACCGCGGTCTCGGTGGCGGCGCTGACCGTGGTGGACATGGTGAAGGCCGTGGACAAGGCGGCCGTCATCACCGATGTCAGGGTCGAGGAGAAGACGGGAGGCAAGTCGGGCGACTGGTCGCGCCCGGAGGCCGCTGAGGAGGACGGGCGGTGAGCGCCGATCCCCGCCCCGGCAGGCGCGCACTGGTCGTGACAGCGTCGAACCGCGCCTCCGCCGGTGTGTACGAGGACAGGGGTGGTCCGCTGCTCGCCGAGGGCCTCGCTGCGATGGGCTTCGCGGTCGACGGCCCCACGGTCGTCCCCGACGGCGACCCGGTCGAGGCGGCCCTGCGCGAAGGTGTCGCGGCGGCGTACGACGTCATCCTCACCACCGGCGGCACGGGCGTCTCCCCCACCGACCGAACCCCCGACGCCACCCGCCGGGTGCTCGACTACGAGATCCCCGGCATCCCCGAGGCGATCCGCGCCCAGGGACTGGCCAAGGTCCCCACGGCGGCGCTCTCCCGCGGCATCGCCGGTGTCGCGGGCGGCAGGACCCTGATCGTCAATCTGCCGGGCTCGACGGGCGGAGTACGGGACGGGCTCGACGTCCTCGCCCGGATCCTGCCGCACGCCGTGGACCAGATCCACGGCGGTGACCACGCGAGAACCTCGGGCCGTTCCGGGAGCTCGCTCTGAACACCCATACCTGGCCCGTGGTCCTGACGGACGGTGATGTCACCCTCCGCCCGATAAAGCTGCGCGACCAACGGGCCTGGCGCGAGGTGAACCAGCGCAACAGGGACTGGCTGCGCCCCTGGGAGGCGACGATCCCGCCCCCCGCGCCAGGCGCGCCGATGGCACAGCGCCCCACCTACCGACAGATGGTCCGTCATCTGCGGTCCGAGGCCCACTCCGGCCGGATGCTGCCCTTCGTGGTCGAGTACCGGGGTCGGCTGGTCGGGCAGCTGACGGTGGCCGGGATCACCTGGGGCTCGATGTGCTCGGGGCATGTCGGCTACTGGGTGGACCGCGACGTCGCCGGCCGGGGGGTGATGCCGACGGCCGTGGCGCTCGCTGTCGACCACTGCTTCCGCGGCATCGGGCTGCACCGTATCGAGGTCTGTATTCGGCCCGAGAACGTGCCGAGCCGCAGGGTCGTGGAGAAACTCGGATTCCGCGAAGAGGGACTGCGGCCCCGCTATCTGCATATCGACGGCGCGTGGCGGGACCATCTGGTCTTCGCCCTCACGGCCGAGGAGGTGCCGGAGGGGCTGCTGCGCCGCTGGCACCGGGGACGTATGAGTCACCGCGAGAAATAAAAAACTTGTTCGAATTTATGGGCCACTCGATCGTCATGCGATCTGAAGAATCACAAAAAAAGTCAGTGATATCAGCCAGATCGTGCGACACACCGGGCCAATTGGCCGATGCCGTCGCGCGAACCCCTCTACGGTGAGAGGCGTGAGCAGCAGCGGCCTCATTTACGCAGTCATCGTCGGGGCCTGGGCCGCCTACTTGGTGCCCATGTGGCTCCGCAGGCAGGACGAGCTCAACGAGGCACGTCCTACGGAACGCTTCAGCACGGCCATCCGGCTCCTGTCCGGGCGGGCGGGAATGGAGCGTCGATACGCCAAGGAGCTGCGCGATCGCCCCGCGGAGGAGGATGAGGCGACCACCGACGCCGAACCGGACGCCGGGACGGACCCACTGAGTTCCGTCGACGTCCGGTCCTTCGCCGCGCCCCCGGCCCGCACCGAGGCACGCATCCAGCCTCCGGCACGTGGCCCGCGCCCCAGCGGGACGGCCGCGGCACGGGCCCGGCGTTCGAAGGCCCTCGCGCGTCGTCGGCGCACCACGGTGCTGCTCTTCCTCGCCTTCACCATCGGCGCGATCGTCGCGGCGGTCGGCGGACTCGGCTTCCTCTGGGCGCCCGCCGCTCCGGCGATCCTGCTCAGCGCCTACATCGCCCATCTGCGGGCCCAGGAGCGTCGCCGGTACGTCTACGTCATGGACCGCCGGCGTGCCGAGGCAGCCGCGCAGCGTCTGCGCGAGAAGGGCGCACGCCTCCGGCCCCCCGCGGCCGTGGAGGTGGACGAGCAGCCTGAGGAGCACCCCGTACCGGAGCCGGCTCTCAGGATCTCCCCGCAGGAGGCGGGCCGCCGGGCCCTGGTCGAGCAGACCGACCACGCCGAGTGGGTCGACCAGCAGCGCGACCCGGGCCCCGCCCGCGGAGACAGCTGGGACCCGGTGCCGGTGCCGCTCCCCACGTACGTGACCGCCCCCGTAGCCCCGCGTGCAGGCGGCGGAATCGACGTCACGGACCCGGACACCTGGAGCGCCTCCCGCTCCTCCACGGCCGATCCCACCCCCGCACCCGCCCCGCCCCGCCAGCGGACCACCCCAGCGACACGCCGCACCCGCGACCACGGCCGCACCCCCCTCTTCGACCAGTACGCCGACGACGACCGCCCCCGCGCGGCCAACGAGTGACCCTCACCGAGGGCCCGGCTACCTTGGGAACCGGGCCTCGGGTGACCAGCCAGGAACGGATTTCCAAGCACCCCGATCGGGGTGCTAAGGTTTCACTCGTTGCAAGGGCCTGTGGCGCAGACTGGTAGCGCACCTCGTTCGCATCGAGGGGGTCAGGGGTTCAAATCCCCTCAGGTCCACAACGGGCTGTTCACGAGTTAGCTCGTAGACGGTTCACGAGATCCCGTCCGATCACTTCGATCGGGCGGGATTTCGTCGTTTCTGGGCTCGTCGGGAGGTCTGCGTGCGGGTGGCGGGGTGGTGTGGCGAGCGTGTTGCGCGTGCTTACCTGTCTCCGGGCACGATGAAGCACGCCGATCGTGGTGATCGGCGTGCTTCCACGATGTGGGGTTGTTCCGCGCAGGCTCGGTCAGCGGGTGTGGGGCGGTGGCGGGCGTCCCGTGGGCAGGGCATGCGGCACATCGGGATCGGTGCGTGGCGGCAGGGGGCCGCTGGCGTCGAAGTCGACGGTGGTGAGTTCGTCGGGGCCGTCGCGTTCTGTGAGCCAGGTTTCCAGGAGGGTCAGGTTGGCGATCGTGAGCATGACGGCGAGGAGAAGTGCCTGGGTGACCTGGCCGGGGGCGGGCCGGTGTTTGGGGTTGCCGATGTCGAGTTTCCCGCTCTTGAAGCGCCCGTTGGCGCCTTCGTTGTGGCTGCGGATGGGCCGGTAGGCGTTGATCCACGATGTGTGCAGGTAGTGGACGTCCTGGCGGTACTTGGCCAGGCGCCAGTCGGCCGCTTCGGCGTCGGCGGGCACGGTGATGGAGCCCACGCAGCACACCTCGGGCAGCGTCCTCTTCGGCGGCGGCGCGAAGTGTTCGGCGTCGGGGATCTGGACGGTCGGGCGGGTCGCCGTGTGGGCGGTTCGAACCCGGGGCGTGGTGAGGTCGACGATCCGGGTGGGCATCGTGGCGGGGGTGCGGGGCCGCAGCCGGTCGCGGCGGGCGCAGTTGACCGAGGGGGACGGGCCGGCGGCCGGGCACTGGAGGCGGATCGCTCCCCGGGCGTCGGGTCCCTGCTTGAGCTTGAAGTGGTACGGCTCGCGGGCCTCGATCTTCTCGACAAGTGCGTCGCTGGGGGCGCGGATGGTGTCGTCGTCGGCGCTGTTGGTGGCGTCGATGAGCGGGGCGGGGGTGAGTGGGCACATGAGCGAGCCGTCGACGAGCGGGGCTCCGTGCCAGCTGCCCTGTCGTCCGCGTTCTTTGACCTTGTAGTCCAGGGCGAGCCGGTAGCCGAGTCGTCGGACGGGGGTCTGGAAGGTGGCGGCGGCGCAGTTGGTGTAGGCGCGGTCGGCGGCCAGGATGCCGGCGGGCAGGCCGAGTCCGGCCAGTTGGGTGAGGACGTTGACCGCGTTGGGGCCGGTGCGGACGGTGGGGGTGTCGAGCTCGAAGCCCAGGCACAGTTGTGGGTACGTCTTGGGCGGGTTGTCGTCGGTGTCGCGGTGGTGGGCGGCGATGGCCAGGGTGGCGCTGTAGCCGAAGGTCTTCTCTCCGGTGCCGCCCTTGGCGTGCCAGCCTGCGGTGATCTCGACGGAGGCGGTGCCGCGCCAGGGGCTGTCGTGGCGAGCGATCACGGGGACGCCGGTGGCGTCGATGCCGACGTCGCCGTTCCAGCCACACAGGTGCCCGCGCTGCTGAGCCATGCGGAGGGTGGGCAGGACCAGGCGGTTGACCAGGTGCTGAAGGCGGTCGGCGGCGGCGCGGCTCTCAGGGGTCTTCCACAGTGCGACGTGGAAGTCGGCGTGCCGCAGGGGCAGTCGGGAGCGGCGGTCGTGGCGCACCGGATCCAGCGCGGTGGTGATGGCGTCCAGGCCCCGGTAGAGGCGCCTGCTGGTGGCAATGCGCTGGTAGGGGCCCTTGGGCGGATGTTCGGGAATGTCCAGCCACGAGCGGGCCCGGGGCTCCAGACTGTAGTGCAGACATCGCCATGCGTCGGTGACGGTGGCGCGGCCGGTGTAGTAGACCGACAGCAGCAGTCCGGCCAGCACCACACGGGGGCGGATCCCCTTGGGGCCGGGCCGGTCCCCCAAGAGCTCTTCCAACTCCTGGGGAACACCCGAGCGGTCCAGAAGGGTCAGCAGCTGGCCCACCTTGGAGCTGGGGATCCTCATCGCCCCGCTCAGTGGCGGCTTGGGGCGCAGCAACCGGATCCGTGCGTCCGCATCGCCCAGGTCCTGCTGACGCCGCATCACGGGCGCGAGCTCCGCAGGAGGTCGGCCGCCTGTTCAGGGGAGAGCGGGGGGACCCAGTGGAAGTAGGGGCCCAGGGCTGCTGCCGAGCCCATTCCCACCGCTTGTGCGATCAGCACGGGGTCGATGCGCTGCCGCAGCAGGCTCACGATCCAGGTGGTCCGCAGCCGACGTGCCTCAAGTCGGGGCAGCCCCGCGTGCGGGCGGTGCCGGAGCGACCACGAACTGACCAGGTTCTTCGCGGCCTCGGCCTTCCTTCCCGGGCGGAACAGGAAGGCATTTTCGGCCAGTTCGCCGAGTTCGGCGAGGGTTTCTTCCCACTCCGCGCGGCAGGCCACCAGCCGGTTCAGCCATGGCGTGTCGACCAGCACCACACCTTGCGGCAGGGCGCGCAGATCGCGGCCGCGTACCGCGCGGAGCTCGCCGGGGGCCAGTCCGCACCCGGCGGCCATAGCCGTCAGGGCGAGACCGTCCAGCCGGGCCCTGCCCGGTAGCAGTTCGACCCACCGGCGCAGAGCCGCCAGCTCGTGCTCCTCGTACGGGGGCCGGGGCGAACGGTCGGCTTTGATCCGGATCGGCGGGGCCTCGCCCCGCTGAACCCACACCACCGCTTCCCGCGTACGGCGAAGCCAGGAACGGCACGACTGGATGGTGCCTCCGGGCCGGCCGGCCAGCCCGGACAGGACGAACCGGTCGATGGTCACTCCGCTTGCTGACAGGAAACGGTCACTGGCCGGCTGTCAGCGGTTATGTTCCTCTCTGATCCCTGGCCCCACGTCTTCGAGGACGAGATCCGGAAGGATGGACATGCCTAGATTCTGAAGATCCACGTTCGGGCTGGCGGCCTTCTCGGCAACGCTCGGCCGCCAGGAAGCCAGCCGGTCCAGTGCAGCTACCGAGCCTTCCCGGTCCCCACTGAGCAGTGCTGCCACGAGCGCCACGATGTCGGCGCGGGAGCTGCCTGCCGGAGCCGGGAACGCGGCCAGATCCGAGAGTACGCACTGGTCATGGACGCCACAGAGCGCCGTGAGGGCTGCGAGCGCGAACTGAACTGCATCTCTCTCGTCGCCCCGGCGGGACCACAGCCTGGGTAGCTCCCTGCCAATGGCGCGCCGTGTCAGGTACTCGGCAGCGGACTCCTCCCAGATGCCCCCGAGCGCGGTGATGCGGTCGGCGAGGGAGACTGCTGCCGCCGGCCCCGAAGCCGCGAACCGCAACAGGTCGCAGAGCAGAACCAATTGGCTGCCAGGAGCGATGTCGTTGTCGCAGATCAGCTCTGTGAGGAAGGGAACTGCCTCGACCGTGGTGTCGGTGCAGGTGCCCTGGTGAGCGACGGCATCCGCGAGATCGCCGAGGAATTCGCCAGTCGTCCCGTAGGGCTCGCCGAACGCGAACTCTTCATCGAGCAGCCAGGACACGGCATCCGGCGCGTCCTCCGCGCTGCCGTACATGCGCTCTGCGACCGCCACCACGGCCTGGACCACCGTTGCGGGCGCACCGACTCCGCCGCACTTCCACGGCGGGCCGGCCGGAGGAGATGCGGGATCTTCGGGCAGAGGAACGGGAGGGGTGACCTCGGCACCGGCTTGCTCATGGACCAGGCCGTCCCGTGTGAAGACGCCTTCCAGGGTCGCGGCATGCCCCTCGCTGCCTCCCTGCTGAAAACCGCCGTGGGCACGGGCCACTTGCGCCACCCGAATCCGTTCACTCCGAAGGAACGGCTCGAGAACCATGCGTTCGTGCCCGCTGTAGACGGCCAACGAGGAGACCTGCCACCACCCTTCCAACTCGGGATCCATCGATGGCTTGCCGTACCAGAAGCTCGACGGGACGAACCGGAAGTGATCGTGGACCCGTACTGCCGTCAGACGGTGACCCATCCCGGCCAGTTCGGCGGCGGCAGCCCGCGCAGCATCCTCATCCGGCAGGCTCAGCGTGTACTGGACTCCCCAGGCGGGAGGGATCGCGGCCATCAGCTGCACTGCCAGGTGAACATCGCCCGCTCGAAGCGCCGCTCGGCCAGGTCCTCCGGGCGGATCAGCCAATACAGGGCTCCGGCATCGCCCCACATCATGTCCGCGGCGTCCTCGCTGTCGAATTGCGCCAGCAGCACCCAGTTGCCCGCCTCCTCGGACAGCCGAGCGTCGTCCCAGGACACCTCACCGTCCAGGACCGCCTCCGCGATCTCGATCTCCACCGGGTTCTGCACCGAGTGAGCGTGGCCGCCGATCTGGTGCCCTACCTCGTTGTCGAGGTCCCACAGCGCGTCCAGGAACTCTTGCGAGCAGACGGGATGGTCGTAGCGGTTCCCAAGAGGGGCACCTGGAGCGAAGGCAGCGCGGACGGACGGATGCCAGGGCATGGTCGCCGTCATCTCCTCCCGGGCGGTCAGCGACACCATCGGATACGGCTTCAGCCCGGCAGGCGCCCCACGCTCCGCCACCTCCTCGTCGGCCGTCACGTAGAGCACACGGGCGCCCACCCAGCTCTCCTGGTCCTCGGTCAGAACGAGGGCCTCGCCGTCGTCCAGCTGACCGTCGAAGTAGAAGAACAGCAGCGTTCCCGCCTCGGGCAGATCGATGTCCAACGCGGCCCTCGGCAGACGCGCGCAGTCGATCGAGGCGACGAAGGAGAGCGGCCCATGCCCCTCCCACTCAGGCCACTCCGCGATGGCCGGCAAGGTGGGGAGGCCGCCAAGTCGACCCACAGCGTCGTCAGTGCCAGTCGCTACCTCAAGACGCACGCCAGGGCGAAGCAGACCGAGCCACTTCTCGGCATCCTCGGGCGACAGGTGCTGCAAGGCGAGGGATCGAAGGGCCTCTCGGGAACCATATGTCATGCGCCCGATCATCCACGGCGCCGCTGACAGAGACCTCGGCGGCCCTCCGGCTGCACACGCGGCCGCTCAGTCCGTGGCCGTGGACCTCCAAGCAGCGGTAACGCACCCTTCTTCCCAATGCCACCAGCCCTCCGCCGCACCGTGTTCCAGAAGCTTTCGGATCCGCGGCAGGTCCGCCCCCGGCGGGACATCCAGTGCGACCATCCGGAATCTCTCGATGCCTTCGCCTGTCGTGCCGAGCTTGTGGAAGATCTCCAGAACGCTCTGCCGGGCTGCGGCTGATCCGCCGTCCTTGAGCACGATCAGCCGGATCGTGCAGTTCTCCGAAGGTCGGACCGTCTCTCCAGCCCAGCGGATGCCCTCATCGTCGATCTCAACCCGGATGATGTCGTCGCTGGCGACGCCACGGACGAACCATGGGGTGTTGTCCAGCCGCACGGTGCCGTCGCCGAGGTCCACGGCCCACAGGCTCTCTACGCTCGCCGGCGGCCAGCCGTCCTCGTCAATGTCCATCCGGAAGTGGACCTTCACGTGGTCGTCACTGATGTTCGTCACGGCGCCATCATCCACGCCACTTCCACGAGCCCGCGAGCCCATATTCGCCCATGCCGCTGGCGAACCGAGAGCTCACCGCGTCGACCACCGGAACGTCAGGCGCGATCCAACTGCCGAACCGGCCGCCGACCGCATTCTCGACGATCTCCCGGGCCTGACCCTCGTCTATGCCGTTGTAGGCGAGGAACCATCGCAGGACTTGCATGTAGTGCCCGTACCAGCCGCTCTCGGCCTGGGCGCGGTCGGCCACACTGGAAGGCGTCGCGCGCATCCGCACCGAGCCTGAAGCCGTCGCCGATGCCGTGGCGCGGTATGCGGAGAGATACGGCCGTACGCCGGGCCCCGACCCCGATCGCATACTCGTCGAGATCGCGCTGGACCGTGCCATGGGCAGCGTTTGAGGCGAGGAGCGGAGGGGACGAGGTGACCGCGAAGACGGCGAAGACGGCCACAGAGGTCCGGCGACTGCTGTGCGATCCGGCCGGCGGCTCGCCGGGTTCCGCTGCCCTGACCCGCACGGGGGCCGGCCCGGGTCCCTCCGCCAGGGCGGCCCCCGGACCGGCTCGGCTCCTTCACCAGGGCGGTCTCGGGACCGGCTCGGGTTGCTTCGACCAGGGATCCCCGGGACCGGTCGTGTGACGTGGGCGCCCCACTGGAGTCAGGGAGTCACATCGCGCGGTGGCTTGCCGTCCAGGTAGTCGATGACGTTCTGGAGCGCCGCCAGGGCGATACGGACCAGGGTCTCCCGGGTGGCACCGCCTACGTGGGGCGACAGCACCACGTTCGGTGCCTTCAGCAGACGCAGGGCGGCTGTAGGGGGCTCGGGGTCGAAGACGTCGATTCCGGCGCCCGCGAGGCCACCGGCCGACAGGGCGTCGGCGAGGGCGTCCTGGTCGACAAGGGCGCCGCGGGCGGTGTTGATGAGAAAGGCAGTGGGCTTGAGGAGGTTGAGGCGATCGGTGTCGATCAGGTGTCGTGTCTCGTCGTTCAGCGGCGCGTGGAGGCTGATGTAGTCGGAGTTGCGCAGTAGTTCGTCCAAGGGGACGTGCCGGGCGCTGCCGAGGCGGGTCTCGATCTCCGGTGAGACCCGGCGCGGACCGGTGTAGACGATGGTCATGTCGAACGCGAGCGCGCGGCGGGCGACTTCCTGGCCGATGTGGCCCAGGCCGACGATGCCGAGGGTCTTGCCGGACAGTTCGGTGATCGACTGCTGGAGCCGCGGCAGGGCCCAGTCGGCGTCCGCAAGGGCGGTGTGGGCCGGGACCAGCTGTTTGGCCAGAGCGAGCATCAGGGCGAAGACCTGCTCGGCGACGTTCTGCCGTTCCGCGCCGCTGGAGCCGATGTTGCAGACGGGGATGGCACGGGCGCGTGCCGCGTCCTTGTCGACGTAGTCGTAGCCGTGACTCGCGCACTGCACCAGTTCGAGTGAGGGCGCTGCGGCGATGTGCTCCGCGGTGACCGGTGCCAGGCCGGTGATGATGACCTGCGCTTCGTGCAGGGCGGTGGGGTCCTCGTCCGTGGCCTCCACGACCTTGACATCGGCCCCGGGGACGAGCCCGGCAAGCGCGGCTCCCGCGGCACGGCCGCCCATATGAGGGGGGACCACAGCGAGGATGTTCTTCCCGGTGGATACGGAGGCGGGAGAGGGCGGGGTGGTGGCGGTCATGCGGATTCCTCCACGGGGTCGTCGCAGACGAGGTCGTCGGGGCTGAGTGAGGTGGGGTGGCAATGACCGGACAGGGCGAGCGTGAGGTCGAACTCGGCGAGCAGGCAGCGGATGACATGCTCCACACCTGCCTGGCCGTCAAGTCCGAGCCCGTAGGCGTACGGGCGGCCCACCAGAACCCCACGGGCGCCGAGTGCCAGGGCTTTGAACACGTCGTCACCGGTGCGGATGCCACTGTCGAAAAGCACGGTGAGCCGGTCGCCGACCGCCGCCGCCACGCGGGGCAGCGCGTCCGCGGCGGCCACCGACCCGGCGACCTGTCGTCCGCCGTGGTTGGAGACCACCACACCGTCCATGCCCGCGTCCGCCGCGAGCCGTGCGTCGTCGGGGTGCAGGATCCCCTTCAGGACGATCGGCCCATCCCAGTGCTGCCGAAGGAAGGCCAGGTCCGGCCAGGTCTTGGCGGGATCGGCGAACATGCCCACGAAGTGCGTCACGGCCGCGTTCGGGTCCTCGTGCACGGGCTTGGCGAGACCTGCCAGGAAGGCCGGGTCGCTGAAGTAGTTGGCGGTGCCGACCCCGTGCAGGAACGGCAGATAGGCCTGGTCGAGATCGCGCGGACGCCAGGCCAGCAGCGGGGTGTCCAGGGTGACGAACAGCGCCGTGAATCCGGTTGCCTTGGCCCGCGCCAGGAAACTGGCGGTCACCTCGCGGTCCTTGGCCCAGTAGAGCTGGAACCACCGCTCGCCGTCACCCATGACCTCGGCGACCTGCTCCATGGGTGTGCTCGACGCCGACGACAGGATGTACGGCACCCCGCGCGCGGCCGCGGCGCGGGCCGCGGCGCACTCGGCGTCCGGGTGCATGATCGACAGCACCCCCACGGGAGCCAGCGCCAGGGGTGCCGGGATCTCCCGCCCCAGCAGCTCCACCGACAGGTCGCGCTCGTGCACGTCCCGCAGCATCCGCGGCACGACACGCCGCCGGTCCAGCGCGGCACGGTTGGCCCGGGCGGTGCTGCCGTTGCCCGCGCTGCCCGCCACATAGCCGAAGGGGCCGGGGCCGAGGCGGTGTTCGGCCAGTTCCTCCAGCCTGCTCAGATCGGTGGGCAGCCGGGGTACGGCCCCCGTCATGCCGTTGAGATAGATCTCGTACTGGAAGTCTGCCCAGTGCGTGGCCATATGTACGGTCTGCCTCTCGTCGTTGAGAGCCGCTGAGGGTGGTGGGCAAGTGCGTGGTGCTGTGCATGCCGATCCTGGCGACAGTGACAAGAGGCGTCCATACGCGGCCAGGGTGGTGCGCACATCGAGCCGCTGCGATTATCACCAGGTGATAAGCGAGCGGGAACGGGTCGCGGCCGAGCTGGTCGCCGATCCACGGGCGGCCGAGCGGGTGGTGCAGCGGATTGTCGACGCGGTGCACCGGGAGGTCCCCGCGTACACCGCGCTCGACGGCAGCAGACTCCCTGAACTGCGCGCCATCGCGGCCTGGGCGCTTGAGCGGCTGCTTCGGCTGTGGGCCGACGGCGGCGAGCTGGGGCCCGCGGATCTGAGGCGGTTCCGCGGTATCGCGGCGGCGCGCGCCGCCGACGGCCGTCCGGTGCAGGCCGTGCTGCGCGCCTACCGGGTGGCGGCAGCGGTGGTCGTGGACGAGATCGCCGCCCATGCGCCCCGGCTCACGGCAGGGGACGCCTTCGCGCTCACCCGACAGCTGCTGGCGGCGCTCGACACGCTGGCAGAGGTGATGGCCACGGCGTACGCGACGGCCAGCGAGCATCTGGCGGGCGACCGCGACCGGGCCCTGCGGCTGCTGCTCGACGATCTGATCGCCGGGCGCCACGCGTCGGTCGGGGCGCTCACCGACCGGGCGGTCCGGCTGGATATCCAACTTCCGGACCCCTACTGCCTGCTGGTGGCCGAGCCGGTCGAACCGACGGGGCTGATCGAGCCGACGGGGCCTGGCGGGCCTGGCGGGTCGGGAGTGCGGGAAGGCGGGCCGTACCTGACTCAGGACGCGGCGAGCGGGTTGCTCGCGGCACTCACCACGCCGCGCACCGGCGGGAGTACGTCGCTCGCGACGACCCGAGGGCCGCGCGCCGTACTGCTGCTGCCCGCCGACGCCATCGGCGGCGCCCCCGGAGCCCTGCGCGAACGCGGTTGGCGCGGCTGCGCCGTCGGGGGCGAGAGCCTGGACCGGATCGCCGTCGCCCACCGCCTCGCCTCGGATGCCCTGGACACCGCTCCCGCGCACGCCCATCATCCGGAACGGATCCTGACGGAGGCGGACGCACATGTACTCGCCCTGCTGGCCGGGCACCCCGCTGCGGCCCCCGACAGGATCGGCCGCCTCGTCCTCGGTCCCCTCGCCCACGCCGGGCAGCGGCATCTGCTGGTGGCCCTGACCGCGTACGTCGACACCGGATCGGCCACCGCCGCGGCCCGTGCCCTGCATCTGCACCCGCAGTCCCTGCGTTACCGACTGCGCCGCATCCGCGAGCTCACCGGGCGCGATCCGCGTGACCCCTGGCAGCGGCTCACGCTCGATATCGCCCGTACGGTGATGACCGGGTTCGGATCGCCGGCGGGTGCCTGACACCTGCCCAAAGGTGAGGCCGGCGGGAAACGGATTCCCACCGGCCTGCTGCGCCTGTCGGTTGCCGAGGTTCTCAGGTCCGCACGTCCTCGGGCGCCGAGGTCCTCAGGACACCTGCGCCTTGTCGTACAGCGTCTTCGCGTCGTTGCCGAAGTACGGGCCGAACATGCGGTTCGGGATGAAGATATACCCGAAGCTGTTCACTGAAGCCTGGAGGCCGGTGCCGGTCGATTCGTTGAATCCGGCGAACCAGGGGCCGCCGCTGGATCCGCCGGTCATGTTGCACGCGACCCCGTGGTCCTGCGTGAACAGCCAGTCCTTCGAACTGTTGCCGCTGCAGTAGATCAGCTTCGATCCGTCGTACGGGGATGCGGCCGGGAAGCCGAAGGCGTACATCTTCTGGTTGTAGCCGCCGTTGAACTGGAGGCCCTGCGCACCGGTGACCGCGGTGAGCTTCTGGCCGTTCAGCGGGGCGAGGACAGCGGCGCCGATGTCGTAGTTGATGTCCTCCGTGGCCTCCCACTGCGGAGTGGTCAGCGTCTTGGAGGCGGTCCACTGGCCGTAGGGCGCCTGACCGTTGGCGTAGGCGGGCACGAAGATCCAGTTGGTGTGCCAGCTGCCCTGGTATTTGACGCAGTGCCCGGCGGTCATGACCGTGCTGGCGTTCTGGCTGGTCACGGCATTGGCGGAGCAGGATGCCGTGCGGCCCTGGAAGGTGAAGAACACCCGCCCCGAGGTCTTCACCACGGCGCCGCCGCCGGTCCAGGCGCCGCCCGTCTGCGGGAAGGCGTTCGGAGCGGCTGCGCCGGACGGGGAGAGCGGGGATGCCGAGGAGGAGGCGGTGGCGGCCGTCGGGGCGACGGCGGTCGGATGACCGGTCGACTTCGGTGCCTTGAGCTTCTTCGCCTGGCTCGGGGTGAGGAGCAGGTCGAGCTGGGTGGCGCCGCGCATGCGGTCGGCGGTCCAGAAGGCGCGGGCCTGCTGCTGCTCGGCGGCCGATGCGCCACGGGCCGGCACGGGGGCTGCGGCGGAGTCGGCGGCGTTGGCTGTGGCGGCGGTGGTCAGGCCGCCGGTGAGCAGAGCTCCGACGGATAACAGAATCCCTGCGGCTGTGCGATGGCGTCTCACGCATGTCTCCTTCTGCCGGGGCAGGTGGGGGATGAGAGCGGTGCGGAATGCCGTGCGTGAGGCAGAGTGCCACGGAGGCACCGGTTCTGTCAGGAGCGCGTCACATTCTCGGTTCGTGGGCGATGCACGCAAAGAGCGCCTTCAGGCGCGCGTCTCACCTGAGCGGCTTCGCGAAACAGCGACTCAGGTCGGTGTGGCGATAGTGGCCGAATTTCGTGCATGCCTCATAGCCGCTCGATGTGTAGAGCGCCATCGCCTCGGGCTGCTCCGTGCCCGTCTCCAGCACCATCCGGTTGCGCCCCGCCGCACGCGCGTCGGCCTCCAGCAGCGCCAGCGTCCGCCGGGCGAGGCCGAGGCCGCGTGCCGCGGGCACCACATACATGCGCTTGATCTCGGCGTCGCCGTCCGAGTACCCCTCGTCGTTCTCGTCCTGGCTGCGCCAGCCACCCGTGGCCACCGGCAGCCCCCGTTCGTCGTACGCGAGCAGATAGAGCCCGCGCGGCGGGACGAACATTTCGGCGGCGAGCGGAGTCGCGTCGCCTTCGTCTCCGCCGTAGCGTGCGACGTACTCGAGCTGGACCTCGTCGTTGAGCTTGACGGCGTCGGGATGGTCGAAGACGGTCGGCCGGAATTCCATGCAAGCGATCGTACATTTGTGCACGAGGTGTCTCGGATACAGTGCCGAGATGCTCACCAGCGGCGGCGGGCGTGGTCCGCCAAGCGGGCGGGCAGGTGGTAGAGGCGGAAGCGCATGGTGTCCGGCGCTGCGCCGGACAGGCCGTCGAAGTCGTGCAGGGCCAGCAGCCGCACCCACGCGTCGAGGTCGCTGGCGAGGTTGGCGGCGAGCATCCAGCCGCGGTTGACCGCCCAGTCCGCGGAGGGCAGGTTGTCCAGGCCCATGGCCTTGTTGGTGCGCACGCGGTCCTCCACCCCCGCGTGCGAGCGGTGCAGGACGTCCAGGAACTGGCTGTGGCCCGAGCCGGCGATGCCCCGCATGTGGCGGATGTTGGTCGCGGTGATGCAGTAGCGCCATCCGGTCTTCTGCTCGAACGCGGTCAGCTTCTTCAGATGCCGCCGGGACGGGCGGACACGGCGCACGATCAGCCGTACCTTCTCCGGCCAGCCCTCGCGGGTGTTCAGCCCGGTCAGTTCCGCGGCGAAGTAGCCCTCCTGGAGGCTGCCGTCCTGTGTCAGGGAGGTCTCCCAGGTACTTTCGGGCAGCTTGGCGATGGCCTGCTCGTCGGCGTCGGTGATCTTCCAGCCGACGGTGTAGCGGACCGTGCGCCGCGTGGTGTTCAGGGCTTCCAGGTGTTCCAGCAGCCCGTGGGTGACCCCGGCGCCGTCCACCCGTACCAGGATCTTCGCGGCCGAGGAGCCGGGGATCTGCGCGAGCGCCTCGCTGAGCACGGCGATGTGGTCAGCCACCGTGTTCGCCCCGGCATTCCCCGGCCGCAGCAGCATGGACAGGGACTCGGTGGTGTTCGCGCACCACGCGGCCAGCGGATGGAACCCGAACGTCTTCTTGAAGGTGACCGCAGCCCCGGCCTTCTTCGATGCGGCCGTGATGACGGTGGCGTCGAGGTCGATGACGATCCAGCCGGTCAGCCGCTTGCCCGTCACCGTCAGCCACGGGAAGCCGCCCGGCCGCAGATGCAGCAGGCTCCACACGTGCCGGCGGACCCGCGCCCGCACCTTCGCGATCCCCGCCAGGCTCGCCTCGTCGAGTGCGGCCAGCATCCGGCGGGCGGTGGAGTCCGAGGCCGCGGACCCGAACAACGGCCGGTGATGTAACTGGAGTTGCTCGGCCTCCGGCAGGCTCGCTGCCCCGAGCACGATCGCGACCGCGAGCTGGACCAGCACTGCCGCACGATCCCGCCAGCCGGCCACGGTGCTGGACGGCAGCACCTTCGCCAGCGCGTCCGTCAGTCCCGTGCGGTCCGCACACCGGCGCAGCAGCACCGCCCCGGCATGCCCCACCAGCCGCTTCCCAATCAGCCACCACGGACAGCCGACGGTCCCACCCGGTACGCTCAATCACCAGAAAGGTGCCCTGACTTCTGCGGCGGATATGACTTCGACACTCACATCCTTGCAGGTCAACGGCACCTTTCTGCTATCGGGGCGTCAGGTCGCCCAATTCCGCTGAATAGCCAGGGTTCACCGAGCGGTCTGGGCCGTCCGGCCGCGGCGGCCTGCCCGGCGCTTCCGGTGGCGTCGGTCCCGCCCCGCCACCCACGTGGCCATCGCCCGCAGCCGCAGGGTCCCCTGCGCTGCCGACGACAGATGCCGCGCATCCCCCACCAGATCGCTCCCCCCTTCAACGACCCGGAAACCGAACCGCTTCTGATCAATAGATCAGTACTCGGCCGGAAGGGTTTCACAGGCAATCCTTAATAGGGACCTCCTTCCATCGGGAAGGAGCTTCGCGTTAGCGTGTTCGTACGACGAAGCGGAGAGGCGAAAACAAGCTGGCTCCGGAATCTCCGTCAAATGGAATCGATCTATCTGGCCTGCGAGGGCTCTCGGCCTGCGGAAAACGGCCATGAAGCGAAGGAGAGGCATTCCCATGACTGAAAACTCCAGCATCGAGATGGCGAATTTTCATCTCGATCCAAAGGTGGAAGAAGCCAAGAAGGTCGACCTCGGGCGCGAAATGGTAAGGCGGCTTTCTGAGGAGTACAAGACCGGCGCCCTCGCTAAGCACAGCGAGGCCGTAATCGCGGAGTACGCGCAGCTGCTGCACGACCATGAAGGGCTCTCGACGGAGTCGGCGAAGAGTGTAGCCGAGGCCGCCGTGACGGAGAGGTTAACAGAGGATGCGCATGCCCTTGTCGCGGTGATGGACTACGTGCTGGACCAGTACAAGTACCGTAAGGAGCACGTGGAGCAGGCTCAGCTCTTCCTGGCCGGTATCAAGGATTTCGAGTTTCTCAGTATCGGTGCTTATGTCGGGCGCATCGAAAATGACCTGACCAAGATCGTGCAGAATCTGGAGCA
Organism: Streptomyces sp. SCSIO 30461; assembly: GCF_037023745.1. Classification (NCBI taxonomy): domain Bacteria; kingdom Bacillati; phylum Actinomycetota; class Actinomycetes; order Kitasatosporales; family Streptomycetaceae; genus Streptomyces; species Streptomyces sp. SCSIO 30461. Next base: position 973,475 of record NZ_CP146101.1, read on the forward strand.
GCTCGAGAGGGCCAAGCAGGGGCTGCAGAGTGCCGGGGACCTGGCTTCCAAGCGCAAGGAAGTCCTCGATGCCCAGGTGAATGCGGCCAATTGGATGGAAGTCATCAGGCAGGCTTCTCAGGACATGGAAGACGTCCATAAGGAGATCCCGGCGCTTATCACCAGCGCGGCCCTGGATGCGTACTTCACGAAGAACAAGACCTCCGAGATGGAGAGGGTCGAGAAGATCAACGCAGCGGCGAAGTTTGCCGTCGGCTTCGGCGGCGGGTTCGCCCCGCCTGGCCTGGGCTGGATTCCGGGGCTGGTCAATTTCCTGCGGGATGCGGCAGACCGCGCTGCCGTCGCGAAGTACCTGGCCGACGCCAAGGAAAAGTACTCCGAAGACAATCTGGTGGATTCGGTATTCGCGGAGTTCGACAGTGATCCACTGATGATGGCAAAGTTCCTCAATGTCAGGATCAAGGCGAATGTCGAGACGGCGATGCTGGCGATCGGAATCGCCGGTGAGACCATCCCGGGTTGGACCTTTATCAGTGCGGGAATCCAGTCCTGTGTATCCGCATGGCTGGATCGACGGATAGAGGTGATGAAGGAGCGCATCAGCAGTGCGGCATCATCGAGCAAACCCCTGAAGGAGGCGATGGGAGAAGCTCTCACGGAGTTCGCCAAGGATGCGAAGGAAAGCCTTCGGGATGCACTCATGGAGGGTGAACTCCTGGGCAATGCGGCGGATCAGTTCCGCATGATGGAATACAAGCCTGAATTCGGCCAGGACCTGATCGCGATCGCTTTTCAGCCGATCGCCGATCTGGTGGTGAAATGGCTTCCGGTCACCCCGGCTCAATTGGTCACCGGCGATGATCTGGCAGGCGGGGTCAAGGGAGCCGACCTGGCCCAGATGATTCCCTCCCTGTATCAGGTGCTGTCAGATCCTGACAAGTCGGACGGCGCCCGTCCTCAGGTGCAGAAGCTTTTCCCGCATGCGGGTGACGTCGTGGATTCGGACCAACGCGCTTCGACGGAAGACGAGCAGTACGTGGCTTTCAGTATTCTCGACACCAAAGTGTGGGGGAGGCTGCGTAAGCCCGAGAACGGGAAGAACGCCGTTTGGCAGGCGGTCATGCCGGACTACGGTGAGGGTGCGGCCAATTGGAACGGGCGCAGGATCACCAAGGACGGCTATACAGAGGGTATGTCGGAAGTGAAGGGTGGACGATGGGTACGTCCCAAGGGAACCTCCGAACACTATTACCTGTACATTCATCAGAGTGGTGAGAAGGGCGAATGGCTCCGCGGCATCACTCGGACCCAGCTGGGCCGGGCGGACGAAATCTTCAAGAACATGCACCTGGAAGAGCACGTTCTCGAACCCAAGTGATTCCGCCATCACGGCAAGGACAGGCGGCCGAGTCGTCCGTACCCGGCCGCTGCCGGGGGACTTGACTGATTGCCCGCCATTCGGCGGTCGCTCCCGACCGCCCCAATGACAGCCTGGTCCGCCCCGCCGGTCCCCCGAGGGGGGGCGGACCAGGCCTCCTGAACGTGAAAAGGCCCATCACCATGACCAGGAACCCAGAGTCGCCGGAGGAAGCCGCCGTCGCTGCGTGCCTTCTCAAGGGCGGCCCCCTCGAGCAGGATCTGCTAGGCCTGCTGACCGCAGCCCGCGGCGGTCTGTCCATCCCCGACCTGCGGGAGCTTACCGGTGCGGACCTGGTGGCCGTGGAAGAGATCCTGCACTCCGTGGCCGGGCGCATCATCACCCGCCGGCTCCCGGCCTTCGCGGACGACGGGCCGCAGGTGTACCTGCTCGGCCACGAAGAACTCCAGAGCGCCGCCTGCCACTACCTCGGCCACGACCGCCTGACCCACTACCGGGACCGGCTGCACGCCTGGGCAGAGAGCTACCGCACCCCCACCGATGGCCTGCCGTGGCCTCCGCACACACCCGAATACCTGCTGACCAGCTACCCGCGCATGCTGGCCGTCACCGGCGACAGCCACCGCCTGACCCTGCTGGCCCTCGGCTCAGCACGCCACGACCGGATGCTCGAGCTCTCCGGCGGCGACACCGCCGCCCTCGCCGAGATCAAAACCTGCCAGGACCTGCTCTTGGCCAGCCCGCAACCGGACCTGTACGCCCTGGCCAGACTGTCCCACCAGCGCAGCCGGCTCGAATCTCGCAACGCCCGCATCCCTGCCGGCCTCCCCGCGGTGTGGGCTGCCCTCGGCCAACCCGACCGGGCCGAAGCACCGGCCCACAACCTCCCCGACCCGGGCCAGCAGGTGTGGGCGCTGGTCGGGGTGGCGAGGGCGCTGGCCGCGGCCGGTGACTCTGCGCGGGCCGAAGCACTTGCCCGCGCCATTGCCGACCCGGATCAGCAGGTGTGGGCGCTGGTCGGGGTGGCGAGGGCGCTGGCCGCGGCCGGTGACCCTGCGCGGGCCTGCGAACTGGCCACCGACGCCGAGCATGTCGCCCGGACCATTGCCGACCCGGGCCAGCAGGTGTGGGCGCTGGTCGGGGTGGCGAGGGCGCTGGCCGCGGCCGGTGACCCTGCGCGGGCCTGCGAACTGGCCACCGACGCCGAGCATGTCGCCCGGACCATTGCCGACCCGGATCAGCAGGTGTGGGCGCTGGTCGGGGTGGCGAGGGCGCTGGCCGCGGCCGGTGACTCTGCGCGGGCCGAAGCACTTGCCCGCGCCATTGCCGACCCGGATCAGCAGGTGTGGGCGCTGGTCGGGGTGGCGAGGGCGCTGGCCGCGGCCGGTGACCCTGCGCGGGCCTGCGAACTGGCCACCGACGCCGAGCATGTCGCCCGGACCATTGCCGACCCGGATCAGCAGGTGTGGGCGCTGGTCGGGGTGGCGAGGGCGCTGGCCGCGGCCGGTGACCCTGCGCGGGCCGAAGCACTTGCCCGCGCCATTGCCGACCCGGATCAGCAGGTGTGGGCGCTGGTCGGGGTGGCGAGGGCGCTGGCCGCGGCCGGTGACCCTGCGCGGGCCTGCGAACTGGCCACCGACGCCGAGCATGTCGCCCGGACCATTGCCGACCCGGACCAGCGGGCCTGGGCGCTGGTCGGGGTGGCGAGGGCGCTGGCCGCGGCCGGTGACCCTGCGCGGGCCTGCGAACTGGCCACCAGCGCCGAGCATGTCGCCCGGACCATTGCCGACCCGGGCCAGCAGGCCTGGGCGCTGACCGAGGTGGCAAAGGTAGTCGGTCTGCCGCGGGCCGGTCACTTGATGGGGGAAGCATTCGCGCTGGGGGCGTGGCTGACGCCGCTGCCGGTGTTGGCGACGCTTCACCCCCAGGAGGTGATCCGCATCGCTGACGCGATATATGCAGACGAACTCTCGTGCGATGCCCGGTAGATCCTGACGTTTGCGCAGGTGAGAACTGAAGCCTCAGGCCCTGCACCGCGGCGTCGGCTCCGACGCCCTGTGGGCGGCTACCGCGCGGAGGTATGGCGAGAGGACCGGAGGTTCCTGCCTCCGACCCTCTTCGGACGGCCGGAATTCCCGCTCCGTACCGGTCACGGAATCCCCTGCGCGCGCCTCTCACTGAGAGACCCTCCCTGCCATCTTCCCTGGCACCACCATGCCCTGACCGGGCAGATCACCGCGACCGCCGCCCCGGCCTCAGCTGCTGCGGCCGCTGGAAGCGAAGGAATGTCCGCACCCGCGCCGGCATCCGGGCCGCCGTGTGCTGCTCCGAATGCGTCACCGCCTCCTCCCCACGGCGGCTGTGGACGATGACATCGGACAGGAGACGACGCCCAGGGCCGCGGGGCGGACAACCTGCTCGTGGGGCGGGAGAGGCCCTGTGACCAACACCGTTCAGCAACTGCAGGCCCAGGCGGCCGAGGACTACCGCAAGCACCAGGAAAACGCTGCCCAGCTAGCGGCCGCCGCCCGCGACCAGGTTGCCCTGGCCCGCTCGCACGGCAACGAGTCCGGCGGGACCCCCGGCAGCACGGGGAACCACCGGTGACCGGCACTGTCGATGCGATCCTCCCCGCCGGCATCCCGCTGGCGGGTGACTCGCCGTGAGATTCGCGGTGTTGTTTCCGCACCCGGACGAGTGCCGGCACGATGGCGTCCCGCCGGGTGGTGCAGCCGATCAACGGACCGGAACTCGCAGGTCACGCTGGGCACTACGACCAACTGGGCGCGCCCGGCGTCTGACCGGGCCACTTCGCGTGACGCGCCGACGGGGAGATTGTCGCGAGCCGGGTACCGGAGGGCGGAGCGCGTGATCGCTTGCACCACCTCGCGGGACGCGATCGAGGCCGACAGCCCGCATCCGTACCTCTTCGCGGCGCTTGCGCTGCTCGGCGGCCAGCCCGCCCCCATCTGAGTACCGCATGCCTCCGGAGTACCAGCCAACGCGGACACCGTCACCAGGTCTGTCAGTACCTCCAGAGCAGCCGGAGAGGCGCCACGCGAACCCCGAAGGCCCCCTGGCACACGTCAGAGCGTGAGCCGTCGGTGTCGGAGATGCCCGCCAGGCTCCGCCGAATGATCACCGCCGTCCGATGCATGGGTACCGGCCCCGGTCAGCCCACGGATGCAGAAAATCCGCGCCGTCCAGGAAGTGTGGGGGCGCAGCCGGCGAATTCCTGATATGTCAGCCGGTCAGAACGTCGAAATTCGAGGGAGATGACCCCTGTTGGGAACCGGAACCCCCTTGTGCGACACCGACCCGGCCTCACGTCATGCCCTCCCCGACCGACCCGAACAGTCAACCCCACAGGCCAACCGCAACCAAGTTGACAGTGCTGACCTGCACAGACACGTGAACGACCAAGGCTTGCAGCTGCCGTGTCAATGTCACAGAATTGGCCTGTACTCGTCACCGATTTGCGAGGGGGGCCGCTCAGATCAGGGGACGCCGACACAGTGTCCGTCATGAATGCAAGTTTGCCTTTGGGGCGCAACAAGGTGCTGGAGCCGGACGAGAACCTCGTCCGCGTACTGGTGGTTGACGTTGATCAGTCGATCACCGAATTGCTGAGCGCGGCTCTTCGTGACGAAGGCTGGCGCACTCGGAGTGCGGGCGACGGGCACGGTGCCATCCGGGCCGCCCGGGAGTTCCGGCCCGACGCCGTCGTCCTGGAGACGATGCTGCCCGACATGGACGGCCTCACGGTTCTGGAGCGCTTACGGCGAGAGCTGCCGGACGCGCCGATCCTGTTCCTGACCTCGAAGGGCGCGGTCGAGGACTGCATCGCCGCGCTGATCGCCGGCGCCGACGACTACGTCACCAAGCCGTTCAGCCTCGAAGAAGTCGTGGTCCGGCTGCGCGGGCTCGTCCGCCGCTGCAGTGACGCAGCCAGGCGGTCCGGCTCCGTACTCGTCGTCGATGACCTCACCCTGGATGAGGACAGCCGTGAAGTCTCGCGAGCCGGAGAGAGCATCCACCTCACCAACACCGAGTTCAAACTGCTGCGCTTCCTGATGCTCAACCCGGGGCGCGCACTCAGCAAGGCAGAGATCCTCAACAGAGTGTGGTTATACGACTTTTACGGTCAGACCAACATCGTAGCTCTCTACATCTCCCAGCTGCGGCAGAAGATCGACACCGGGCGCGATCCGTTGATACACACCTGGCGCGGAGTCGGCTATCTGATCAAGTCCGCCAAGTGACACTGAGCCCTTTCCGGCTTGCCGTAGCGGTCCGCCACCGGCTGCCATCGCCCGGCCTCCGGGTTCTGGCGCCACTGCATGCGGCCCCGGCGGGTCTCGTCGATCCCGAGCATCTCGACCGGTTCGAGGGCCGCAGCTGTCACTACCTGCCCGGCGGTGCGGAAGGCTTTCATCACCGTGGGCCAGGACAGGCCCCGCCCGGTCATCAAGCGCCATGTGGCGCACCGTGCCGTCCACTATGAGCACGGTGTCCGCGCGAAACCGCTGGCGCGGCTGGAGAGCGGGCATCGGCCCGAGACGGTCGATGATCCGGTCTGCCGCCGACTCGGGAACCCCGAACGGCGGGCAGCGGCCGATCGGGGCTTCGTCGCGCTCTACAGTTGCTTCGCGTAGCAGAGGCTCTCCTCGTCGTGGCGGTAGTGGCCGAACTTGGCGCAGGGCTCGTAACCGCTAGAGGTGTACAGGGCGATGGCCTCCGGCTGCTTCGTGCCGGTCTCCAGGACCATGCGGACGCGGCCAGCCGCGCGGGCGTCCTCCTCCAGAGCGGCGAGGATGCGGCGGGCGAGCCCCCGGCCGCGCATCGTCTCGACGACGAACATGCGCTTGAGTTCGGCGTCGCCGTCCTCGTTGCCCTCCTTGTTGAGGTCCTGGCTGCGCCAGGAGCCGGTGGCCACCGGGTGGTCGTGCTCGTCGTAGGCGATCAAGTACGCGCCCAGCGGTGGGTCGAAGTCGGCGGCGTCGAGGGCCGTGGCGTCGCCGCCGTCGCCGTAGCGCAGGTGGTACTCGGCCTGGACCTCGTCGTTGAGCCGGACGGCGTCGGGGTGATCGAAACGAACACGGTGTATAATCATGCTAAACATCGTACTTCTATGTGGCGGGAGGGTTGCGGACCACGCCCAGTGTGCCGGTATCGTGCCCTGGTGCTCACAGTCACCTCCGTAAACGTGAATGGTCTGCGCGCCGCCGCCAAGAAGGGCTTCGCCGAATGGCTCGCGGGCACTTCGGCCGACGTCGTATGTCTCCAGGAAGTGCGCGCCGAGGCGCACCAGCTTCCCGACGAGGTACGTGAGCCCGAGGGCTGGCATGTGACCCATGTGCCCTCCACCGCCAAGGGGCGCGCCGGTGTCGCCGTCTACTCGCGGCGGAAGTCGGAAGCCGTACGCGCCGGATTCGGTAGCGAGGAGTTCGACGGCACCGGCAGGTATGTGGAGGTCGACCTCCCCGGCGTCACCGTGGCCAGCCTCTACCTTCCGTCGGGGGAGGTGGGCACCGAGCGGCAGGAAGAGAAGTACCGCTTCATGGCCGAATTCCTGCCCTATCTGCAGGCATTGAAGGAGCGGGCGGCGTTCGACGGCCGGGACGTGCTGGTCTGCGGCGACTGGAACATCGCCCACCAGGAGGCCGACCTCAAGAACTGGAAGGGCAACAAGAAGAACTCCGGCTTCCTCCCCGAGGAGCGCGACTGGCTCGGCCGTGTCTACGGTGACGGCTCCGACGGCGCCGGCTATGTGGACGTCGTCCGCGCGATGCACCCGGAGCAGGAGGGTCCGTACTCCTGGTGGTCCTACCGGGGTCGCGCCTTCGACAACGACACCGGCTGGCGCATCGACCTGCTCGTGGGCACGCCCCGCCTGGCCGGAAAGTGCGTCAAGGCGTACGTGGAGCGGGCGGCCAGTCACGCCGAGCGCTGGAGCGACCACGCGCCGGTGACAGCGGTCTTCGAGGTGTAGCGGTCCGCTGGTCTTCGAGGTGTAGCGGTCCGCTCCGGCGCCCCTTGGCCGGCCGGGGCGCGGGGGTGTACCAGGCCTGGCCCGCCTCAGTGGCCGCCGACGGGCTCCTCGGCGGCCGGGTCGCCGGGCGAATCGGCAGTGGACGGGTCCTCGCGCAGTCGCCGGTCCAGCGCCATCGACAGCTCCGCCTCCACGACGCTCTTCGCCAGCGGTCGCAGCCGGGCGATGTCGCCTCCGGTGGTGTGGGTCCGCAGCAGGGCGGTGAACAGCGCGGCAAGTGCCTCCGCGTGGATGCGTACCTCACGCCCGGCGGCGAGCACCGCGGCGAGCGGCACCCCCTCCTTCACCAGGGCCGATGAGACGTCGAGCAGCCGGCGGCTGATGTGGATGATCTCCTCGCCGTCGGTGGCCAGATAACCGAGGTCGAGCGCGGCGGCGAGGTTCTCCGAGGTGACCTCCCCGCCCTCGAAGTAGTCGGCGAGGGCTTCCGGGGTGAGCCGTACCGGGGTCTCCTCGGTGGGTTCGCCGAGGCCGAGCACCTCGCCCACGTCCCTGCCGCTGTCGAAGGCCGCGGCGAGATCGGCGATGCCGCTCAGCGTGTGGCCCCGTTCCAGCAGGGCTGCGATGGTGCGGAGCCGGGCCAGATGGTGGTCGTCGTACCAGGCGATCCGGCCCTCTCTGCGAGGCGGCGGTATCAGTCCTCGCTCGCGGTAGAAACGAAGGGTGCGCACCGTGATGCCGGCCTCCTTGGCCAGCTCCGCCATGCGGTATTCGCGGGTCATCCGCGGCTCTCGCTATCCTCGCGCTGCTCGTCCGTCACGTCGACAAGCGTATGTTGTACCGGCGGTAACTTGTTCGGTCCGCCCTCTACCGCCGGGTATGCGGAGGCTCTACTCTCCCCACCATGCCAGTGATTGCTGGCGGGTTCGGTGGGCGTCTGTGGGACGACGGGACGGGAGGGGCGGCGGCATGGGCGAACAGCGGCACGAGCGCGTCCGGGGTGAGCAGCGGCACGAGCACGTACGTGTGGCGGTGATCGGATCCGGATTCGGCGGCCTCGGCGCGGCGGTCCGGCTGCGCCGGGAGGGGATCACCGACTTCGTGGTCCTGGAACGAGCCGGCTCGGTCGGCGGCACCTGGCGGGACAACAGCTATCCCGGCTGCGCCTGCGACGTGCCCTCCCACCTGTACTCGTTCTCGTTCGCCCCCAATCCCGACTGGCCGCGCACCTTCTCAGGCCAGGAGCACATCCGCGCGTACCTGGAGCATGTCACCGACACCTTCCGGCTCCGCCCGCACATCCGGTTCCGCCACGAGGTGACGACGATGCGCTGGGACGGCGACGCCCTGCGCTGGGAGATCGAGACCAATGCGGGCACGCTGACGGCCGATGTGGTGGTATCGGCCACCGGGCCGCTGTCCGACCCCAAGACGCCCGAGATCCCGGGGCTCGCGGGGTTTCCCGGCAGGGTCTTCCACTCCGCCCGCTGGGACCACGACTACGACCTGCGTGGAAAGCGCGTCGCGATGGTCGGCACCGGGGCGTCCGCGATCCAGATCGTCCCGGCGATCCAGCCGCAGGTCGGCCGGCTCACCCTGTTCCAGCGCACCCCGCCGTGGGTGATGCGCCGGATGGACCGGCGGATCACCGCGGTGGAGCAACTGCTGCACCGCCGGTTGCCGGTCACTCGGGCGGTACGCCGCGGACTGCTGTGGGGCATCAGGGAGTTGCAGGTCAGTGCTTTCACCAAGCGGCCCGACCAGCTCGGTCTGATCGAGTCGCTCGCCAAGGCCAATATGGCGGCGGCCATCAAGGACCCTGAGCTGCGGGCCAAGCTGACCCCCTCCTACCGGATCGGCTGCAAGCGGATCCTGCTGTCCAGTGACTACTATCCGGCGCTCGTCCGACCCAATGTGGACGTCGTCGCCTCGGGGCTGGCCGAGGTGCGCGGCAGTACCGTCGTCGCAGCCGACGGTACGGAGGCCGAGGTCGACGCGATCATCTTCGGCACCGGATTCCATGTCACCGACATGCCGATCGCCGAACGGGTCGTGGGCGCCGATGGCATCACCCTCGCCGACTCGTGGAAGAGCGGAATGGAGTCGCTGCGCGGCGCGACCGCTGCGGGCTTCCCCAACTGGATGACGATCATCGGTCCCAACACCGGACTCGGCAACAGCTCGATGATCCTGATGATCGAGTCCCAGCTGAACTACATGGCCGACTACCTGCGCCAGTTGAACGTACTCGGCGGCCGGGTGGCCCTCGCCGCCCGCCCGTCCGCCGTCGGCGCCTGGAACCGTCGGGTGCAGACGCGTATGCGGCGCACCGTCTGGAACACCGGCGGCTGCACCAGCTGGTACCTCGATGCGAGCGGCCGCAACACCACCGTCTGGCCGGGCACGACAGGGGAGTTCCGGCGCGAGACCAAGGAGGTGGACCTCGCCGAGTACGAGGTGATCCGCCCGCCCCGTACGCCTCACGAGCCCGCCGGAACGGCCGCCGCGACGCTCGCAGGCACCACCGCCGCGACGGCCGCCGCGACCGAGGCCGCCCCCGCCGCGGCCACCGATGACCCGACCACCGATGACCCGACCACCGATGACCAGACCGCCGAGGAGACGCAGTGAGTCGTCTGATGAAGCGCACGGGCCCGGCCGCGGCCCCGCCCGTCGCCGTCCGTGAGCTGACCGCCGTCTCCGCCGACGGCTCGCGCATCCATGTGGAGCTCCACGGGCCCGAGGACGCACCCGCCGTCGTCCTCGCCCACGGCTGGACCTGCTCCACCCACTTCTGGGCGGCTCAGATACGGGACCTCGCCGGCGATCACCGCGTGATCGCCTACGACCAGCGCGGCCATGGCCGAAGCCCCGCCGTCGCACGCGACGGCCACAGCACCGAGGCTCTCGCGGACGACCTGGAGGCGGTGCTCGCCACCGCGCTCGCACCGGGCACCAAGGCGGTGCTCGCCGGGCACTCCATGGGCGGGATGGCGATCATGGCGGCGGCCGGGCGGCCCAAGTTCGCCGAGCACGCGGCTGCGGCCCTGCTGTGCAGCACCGGCAGCTCACGGCTGGTGGACGAGGCGCTGGTGGTCCCCATGCGCCCCGGCCGGATACGCACCCGGCTGACCACCTCGATCCTCGGCTCGTCCGCGCCGCTGGGCCCCGTCACCCCGCTCTCCAAGCGGGTCCTGCGGTACGCGACCATGGGCCCCGCCACCGCTCCCGAGCGGGTCGCCGAGTGCGCCCGCATCGTGCACGCCTGCCCGCGAGGGACCCGGGTGGGCTGGGCGGTGGGGGTGTTGGAGGAACTCGACCTCGACGCGAGCGTCGGGCAGCTGAGCGTGCCGACCGCCGTGCTCGTCGGCACCGCCGACCGGCTCACGCCCGTCGTCCACACCCGCGCGATCGCCGAAGCCCTGCCGCGGTGCGTGGACGTGACCGAACTCCCGGGTATGGGCCATATGACGCCCGTGGAGGCGCCGGAAGCGGTGAACGGCCTGATCAGGTCACTCGCGGACGTGTACCTGGACGGGCGCTCGGACATATCCCCGAAGGCAGAGGAGCAGGCGGTATGAGCAGGGTCGCTCTCGAAGGTCAGGTCGCCGTCGTCACCGGAGCGGCGCGCGGAGTCGGCGAGATGCTCGCCCGCAAGCTGTCGGCGCGCGGCGCCAGGGTCGCACTCGTCGGCCTGGAACCGGACGCCCTCAAGGATGTCGCGGCCCGGCTGCACACCGACGCCGACTACTGGCACGCCGACGTCACCGACGAGGCGGCCATGGCCCGAGTCGCCCGGGAGGTCAAAGAGCGGTTCGGGAAGGTCGACATCGTCGTCGCCAACGCGGGTGTGGCGTCGGGCGGGCCGTTCGCCGAGTCCGACCCCGCCGCATGGCGCCGGGTCATCGAGGTCAATCTGATCGGCAGCGCGGTCACCTGCCGCGCCTTCCTGCCGGTGCTGCTGGAGAGCCGCGGTTACTTTCTCCAGATCGCCTCCCTCGCCGCCATCACTCCGGCGCCGATGATGACGGCGTACTGCGCGTCCAAGGCGGGGGTCGAGGCGTTCGCGCACAGCCTGCGGGGGGAGGTCGGCTACCGGGGCGTCGGGATCGGGGTCGCGTATCTCTCCTGGACCGACACGGACATGGTGCGCGGGACCGACCAGGAGGAGGTGATGCGGGAGTTGAGGCAGCGACTGCCCTGGCCGTCGAACCGCACCTATCCGCTCGGTCCGGCCGTGGACCGGCTGGTCGCGGGTATCGAGCGCCGCTCGGCGCATGTGTACGGGCAGTGGTGGCTGCGGGGCATGCAGTCCGTACGCGGCCATCTGCCGGGTCTGGTCGCGGTCGCCGGACAGCGGGACATGAAGCGCTTCGCGCCACGGCTCGCAGGGGTGGGCAAGGGCCTCGTGGGCGCGGGCGGTGCCGCTGACGAGCAGGAACGCACACAGCGTGACTGATCGAAATGCGTAGAGTGTCCGTGCGTGCCAGGCTGGTCGAGGCCGGGGCGCCCCCGCAAGGGCTCCCTCGGCCGGGCGGTTCCTCAGGAGCCCCCTCACCCCTCAGACCCTTCTAGGAGTGAACCAGATGGGTATTCAGGACCAGTTCAAGGACAAGGCGGCGAAGCTCGCCGACCAGGGCAAGCAGAAGCCGGGCAGCAAGGGCAGGCCCTCGGAGCCGCAGCGGCCCCAGTCGCCGCAGCGCCACGAGCAGCGCTCCCCGCAGCAGCAGGCCCGGTCGAAGCAGATGCCCCGCGAGACGGGCGGCCAGGGCCGTCGCCCGGAGCACGAGGCGCACGAGGCGCACGAGGCGCACGAGGCGCGGCACCGCATCCCCCGGGACCACGACGCCTGACACCGGGCGCGTGTACCGCGGTTCGCGGTGAGGTAGTTCGAGGCTGACGCGAAGGGCGCACCCAGTGCACGGGGTGCGCCCTCTTGGCGTTCTCGCGGGTTGCCGCGCCCGGACCGCCGCTGAACCGGCCTCCGGCGACCGGTTCCCCTGAGGCCACGAGGGGACCGACCTGGCCCGGGGCGTGCTCGTGCCTTCATGCCGGGGCACGCCGGGGCGCGCCGAGGGACGGCGGAGAGCCCGGCGGCGGCGGTCGGCGGTCAGCCGCGCGGCGGTAGCTTCGGGCGCCGCAGGTCCGGCAGGTCGTCGTAGCGGGGAGGGGTCGCCGCCGGGTGTTCGTTGAGGCGGTCGATGGCTACCCGGACCGCTGTGTCCAGGTCGGTGCGCCGGCCCTCGGCCCAGTCGAGCGGGGGGCGTTCGGCGAAGATGTCCGGTTCGACGCCGTGGTTCTCGACGCCCCAGCCGTATGCGTCGAACCAGGCCGCGTTCATCGGGACCGTGATCACCGTGCCGTCCCCGAGGCGGTGGCGGCCGGTCATGCCCACGACGCCGCCCCAGGTGCGCTGGCCCACCACGGGGCCAAGACCCAGCAGTTTGAAGGCGGCGGTGATCATGTCGCCGTCGGACGACGTGGCCTCGTCGGCGAGGGCCACGACCGGGCCGAGCGGGGCGGTCGAGGTGTACGAGACGGGCTGGGCGTTCCGGGTCAGGTCCCAACCCAGGACGGGTCGGATCAGCTTCTCCACCACCAACTCGCTGATGTGGCCTCCCGCGTTGCCCCGGACGTCCACGATCAGCGCCGGGCGGGACACCTCCATCCTCACGTCGCGGTTGAACTGGGCCCAGCCCGAGCCACCCATGTCGGGGATGTGCAGATAGCCGCACAGGCCGCCGCTCACCTCGCGGACCACCGCGCGGCGTTTGGCCACCCAGTCCTGATAGCGCAGCGGGCGATCGTCCACCAGGGGCACGATCGCGACCCGGCGCGGAATACCCTCGCCGCCGGGGGGCTGGAAGGTCAGCTCCACCGTGGTGCCGCCCGCAGCAGCCAGCAGCGGGAAGGGCCCGGTCACCGGATCCACCGGGCGACCGTCGACGTGGGTGAGCACGGATCCCTCGCGGATGCCCGTACCGGCCAGCGGGGAGCGGGCCTTGGAGTCGGACGAGTCGCCGGGCAGGATCCGGCCGACCGCCCAACCTTCCTCCCGTCGTACGAGGTTGGCGCCGAGCAGGCCCATCGCGCGCTGGTAGTGCTGCGGCCCCTCGTTGCGGCGGGCGGCAGTCACGTACGCGTGCGAGGTGCCCAGTTCGCCCAGGACCTCACGCATCAGGTCGGCGAACTCGTCGGGTGACGAGACCCGTTCGACCAGCGGACGGTACTGGTCGAGGACTCCGGCCCAGTCGATCCCGCACATCGCCGGGTCCCAGAAGTACGCCCGGATCAGCCGCCCGGCCTCCTCGTACGCGCCACACCACTCGGCGGTCGGGTCCACGTCGTGCAGGATGCGCCGCAAGTCGATGTAGACGGTCGAGTCCCCGTCGCCCGGCTCGGTGGCGGGCGCGGCGCGTAGATCGCCGTCGTCCATCACCACCAGCCGGGTCCCGTCGCCGCTGACCGCGAACCCGTCCAGATGCGCGACCAGTTCGGTCCGGCGGGCCTTCGGGATGTCGAAGTACTCGAGTGTCGGACGGGTCGACGGGTCGGCCGGATTGGCGAACGTCTCACCCAGTGCCCCGGAGATCGGCCAGCGCAGCCAGACCAGACCGCCACCGCTGACCGGACACAGTGCCGAGTACTTGGACGCCGACACCGGGAACGGGGTCACCCGGCTTTCCAGGCCCTCCACCTCCACGATCGCCGCGCCCTCGCCGGTGTCGGTGTCGTCAGGGTCCAGGCCGCCCGCGGCGGGGCGGCCGTCCGGCAGCAGGGCGAACGGTGATGGGGTCGCCGACGAGAGTGGGACCAGATACGGGCGGCAGCCCAGCGGGAAGGACAGGTCGCCGGTGTGCACGTCGTACACCGGGTCGAAGCCGCGCCAGGAGAGGAAGGCCAGATAGCGGCCGTCCCGGGTGAAGACCGGATTCTCGTCCTCGAAGCGGCCGTTGGTGACGTCCACGATCGCGCGGGGGCTGCCGCCGTCCGTCCGAGCCATCTTGATCTGGCGCAGGGTCCGGCCGATGCCGGGGTGCGACCAGGTCAGCCAGTTGCCGTGGGGGGAGAAGGCGAGGTCCCGGACCGGGCCGTTGCCGGAGCGGACGACTTCGGTGAGCCGGGTGTCGCCGTTCCCGGTGCCGGTGTCGCCGTTCCCGGCGTCGCTGCCGGCACCGGCGCCCTCGGACCCGTCGCCACCCCCGTCGCCTTCGCCGCCGCCGGTGGTGCCCGCGTCCGCCCGCCCGGCACTCGCGCCGGAGGCATCCGTGTCCCCCGTCACATCGAGCAGCAGCAGCCGGCCGTCATGCGAGGCGATCGCCAGCCGCTCACCGGCCGGATCCGACTTCATCTCCAGCACCCGGCCGACCTTGCCCGAGGCCAGCCGCCGAGGAGGACGGTCCCCACTCGCTCGCGGCAGGTCCGCGATCTCGATCGCGTCCTCACCCTCCGCGTCGGTCACGTACGCGATCTGTGCGCCGTTGCCCAGCATCTCCGGCAGACGCACCCGTACTCCCGGAGTGTCCGTGATGGTCCGCGCCGGTCCGTCGCGGTGGGTCAGCCAGTACAGGCTGCCGCGCACCGAGACCGCGCTGGCCCGGCCGGTGGTGTCCACCGCGACCGCCGAGACATGACTCGCTGCCGGGACCTGGTACGGCCGGCGCCCGGCTCGCGGCCCGCCGAGGCGCACCTCGAGCCTGCGGGGTTCGGTGCCTGCGGCCAGGTCCTCGACGATCCAGAGCTCGCCCGCGCACTGGTACACGATGCGCTGCCCGTCGCTCGACGCGTGCCGGGCGTAGAAGGCGTCATGGTCGGTGTGGCGGCGCAGGTCCGTGCCGTCGGGGAGGCAGGAGTAGACGTTGCCGACGCCCTCGTGGTCGGAGAGGAAGGCGATCCGGCCGGCCACGAACATGCAGGAGTCCAGATGGCCGCCGATGTCCGGCAGCAGCCGCTCGCCGTGCAGATACAGCCGCCCCATCGCCCCGCCGCGGTAGCGCTTCCACGAGGCGGGCTCGTGCGGGGGCTTCCCGGTGAGCAGCAGGGTGCGGTGGGATTCGTCCACGTCGGCGACCGCGATGTCGGAGACCGGCCCCCAGGGCAGCCGCTTTCCGGGGTCGCCGTCCGTGGGGACCTTGTAGGCCCAGGAGAAGTACGAGAACGGCTGGCCGTGCGAGGAGACCGCGAGGATGTTTCCGTCGGGGTCCCAGCCGCACACCCGTGTGTCGGTGGAGCCCCAGTAGGTCAGCCGCTGTCCCGGCCCGCCGTCCACCGGCACCAGGTGGATCTCGGGGTCGAGGCTGCGCCAGGTCGTGTACGCGATCCGGCTGCCGTCCGCCGAGAAACGCGGGTGGCCGACCCTGGTCCGGTCCACCGTGAGCCGCCATGCGCGATCCGGGCGTACGCCCTCCGGGGTCAGGGGGGCGATCCATAGGTCGTCCTCGGCCGCGAAGCACAGCAAGTCGGCGTGCAGATGCGGGTAACGGAGGTACGCGAGGTCTTCGCTCACCCCCCAATGCTTTCCGGGTGTACGGGGCCCGGCAACTCGTGGGAGGGGGCGTGTTACGGCAATCCCCGAGAGCATGGATGCGTGGCCGGTCTCTGGGCTGGGGCGCGGCCGGGGTGTGGTCGGAGCCTCGGCGGGGCCGTGGCATGTGGTGTGGTCGAGGACACGTACGAAACGGTTTCGTTTCGCTCAGGGCCGGGATATCTTCGTACTGTACGAAACGGTTTCGTTCGGGAGGTCCGCATGGCAACGGCACGCACCAGGCTCACGCCGGAGCGCGCGGCTGAGCTGTACAGCGCGGTGCTCGACCTCCTGTGCGAGGTCGGCTACGACGCCCTGACCATGGACGCCGTGGCCGCCCGTACCCGATCCAGCAAGGCCACCCTCTACCGTCAGTGGGGGAGCAAGCCCGAGCTGGTGGCCATGTCACTGCGCAACAGCAAGCCGGCCGACATCTCCGTGATCGACACCGGCAGTCTGCGCGGGGACTTCCATGCCATGGCCATGCTCTCCGACGACTGCCAGATGGAGCGGGACACCGCGCTGATGCGCGGCCTCGCGCGGGCGGTCCACGAGAACGACGACCTGCTCCAGGCGATGCGTGAACTGTTCATCGAGCCCGAGATCACCGGGCTCCACGGAATGCTGCAACGGGCCATCGACCGTGGGGAGATCTCCGCGGACAACCCCGCGCTGAAGTTCCTCCCCCACATGCTCGTCGGTGCCTTCGTCGCCCATCCGCTGATCCAGGACGAGCCGATGACTCCGGCTTTCCTGTTCAGCTACCTGGACGCCGTGGTGCTGCCCGCCCTGGGTCTCCCCGCCCAGGACGACTGATCCACCTGATCCACCGCATCCGTCTCCACCCACAAAGTCCCACCTGACGCGTCACCGCTCACGTCGTCGGTTGGTCATCTCCGCTTGCCCATCCGCTGTTCCAACGACCTGACCGGGAGTCCGTACTCGTGGCCACGTTCCTTTACAAACTCGGGCGGTTCGCCTTCAGGCGCCGCATATTCGTCGCACTTGCCTGGGCGGCACTGCTCGCGCTCGCCGGCTTCGCCGCGTCCACCGCGCCCGCCGCCACCTCCAGCTCCTTCTCCATGCCGGGTACGGAAGCCCAGAAGGCCTTCGACCTCATCGACGAGCGCTTCCCCGGAACGAGTGCCGACGGGGCGACCGCACGGGTCGTCTTCAAGGCGCCCGAGGGCGGGAAGATGACCGACAAGGCCAACAAGGCCGAGGTCAAGAAGGTCGTCGCGGACCTGAGGACCAGTTCCGACCAGGTCGCCGACGTCGTGGACCCGTACCAGGTCAAGGCGATCAGCCAGGACCGCACCGTCGTCTACACGCAGGTGTCCTACAAGGTCAGCGGAATGGAGCTGGACGAGAAGGACCGTGAGGCGCTGACCGAGGCCACTGAGCAGGCCAAGGAGGCCGGGCTCACCGTCGAGATCGGCGGCGACGCGCTCCAGGCTGCGCCCGAGACCGGCGCCAGCGAGGTCATCGGTGTCGCCATCGCCGCGGTCGTGCTGGTCATCACCTTCGGTGCACTGATCGCCGCCGGACTCCCGCTGCTCACCGCGCTGATAGGCGTCGGCATCGGGGTGTCCACCATCACCGCCCTGTCCGGCGTACTCGACCTGGGCTCCACCACCGCCACCCTGGCGACGATGATCGGCCTGGCAGTCGGTATCGACTACGCGCTGTTCATCGTGTCCCGCTACCGCGCCGAACTGGCCGAGGGCCGCGACCACGAGGAGGCGGCCGGCCGGGCGACCGGTACGGCCGGATCCGCGGTCGTCTTCGCCGGACTCACCGTCGTCATCGCATTGGTCGGACTGGCCGTCGTCAACATCCCGATGCTCAGCAAGATGGGCTTCGCCGCGGCCGGCACGGTCGTGATCGCCGTACTCATCGCGCTCACCCTGATACCGGCACTGCTCGGCTTCGCGGGCAAGCGGGTGGTCGGCCGCAAGGCGCGCAAGGCCGCCGCTGCCGCTGCCTTCGACGGGCACGGCGAGGCCGACGCGCACGGCGAGCACGGCGGACGCCTCGAACACGGCAAGGCCGACAAGCACGGGCACAAGCACGCAGCCGAGAAGCCCAACATGGGCACCCGTTGGGCCAGGTTCGTGCTGCGGCACCCCATCGCCGTGCTCCTCGTGGGCGTCGTGGGCCTCGGCGCCATCGCCGTGCCCGCAGCCTCGCTCGAACTCGGTCTGCCGGACGACGGCTCCCAGCCCACCAGCACCACCCAGCGCAAGGCGTACGACCTGCTCTCCGACGGCTTCGGCCCCGGCTTCAACGGTCCGCTGCTCGTGGTCGTCGACGGGGACAAGGCGGAGGCGGACAGCACCGCCGAGAAGATCTCCAAGCTCGACGGGGTCGCTGCCGTCGTCACCCCGGCCACGTACAACAAGGCCGGCGACACCGCGATGATCACGGTCATCCCGAAGAACCGGCCGAGCTCGGCCGAGACCGAGGAACTCGTCCGCACCATCCGGGACACCAGCGGCGACAACGTCCAGGTCACCGGTGCCACCGCGATGAACATCGACTTCTCGCAGCGGATGAACGATGCGCTGGTGCCCTACCTCGCGCTCGTCGTGGGCCTCGCCTTCCTGCTGCTGATGGTGGTGTTCCGGTCCATCCTGGTGCCCCTCAAGGCGGCGCTCGGCTTCCTGCTCTCCGTGGTCGCCGCGCTCGGTGCGGTCGTCGCGGTCTTCCAGTGGGGCTGGCTCGGCTCGCTGTTCGGTGTCGAGCAGACCGGTCCTGTGATGTCGATGATGCCGATCTTCATGGTCGGGGTGGTCTTCGGACTCGCGATGGACTACGAGGTCTTCCTGGTCACGCGTATGCGTGAGGCGTATGTCCACGGGGAGCGGCCCGGCCAGGCCATCGTCACCGGTTTCCGGCACGGCGCGCGGGTCGTGACCGCGGCCGCGGTGATCATGATCGCGGTGTTCGCCGGTTTCATCGGCTCGACCGAACAGATGGTGAAGATGATCGGCTTCGGTCTGGCCATCGCCGTCCTGTTCGACGCGTTCATCGTGCGGATGGCGATCGTGCCTGCCGTACTGGCCCTGCTGGGTGGCAAGGCCTGGTGGCTGCCGAGCTGGCTGGACAAGGCCCTGCCGAGCGTGGACGTGGAGGGCGAGCGGCTGCAGGCGATGGCCGGCAAGCAGGGCACCGACGGCGACCGCAACGAGGACGAGCGCGAACTCGTCCGGGCCTGAACGGGCCTACGCCCCTACGCCCGCTCGAACAGGTCGACGCACGCCCACACCGGTCTACGCCCGCCTGAGCAGGGCCGAGTAGACACGAGTGGCCGCGAGTGGACACACAGAAGGTGGCCGCCTCCGTCACGATCCGCTGACGGGAGCGGCCACCTTCGCATGCGTCAGGCGCAGAAAACGCATCAGGGGCCGTGAGTCGAACTGGATCACCGCGACCCCGTCGGGGGAGTGCAGTTCGACCACCACCTGCGCCCGGCCGCAGGGCCAGACCGCCACATCTCCGCGCCGGGCGGGGGCGCGCAGCCCGCTCTCCAGCAGATCGCGGCGGAAGGTCCAGTCGCTGCCGCTGGGGAAGACGACATGGACGGCGTCGGGATCATGTGCGCCGTCATAGCGGAGTGCCACGGGGACTGACCGGAAGTGGGGGGCGTCGTTGACTATCCGGGCTTTCGCGTGCTCTTCGACGGAGGGGGGCTCGACTACCGAAGACATCGGTCGGCTCCTCACAAGTGACATTGTTTGTCATTTAATTTCCTATATTTTCCCCCTGAAACCTCGGCATGTCATCCGCTCCTGTGGATCTGGCGCTCTTGCAATGAGCTCGCAATAGGGAGCATTATCGGACGGTTGCCCGGTCAGGACGGCCGGAACCCATCCGAGTCCAGTCCCGAAAGCGGAGCCCGCCATGCATGTCCCCGACGGATTCATCGACCTCCCCGCCTCGGCGGCAGCCGGAGTCGTCGCCGCAGGCGCCGTCGCCGTCAGCCTGCGCGGCGCGCGCCGGGAACTCGACGCCATGAACCCCGGCTCCGACCTCGGAGCGGACCGCACCGCCCCGCTCGCCGGCCTCGTCGCCGCCTTCATCTTCGCCGTGCAGATGCTGAACTTCCCGGTCGCGGCCGGCACCAGCGGACATCTCCTGGGCGGCGCGCTCGCGGCGATACTCGTCGGCCCCTATACGGGCATCGTCTGCATGTCCGTCGTCCTGCTGCTCCAGGGAGTCCTGTTCGCCGACGGCGGTCTCAGCGCGCTCGGCGTCAACATCACGATCATGGGCGTTGTCACGGTCGTCGTCGCCTACACGCTCTTCCGGGGACTGCTCAAGGTGCTGCCGAAGCGGCGCAGCTCGGTGACCGCTGCCTCGTTCGTCGCCGCGCTGGTCTCCGTGCCGGCCTCAGCCGCCGCCTTCACCCTGGTCTACGCGATCGGCGGCACCACCGACGTCCCGGTCGGCACCGTCATGACCGCCATGGTCGGCGTCCATGTGCTGATCGGCGTCGGCGAGGCCCTGATCACGGCCGCGACCGTCGGCGCCGTGCTCGCCGTGCGCCCCGACCTCGTCTACGGCGCCCGCGGGCTGTCCAGCCCGCTCAAGCTGCGGGTCGGCGGAGAGTTGGTGGACGCCGCCCCGGCTTCGGCCACGCCTGCGAGCCCCGCCGCCTCCGCACGCCCGGTCTGGATCGCGGGCCTGCTCACCTCGCTCGTCCTGGCCGGTTTCGTCTCCTTCTACGCCTCGGCCAACCCGGATGGTCTGGAGAAGGTCGCCGCCGACAAGGGCATCGACAAGAACGTCGAGGAGCACGTGGCGGCCGACTTCCCGCTGGCCGACTACGGGATCAAGGACGTCGAGAACATGCGGCTGTCCGGCGGTCTGGCCGGCACCATCGGCGTCGGGGCCACGGCGGCGGTCGGCACCGGGCTGGTCTGGGCGGTCAAGCGCCGCCGCAAGGACGGGTCCGAGGCCCCGGTCGGCGCCGCCGGGACCGCTCCGGTGCGGAAGGAATCCGTCTGACATGGGTGCGGGGCACAGCCACAGGCTGTACCGGCACGGGGACTCGCCGGTGCACCGGCTGCCCCCGCATTGCAAGATCGCAGCGGCACTCGGCTTCGTGATCGTGGTGGTCTCCACCCCGCGCGAGGCGGTCTGGGCCTTCGCCCTGTACGCCGTGCTGCTCGCCGCGGTCACGGCCGTGGCCCGTATCCCCGCAGGCCTGATGCCGCGCAGGCTGCTGGTCGAGCTCCCGTTCGTCGCGTTCGCCCTGCTCATGCCGTTCGTGGTGCCGGGCGAACGCGCCGAGGTGCTCGGGATCACGCTCTCCGAGCCCGGACTGTGGGGCGCCTGGAACATCCTGGCCAAGGCGACCCTCGGCGTCGCCACCTCCGTGCTGCTCGCCTCCACCACCGAGCTGCGCTCGCTGCTCCTCGGGCTCCAGCGCCTCAGGCTGCCGCCGCTGATGGTGCAGATCGCCTCGTTCATGATCCGCTACGGCGATGTCATCACGGACGAGCTGCGGCGGATGTCCATCGCCCGCCGCTCCCGCGGCTTCGAGGCGCGAGGTGTGCGCCACTGGGGCGTGCTCGCCAAAACCGCGGGAGCGTTGTTCATCCGCTCCTACGAGCGGGGCGAGCGGGTACACCTGGCCATGCTGAGCCGCGGCTACCGGGGCACCATGCCGGTGATCCACGAAGTGACGGCATCCCGTACGCAGTGGGCGTACGCCGCCGCACTCCCGTGCGCGGCACTCGCGGTCTGTCTGCTTGGGTGGACCCTATGACCTCCCCGTCCGACCCCCGGCCCACGCCCCCGGCGACCTCTCCGTCCCTTGAGGTGCGCGGACTCGCGTACGCGTACCCCGACGGCCACCAAGCGCTGTTCGGTGTCGACCTGGCCGTCGCCGGCGGTGAGCGGGTCGCCCTGCTCGGGCCGAACGGTGCGGGCAAGACGACCCTGGTCCTCCACCTCAACGGCATACTCGGCGGTGGCGTGGGCAGCGTCAGCGTGGCCGGGCTGCCGGTCGGCAAGCAGCACATGGCCGAGATCCGCCGCAAGGTGGGCATCGTGTTCCAGGACCCGGACGACCAGCTGTTCATGCCCACGGTGAGGGAGGACGTGGCCTTCGGCCCGGCGGCGGCGGGACTGCGCGGCGCGGAGCTCGAAGCGCGGGTGCGGGTCGCGCTCGACCGGGTCGGCATGACCGAGCACATCGACCGACCGCCGCACCACCTCTCGTTCGGCCAGCGCCGCCGGGTCGCCGTGGCCACCGTGCTCGCCATGGAGCCGGAGATCCTGGTCCTGGACGAACCTTCGTCCAACCTCGACCCGGCGTCGCGCCGCGAGCTCGCCGACATCCTGCGCTCGCTGGACGTCACCGTGCTGATGGTCACCCACGATCTGCCGTACGCCCTGGAGCTGTGCCCGCGTTCGGTGATCCTCAGCGACGGGGTGATCGTGGCGGACGGCACGACCCGGGACCTGCTCGGCGACCCGGACCTGATGCGGGCGCACCGGCTCGAGCTGCCGTTCGGCTTCGACCCGAGGTCTGTCCCGGCAGGGGCGTAACCGGCCCCGAATCGGTTTCCGGCCGATCCCGTTGCACCATGGAGCCCGGAAGCTCGAAGTACGCCGGAACGACGGGGAGCGTGGCACGTGGACGTCCAGGGCACGGTGGCCGACGGTTTCGAGCCGGTCCGGGACGCATTCGTGCGCAACTTCGAGCAGCGCGGTGAGCGTGGGGCGGCCGTCGCCGTCTACCGGGACGGCCGCAAGGTCGTGGACCTGTGGGGCGGCACCCGCGATGTGGACGGCACCGCCCCGTGGGCCGTGGACACCGCCCAGGTGGTGCGTTCGGCGACCAAGGGCGTCGCCGCCTCCGTACCGCTGCTGCTGCACCAGCGCGGTCAGCTGGACCTGGACGCCCCGGTGGGCACGTACTGGCCGGAGTTCAAGGCCGCGGGCAAAGACCGGGCGCTCGTACGGCACCTGCTGGCGCACCGCGCCGGAGTGCCCGTGCTCGACCGTCCGGTCACCGCCGCCGAGGCCGTCGACGGTACGTCCGGGGCGCTCGCGGTGGCCGCACAGCCGCCGGCCTGGGAGCCCGGCACGGACCACGGCTACCACGCCCAGACCTACAGCTGGCTGCTCTCCGAACTCGTCCGCAGGGTCACCGGCCGCACCATCGGCCGCTGGATCGCCGAGGAGATAGCCCACCCGCTCGACCTGGACTTCTGGGTGGGTCTGCCCGCCTGTGAGGCGCACCGCGTGGGCCGGATCGGCCGAGTCGACGAACCGCCGACGGCGGCGGGGGGCGGTCTGCAGCTGCGGCCCAAGCGCTCCGTCGCCGACGCCTACAGCGACCCGCAGTCGCTGACCCGGCGCGCCTTCGGCGCGATCGACCCGCTGCCCGACGAGAACGACCCCCGCTACCGCGCCGCCGAACTCCCCGCATCGGCCGGTATCTCCACGGCCCGCGGCCTCGCGCGCTTCTACGCGGCCACCATCGGCGCCGTGGACGGCGACGGCCAACGCCGCCTGTTCGCCCCTGCGACCCTCACCCTCGCCCGCACCGAGGAGTCGGCGGGCCCCGATCGGGTCCTTGTCGTCGGCACCCGATTCGGGCTCGGTTTCATGCTGCACGGCCCGGCGTCCCCGCTGCTCGGACCCGGCTCCTTCGGACACCCGGGCCGCGGCGGCTCGCTGGGCTTCGCCGACCCCGAGTCGGGTGTCGCCTTCGGCTATGTCACCAACGGCATGCGCAAGGGCGTCACCGCGGACCCGCGAGCCCAGGCGCTGATGCGGGCGGTGCGCACGGCGCTGTGACCGTCGTGGTCCGTGCGACGGCGCGGGGCTCCGAAGCGCTCACGGCGCGCACGCCGACTGTCGGCGGTACGGGCCACGCACCGGGGATCCGGCTCGGTTCGCGCTCAGGAGGGTGCTCGTCCGGTGCTCGGTCGGCGTTCAGTCGGAGTTCAACACCTCCGCCACCAGTGGTCCCGCGGCGTCGCTGCCGTGGCCGCCGGAGTCGACGACCGCCGCGGCCGCGAGGTCGTCGGCGTAGGCGGTGAACCAGCTGTCGGACGTGGTGTTCCCGCCCACCTCGGCCGAACCGGTCTTGGCGCCCTTGTCCCCGTCGACCCGCGCCATCGCGCTCGCTGCGGTACCGCTGGTCGCGGTCAGCCGCATCATCTCGCGCAGTTGCCGGGTCACGGAGCCGGGCAGGCCGCGTGCGGCGGTGGCCCGTTCCCGGCCGTCGAGGTCCAGCGGCACGATGATGGGTTGTCTGAAGGTGCCGGTCTTCGCCGTCGCGGTGATGGACGCCATGTTCAGGGGGTTCATCTGGACGGTGCCCTGTCCGATGTACTGGGCCGCGGCCTCACCCTGGGTCTGTTCCGGCACGCTTCCGTCGACGGACGGGATGCCGGTCTGCCATTCGAGCCCGATGCCGAACACCTCACGTGCCTCCTTCGCCAGCGCGGCGTCGTCGTCCACCTCGTCGATCAGTTTGATGAAGGCGGTGTTGCAGGACTTGGCGAAGCTCCAGGCGAAGGACTTCCCCTTGATGCTCATGTTGCCGAGGTTGTGGAAGGGCACGCCGTAGTAGGTGGCGTTCGGCTCGCACTGGCCGATGCCGTCGGCGTTGACGACACCCCTCTCGATCAGCATGGCCGCCGTGGCGATCTTCATGGTCGAACCGGGTGCCTGCTTGCCCAGGAAGGCCGCGTTCCAGCGCCCGTCGCGGTTGTTGGCGACCGCCCGCACCTGCCCGGTGCTCGGCTGGAGCGCCACCACCGAGGAATTGCCGTACCGCATCACGGCCTTCTCGGCCGCCGCCTGCACGTCGGCGTCGAGCGTGGTCGGCAGTTCGCCGGGCTTGCCCTCGACCAGCGTGAGCAGCGTACGGTCCGGGGCTTCCGCCTGGCCGCCCTCGATGACCAGCTCGACGCCCGCCTTGCCGCCCGTCTTGTCGCCGTAGCGCTTGCGCAGCTCCTCCAGAACCGGTCCGAGCGAGGGGTACTTCTCCGCCGTCAGCTCCCTGCCCTTGCGGTCGACGGCCTTGATCTGCGGCTCGGCCGCCGTCCCGGTCCGCAGCGACTCCCCCTTGCGCAGCTGCGGGTGCAGCACCCCCGGCTGCCAGTCCACCAGCGGCCTGCCCGTGGTCAGTCCGCGTACGACGGTCAGCGACGACTCGTACGCCAGCGGCTTGCTGTGCCCCTCGTACGAGACCACCGCACTCACGGTGAACGGCACCTTCGCGCCCACCGGCCGGCCCGGTGTCAGCTTCACCTCGCCGATGTGCGCGTCGTCGCCGTACCCGGCGAGCGCGGGCTGCGCCTCGGCCGCGTTGTTGGTCAGATCGGCGGCCGCCTCCGCGTCGCCACGTGCCCATGCCCCGAGGAACTCCTCAGCGGTCTTCCGGATCTCCTCGCCATCGGGCGGGCCGCCGCGCTCCGACGCGGACCGCGTCCCCGCCGCCCCGTCACCGCCGTCCCCCTCGTCCGTCAGAAAGCTGTAGGCGCCGTATGACACCCCCGCCGTGAAGACGGCGAACACCGCGCCGACGATGGCGACTTTCGCTCCACTGCGCACTGCCTGGTCCCTCCCCGCGGCGACCACCGGGTCAAAGGTGGCCACCCGGCCATGATGTGAACGCGTTCAAGTGGTCGGACTCACCATAAGTTGCCCACGGGGCAACAGGGACGGTCGTTACCGGACCGGAACAGGAGAACGAGTGGGGCTGAGCCGTCGCCACGGCTCCCCGCAGGACGAGCGAAGAGTCGGGGCCGTTCACACCGCCCCGACTCTCGACTCGAGGCGTCCGCGGCCGTCTCCTCGTCGGTGGTGGCCTTGTCCGGCCTGGACTGAGTCTCCACGGCGGCCTGGTCTGCCTCGGTCTCGGCGGCGTCCTCCGCTGCCCGCATCATCGCGTGCACGGTGAAGCGGAGTCTCACGATCCCCGATGGGCGGACCGTAAGAAAAGGGACAGTTGTCCACGAGGGCCACGATGAAACTGTGAGTCACCTCATGGCCATGGGAAGGGCGGCACGGCCCAAGCCGCGCCGCCCCCGGAGTGCCACTCAGACCCAGGTGTCCATCCACATCCTGTTGCGCCACTCGTCCATCGGGATCGACTGCCCGGTGTAGATGGGCCAGAAGTAGATGAAGTTCCAGATGATGAGCAGGACCAGCACCCCCGCCCCCACCGCGCCGACCGTCCTACGCCGTTCGTCCGAGCCCGGCGGCCCGATGATCGCGCCGATCATCATCGCCAGCGCCAGGCACAGGAACGGCACGAAGACGACCGCGTAGAAGAGGAAGATGGTGCGCTCCTGATACAGGAACCACGGCAGCCAGCCCGCCGCCACCCCGCACAGGATCCCGCCGGCCCGCCAGTCTCGGCGGAACAACCAGCGCCACAGCACGTACGCCAGCGCGAAGCAGGCCGCCCACCACAGCAGCGGGGTGCCGATCGCCAGCACCTCGCGGGCGCACTTCTCGGCCGCGTCCGCCGGACAGCCGTCCTGGCCCGGGGCCGGGTCCTCGTAGAAGTAGGAGACCGGGCGGCCCAGGACGATCCAGCTCCAGGGGTTGGACTGGTATGTGTGCCCGGAGGTGAGGCTGACGTGGAACTCGAACACCACGTTCTCGTAGTGCCACAGGCTCCGCAGCCAGTCGGGCAGCCAGGTCCAGGACCCGCCGGCGCCGTCCGTCCGCGCCCAGTCGCGAAAGTAGCCCTTGTCGGTGGCGATCCAGCCCGTCCAGGTGGCCAGATACGTCACGATCGCGACCGGGATCGTCGACACGAAGGCCGGGATCACATCGCGGCGCAGCACCGCCGCATACGGCCGCATCGCGCCCGCCGTGCGGCGGGCACCCGCGTCCCACAGAACCGTAAGCAGGCCGAAGGCGGCCAGGAAGTAGAGGCCGTTCCACTTGGTGGCGCAGGCCAGGCCGAGCATCAGCCCGGCGGTGAGACGCAAGGGGCGCCAGCCGAACCGCAGGCACCCGGCGACCTTGCTGTCGGGGCGCAGCACTCCCTCTTCGTCCACCGGCAGCGCGGCGGCCAGTCGGGCACGCGTGCGGTCGCGGTCGATGAGGAGGCAGCCGAAGGCCGCCAGGACGAAGAACATCAGCACGAGGTCGAGCAGCGCCGCCCGGCTCATCACGAAGTGCAGCCCGTCCACGGCGAGCAACGTCCCCGCCAGACAACCCAGGAATGTCGAGCGCAGCAGTCGCCGCCCGATCCGGCAGAGCATCAGCACCGACAGCGTGCCGAGCAATGCCACCATGAATCGCCAGCCGAACGGGGTGAAGCCGAACAGTTGCTCGCCCAGACCGATGGCCCACTTGCCGACCGGCGGATGCACCACATAGCCGGGCTCCACCGGAACGGACACCGCGTCGGGGTTCGCCAGGATCGACTTGTCGACGTCCTTCGGCCAGGAGGCCTCGTAACCCTGGTTGACCAGGGCCCAGGCGTCCTTCGCGTAGTACGTCTCGTCGAATATCACCGCTTTCGGACTGCCCAACTGCCAGAACCGCAGCACCCCGGCCACCAGCGCCACCAGCAGAGGTCCGGCCCATGCCGTGACCCGCTCGATGGTCGGTACCGCGTCGGGGTGGATACCGAGCAGTGCCCACAGCTGCCTGGACTGCCGGGTGTACGGCGGCACAAGACGGTCCCGGAGTCCGATGACGGGCCGCGGCGCGTAACCGAATCCGTACAGGCGCTGCAGCCAGGAGTGTGGCTGTGTCGGTTGTTCCACGGCTTCCTTTTCCGGCCGGGCCCTGGGGGCAGTGCTGGTCACCGCGCCATCGTAGGGAACGCGTCTGTGCGCGCGGGCGGCGCACGCGGCTCGGGGCGGGGTGCGCCGTCCTGCGAGGATGGGGCTGTGACTGGAACTGGGACCGGATCGGTGACTGGAACGACGGCGGGCGCGGCAGCGGGCACGCCGGTGGGCGCTTCGGCGGGGACGCTCGTACTCGCGGGGACACCCATCGGCGAGGTCATGGACGCTCCGCCGCGGCTGGCGGCGGAGCTGGAGGCCGCCGATGTGGTCGCCGCTGAGGACACCCGACGGCTGCGCAGACTCACCCAGGCGCTCGGTGTGCAGACCCGCGGCCGGGTCGTGTCGTACTTCGAGGGCAACGAGTCCGCCCGTACGCCCGAGCTGGTGGAGGCCCTGGAGGGTGGGGCGCGGGTGCTGCTGGTGACCGACGCCGGCATGCCGTCGGTGTCCGACCCCGGCTACCGGCTGGTCGCCGCGGCGGTCGAGAAGGACATCAAGGTCACCGCCGTGCCCGGTCCGTCCGCCGTGCTCACGGCGCTGGCGCTGTCCGGACTGCCGGTGGACCGCTTCTGCTTCGAGGGCTTCCTGCCGCGCAAGGCCGGTGAACGCATCGGCCGGTTGCGCGAGGTCGCGGACGAACGGCGCACACTCGTCTACTTCGAGGCGCCGCACAGGCTGGACGACACACTCACCGCGATGGCTGAGGTGTTCGGCGGGGAGCGCAGAGCCGCCGTGTGCCGGGAGCTGACCAAGACGTACGAGGAGGTCAAGCGGGGCGGGCTCGGCGAGCTTGCGGCCTGGGCGGCCGAGGGTGTCCGAGGCGAGATCACGGTCGTCGTCGCCGGCGCCCCGGAGACCGGGCCCGCCGAGCTGGACGCAGACGAGCTGGTACGCAGGGTACGGGTGCGCGAGGAGGCGGGGGAGCGCCGCAAGGAGGCGATCGCCGCCGTCGCCGCCGACGCGGGACTGCCCAAGCGGGAGGTGTTCGACGCCGTGGTGGCAGCGAAGAACGCGGCGAAGGCCGTGACGAAGAACGCGGCGAAGGACGGTCCGCGAAGGTGACGGGAAAGGTAAAGAGACTAACCTGAAAGGCAAAGCACAGACCGTGCGACGGGTCTTTCTGGCATGGGAAGGCTAAAACTCCCTCTCTTTCCTTCCATCATTCGACCGGCGCTGATGCGCTCCCGCCGAAAAGGGCGTCCACTGGTCCGGTGGAGAGGAGCTCACATGAGCGACATCACGGGTAGCCGGATCGTGCACGAAGCCTATGCCTTCGCCTGTATGCGCTGTGGTTACGGCTGGGAGCAGGCGTACGAGATAGAGCACCACACGGACGCCTCGGGAAACGACTTCATCATCTATACGGCAGACGGCATACACGTCCCCTCGCCGCTCAACCGGCCCACCTGCCGCAACTGCGAGGGCCACACCGTGCGCATCATGCGGGCGGGAAAGGTCTCGTCGGTCGTTGACCCCATGAACGAGCATTACCACTACCCCGTCGCACCCGGTATCGCGGGCCCGCTGCCCGCGGTCTACGCCTCGTCCGGGAGCCCGGCGCGGCAAGCCGCCGAACCCGCCGCCGCGCGGCCCGCAGGGTCCGCCCGTGAGCCCAGGCCCGTCAAGCGCAGGCGGCTGGCCGCCCTGTTCCGCTCCTCCCGCCGCACCGAGGCCGACAAGTAGCCCCGGGCCCAGGCGGTTCGGAGCCGTCACCGGGCCTGGCGGGGCCGCCACCCGGTCCCGTGGGTCTGTCACCGGGACGCCATAGGATCGCGGTCATGAGCCCCCGGAACGACAACGGCACCCCTCCACCGCTTCCGGCACCCCTGCGGGTGCCGGTCGCCGACTCGCACACCCATCTGGACATGCAGAGCGGCACCGTCGAGGAGGGGCTCGCGAAGGCGGCGTCGGTCGGCGTGACGACCGTGGTGCAGGTGGGTTGCGACATCAAGGGCTCCCGCTGGGCGGCGGAGACGGCGGCCACGTACGAGAACGTGCATGCCTCCGTCGCGCTGCACCCCAACGAGGCGCCGCGCATCGTGCTCGGGGACTCCGGGGAGAGCCGGCCGTGGCAGGGTGCGCGGGAGGCGGGCGGGGCTTCCGCGCTCGACGAGGCACTCGCCGAGATCGACCGGCTCGCCGGGCTCGACCACGTACGGGCCGTCGGTGAGACGGGACTTGACTATTTCCGCACCGGCCCCGAAGGCATCGCCGCACAAGAGGCTTCGTTCCGCGCCCATATCGAGATCGCCAAACGGCACGGAAAAGCTCTCGTCATCCACGACCGGGACGCACACGACGACGTGTTGCGCATCCTCGCCGAGGAAGGCGCCCCCGAACGGACCGTGTTCCACTGCTATTCGGGTGATGCCGACATGGCCCGGATCTGCGCCGGCGCCGGCTACTACATGTCGTTCGCCGGCAACGTCACGTTCAAGAACGCCCAGCCGCTCCGCGACGCGCTCGCCGTCGCCCCGCTGGAGCTCGTGCTCGTGGAGACCGACGCTCCCTATCTGACCCCCGCGCCCTATCGCGGGCGGCCCAACGCGCCTTATCTGATCCCGGTCACGCTACGTGCGATGGCGGTGGTACGCGGCATCGGCGAGGACGCCATGGCGGAAGCCATCGCAGTCAACACGGCCCGCGCTCTCGGCTACTGAGCGACTGCCGAGCGGCCGCCGATTCGGCTACCGAGCGGGGCCGGACGCGCACCCTCGAGGGGTGCCCGAAACGCCGCGAACGCCGCGACACCGCGTAGCCGGGTTGCTTGGGAGAGCGACCGACCTCGGCTAGGGTCCCGGCGTCGTGAGCACTTCGCAGGGCAGTCACCGCACCGCGGCCGGCGCCTGCGCCGCCATCGAACCCGACTCGGGGACGGGCGGCGCCCGCGCCGGTGAACGCTGTGCCGCCTGGCGCCGCAGGGCGCGCGGCGGCCGTCCCCGGCACTCCTTGAGCCTGCGCCGTCTCGTGCCGCAAGCCCTCGTGATCGCGGTACTCGCCGGCGGTACCTCCACCTTCGTCGCCGCCGACAAGGCCGTCCTGCTCAGCGTCGACGGCGTGCCGCACCGCCTGCACACCTTCGCAGGCGATGTGGCGGAGCTGCTCGCCGAAGAGGGTGTGGCCTTCGGTGAGCACGACATCGTGGCGCCCGCGCCCAGCACGTCCCTGGCCGACGGGGACGAGATCGTGGTGCGCTACGGCCGCCCCGTCACCCTCAGCATCGACGGCCGGCGCCGCGCGGTGTGGACCACGGCCCACACGGTCGAGGACGCGCTGGACCAACTCGGGGTGCGGGCCGAAGGCGCGTACCTGTCCGTGTCCCGTTCGCTGCCGATCTCACGCGACGGTCTACGCCTCGACGTACGTACCGAGCGGGAGATCACCGTACGCGCCGACGGCCGCTCCCACACGGTCCGTACCAACGCCGCCACCGTCCGGGAGGTCGTCGATGCGGCCGGGATCCGCCTGAACGGCCAGGACACCACATCCCTGGCCCCCGGCAGCTTCCCGCGCGACGGCCAGACCATCACCGTCCTGCGGATCACCACGGGCGAGGAGGCCCGTGAGGAGCACGTCCCGTACCCCACGGTCCGGGTCGAGGACCCCGAGCTGGCATCCGGCACCGAACGTGTCGAACAGCGCGGACGGCACGGTGTGCGCCGCACCACCTTCGCCGTGCGCACCGTCAACGGCGTACGCGACGGCCGGCCGCGCAAGATCGCGGAAAAGCTGGTGCGGGAGCCGCGCGCCGAACGTGTCAGGGTCGGCACCAGGCCGTGGCGCGTCCACGAGGGAGGCGGCTGGGCCGGCGGCGCCGGGAGCGCCGGCGTCACCGAGGTGGCCGCCGGTACCGGGGGCACCAAGGGTGCCGAGGGCCTCGACTGGAACGGTCTCGCCGCCTGTGAGTCCGGTGGTCGGCCGGGGGCTGTCGATCCGTCCGGCACATACGGCGGGCTCTACCAGTTCGACAAGCGCACCTGGCGCTCGATGGGCGGCCGCGGACGGCCCCAGGACGCCCCGGCGGCGGAGCAGACGTACCGGGCCAAGAAGCTCTATTCGCAGCGGGGGGCGAATCCGTGGCCGCACTGCGGCCGTAGGCTGTACCGGTGAGCACCACCGACCCCGATGCCCTCCTCGGCCCCGCCGACATCCGAGAACTGGCCGCAGCGCTTGGCGTACGCCCCACCAAGCAGCGCGGCCAGAACTTCGTCATCGACGCCAACACCGTTCGCAGGATCGTCCGCACCGCCGAGGTGCGCCCCGACGACGTGGTGGTGGAGGTGGGCCCCGGACTCGGCTCGCTGACCCTCGCACTGCTGGAGGCGGCGGACCGGGTGACGGCCGTCGAGATCGACGATGTGCTGGCCGCCGCGCTCCCCACGACGATCGCCGCCCGGATGCCGGAGCGCGAGGACCGCTTCGCGCTGGTCCACTGCGACGCCATGCACGTGCAGGAGCTGCCGGGACCGCCGCCGACCGCGCTCGTCGCGAACCTCCCGTACAACGTGGCCGTACCGGTGCTGCTGCACATGCTGGACCGCTTCCCGACCATCGAGCGCACGCTGGTGATGGTGCAGGCGGAGGTCGCCGACCGGCTCGCCGCCCGGCCCGGCAACAAGGTGTACGGCGTGCCTTCGGTGAAGGCCAACTGGTACGCCGAGGTCAAGCGGGCCGGGGCGATCGGCCGCAATGTCTTCTGGCCCGCGCCCAACGTCGACTCCGGGCTCGTCTCCCTGGTCAGGCGCACCGAGCCGGTGAGGACGACCGCTTCCAAGGCCGAGGTGTTCGCCGTGGTCGACGCGGCCTTCGCACAGCGCCGCAAGACCCTGCGGGCGGCGCTCGCCGGCTGGGCGGGCTCCCCAGCGGCCGCCGAGGCCGCACTGGTCGCGGCCGGGATCTCCCCGCAGGCGCGGGGCGAGTCGCTGACGGTGGAAGAATTCGCCCGTATCGCGGAGCACAAGGGGGCGATGTGAGGCTGAGCGCGGGCGTCACCGTACGGGTACCGGCCAAGGTCAACGTCCAACTGGCGGTGGGCGGGGCCCGCCCCGACGGCTATCACGACCTGGCCAATGTCTTCCTGGCCGTCGGTCTCTACGACGAGGTCACGGTCACCCCGGCCGACAGCCTGACCATCAGCTGCACGGGCGCGGACGCCGACCAGGTCCCCCTCGACCGCGGGAACCTCGCCGCCCGCGCCGCCGAATTGCTCGCCGCCCGGCACGGTATCGAGCCGAACGTGCACATCCACATCGCCAAGGACATCCCCGTCGCGGGCGGTATGGCGGGCGGCAGCGCCGACGGGGCGGGCGCGCTGCTGGCCTGCGACACGCTCTGGGGCCTGGAGTCCCCGCAGTCCGCGCTGCTCGACATCTGCGCCGAGCTCGGCAGTGATGTGCCGTTCAGCCTGGTCGGCGGCGCGGCGCTGGGCACCGGCCGCGGCGAGCGGCTCACCGTACTGCCGGTCGGCGGGGACTTCCACTGGGTGTTCGCGGTCGCCTACGGCGGCCTGTCGACGCCCGCCGTGTACCGGGAGTTCGACCGCCTGAACGCGGATGTGGCCGTCCCCGCCCCGGTCGCCTCGTCGCAACTGCTCGAAGCCCTGCGCACCGGCGACACGAGCGCCCTGGCGGGCTCGCTGGTGAACGACCTCCAGCCGGCGGCGCTCTCGCTGCGCCCCTCGCTCGCGGACACGTTGGCGGCGGGTACTGCTGCCGGGGCGCTGGCCGCGCTGGTTTCCGGATCCGGCCCCACCACGGCGTTCCTCGCGAAGGACGCGGACGCGGCGGCGGGAATCGCCGAGGCCCTGCTGGCCTCGGGCAGCTGCCGTACGGCCAGGGCCACCGGTGCACCCGCTCGGGGCGCGACGGTGATCCAGTACTCCGGTGCGGTTTCGTGATCTATCCGGCAGGACCGTCGTCGGTAGTGGCTGTGTCGGGCTGTTGCCTGGCGGCGTCTGCGCCGGGTTGACCGGTGCAGCAGCCTGGGCGGTCATGGCCGGTGGGCCGGAGACGGCGGCAGGCAGGTGACGGATTTCCGGGACGGGCAAGGAGATCGGCTCGATGCCGTGAGCCGTGGGTGCGCCGAACGATCTTCGTTTGTCCGCACCAACCGATGACCACGGGGTGCCCCCGTTCCCAGCCGGGTCCGTCACAAGATCGCGAAATCAGAGCGCGCCGGGAGTCTCGTTGCCCTCGACATTGGCCACCATCCTGCGCAGCACCTTGAGTGCGGCCACGTACTCCTCGTCGGTGATGCCCTGGTGGACCACGGCACGCACCTCGGTCGCCAGCTCACGGAGCCGTACTCTGGCGGCTTCCCCGGCATCCGTGAGGTGCAGACGCTGCCCGTCGTCGATCCGCAGCCATTCGCGGTGGAGCAACTGGTCGACGACCCTGGCGATCTCGTGCGGTCCGTCGGCAAGGTGCGTCAGCTGCGCGACGACCTCCTCACGGCTCGGCGCCGGGGGACCGCCGTTCACGCGGTTGAGTACCCAGTACTGCGGCTGCGTGACGTCGATCCTGGCCATGGCGTCACGCAGATGTCGGGTGACGGCCGTTTGGGTCAGGCCGCACCAGTACCCGACCGGCTGAGCGGCCAACATGCCATCGGTGGCGGCCGGGTTGGCCGGCGCCTGGTCGGTGGTGGATCCAGTCAGTGATTCCATGATCGCGACGCTACATTCCTCCGGCGCGCCGAACCATCGGAACGCGACATTCAGCCACGGCCTGGTACTACGAGTACTCACAGGTGATTTGAGTACGAGAACGCTGTCGCCCGCATACCGCACCCCGTGAACCTGGCTGCATGGGATCAAGCGTTCGTGAGCTCGCCGAAGCCACCCCGGACACCAGGGACCGCTACGTAGACCTGCTGAGGGTCGCCTCGCTCGGCACGGTCGTGCTCGGCCACTGGCTGATGGCCGCGGTGACCGCCGACGGTGTCGGCAACCTCCTCGCCGTCGTCCCGCAACTGCAACCGCTCACCTGGGCCCTGCAGATCATGCCGGTCTTCTTCTTCGTCGGAGGCTTCTCGCACGCGCTCTCCTACCGCTCGCTGAGCCGCCGCCGGCCGGAGGGATCCGTGTACGCGCTCTTCCTGCGCGCCCGGCTGCGGCGGCTGCTGCGGCCCACGATGGTGTTCATCGCGGTATGGGGCGCCGCGGCGCTGACCATCCAATTCCTGGGCGGCGGGGGCGGACTCACCGAGGTCACGCTGCGGCTGGTCACCCAGCCCCTGTGGTTCATCGGCGTCTATCTGGCCATGGCCGCCTGCACCCCGCCGCTGCTGAAGCTCCACGAGCGCCACGGCTGGGCCGCGTTCGGTGCGCTCGCGGGCGGCGCGGTCGCGGTGGACGTACTGCGGTTCGCCTTCGGTGTCGCATACGTGGAGTTCCTGAACTTCGCCTTCGTCTGGCTCGCCGTCCACCAACTCGGCTTCCTCCGCGCCGACGGGCGCCTGCGTTTCCCCGCCGCCCTGGCGCTCGGCGGCCTCACCGGAGCCGTCGCGCTGGTCGCCCTCGGCCCGTATCCGCTGTCCATGGTCGGCATGCCGGGGGAGGAGGTCTCCAACATGGCCCCGCCCACCCTCGCCCTGTTGTGCCACGGCCTCTGGCTGGTCGGTGCGGTGGAACTGCTGCGCGCCCCCGGCACGCGCCTGGTGGCCCGCTCCCGTGTCTGGCGTACGGTCGTCGCCGCGAACGGCATCGCGATGACCGCGTTCCTGTGG
The DNA here is from genome assembly GCF_037023745.1 of Streptomyces sp. SCSIO 30461. Taxonomy (NCBI): domain Bacteria; kingdom Bacillati; phylum Actinomycetota; class Actinomycetes; order Kitasatosporales; family Streptomycetaceae; genus Streptomyces; species Streptomyces sp. SCSIO 30461. Next base: position 1,008,877 of record NZ_CP146101.1, read on the forward strand.
CACCTCACCGCCATGCTCGGCGTCTACGGCGTTCTCCTCGCCACCGGCACCTCCCTCCCCGCCCCGGCCACGGCGGCCTGGTGGGCCCAGGCCCCGCTGCGTGTCGTCGCCGCGGCGGTCCTCACGGCGCTGCTGGTCGCCGCCTTCCGCACCTTCGAGCGCCCCTCCCCGCTCTCCCCGCCTGCCACCCCGGCCGGCCCCGGCTCCGGCCCGCTGGCGGCCCTCGGCATCACCTGCTGCCTGCTCGGCGTGCTCGGACTGTCCATGGTCGGCTTCGGGGGCCTGCTGGAAGGTCGCTCGGCCATGCTGATCGCCTTCCCGGTGACGGCCCCGGTGGCGGTGGCGATGGCGCTGGGAGGGTGGCTGCTGGTGGAGCGGCCGGGGTTCGGGACGCGGCGCACGGAGCGGTGAGCCCCGTCGTACGCGGACGTCGGTGACGTACCGCGGCCGAGGGCGACACGGCCCCGCATCGGGCAACGACGTCCGGTCCCGGCGAAACGCTTGAAACACGGACCGCTTTGTCGTGCGCGGTGAATTCACACGGCACGGCGAGCACCGGTCAGGGCTCCGGCCCCACGCCGTCACGGTGAGCGGCTCAGGGCGAGCGCCCTCGCCGCCGGCCCGGGACGGCCCGTACGGCCATGGGCTGCGGGGCCGTCCCCGAGCCCTGTCGCCGGCTTGCCGCACCGGCGTTCGCGTACCGGCCCCGAGCGGCCGTCGCTCGTCCGTCGGCGACTAGGCTGGGAGGTCGATCGATCCCCCTGTCAGGAGAGAAATGGCCGTCAACCTGGTCAATGTCGAGGCAGCCAGCAAGGTGTACGGCACCCGTGCCCTGCTCGACGGAGTGTCGCTCGGCGTGTCCGAGGGGGACCGTATCGGTGTCGTCGGGCGCAACGGAGACGGGAAGACCACCCTGATCCGGATGCTCGCCAAGCTGGAGGAGACCGACACCGGTCGGGTCACCCACAGCGGTGGGCTGCGGCTCGGAGTGCTGACGCAGCACGACTCCCTCGACCCGGGCGCCACCATCAGGCACGAGGTCATCGGTGACCTCGCCGACCACGAGTGGGCCGGGAACGCCAAGATCAGGGACGTGCTCACCGGACTGTTCGGCGGGCTCGACCTCCCCGGGTTCCCGCAGGGTCTCGACACCGTCATCGCGCCGCTCTCGGGTGGGGAGCGGCGGCGGATCGCGCTGGCCAAGCTGCTGATCGGCGAGCCGGACCTGATCGTGCTGGACGAGCCCACCAACCACCTCGACGTGGAGGGCATCGCCTGGCTCGCCCGCCACCTCCAGGCGCGACGCTCCGCGCTGGTGTGCGTCACCCACGACCGGTGGTTCCTCGACCAGGTCTGCACTCGTATGTGGGACGTGCAGCGGGGCACGGTGTACGAGTACGAGGGCGGCTACTCCGACTATGTCTTCGCCCGCGCCGAGCGCGAGCGGATCGCCGCCACCGAGGAGGTCAAGCGGCAGAACCTGGTCCGCAAGGAGCTGGCCTGGCTGCGGCGGGGGGCGCCGGCGCGTACGTCGAAGCCCCGGTTCCGGGTCGAGGCGGCCAACGAACTGATCAAGGACGTGCCGCCGCCGCGCGACACGTCCGAGCTGATGAAGTTCGCCACCACCCGGCTCGGAAGGACCGTCTTCGACCTGGAGAACGTGACCGTCCAGGCCGGTCCCAAGGTGCTGCTGAAGCATCTGACCTGGCAGCTCGGCCCGGGTGACCGGATCGGGCTGGTCGGCGTCAACGGCGCAGGGAAGACCTCGCTGCTGCGGGCCATGGCGGAGGCCGCCCGCAGCGAGGGCGAGGTGCAGCCCAGCGCGGGGCGGATCGTCAGCGGCAAGACCGTGAAGTTGGCCTACCTGTCGCAGGAGGTCGCCGAACTCGATCCCGCCCTGCGCGTGCTGGAGGCCGTGCAGCAGGTGCGGGACCGCGTCGATCTCGGTAAGGGGCGGGAGATGACGGCCGGACAGCTGTGCGAGCAGTTCGGCTTCTCCAAGGACAAGCAGTGGACCCCGGTCGGCGATCTCTCGGGTGGTGAGCGGCGGAGGCTCCAGCTGCTGCGGCTGCTGATGGACGAGCCGAACGTGCTCTTCCTGGACGAGCCCACCAACGACCTGGACATCGAGACCCTGACCCAGCTCGAGGACGTTCTCGACGGCTGGCCCGGCTCGATGATCGTGATCTCGCACGACCGCTTCTTCGTGGAGCGTACGACCGACCAGGTGTACGCGCTGCTCGGCGACGCCTCGCTGCGGATGCTGCCGCGGGGCATCGAGGAGTACCTGGAGCGGCGCCAGAGGATGATCGAAGCCGCCGTCCCCGCCCCGGTCGCCCCGGCGGCGGGAAGTCCGGCCGCTCCCGAGAAGTCCGCCGCGGAGCTGCGCGCTGCGAAGAAGGAACTCCAGAAGATCGAGCGGCAGTTGGACAAGCTCTCCGAGAGCGAGGCGAAGCTGCACGCGCAGATCGCCGAGAACGCGACCGACTTCGCGAAGGTGGCGGAACTCGACGCGAGACTGCGTGGACTGGTGGTGGAGCGCGAGGAGCTGGAGATGCGCTGGCTGGAGCTCGCCGAGGACTCCTGAGTCCAGGCGGCGGGACCGGTGAGCGGAGCCGGGGCCTGGGCAGCGCGCCCTGCTGTCGGTGCCTTTGAGCGCCGACCGTGCCGAGTACCTCGCCGCGACCCCCGGCGCGGGGCCGCGGTCGAGTCACCGGTGCCTCGTCCGCGCCCCACCACTGGCGCCACCACTGCCTCCACCGCCGCGAAAGGCGCCGTGAACGCGCCAGCGGAACGCGTTGCTCGAACGAGTCCGGCGCCCTGATCCATTAGATCGCGGCGCCGGGCCGTTTTGGCGAAGAATTCGGCAATCTGGGGGGCTTCTGGCAGGTAACGGGCGCACAACGTCGAACAAGCGTGTAGCTTGCCGGGTCAACAGGGCTGGGTGGCCGGGGGGCCGACTCCAGGGGTATTGGGGGGTTTGCTCGAATGGGTGTGCGGCTCATGGTGGTCGATGACCACCGACTGCTCGCGGAGGCGCTCGCATCGGCGTTGAAACTGCGCGGGCACCGGGTGCTCGCTGCGGCGGCGCCCACGGCGGGAGCGGCCGAGCTGGTGGTGAGCAGGGCACCGGAGGTGTGCCTGCTGGGCACGGGGACACCCGCCGAGCCGGGGGTCTTCGACCCGATCGCGCGGATCAAGCGGGAGCGCCCGCAGGTCGCGGTGGTGGTGCTGGGGCCCGTACCGTCCCCGCGCGGGATAGCCGCGGCGTTCGCGGCCGGTGCGTCGGGATACGTACGCCATGACGAGCGCATCGAAGGCGTCGAGCGCGCCATGATGAAGGCCCGCGCGGGGGAGACGGCGGTGGCGCCGCAGCTGCTTCAGGGAGCCTTCGCCGAACTGCTGAACCCGGCGGTCCAGCCGGACGACGAAGGGCAGCGGCTGCTGCGGATGCTCACCCCGCGCGAGGTGGAGGTGCTCGTCCGGGTGGCAGAGGGTGAGGACACGCGGCTGATCGCCGCAGGCATGGGCATAGCTCCCAGCACCGCGCGCACGCATGTCCAGCGCGTGCTGATGAAGCTCGGCGTCGGTTCCAGGCTGGAGGCGGCAGCACTCGCGGCCCGCACGGGTCTGCTGGACCGTGCGCCGGAAGTGCCCCGCCAGGCCGACTGAGCCGTGAGCCGTGAGTGCCCCTCCACCCCGGAACAGCGCTCCTGGGCTTCGGCGCTCAGCGACGGCGCACGCATAGAGTCCCCACAGATCCGTCTGGGACCCTTCTCCTGCGCTTCGACCGGACCGTCGGCCCCGACGAGCCGCCGACGCCCTATGTCGCCGCGTGGCACCAGGCGCCGTTCGACGACGAGCGGCGTGGTGACTTCGCCCTGAATCCGGCACCGTCCGTCGCCCGCCCGGCAAACTGAAGTACCTCGCCGGGTCGGAGTCCGGCACGAGCGTGTTCACGAACGATGTGCGGCCCGAGGCCGCGGCCGAGCGACTGCGAGAGGTGGCGACGACCACATGAGCGACTATCTGGTGACGGGCGGGGCCGGCTATGTGGGCGGTGTCGTGGTGGCACACCTGCTGGAGGCGGGCCACCGGGTGACGGTGCTCGACGACCTGTCCACCGGCTTCCGCGCGGGCGTGCCGGATGGCGCCGACTTCATCGAAGGCCGGGTCCAGGACGCCGCCCGGCTGCTGCGCCCCGGCTTCGAGGGAGTGTTCCACTTCGCCGCGTACTCCCAGGTCGGCGAGTCGGTCGCGGACCCCGAGAAGTACTGGACGAACAACGTCGGCGGGACCATGGCCCTGCTGGCCGCGATGCGCTCGGCGGGGGTGGACAAGCTGGTGTTCTCGTCCACCGCCGCCACCTACGGCGAGCCGGTGTCGACCCCGATCACCGAGACCGACCCGACCGCCCCCACCAACCCCTACGGCGCGAGCAAGCTGGCCGTCGACCAGATGATCAGCGGCCACTGCGCCGCGTACGGGCTCGGCGCAGCCTCGCTTCGCTACTTCAACGTGGCTGGCGCGTACGGTGACTGCGGTGAGCGCCACGACCCCGAGTCGCATCTGATTCCGCTGGTCCTCCAAGTGGCACTCGGCACCCGTGCGGCGATCTCCGTCTACGGCGACGACTACCCGACGCCCGACGGCACCTGCGTACGGGACTACATCCATGTCGCCGATCTGGCGGAGGCGCATCTGCTCGCCATGGACCGGATCGCCACCGGTGAGCACCTCATCTGCAACCTCGGCAACGGCAACGGATTCTCCGTCCGTGAGGTCGTCGAGACGGTCCGCAAGGTCACCGGACATCCGGTGCCCGAGGTGGTTGCCGCCCGCCGACCGGGCGACCCGGCCGTACTCGTCGCCTCCGCCGACGCGGCCCGTGAACGGCTCGGCTGGAGTCCGTCGAGGGCCGACCTCGCCGGGATCGTCGCCGACGCCTGGGAGTTCGCACAGGCCAGGGCCGCGGCGCGCGGCTGAGTTCACGGGTGATGCCTCAGCGATGGCGGGCCGGCACCTGGAGAGCGAACGGAGGGACCGCGGAATGCCATGGCGGGCCGGCCCCGGTCAGCCGGGTGCGATCCGGCTGAGGTGCTCCCAGGACTGGTGGAGGTCCGTTCGGGCCTGGTTCATCTCCAGGACGTGATCGAAGGACTGGCTGCCGACTGCAAGCCGTCGGGGCGGGTCCGGCAGCGCGGCCAGTTCCATGATGACCGGGGGCCCGGGCGCTGGGTGCGCGTGCCCGGCGCCTCCCGTGGCAACCGCTGCTGTCTGCCGCGCCCGGTGACAGCGGCCTATGGCAGGGCGTCATGTCAGCGCGATATGACCGCGAAACGTGCCAATCCCTGTCTACTTCTGTCTCAGAACGAAACACCTGACACACGGTGAACGCGCTGGCCAAACAGTTCTGTCAATGTGCTTCCGCTTCCCGTCCCCAGCCTTACTCTGAAGCACAGCACTGGTGGGGACCGGTGCTGATCAGGGGGCGAGACGGCCGGGTACGCCGCTCCGGGCGGGGTAGTCAAGTCAGAAGCGCGGCGACGGCTGTCGGGGCGGGCACAGCACTCCTTCCGGGCGCCGTACGAGCGCGGCAGGGCTCGTTGAAGTGTGCCGGAATACTCCGGAAATATGCAGCTTGGGGGTGTCGTGGTTCGAATTCGGGTCCTGGTGGTGGACGACCACCGGATCTTCGCCGAGTCGCTGGCCGCGGCACTCGCGGCCGAGCCGGACGTGGAGGTGGCGGCGGCCGGAAGCGGCCCGGCCGCACTGCGCTGTATGGACCGCGCGGCGGCCGACGGGCGCAGATTCGATGTGATGCTCGTGGACGCGGACCTCGGCGTCGCCGCCGCAGCGGCTGCCGCGGCCCCGGCCGCGCCGGTCGTCGCCCGCGCCGTGCCGGACAACGGCGACGGCGGTTTCGTGGACGGCATATCCCTCGTCGCCGCGGTCCGCTCGGCCCGTCCGGCAGTGCGTTCCATCGTGCTCGCGGAGAAGGACGACCCGCGCCGGGCGGCGCTCGCGTTGCAGGCCGGGGCGTCGGGCTGGCTGGCCAAGGACTGCTCGTTGCAGCGGCTGCTCACGGTGATCCGGGGCGTGCTCCGCGAGGAAACCCATCTGCCTCCCGCGCTGCTCACCGCTGTGCTGAGGGAGCTCACCGCCGCACGCAAGCACCGCACGGAGAGCGAGCAGTTGGTGGAGTCGCTGACTCCGCGTGAACGCGAGGTGCTGCGCTGCATGGTCGCGGGCCTCGGCCGCAAGGCCGTCGCGGAGCGGCTCTTCCTGTCTCCGCACACGGTTCGCACGCATATGCAGAACGTGCTGGGAAAGCTGGGGGTGCACTCCACTCTGGCCGCCGTCGCGCTGGCCCGTCGAGCCGGTGTCGGACCGGTGGAACTGGGTCCGGCCGGTCTAGCCGGGGACGTTGTCGAACGGGGCGGTCAGCTGGCGTAGCAGTGCCGCCAGTTCGCCGCGCTGTGTCCGGGACAGCTCGGCCAGGATCGCCCGCTCCTGATCCAGCAGTCCGGCCAGCGCCTGATCGGCGCGGTCCCGCCCCTCGGGGGTGAGTCGGACAAGCACGCCGCGCCGGTCGCTCGGGTCGGGCAGCCGTTCGACAAGGCCCTTCTTCGTGAGGCGGTCGATCCGGTTGGTCATCGTGCCGGAGGTCACCAGGGTCTGTGTCAGCAGCTGGCCCGGGGAGAGCTGGTAGGGGGCGCCCGCACGCCGCAGTGACGTCAGTACGTCGAATTCCCAGGGCTCCAGGCTGTGCTCGGAGAACGCCAGTCGGCGCGCACGGTCGAGATGGCGGGCCAGCCTGGAGATACGGCTGAGCACCTCGAGCGGTTCCACGTCGAGGTCGGGGCGCTCGCGGCGCCAAGCAGCAACCAGTCGATCGACCTCGTCCTCCATGACGATCAGTGTAGATGGTCCCTCGACATGAAGTCTCTTGACGTCAAGATATAGTCGGGTGGACTATGGGGCATGGTCGGGCCGAACCTCGTTCCGTTTGGCTGCTTCGTTCCAGCAAGGGGGCTCGAACATGCATTCCGTACCAACCTGGGATCCTCAGCAGTACCTCCGACATTCCGGGCACCGCACCCGCCCGTTCCTTGATCTCCTCGCCCGTATCCCCGACCCGCCGCACGGTCCGGACGGCCGTCCCGCCCGCATCGCGGACATCGGCTGCGGACCGGGCAATGTCACCGTCCTGCTCGCCGACCGCTGGCCCGACGCCCGCATCACGGGACTCGACCTCTCCCCGGAGATGCTCGCCCGTGCCGAGAAGGAACACGCGGGTCCGACCCCCGGCGGTGGCTCGATCGACTTCCGCCTCGCCGACGCCGCGCGCTGGATCCCCGACGAGCCCTACGACCTGATCGTCTCCAACGCCGCCCTGCAGTGGGTGCCCGGCCACCCCGGCTCCTTCGCCGCCTGGATCGACGGCCTCGCACCCGGCGGCACCTTCGCCTTCCAGGTCCCTGGGAACTTCACCTCGCCCAGTCACGCCCTGCTCGGCGAACTGTGTGAATCGGCCCGGTGGCGCGACCGCCTCGGCGACCACGGCCGCCGCTTCGTCCATGTCCTGGAGCCCGCCGACTACCTGCTGCGGCTCGCCGACCTCGGCTGCGAGACCGATGTCTGGGAGACCACGTACTCCCAGCTGCTCGGCGGCGAGGACCCCGTACTGGACTGGGTGAAGGGCACGGCTCTGCGGCCGGTCCTCACCGCACTCGACGGGGACCCGCAGGCGGCGGCCGAATTCCTCGACCAGTACCGCGATCTGCTCCGCAAGGCCTACCCGCCAGGTCCGCATGGCACGGTGTTCCCGTTCCGGAGGATCTTCGCGGTGGCCCGCAAGGCCGTCTGAGGGACGGCCCTTGGTCACCGACACCGAAGCCGATACTCGGGGGGACCCATGCTGACCGCCGTCGACCACGTCCAGCTCGCCGCACCCACCGGCAGCGAGGAGGAGCTGCGCGCCTACTACGCGGATGTCCTCGGGATGACCGAGATCCCGAAGCCACCGGTGCTGGCCGCACGCGGCGGTTGCTGGTTCCAGGCGGGAGGCGTCGTGCTGCACCTCGGTATCGAGCAGGACTTCCACCCGGCCCGCAAAGCCCACCCCGGCCTGCGTGTCACCGGGATAGAGGCATATGCCGACCGCCTCGCATCCCGCGGAGCCGAGGTCGTCTGGGACGAGAACCTCCCCGGCCACCGCCGCTTCTACTCGGAGGACCCGGTGGGCAACCGCCTGGAGTTCCTGGAGCCGCTGGCCTGACGGCCCGGTGCCCTCGGCCGGCGGGCCGCCCTCGGCCGAGGGCACCGGGGACCGTGACGACGCCCGCTCCCCGATCGGGTGAACGGTGCTCGAACGCCTCCGCAGGGCGGCGTCGCGGTGTCGCTTGTGCCGCAGTGGCGTCCGCGCCCAGCCTCTGAGAGGGGCTCAGCTCTTGCGGTGCCCTATCAGCCGCGGCTTCTGCTCAAGCCCGTCCAGACCGTGCCAGGCCAGGTTCACCAGATGCGCCGCGACCTCCGCCTTCTTGGGCTTGCGCACATCCAGCCACCACTGGCCGGTCAGCGCCACCATCCCCACCAGGGCCTGGGCGTACAGCGGCGCCAGCTTCTGGTCGAAGCCGCGGTTCTTGAACTCCATGCCCAGGATGTCCTCGACCTGCGTGGCGATATCGCTGATCAGCGAGGCGAAGGTGCCGGTCGACTGGGCGACCGGCGAATCACGCACGAGGATGCGGAATCCGTCGGTGTACGTCTCGATGTAGTCGAGCAGCGCGAACGCCGCCTGCTCCAGCAGTTCGCGCGGATGCCCCGCGGTGAGCGCCCCGGTCACCATGTCCAGGAGCTGGCGCATCTCGCGGTCCACCACCACCGCGTACAGGCCTTCCTTGCCGCCGAAGTGCTCGTACACCACCGGCTTGGAGACCCCGGCCTTCGCCGCGATCTCCTCCACCGACGTGCCCTCGAAGCCCCGCTCGGCGAACAGCGCCCGGCCGATGTCGAGCAGTTGCTGGCGTCGCTCCGCCCCCGTCATCCGCACCCTGCGTACTCGCCGGGGCCTGTCGCTGCTGCTACCGCCGTCAATCGCCACGTCGTCAATCATGCCGTCTTCGCGGGCCGCTTCTGCCGCCGGGCGTCGATCCGGTCCGCGCTCGGCCAGCGCACGTCGTAGGCCCAGCCCGCCAGCTCGAACCAGCGGATCAGCCGGGCGCTGGAGTCGATCTGGCCGCGCATCACACCGTGCCGGGCACTCGTCGGGTCGGCGTGGTGCAGGTTGTGCCATGACTCGCCGCAGGACAGCACCGCCAGCCACCACACGTTGCCCGAGCGGTCACGGGACTTGAACGGCCGCTTGCCCACCGCGTGGCAGATCGAGTTGATCGACCAGGTGACATGGTGCAGCAGCGCCACGCGTACCAGCGAGCCCCAGAAGAACGCGGTGAACGCGCCCCACCACGACATCGTCACCAGACCGCCGACCAGCGGCGGGATCGCCAGCGACACCATGGTCCAGAGCGCGAACTGGCGGGACACCGCCCGCAGCGCCGGGTCTTTGATCAGGTCGGGGGCGTACTTCTGCTGCGACGTCTGCTCCTGGTCGAACATCCAACCGATATGGGCCCACCACAGGCCCTTCATCAGCGCCGGGACCGTCTCCCCGTAGCGCCACGGCGAGTGCGGGTCACCCTCGGCGTCCGAGAACCGGTGATGCTTGCGGTGGTCGGCCACCCAGCGCACCAGCGGGCCCTCCACGGCCAGCGAACCCATCACGGCGAGCACGATCCGCAGCGGGCGCTTGGCCTTGAAGGAGCCATGGGTGAAGTAGCGGTGGAAGCCGATCGTGATGCCGTGGCAGCTGATGTAGTACATCGCCACCATCAGGCCCAGATCCAGCCAGCTCACCCCCCAGCCCCAGGCCAGCGGCACCGCCGCGAGGAGGGCGAGGAACGGCACGGTGATGAACGCCAGCAGGGCGATCTGCTCGACCGAGCGCTTCTTGTCGCCGCCGAGAGTGGCGAGTGGGAGCGCGTGGTCACCTTCTTCGTCGGGTTTCCGGGCGTCGTCGATCACATCGGGGCTTGTGGTCATGGGGGTCCCCTGGCGGGTGAGATGTGCGAATGGTTCGTGGCTGTGACCGGCCGCGGCCTTCCGTGAGCCGTATGCGACCGTCTGCTGTCTTCTGGGCCGTCCGTGACTTCTGTGGCTGTCTGCGGCCGTCTGTGGCTGTCCGTGTCGGTCTACGGTTCCGTAACCTACGGCGTCGTAAGTATGGCAGCGTGCAGCCTCGCGGCAAGAGGGCCCTGGACAACGACTGGAGAACGGCCACCTATCCTGGTCCCCGTCGGACAGCGCGGTCCGCAAGACTCCGGAAACCCCTCCAGACGTGCTCAAACACTGCAAGGAGCCGCACCTGTGAGCAGTGCCGACAACACCTCGAACGCCAGCGCCGAACTGCGCTCGGACATCCGCCGACTGGGCGATCTGCTCGGCGAGACCCTCGTACGCCAGGAGGGCCCGGACCTCCTGGACCTCGTCGAGCGGGTCCGCGCCCTCACCCGTACGGACGGCGAGGCAGCGGCCGCGCTGCTCGGCGACACCGACCTGGAGACCGCCGCCAAGCTCGTACGGGCGTTCTCCACCTACTTCCACCTGGCGAATGTCACCGAGCAGGTGCACCGGGGTCGTGAGCTGCGTGAACGGCGCGCCGCCGAAGGCGGACTGCTGTCCCGCACGGCCGACATGCTCAAGGACGCCGACCCCCGGCATCTGCGCGAGACGGTGCGCAACCTGAACGTACGGCCCGTGTTCACGGCCCATCCCACCGAAGCCGCCCGCCGGTCCGTACTCAACAAGCTCCGGCGCATCGCCGAGCTCCTCGAAACACCGGTCATCGCAGCCGACCGGCGCCGCCACGACCTGCGGCTCGCCGAGAACATCGACCTCGTCTGGCAGACCGACGAGCTCCGCGTAGTCCGCCCCGAGCCCGCCGACGAGGCCCGCAACGCCATCTACTACCTGGACGAACTCCACGCGGGCGCCGTCGGCGACGTACTCGAGGACCTCGCCGCCGAACTCGAGCGCGTCGGCGTCGAGCTGCCGCCCGGCACCCGCCCGCTCACCTTCGGCACCTGGATCGGCGGCGACCGCGACGGCAACCCCAACGTCACCCCCGACGTCACCCGTGACGTACTGATCCTCCAGCATGAGCACGGCATCACCGACGCACTCGAAAGCGTCGACCAGCTGCGCGCCCTGCTGTCGAACTCCATCCGCTACACCGGGGCCACCGAGGAACTACTCGAATCCCTCCAGACCGACCTGGAGCGCCTCCCTGAGATCAGCCCCCGTTACAAGCGGCTGAACGCCGAAGAGCCCTACCGCCTCAAGGCCACCTGCATCAGGCAGAAGATCGTCAACACCCGTAAGCGCCTCGCCGAGGGCCGTGCCCACGAACCCGGCCGCGACTACCTCGGCAGCGCGGCACTGCTGCACGACCTGGAGCTCATCCAGACCTCGCTGCGCGCCCACCGCGGCGGCCTGTTCGCCGACGGCCATCTCGACCGCACCATCCGCACCATCGCCGCCTTCGGGCTCCAGCTCGCCACGATGGACGTGCGCGAGCACGCGGACGCCCACCACCACGCACTCGGCCAGCTCTTCGATCGGCTCGGCGAGGAGACCTGGCGCTACGCCGACATGCCGCGCGACTACCGGCAGAAGCTGCTCGCCAAGGAGCTGCGCTCCCGTCGCCCGCTCGCCCCCACCCCGGCGCCCCTGGACGCCGCAGGCGCCAAGACCCTTGGTGTGTTCCACGCCGTCAAGGAAGCCTTCGAGCGCTTCGGGCCCGAGGTCGTCGAGTCGTACATCATCTCCATGTGCCAGGGCGCCGACGATGTGTTCGCCGCCGCCGTGCTCGCCCGTGAAGCCGGGCTGATCGACCTGCACGCGGGGTGGGCGAAGATCGGCATCGTGCCGCTGCTGGAGACGACCGACGAGCTGAAGGCCGCCGACGTCATCCTCGACGGCATGCTCGCCGACCCGTCCTACCGGCGGCTCGTGGCCTTGCGCGGTGACGTCCAGGAGGTCATGCTCGGCTACTCGGACTCGTCCAAGTTCGGCGGTATCACCACCTCCCAGTGGGAGATCCACCGCGCCCAGCGCCGACTGCGTGACGTCGCCCACCGCTACGGGGTGCGGCTGCGGCTCTTCCACGGCCGCGGCGGCACCGTCGGGCGCGGCGGCGGCCCCACCCACGAGGCCATCCTCGCCCAGCCCTGGGGCACCCTCGAAGGCGAGATCAAGGTCACCGAACAGGGCGAGGTCATCTCCGACAAGTACCTCATCCCCTCGCTGGCCAGGGAGAACCTGGAGCTGACGGTGGCCGCAACCCTCCAGGCCTCCGCCCTGCACACCGCCCCGCGCCAGCCCGACGAGGCCCTCGCCCGCTGGGACGCCGCGATGGACACCGCGTCCGACGCCGCCCACACCGCCTATCGGCGTCTCGTGGAAGACCCGGACCTGCCCGCGTACTTCTTCGCCGCGACCCCCGTCGACCAGCTCGCCGAGCTCCACCTCGGTTCGCGCCCCTCACGCCGCCCCGACAGCGGCGCGGGGCTCGACGGGCTTCGGGCGATCCCCTGGGTGTTCGGTTGGACCCAGTCACGGCAGATCGTTCCCGGCTGGTACGGCGTCGGTGCCGGACTCAAGGCGATGCGGGACGCCGGACTCGACTCCGTACTCGAAGAGATGTACGAGAAGTGGCATTTCTTCCGCAACTTCATCTCCAACGTCGAGATGACCCTCGCCAAGACCGACCTGCGCATCGCCCGGCACTACGTCGACACCCTCGTGCCCGAACACCTCAAGCACGTCTTCGCCACCATCGAGGCCGAGCACACCCTCACCGTCCAGGAGGTTCTGCGGATCACCGGCGGCAAGCGACTCCTCGACTCCAACCCGGCACTCCAGCAGACCTTCGCCATCCGCGACGCCTACCTCGACCCGATCTCCTACCTCCAGGTCTCCCTGCTCGCCCGCCAGCGGGCAGCAGCCCAATCCGGCGAGGAAGCCGACCCGCTGCTGTCACGAGCCCTGCTGCTCACCGTCAACGGAGTCGCCGCCGGACTGCGCAACACCGGCTGACACCCCTACCGCATACGTGAGGCGGGGGTCCGGACGACCGGACCCCCGCCTCACGTATGCGGCTCGATCAGACGTGCTCGATCAGACGCTCGTTCGATCACGGTGCGACGGCATCGGAGCGCGACTCGATCGGAGTGCCACTCGATCAGAGCGCGAAGAATGCCCCCAGCAGCAGTGCCCCACCGGCCGCCGCAGCCCCCCAGGCGACCCGCGTCAACCGCAGCCCGCCCCCGATCACCAGCGCCGCCAACAGCAGCGCTCCGCCCAGCGGGACCCACGCGTGCAGTGCCCCCGGCCAGCCGGCACGCACGACCTCATCCGTGCCCGGCTTCACCACCACATCGAGCCGGTCGCCCCTGGCCACCGCCACCGACCGGTCGATCGTCATACCGTCAAGCGCCCCCGGAGACCCCTCCGGATCGAACGGCCCCGTGCACGTCTCCGCACCACACCGCACCACCGTCAGCGTGCCGTGCTCACGCCCCTTGGACAGCACCACATGCTGCGCCGTACCCCACGACGACCACACCCCGGCGGCCAGCAGCAGCACCGCCACCAGCACCGTGGCGGCACGGCGGCCATGCTCCACCATCCGGCCGGACGGCCTACGCCTCCGCTCCTGCTTACGCCTCCGAGACGCCGGCTTCCGGGACGACTTCCGCTCCATGGAGCGCGATCCTTCGGTACCCGCCCGCACCAGGTCAACCTCCGGCCGGTGCTATGAGTCGCTTGTCAGGAGTTGTACGTGCCCTGCGCCCGCTCCAGGCCCTCCGACACCAGACACTCCACCGAGTCCGCCGCCCGGTCCACGAAGTAGCCCAGCTCCTTCCGCTCGGTCGACGAGAAATCCTTCAGCACGAAGTCCGCCACCTGCATCCGTCCCGGCGGACGCCCGATACCGAACCGCACCCGGTGGTAGTCGGCGCCCATCGCCTTCGTCATCGACTTCAGCCCGTTGTGGCCGTTGTCCCCACCACCGAGCTTCAGCCGCAGCACCCCGAAGTCGATGTCCAGCTCGTCGTGCACGGCCACGATGTGGTCCACCGGGATCTTGTAGAAGTCCCGCAGCGCCGCCACCGGGCCGCCCGACAGGTTCATGTACGACATCGGCTTCGCCAGGATCACCCGGCGGTTCGCCGGACCCGGAGGACCGATCCGTCCCTCCAGCACCTGCGCCTGAGCCTTCGTCGCCCGCTTGAACTTCCCGCCCATCCGCTCGGCGAGCAGATCGGCCACCATGAACCCCACATTGTGGCGGTTGCCCGCGTAGTCCGGCCCGGGATTGCCGAGCCCGACGACCAGCCAGGGAGCCGCCGCGTCCGTCGTCATCTGCTGCATGTCTCCTTCATAGCGGCACCGCCCCCCGCGCCGGACGGCACGGGGGGCGGTGACAGAAAAAAGCAGGGAACAGGGCCCGCTCAGCCCTCGGCGCCCTCAGCGGGAGCGGCCTCGGCCTCCGCGGCCTCCTCGCCCTCGGCAGCCGGCTCCTCCGCCTGCGCGGCCAGAACCTGAAGGACCACAGCGTCCTCGTCGACGGCCAGGGTGACACCCTTGGGCAGCTCGACATCCTTCGCCACGACGGAGGCACCGGCCTCCAGGCCCTCGACGGACACCGTGAACGACTCGGGGATGTGGGTCGCCTCGGCCTCGACCGGCAGCGCGTTCAGCACGTGCTCCAGCAGGTTGCCACCCGGAGCCAGCTCGCCCTCGGCGTGCACCGGCACCTCGACGGTGACCTTCTCGCCGCGCTTCACCAGCAGCAGGTCGACGTGCTCCAGGAAGCCCTTCAGCGGGTCACGCTGCGCGGCCTTCGGGATCGCCAGCTCCTTCTTGCCCTCGATGTCCAGCGCCAGCAGGACGTTCGGGGTACGCAGCGCCATCAGCAGCTCGTGACCCGGCAGCGTGACGTGGATCGGGTCCGAACCGTGGCCGTACAGAACGCCGGGGACCTTGTCCTCGCGACGGATGCGGCGGGCAGCGCCCTTGCCGAACTCGCTGCGGACCTCGGCGGTGATCTTCACCTCGGACATATGCACTCCTCGTAAGCGGTGACGAAACGGAACAGTCACCCGGCCACGACTGGCCTGCTACGAAGAGCGCGTCGATAACGGACCGCCGTACATACGCCTACAGGCGTACGAGTACGGCCTCCCTCGCCGAGCAACCTGTGCAGTCTACTCGGCGGGGAGGCCGCCCCGGAAATCGATCTAGCGCAGTGACCCCTCGGTCCTTACTGCTCCTCGAAGAGGCTCGTCACCGAACCGTCCTCGAACACCTCACGCACGGCACTCGCGATCGTCGGAGCGATCGACAGCACCGTGATCTTGTCCAGCTCCAGATTGCCCGGATCCGGCAGCGTGTTCGTGAACACGAACTCGCTCACCTTCGAGTTCTTCAGCCGGTCGGCGGCCGGACCCGACAGCACACCGTGCGTCGCCGTCACGATCACGTCCTCGGCGCCGTGTGCGAACAGCGCGTCAGCAGCCGCACAGATCGTGCCACCCGTGTCGATCATGTCGTCGACCAGCACGCACACCCGGCCCTCGACATTGCCGACCACCTCATGGACCGTCACCTGATTCGCCACGTCCTTGTCGCGCCGCTTGTGCACGATCGCCAGCGGAGCGTCCAGACGGTCGCACCAACGGTCTGCCACCCGCACCCGGCCCGCGTCCGGAGACACGACCGTCAGCTTCGAGCGGTCGACCTTCGCGCCCACGTAGTCCGCCAGCAGCGGCAGTGCGAACAGATGGTCCACCGGGCCGTCGAAGAAGCCCTGGATCTGGTCCGTGTGCAGATCGATCGCGAGAATCCGGTCCGCACCCGCCGTCTTCATCAGATCCGCCACGAGCCGTGCCGAGATCGGCTCACGACCCCGGTGCTTCTTGTCCTGACGGGCGTAGCCGTAGAACGGGACGATCACGGTGATGCTCCGGGCCGAAGCCCGCTTCAGAGCATCGATCATGATCAACTGCTCCATGATCCACTTGTTGATGGGAGCCGTGTGGCTCTGGATCAGAAAGCAATCCGCTCCACGCGCCGACTCCTGAAAACGGACGTAGATCTCACCATTGGCGAAATCGAACGCCCGGGTCGGCACCAGGCCCACACCCAACTGGTGCGCAACCTCCTCCGCCAGCTCGGGGTGGGCGCGGCCGGAGAAGAGCATCATCTTCTTCTCGCCGGTCGTCTTGATCCCGGTCACAGCACTGTCTCCTCAGCCGTGTCGCTCTGGTGCTGATCCGCCCGTCCCTGCAAACGGCGAGCCAGCCAGGGGGTGTGCACCCAAGGGGCATCCCCAGGCCCCCTACATGCACGTATCACGGTACGCCGAGAACGGCGCGCCTGTTTCCGGTCAGCCTTCGTCGCTGAACTGACGGCCCGCCTCGGCAGCCGCCTGCGCTGCAGCGCTCCCGGGCCGCTTGCGGGCGACCCAACCCTCGATATTCCGCTGCTGGCCACGGGCCACGGCCAGCGAACCCGGGGGCACATCCTTGGTGATCACCGAGCCGGCGGCGGTGTACGCACCGTCCCCCACTGTGACAGGGGCAACAAACATGTTGTCCGAACCCGTCTTGCAATGTGAACCGATCGTCGTGTGATGCTTCGACTCGCCGTCGTAGTTCACGAACACACTCGCCGCGCCGATGTTCGTGAAATCGCCGATCGTCGCATCACCCACGTACGACAGATGCGGAACCTTCGTCCCCTCGCCGATCGACGCGTTCTTCATCTCCACATACGTACCGGCCTTCGCCCGCACACCCAAGCGCGTACCCGGACGCAGATACGCGAACGGCCCCACCGACGCGCCCTCACCGATCACAGCCGACTCCGCCACCGTGTTGTCCACGCGTGCGCCGCTGCCCACCGTCGTGTCCCTCAACCGGGTGTTCGGACCCACCTCGGCATCCCCACAGATATGCGTGGCACCCAGAAGCTGCGTACCCGGATGAACCACCGCGTCAGGCTCGAACGTCACCGAGACGTCCACCAGCACCGACGACGGATCGACCACCGTCACACCCGCCAGCATCGCCCGCTCCAGCAGCCGCCGATTCAGCAGCCCACGAGCCTCAGTCAACTGCAGACGGTTGTTGATCCCCAGGATCTCCCGGTGATCACCCGCCACCGACGCACCCACCCGGTGCCCCGCCTCACGAAGAATGCCCAGCACATCGGTGAGGTACTCCTCGCCCTGCACATTGTCCGTACGCACCTTGCCCAGCGCGTCCGCCAGCAACTGGCCGTCGAACGCGAACACCCCGGAATTGATCTCCAGGATCGCGCGCTCCGCGTCACTCGCGTCCTTGTGCTCCACGATCGCCGTCACCGCACCCGACGCGGCGTCACGTACGATCCGGCCGTACCCGGTGGCATCCGGCACCTCGGCGGACAGCACCGTCACCGCATTGCCGTCCGCGGCATGCGTCGCGACCAGCGCGCCGAGCGTCTCACCGGACAGCAGTGGAGTGTCACCGCAGACGACCACCACGGTCCCCTGGGGTGCGTGCCCCAACTCACCGAGCGCCATCCGCACCGCGTGGCCGGTGCCGTTCTGCTCCGCCTGGTAGGCCGTCCGCGTACCCGGGAAATGCGCCGACAGGTGCTCCTTGACCTGCTCGCTCGCGTGGCCGACCACGACGACGAGATCCTGCGGGTCCAGCTCGCGGGCGGCGGAGACGACATGCCCGACGAGCGAACGCCCGGCGATGTCATGGAGGACCTTGGGGGTCTTCGACTTCATGCGGGTGCCCTCACCCGCTGCGAGGACGACGACGGCTGCCGGGCGGTTGGCGCTCACGGGAATGCCCTTCGGCTTCAGGTGGTGGACACCCGAAGGATACCGGGGGGTTTCAGGGGTGAAATGAGGGCGGGTCCTGACCGAAGAGGTCAGGACCCGCCCTCATTGTCTGGCGCTCCCAGGGAAGGAATCGAACCCTCATTCAATGGACCAAAACCATTTGTCCTGCCATTAGACGACCTGGGATGGTTAACGCCTTATGTCCGAATTCCTTGATCGGACTCCGGCTTGCCAGCCCCCACTATGCCGTACCAAGCCCCTTCTGTGCGACGGTAGAGCGTGGCGCTGTCCTTCACGTAGACGGTGAGGCAGCCGTGGTAGGCGGCTCCGGTGTTCTTGCGTCGCGTTTCCGGCCAGGAACAGTTCGCGGTCGGTCATCGTGCCGACGTCATTGCGGGCTTCGCGCTTGGTCTCCTGGCGTGCCTCGTCCTGGGCGGTACGCAGATGGGCGAGTCCGGCCTGCATCAAGGCGAGCCGCTCCTCGTCGGTGTAGCGCGGTACCGGTTTCGGCAGGTCCCTCACCCACAGGGAGATCGAGCTCTTCGGGCAGCCGAGTCGCTCCTGGATCTGGTCGCAGGTCATGCCCTGGCGGCGCAGCTCGCGTGCCTTGTCGCGCAGGTCGTCCTTGGCGTTGGGGCGTTTGGCCCAGTCGGGGGGCGGTTCGCCTTTGACGAGTCTGTTGAGGATGTCGTTGTTGTCGATGTGGAGTCGGTCGCGGATCTGGCGAAGGCTGAGGCCCTCGCGGCGCAGTGCGATGGCCTGGGCGCGTAGTCCCTCGAGGTCCGCGTATTTGCCGTTCGCGGTTGTCATGGGGCCAGGTTCCGGCGGACTGCGGGATTTCGGGTCGAAGATGTAATCGATTCAGCGGTTCGAGCGGATGTGTGTTGTTGTGACCTTGTTCGATTGCATTGTGTGCTGTTGGAGTCACGGAAATTCGGTGCGGGCTTTCCGTAGTCTGTGAGGCATGACCACAACGGGGGCACACCAGGACTCGGCGGGCACCAGTGCCCGGTCCTGGCTGTGGTGGGGGAGACGGCGCAGTGCGGTGCTGGATGTGGGCCTGGGGCTCGTGTCCGCTGCGGAGTGTGCGCTGGAGGGGGTGCGCTTCGCGCAGGCGGCAGGGCTTGCGGTGCCGCTCGGGGTGCTCTTCGGGTTGGTCGCCGGGTCGGTGCTGGTGTTGCGGCGGCGGTGGCCGGCGAGTGTGGTGCTGGTTTCGATCGCGATCACGCCCGCGGAGATGGGCTTCGTGATGGCCATCGTCGGGCTGTACACGCTCGCCGCGTCCGAGGCGCCGCGGCGGATCATCGTCGCCTTGTCGGGGATGTCCCTGCTGGGGACGTTGATCGTGACGTTTGTGCGGACTCGGCAGGACGTGGGGGCGGATTTCGATCCGGGGTTCTGGTACGTGCCGCTGGTGTCGCTTGTCATGTCGGTGGGGCTGACGGCGCCGCCGTTGCTCTTGGGGCTGTATGTGGGGGCGCGGCGCCGGCTGATGGAGAGTCTGCGGGAGCGGGCGGTCAGTCTTGAGCAGGAGCTGTCGTTGCTGGCGGATCGTGCGGAGCAGCAGGCTCAGTGGGCGCGTACGGAGGAGCGGACGCGGATCGCGCGTGAGATGCACGACGTGGTGGCGCATCGCGTGAGTCTGATGGTGGTGCATGCGGCGGCGTTGCAGGCGGTGGCTCTGAAGGATCCGCAGAAGGCGGTGCGGAACGCGGCGCTGGTGGGGGATATGGGCCGGCAGGCGTTGACGGAGTTGCGGGAGATGCTGGGCGTGCTGCGTGCGGATGACGCGGGCGGCGCCGGTGGTGTGGCCGGTGGGCGTCCGGCGGCTGTGGGGCGTGCGGTCGCGGCGCCGCCGGTGCCGCTGGCCGCGGTGCGGGAGGCGGCCGCTGCGGCTGCTGTGGCGGCGGCGGAGGGTCCTTCGCTGGCGGATCTGGAGCCGTTGGTGGAGCAGTCCCGGTTGGCGGGGATGGCTGTGGAGCTGGTGGTGCAGGGCGAGGTGGGGCGTCCGTATCGCGCGGTGGTGGAGCAGACGGCGTACCGGGTGGTGCAGGAGGCTTTGACGAACGTCCACAAGCATGCGGCGGGGGCGCGCACGTGGGTGCGGGTGGCGCATCGTGTGGGAGAGATCGCGATGCAGGTGGAGAACGGCCCGTCGGAGTGTGGTGTGGCTGATGCCGGTCTGCCGAGTGGCGGCAACGGTCTGGTCGGGATGCGGGAGCGGGTGTCGGCCTTGGGCGGGGTGTTCCTGTCGGGGCCTACGGACGCGGGTGGTTTCCGGGTGTCGGCGGTGTTGCCTTCGGCGTGATGGCTCGGCCTGGGTTTGGGCCTGAGCCTGGGGGCGAGGGGCGGTGTGGCGTTCCTGCGGCGGCGAGTGGCGGTCGGTGGGTCGGCTGGGGCTCGGTACCGGTGGTCAGGGGGCGGTGAGCCGGGTCGGCTGGGTTCCGGTGACCAGGGTGCCGAGCGCGTGGTCGACGGTGGGGCCGAGGTACCAGTCGCCGGTGTGGTCGAGGCTGTAGACGCGCCCTTCGGTGTCGATGGCGAGTACGGCTTGCGCATCGCCTTCCTCGCCGAGTGGCGCGAGTCGCGTGTCGAGGGCGCGGCCGAGGTCGCCGAGGGTGCGGGCGAGGTGGAGTCCGGCGAGTGGGTCGAAGCGGATGGTGGTGGGTGCGATCTGGCGGCCCCGTCCGGGCGGGGTGATGTGGAGGGCGCCGAATTCGGCCCAGGCTTCGACAGCGGCGGGGAAGACGCTGTGGCGGTGGCCGGCTGGGGGTTGGTGGTCGCGTAGCGCGTCGGCCCAGTGCTCGGCTTGCTTGATGTCCCAGCGTCCGGGTTGCCAGCCGGCTTGGCGCAGGGCGGCGTCGACGGATATGGGGAAGCGGGTGCTGTTGTGCTCGGTCACGATCCGGGTCTGCCGTCCTCGTCCTGCTCCTGCTGGTTCTGCTTCTGACTGTGGGGGCTACTGGGCCGGTTCGACGGTCCGTACGCCGAAATGGTCGAGCATCGCCGCACAGGAGCGGCAGGGGGCCGCGTAGCTGCCGTGGAGAGGGTCGCCGTCCTCGCGTATGCGGCGAGCGGTGATCTTCGCTTGTTTGAGGGAGCGCCGGGCTTCGCTGTGGGTGAGGGGTTTGCGCTGGGCGCGTCTGGAGCGCGTGGTCTCGGCGGCGGCGAGGTGGCGGGAGAGCAGGATCGCCTCGGGGCAGCGTCCGGTGAAGCGTTCCCGCTGGCCGCTGGTGAGGGTGTCGATGAAGTCCTGTACCAGGGGGTGGAGAGTGGGTGGCTGGTCGGCTCTGCCCGCGGTGCAAGTGAGGGTCTCGCCGCGGACGGAGAGGGCTGCCGCGACGGTGGGGAGTATGCCGTCGCGTCTGAAGCGCGGGATCGGGATGTGCGCGGAGTCGTGTGAGTGGCTCCAGTTGAGCCGTGGGTCACCGGTTGTCGTTCCTGATGGCGCCGTGTGCATGGTGCGTCTTCGTCCCTCCCGTGCCGCGACGCCCGCCGTCGCTGTGCACGCCCCCGAGTTGAAGGGACAGCCTGCCAAATGGGACGTGCCGTGTGGAAGCGGGGTGGTGGAAACGTGTGGTCGTGTCGCGGTGAATCCGGCTGCGGGTCACGTTGCGCTGGCGGGGTGTCACGGAGTGAGTGGAGGGCTCGGGGTGGCGGGGCGGTGGCGGTGGCACCTGTCGTATCACCGCATAGGCTGTGGTCAATCAGCCAGATTCAGCAGGGGGCAACCGCCATGACGACAGGTCGGCAAGGGCTGGGGGTCACTCCCAATCCCCGGGCCGGTGGACACGCCGAGCCGCCGAACTCTGCCTACGCCGGGCAGGTCGTGCACTTCCCGGATCCGGTGAGGGCTGCCCGCTACCCCTCGGGGGTGCGGGTGGATGAGCGTGGTTATCCGGATTTCTCACCTTTCGCGCGTGCTGCCGCGGAGGTCGCCGATCCGCCTGAGGGTTTCGGGGTCGATGAACTGCGGCTCACGGACTATGTGTCGGCGAATGCGGCGCTCGCGGCCTCCGGGCACGAGTTGTGGGACACGATTCCGGCGGTGACGACGCCGCATGGCTGGACGTGGCATCACGTGGCGGACGGTCGCCGGCTTGAGCTGGTGCCGGTCGAGGTGAAGGCGCTGCTGAGGCATCACGGTGGTGTCGCGACGGCCGCGGTCGACCATGACAAGCGGGGTACGCGCCCGTTGCAGGAGTTCAGGCCGGTCCATTTCGGGCTGCCGAAGGCGTCGGTCTCCGTGTCCGAGCAGCAGATGGCCGGTGCGGAGGAGGACTTGGGCTATCGCCTCCCCGGCGCGTACCGGTCCTTCCTGAAGGCGGCGGGTGGCTGTGCTCCGGTGGGCGTCGGGCTGGATGTGAGCCTTGGGCTGCTGATCGACCAGCCGTTCTTCACGGTGCGCGACGAGGCCGCGGTCAATGACCTGGTGTATGTGAACAAGTGCCTGAGGGACCATTTGACGAAGGACTACCTGGGTGTCGCATTTGTGCAGGGTGGTCTGCTGGCGGTGAAGGTCCGCGGTAGCGCGTCGGGTTCGGTGTGGTTTTGCGCGTATGACGATGCCCGTGACCAGGACGGTTTGTCGGTGAACGAGCGGGTGGAGCGGCTGCTGCTGCCCTGTGGCGAGGATTTCGACGCCTTCCTGTCGCGTCTGGCGGGTAGTCCGCCGGAGTTGGAGACGGTGGCGAACCTGATGGTGGACGGCGGCTTCGCGCGCGCGGTCCCGGTCGCGGTGGAGGGGTGACAGCCGGATGGTGACGTTCGCGCAGGCGCAGGAGCGCGCTGAGGAGTGGGTCAACGGCGACGTGTCCGCCCAGCTGCACCGCGAGGTACGCGTCAGGGAGTTCGAACTGGGCTTCGTGGTATGGGCGGAGGACCGCGCCGATGGCCCGACGTCGGACGGCGGTCGGCAGCGGCTGGTGATCGCCCGCGACAGCGGGGAGGCCACGCTGTGGCCCGGCCTGCCGGTGGGCGAGGTGATCCGGCGCTACGAGGAGGAGTACGGCGTTCCGCGGGGTGAGGAGCCTCCGGCTGCCGCTTCGCCTGAGCGTATCGATCTGAACCAGACGTCGTTCATGCTGAGTCCGCCCGAGTGGCTTCAGGAAGCGGCGCACAGTCTGGGCATCCCGGATCAGCGGAGTGATGCCGATGGGACGTCGGCGGCTTCCGGCAGTGGCGGCGGCGGTGCGGGCGACCCCGCGCAGGCGCCGCCGGTGGCGGGGGGTGCGGACCTGGAGCCGACCGGGTCGGACCGGGTGCCGCCCGCACCGGCTCCCGGACCGGTACCGGCTCCCGTGCCCGCCTCGACTGCCGATGCGACTCCTTGGGCGGGGACGGATACGAGTTCCCGCCCCGGTGAGGCCGCTGACGGCACCGACGGGTCGGTGCCGTTGCCCGAGACGGTGTTCGCTCCGCCGTTGTCGGGTTCCGATGACGATGACGTACCGCCGCCTTCGGTCGGCGCGGATCTGCCGACCGCGTTGATGTCCGGTGGCAGCGGGCTGCCGCCGACCGCGGTGACCCCTGCGTACGACGTGCCGGGGCGGCAGGGTGCTCAGCCCCTGAGGGACCAGCCGGGCCGGCCGGGTGAGCCCGTGGACCAGCCGCCCGCGTCCGGGGCGCCTGCCACCCGGGCCGCCGGCGATATCGCCGACGCCGCCACCAGCAAGGCCGTGCTCCCGCCGCGCGGTACGCGTACCGCGCGCGGCGGGGAGATGACGCCTCCGCCACCGGCTCCTCCCGGCATGCCCGGTGCGCGGCCGGTCGCCGCCCCGGGGGGGCCGCCGCCCGGGGCTCCCGTCGACGACGGTTACGTTCCGACGCAGATGGTGCCGCGGCAGGTGCCGGATGGCCCGCGGTCGGCTCAGCCGCCCGGACCGCCCGGACCGCCCGGACCGCCCGGACCGCCCGGACCGCCGGGTGCTCCCGGTACTCCGCCAGGTGTGCACCACGCGGCGACGATGCTGGCCAACCCGAGTCCGAACCCGGTGCACGGCGGTCCTGGCGTGCCCCAGCCTCCGGGGCCTCCTGCCACGCCGTCCGTTCCCGGTACTCCGCCCGGCGGCGTCCACCACGAGGCGACGGTACTGGCGAACCCGAACCCGAACCCGGGCCCGAACCCGAGTCCGTACCCGGTGCAGGGCCCGCCGCCCATGGCTCCGGCTCCCGCACCGCCCCCGTATCCGCAGCCCCAGCCCCCCGCCGCGTACGGGTATCCGCAGCAGCCTCCGGCCGGTCTGCCGACCGTCGGCCCCGGCTACCAGGCCGTGCTGCGCTACCGTGCGCCCGACGGATCCGAGCAGCAGCTGATCCGCCGCTCCGCGCCGGGTACTCCGCACCCGGAGTGGCAGATCTACCACGAGCTGCGCGCCATGAACGTGCCCAACGACCAAGTGCTCGAACTGCACACCGAGCTGGAGTCCTGTGAGCTGCCCGGTGGCTACTGCGCCCGGATGATCCGGGAGACCTGGCCGCAGGCGCGGATCACCAGCATCGCCTCGTATGGCAGGGACCATGCGAGCCGCCAGGGCGGGATGCGGCAGCTGCTCACCCACCAAGGCGAGCTGCACCAGGTCGCGGACGGTCCGGCGCGCCCGGTGCCGGTGCGTGCGCCGCTGCCGCCGGTGCAGCCGGCTCCCCCGCTGCCGCCGGAGGGGATCGCGCAGGAACTGGCGGGGACGTTCGGCCCGCAGGGCGTCTGCCGGTTCGACCAGCGGGCGGTTTCCCGCCAGGGCGTGCCGGATCTGGTGGCGCGCACTCTGGTGTGGGCGGGTCTGCCGGCGGACTTCGGGCCGTTCTTCTGGGCGCAGCCGGCTCAGCCGGTGGTGCCGACGCTGGCTGAGCTGGCCCAGCAGCGCCAGGTGCGGCCTGCGTCGGACGCCGCCTCGTATCTGGTGGTCGGTACCGATTTCGGCAAGGCGATCTGCGTCCAGTACGGCACCGCGCACATCGTCGCGGTTCCGGTGGAGGCGGGTCCCGGCGGTCAGCCGGTGGCCCCGCAGTTCGTGAACAGCGGTCTGCCCGAGTTCACTCGCTGTCTGGCGATGCTGGGCCGGATGTGGCGGCTGCGGTTCGGGCTTGATCCGGCGCAGGCGGGCCGCTGGACGGTCGACTTCCAGGCGCAGCTCGCCGCGCTCGATCCGGCGGCGCTGTCGTCGCCGGAGAGCTGGTGGTCCGTGCTGCTGGAACAGATGTGGGACGGACTGATCTGAGTGGCTGCCCGTAGGCATGGCCGCCCGAGAACAAGGCTGTCCGGGTACATGGCCGGATGGGGGTCTGACGGCGTGCCGTCCTGACGTGCTGACGTGCTGACGTGCTGACGTGCTGACGTGCACGGACGAAGGGCGTCCGAACCGCATCGCGCGGATCGGGCGCCCTTCGTCGTCTGACGTCGTCGTGCGGCGGCCCCGAAGCCGATCACGGCGATCAGCAGGCAGGTGACGACGACGGTGGACACGGCCCACGACATGGAGCGGCGTACGGCGGTGGCGCTGCGGGCGATGGACATACGCATGGTGATGTGCGGCAGTACCGCCGCGCCGAGTACGACGGTCAGCTGTGCGCTGATCATGTCGAGTCCGCCGTCGAACTGGAGCCCGGAGGTGAGGTAGGCGTCTCCGGCACCGCTGCCCTTGGCTGCCGCGTCGAGCAGCGCGGGCAGGCTGAAGTCGAAGCGGTCGAGCACGAGTGCGGCGATCGCGGTGGCGGCGCCGAGCAGGACGACGGTCTTGACGATCTGGATGAACGCGGTGCCCTTCATCCCGCCGATCGCCGCATACGCGATCATCAGGATGCCGAGGCAGACGATGGACCCGGTCTTGAAGCCGTCCGAGTGGAAGCCCAGGACGAAGGCGAGCAGGTCTCCGGCGCCCGCGAGCTGGAAGACCACCAGCGGGAGCAGCGCGGCGAGAGTGACGGCGCTCGCGGTGATCCGTACGGCGGGCCCGGGGGTGCGGCGGGTGAAGACGTCGCCCATGGTGAAGCGGCCCGCGTTCCGAAGTGGTCCGGCGAGCAGGAACATCATCAGCACCAGGGAGAGCACGGTGCTGAGGGCGAGGGTCAGCCCGTCGTAGCCGGTGAGGGCGATCACTCCGATGGTGGCGAGCACCGTGGACGCGGAGATGTAGTCGCCGGCGATGGCGAGTCCGCTCTGCACGGGGCTGAGGGAGCGGTAGCCGGTGTAGAACCCGCCGAGGTCGTCCCGGTCGGGGCCGGTCATCACGCACAGCAGCAGAGTGACGGTGACAACGGCGACGAACGCGACGAACGACATGGTCTGGGCGTCTGAGCCGAAGCTGGTCATGCGTGCGCACCTCCCGCGGCCTGCGCGGCCTTGTCCCTGATGGCGGCGGCGAGCGGGTCGACGCGGTGCCGGGCGATCCGTTGTGTGGGGTGCGTATGCGCTGTGCGGGTCCCGGCGGCCCGTCAGCCGTCGTGTGCGTCTGTGAGCACCGGGAATTTGCGCGGGGCCAGCAGCACCAGTACGAGCAGGGCGAGCGCGGCGGCGCCTGCGGCGCCCAGGAAGACGTAGTCCACCGCCGTGTCCACCGCCTGCCGCAGATGCTCCACCGCGCCGGGACGGCCGTCCGCCAGGGAGCGGGCGACGCTGTCCAGGTCGCCGCCCTTGTCGCCCGAGCCGCCGCCGACACGGGACGCCAGGACGGAGTTGGCGAGCGCGCCGAACAGGGCTGCCCCGACGCTCTGTCCCACCTGGCGGCAGAACAGCACGGACGCGGTCGCCGTGCCGCGCTCCGCCCAGGGCACGGTGGACTGGACCCCGACGATCAGTGGCAGTTGGAAGATCCCGAGCGCCGCGCCGAGCAGCAGCATCACGAGTGCGGGCTGCCATGCCCGTCCCGGGTAGGGCAGTAGCAGCGGAAACGCCAGCACGATCAGCAGGGCCGCCCCGATACCGGTGATCGCGGTGTTGCGGAAGCCGATGCGGGTGTAGAGGCGGTTGGCGTAGGCGGCGCTGACCGGCCAGCTCAGGGTCATCACGGACAGGACGAAGCCGGCCGCGATGGGGCCGAGCCCCAGCACCGACTGGGCGTAGGTCGGCAGGAAGACGGTGGGCGCGACCATCAGCAGCCCCAGAGCCCCCATGGCCAGGTTCACCGCGGCGATGGTGCGCCGCCGCCACACCCAACCGGGGAGCACGGGTTCGGTGGCCCGGCGTTCGATGAGCACGGTGGCTGCGACTCCGGCGGCGCTGCACGCGAGCAGCGTGAGGGAGGGTGCGGAGAGCCAGGGCCAGGCGGTTCCGCCCTGGACGAGTGCGGTCAGCAGCAGGCTGCCGGTGACGAAGACGGCGAGTGCGCCCGGCCAGTCCAGCCGGGGCCTGCTCCCTCGCGCCCGAGCGCCTCCGGTCCCGGCGCCCGTCCGGGACGGTTCGCGTAGGTGGCGGGCGACCAGCCACAGGGCGAGAGCCCCGACCGGCAGGTTGATCAGGAAGATCCAGCGCCAGTCGGTGTATGCGGTGAGCAGCCCGCCGATCACGGGTCCGGCGACGGCGGACACCGCCCAGACGGTGGAGAGCTTCGCCTGGATCCGGGGGCGTTGGTCCAGCGGGTAGAGGTCGGCGGCGATCGTCTGCACGGTGCCCTGGAGTGCCCCGCCGCCGAGGCCCTGGACGACACGGAAGGCGATGAGCGAGGTCATGCTCCAGGCGGCGGCGCACAGCAGTGAGCCGGCCAGGAAGACGACGATGCCGGTGATCAGCACGGGCTTGCGGCCGAAGGTGTCGGCGAGCTTTCCGTAGACGGGAATGGTCACCGTGGCGGCGAGCAGATAGCCGGAGAACAGCCAGGAGAACAAGGCGAAGTCGCCCAGTTCGCCGACGATCTGCGGGACGGCGGTGGAGACCACGGTGCCGTCGAGCGCGGCGAGCGCCATGCCCAGCATCAGTGCGGCGGCGACGGCGCCGCGCCGGGTGGTGCCCGATGCCGTGGAGCCGGTCTTGCGGGCGGCGTCCCTCGCGCCGGTGTGTCCTCCGCTCATCGAAGTCCCTTCCCTATGCATGTATCTCCCCGGAGCAGCTTCCCACTTGCACCTCACGCGGCGGGAGGGGTCAGGCTCTGCGGGTAGTCCGCCGGTTCGGGACCCGAACCCCTAGGGGTTGCTCCTGACTTGCCGCCAGGGTCGGTTCGTCCTGCTGAAGGAGGAGGGACGCGGGGTCAGTTCCCTACCTTGTTCCTACGGCGTGCTTACGCCGCTCTTATCAGCCGGATCCGAGGGGCGCGGGGTCTCCAGGGTGTAGGGGGTGGGGAATACCCCCGGCCGAAGACGGTGCCGTGCACCAGCGCGCCGGCACCTCGCCGTACCCGAGACTTCCACCGGACACCGAGACCGGGGCACCTGAACACCTGAACACCTGAACAGGAGACATACTGTGACAACGGCTGTGACCGTCCCCGCACACGGGGGCACGGGAGGACGGACGGTCGTCGCCGCACGAGCGCGGCAGGTCGTCAAGGCGTACGGTTCCGGGGAGACCAGGGTCGTCGCGCTCGACCACGTCGATGTGGACATCATGCGCGGGCAGTTCACCGCGATCATGGGCCCGTCCGGTTCCGGCAAGTCCACCCTGATGCACTGCCTGGCGGGTCTGGACACGGTGACATCGGGCGAGATCCACGTCGATGACACCGAGATCACCCGACTCAAGGACAAGAAGCTCACGCAACTTCGTCGGGACCGGATCGGCTTCATCTTCCAGGCGTTCAACCTGCTGCCGACGCTCAACGCCATCGAGAACATCACGCTTCCCATGGACGTCGCGGGGCGAAAGCCCGATACCGCTTGGCTCAACCGCGTGGTGGAGACGGTGGGGCTCGCGGGGCGGCTGAAGCACCGGCCCAACCAGCTCTCCGGCGGACAGCAGCAGCGAGTGGCCGTCGCACGTGCCCTCGCGGCCCGCCCCGAGATCATCTTCGGCGACGAGCCGACCGGGAACCTGGACTCGCGGGCCGGTGCCGAGGTGCTGGGCTTCCTGCGCAGGTCCGTCGACGAGCTGGGCCAGACCATCGTCATGGTCACCCACGACCCGGTGGCGGCCTCCTACGCCGACCGTGTGCTGTATCTGGCCGACGGCCGGATCGTGGACGAGATGTTCAACCCGACGGCCGACCAGGTCCTCGACCGCATGAAGGACTTCGATGCCCGGGGGCGTACGTCGTGACCGTGCTGAAGACCTCGCTGCGCAACTTCTTCGCGCACAAGGGGCGGATGGCGCTGTCCGCCATCGCCGTCCTGCTGTCGGTGGCGTTCGTGTCGGGCACACTCGTGTTCTCCGACACCATGAACACCACCTTCGACAAGCTGTTCGCTGTCTCCGCCGCCGATGTCACCGTCAGCCCGAAGAGTGCGGCGGGCGACGATGAGGCCCCGCCGACAGGGAAGCCGGAGTCCCTGCCCGCCGCCCTGCTGGCGCAGGTGGAGAAGGCCGACGGGGTGCGGTCCGCCGAGGGCAAGGTCATCTCCCTGAGCGTGACCGTCGTCGACGCGGACGACAAGAACATGGGATCCAGCAATGGCGCACCCACCATCGCCGTCAACTGGACGCCCGGCGAGCTGCGCTCCATGGAGATCAGCTCGGGGCGCGAGCCGCGCGGGCCCACGGAGGTGATGGTCGACGCGGACACCGCCGACAAGCACGGTCTGAAGCTCGGCGACGAGCTTCGCACCATCGCCGCGACCGGTGACCTCACCGCGCACATCTCCGGTATCGCCTCGTTCAAGGTGACCAACCCGGGTGCGGCCGTCGTCTACTTCGACACGGCGACGGCTCAGCGCCAACTGCTCGGCAGGACCGGCGCATACACCCAGATCGAGGTCACCGCGAAGCCCGGCACCGACCATGAGCAGCTGAAGAAGCACGTGGCCGCGGCTGTCGGCGACACGGCCCCGTACACCCTGCGGACCCAGCAGGAGGCGGCCGACCAGGGCCGTGAGGACGTCGGCGAGTTCCTCGACGTCATGAAGTACGCGATGCTCGGCTTCGCCGGGATCGCCGTCCTCGTCGGGATCTTCCTGATCGTCAACACCTTCTCGATGCTGGTCGCCCAGCGCACCCGGGAGATCGGGCTGATGCGGGCCATCGGGTCGAGCCGAAGGCAGGTCAACCGCTCGGTGCTGATCGAGGCGCTGCTGCTCGGTGTGTTCGGATCGGTCGCGGGTGTCGCGGCCGGGGTCGGGCTGGCCGTCGGGCTGATGGAGCTGATGTCGGCGACGGGTATGAACCTTTCGACGCAGGACCTCACCGTCAAGTGGACGACCCCGGTGATCGGGCTGGTCCTCGGGACCGTCGTCACGGTCCTGGCCGCCTACATCCCGGCGCGCCGGGCGGGCAAGGTCTCCCCGATGGCCGCGCTCCGGGACGCCGGTACGCCGGCCGACGGCCGCGCCGGACTGGTGCGGGGTGTCATCGGGCTGGTCCTCACGGGCGCCGGCGGCCTGCTGCTGTGGACCGCCACGCGGGCCGCGAAGGCGAGCGAGGGATCCATGTGGCTGGGCCTGGGCGTGGTGCTCAGCCTGGTCGGTTTCGTGGTGGTCGGACCGCTGCTCGCGAGCGGGGTGGTCCGGGTCATCAGCGTGGTGGTGCTGCGGGCGTTCGGCCCGGTCGGGCGGATGGCCGAGCGCAACGCGCTGCGCAACCCGCGGCGTACCGGGGCCACTGGCGCCGCGCTGATGATCGGCCTGGCGCTGGTCGCCTGCCTGTCGGTCGTAGGCTCCTCGATGGTGGCCTCCGCGACGGACGAGCTGGACCGAACGGTCGGCGCGGACTTCATCATCCAGTCGGACAACTTCCAGCCGATGGTGCCGCAGGCCGAGCAGGCGTTGAAGAAGGTGCCGGGCATCGAGCACGTCACCGACTACAAGGTGGTCGAGGCGGAGCTGACCGCCCCCGGCGGAAGCGGGGGGAAGGGCAAGCCGGAGAAGCAGACGCTGGTCGCCGCCGACCCGACCTATGCCCAGGACCTGCGCCGTGAGACGACTGCGGGCGACCTGGCGGCGGCCTACGGCAAGGACGCCATGTCGGTCTCCGAGGGCTATGCCGAGGACCACGGCGTCCGGGTCGGTGACACGCTGACGGTGCGCTTCACGGGGGGCGGGGAGGCGAGGCTGAAGGTCGCGGCGATCACCTCGGACGACACCAGCGTCGACAAGGGCTCGATGTACGTCAACATCACCACGGTGGCCCGCTATCTGCCCGCCGACCGGATGCCGCAGAACGTGCTGATGTTCGCCACCGCGCAGGAGGGCAAGGAGAAGGAGGCGTACGCGGCGCTCAAGAAGTCGCTCGCCGAGTACCCGACGTACCAGGTGAAGGACCAGACCGACTACAAGCAGGATCTGAAGGACCAGGTCGGTCAGTTGTTGAACATCGTTTACGGCCTGCTCGCGCTCGCGATCATCGTCGCGGTTCTGGGCGTGGTCAACACCCTTGCGCTGTCGGTGGTGGAACGGACCCGGGAGATCGGGCTGATGCGGGCCATCGGCCTCTCGCGCCGCCAGCTGCGCCGCATGATCCGCCTGGAGTCGGTGGTCATCGCACTGTTCGGCGCGCTGCTCGGTCTCGGCCTCGGCATGGGCTGGGGCACGGCGGCCCAGAAGCTGCTGGCCCTGGAGGGGCTGGGTGTGCTGGAGATCCCCTGGCCGACGATCGCGGGGGTGTTCGTGGGATCCGCGTTCGTGGGTCTGTTCGCGGCGCTGGTCCCCGCGTTCCGGGCAGGCAGGATGAACGTGCTGAACGCAATCGCCACGGAGTAGCACGGATCGCCCGGTGACGGGTGGCCGCCCCGGCCCGGTGAGCGTCGCCCTGCCGCGCGCCCACCGGGCCGGGGCATGGGCGCTTGATCCCGCTCCGGGGCGTGGGCGGTGTCCGGCGGCCGGGACCGCCGGAGACACGGCGCGGAGATCGCCGGCACTGTGCCCGTTGGCCGCGCACCGCGTATCCCGGCGGTTTACCCTGGAGACCCCCGGCCCGCCCCCTTGTCCGGGACCGCGGTGCGTGACCGACCGCCGTCCACGACAGGGGGATTTCGAAGGCGTCGGGTCATTCGTGTTGTCGGATCCCGGACGGAACCTCCTCCATGAGCTTGCACGGTCTGCTCGACGCCGTGGTACGTGACCCGGCGCTCGCCGAGGCGATCAAGGCCGCCACGGACGGTAACCGCCGCCATGTCGACCTGGTCGGCCCCCCGGCGGTCCGGCCCTTCGCGGTGGCCGCCCTGGCACGCGAGGCCGGGCGGCCGGTACTGGCGGTGACGGCGACCGGCCGGGAGGCCGAGGACCTGGCCGCTGCGCTGCGCTCGCTGCTCGACCCGGACACCGTGGCCGAGTACCCGTCCTGGGAGACCCTGCCGCACGAGCGGCTCTCGCCCCGCTCCGACACCGTCGGCCGACGTCTCGCGGTGCTGCGCCGCCTCGCCCACCCGTCCGCGGACGACCCGGCAGCCGGCCCGGTGAGCGTGGTTGTCGCGCCCGTGAGGTCCGTGCTTCAGCCGCAGGTCAAGGGGCTCGGGGACCTGGAGCCGGTGGCGCTGCGGTCCGGGCGGACCGCGGATCTGAACGAGGTCGTGGAAGGGCTGGCCGCCGCCGCGTACTCGCGGGTGGAGCTGGTCGAGAAGCGCGGCGAGTTCGCGGTGCGCGGCGGCATCCTCGATGTGTTCCCGCCCACCGAGGAACACCCGCTGCGGATCGAGTTCTGGGGCGACGACGTCGAGGAGATCCGCTACTTCAAGGTGGCCGACCAGCGCTCCCTTGAGGTCGCCGAGCACGGGCTGTGGGCGCCGCCGTGCCGTGAGCTGCTGCTGACCGACGCCGTACGGGAGCGGGCCGCCGCGCTCGCCGAGGCTCATCCGGAGCTCGGCGAGCTGCTCGGGAAGATCGCCGAGGGCATCGCGGTCGAGGGCATGGAGTCGCTGGCCCCTGCCCTGGTGGACGACATGGAGCTACTGCTCGACGTCCTACCCGCAGGCGCGATGACCGTGGTGTGCGACCCGGAGCGGGTCCGTACGCGGGCGGCGGACCTGGTGGCGACCTCGCAGGAGTTCCTTCAGGCGTCCTGGGCGGCGACGGCGGGCGGCGGCGAGGCGCCGATCGACCTGGGGGCGGCCTCGCTGTGGGGGATCGCGGATGTCCGGGACCGGGCCCGTGAGCTCGGGATGATGTGGTGGTCGGTTTCGCCGTTCGCCGCCGACGAGGAGCTGCACCTCGGCGATGCCGACACCTTGAAGCTGGGGATGCACGCACCGGAGACGTACCGCGGTGACACCGCCCGCGCACTCGCCGACACCAAGGGCTGGCTCGCGGACGGTTGGCGCACCGTGTTCGTGACGGAGGCGCACGGACCCGCAAGCCGCACCGCGGAGGTGCTCGGCGGGGAGGGGATCGCGGCCCGGCTGGACGCCGACCTGAAGGAGATCTCCCCGTCGGTCGTGCATGTGGCCTGCGGCTCCATCGACTACGGCTTCGTCGATCCCGCGCTCAGGCTGGCCGTGCTGACCGAGACCGACCTGTCCGGCCAGAAGGCCGCCGGCAGGGACGGCGCCCGGATGCCGACCCGCCGCCGCAAGCAGATCGACCCGCTGACTCTCGAAGTGGGCGACTACATCGTGCACGAGCAGCACGGTGTCGGCCGCTACCTGGAGATGGTGCAGCGCACCGTACAGGGCGCGACGCGCGAGTACCTGCTGGTCGAGTACGCGCCGGCGAAGCGCGGCCAGCCCGGTGACCGGCTCTACATCCCGACCGACCAGCTGGAGCAGGTCACCAAGTACGTGGGTGGCGAGGCGCCGACACTGCACCGGCTCGGCGGAGCCGACTGGACCAAGACCAAGGCGCGCGCCAAGAAGGCGGTCAAGGAGATCGCCGCCGACCTGATCAAGCTGTACAGCGCCCGGATGGCAGCGCCCGGCCACACCTTCGGCCCTGACACGCCCTGGCAGCGCGAGCTGGAGGACGCGTTCCCCTACGCCGAGACCCCCGATCAGCTGTCCACCATCGCCGAGGTGAAGGAGGACATGGAGAAGTCGGTCCCGATGGACCGGCTGATCTGCGGAGACGTCGGATACGGAAAGACCGAGATCGCGGTGCGGGCCGCGTTCAAGGCGGTCCAGGACGGCAAGCAGGTCGCCGTGCTCGTGCCCACCACCCTGCTGGTGCAGCAGCACTTCGGGACCTTCAGCGAGCGGTACTCGCAGTTCCCCGTGGTCACCCGGGCGTTGTCCCGTTTCCAGTCGGACGCGGAGGCGAAGGCGACCCTGGAGGGGCTGAAGGACGGCTCGGTCGACATCGTCATCGGTACCCACCGCCTGTTCTCGTCCGAGACCAAGTTCAAGGACCTGGGCTTGGTCATCGTGGACGAGGAGCAGCGCTTCGGCGTCGAGCACAAGGAGCAGTTGAAGAAGCTGCGGGCCAACGTCGATGTGCTGACGATGTCCGCGACACCGATCCCGCGCACCCTGGA
Organism: Streptomyces sp. SCSIO 30461; assembly: GCF_037023745.1. NCBI lineage: Bacteria > Bacillati > Actinomycetota > Actinomycetes > Kitasatosporales > Streptomycetaceae > Streptomyces > Streptomyces sp. SCSIO 30461. The sequence goes on from NZ_CP146101.1 coordinate 1,043,313, forward strand.
GATGGCGGTCACGGGCATCCGCGAGATGTCCACCATCACCACCCCGCCGGAGGAGCGGCACCCGGTGCTGACCTTCGTCGGCCCGTACGAGGAGAAGCAGATCGGTGCGGCGATCCGCCGTGAACTGCTGCGCGAGGGACAGGTCTTCTACATCCACAACAGGGTCGAGTCGATCGACCGGGCCGCGGCGAGGCTCCGCGACATCGTCCCGGAGGCGCGGATCGCCACCGCGCACGGGCAGATGGGCGAGAGCACCCTGGAGCAGGTCGTCGTGGATTTCTGGGAGAAGAAGTACGACGTGCTGGTGTCGACCACGATCGTCGAGTCCGGTATCGACATCTCCAACGCAAACACCCTGATCGTGGAGCGCGGCGACAACTTCGGCCTCTCACAGCTGCACCAGCTGCGCGGCCGGGTGGGGCGTGGCCGCGAGCGAGGCTATGCCTACTTCCTCTACCCGCCGGAGAAGCCGCTCACGGAGACCGCACACGAGCGTCTGGCGACCATCGCCCAGCACACCGAGATGGGTGCGGGCATGTATGTGGCGATGAAGGACCTGGAGATCCGCGGCGCGGGCAATCTGCTCGGCGGTGAGCAGTCCGGCCATATCGCCGGTGTCGGCTTCGACCTGTACGTGCGGATGGTGGGCGAGGCGGTCGCCGACTACCGCAAGTCGCTGGAGTCCGGGGAGGCGCAGGAGGAGCCGCCGCTGGAGGTCAAGATCGAGCTGCCGGTCGACGCGCATGTCCCGCACGACTACGCGCCCGGTGAGCGGCTGCGTCTCCAGGCGTATCGGGCGATCGCGTCCGCCGACTCGGAGGAGGACATCAAGGCGGTACGTGAGGAGCTCACCGACCGCTACGGCAAGCTGCCCGAGCCGGTGGAGAACCTGCTGCTGGTCGCCGGGCTGCGGATGCTGTCGAGGGCCTGCGGAGTGGGTGAGATCGTGCTCCAGGGGTCGAACATCCGCTTCGCGCCGGTGGAGTTGCGCGAGTCGCAGGAGCTGCGGCTGAAGCGTCTCTATCCGCGTACGGTCATCAAGCCGGCGGTGCAGCAGGTGCTGGTGCCGCGCCCGACGACGGGCAAGATCGGCGGGAAACCCGTGGTGGGCCGGGAACTCCTGGCGTGGACGGGTGAGTTCCTGACCACGATCCTGGGGTCGTAGCGCATCGGGGTCGATGGGTGCGGCGGCCGCCGGGGCCTCAGCCCCGGTGGCGCCGGACCGCCCCGCCGGACCGCCCCGCCGGACGGCGGCCGGGCCCGGGGCCCAGGAGCCCCTATGCTTCGTCGGCATGAGCAGGTCACGCATCATTGGCCCGGTTCTGGCGCTTCTGCCGGTCGCCGTGATCCCGTACGTCTCCGGCTGCGACGTACTCGGACAGGCCGACGCTCCGGACCGCGGTTCGGCACCGCAGGGGTCGTATGCCCGAGGCGTGAGCCCGCTGGCGAACCCCGACGGCACCAAACCCGGACTCGCGCCCCTGGCGGGGTCCGCACAACGGGCCGCGGCACGGGAACTCATCGCGGGACTGGCCGTCAAGGGGCGCGGCTCCAAGACGGGTTATGACCGCGACGAGTTCGGCTCCGCCTGGAAGGACGCGGTGGACGGGGTGCCGCTGGCGCGGAACGGCTGTGACACGCGCAACGACTTGCTGAGACTCCATGGAGGCGACGTACGGTTCCGCTCCGGCTCCGACTGCGTGGTCGTGTCGATGACCCTGTACGACCCGTACACCGGAATGACCATCGAGTGGCGCAAGCAGAAGGCCGCCGAGGTGCAGATAGACCATGTGGTGCCGCTGTCGTACAGCTGGCAGATGGGCTCGTCGCGCTGGCCGGAGAGCAAGCGTGAGCGGTTCGCCAACGACGCGCTCAATCTGATCCCGGTCCAGGGCCGCGCCAACTCGGCCAAGGGCGACTCGGGCCCCGCGTCCTGGCTGCCGCCGAACAAGCAGATCAGGTGCGCCTACGCGGTGCGGTTCGCTCAGGTCGCCGTCAAGTACGAGATGCCGGTCACCGGATCGGACAGGGCGGCGATGCTACGGGAGTGCGCAGGCTGACAGCGCACGGGGCACCGACCGGCACGCGACCGGCCCCCCGTTGCCCTCGACGCGATCCGGTGGCATCAGCCGAGGGCTTCGAGCAGTTCCCGCTCCCGCCCGGCACTGAGACCGGCGCGCCGCACCCGGTCCAGGCCCTGTGCGCGTTCCCACTCCAGCGTGTCCGCGAGCAGCGCGACCCTGGGCCGGTGCCGTAGCCCCGCCGCCCGTGCCGCTGCCCCGCTCCGGGCCGAGAAGCCCTCCCAGCCCGGCTCGACCAGCCACATCGGCAGCGATTCGGACCCCATGTAACCGGCCACGCCTTGGCCGAGCAGCCACGCTGAATCGGCGGCGACCACCGAGCCGGTGTGCCCGCCGACGGTGCGGGACAGGGCGAGCCACTCAGCGAACGGAACCTCGGGGCCGACCGCGTCGTAGATGCCGGTGGTGCACTTCTCCCCCGCGTCGAGCAGCCAGGCGGCGAGATCCCGGACATCGATCACCTGCGTAGGCATGTCCGGTGTGCCGGGAACCAGCATGGGCCCCTGCGGCTCCCGTGCCGCGCGGGCCACCCAATAGCCCGAACGTCCGCTGTGATCGCCCGGACCCCCGATGAGTCCGGCGCGCGCGATCAGGAGACGGTCGCCGACGACGGCCGTCGCCGCCTGTTCGCACGCGGCCTTCGCCTCGCCGTACAGCGTGCGGTCCACGTCACGCAGTTCGGTCGGTGCCAGCAGGGGCGCGGACTCGTCGGCATCCGGTGCCGCGTGGGAGGCGTAGGCACTGACGGACGACACATAGACCCAGTGCCTGGCCCTGCCGCGCAGCGCGTCCAGAGCCTCGCGCACGAAACCCGGCTGCCATGACACTTCGACTACGGCGTCCCATGTGCGGTCCAGCAGCGGTCCGTACACCGACGGATCGCGCCGGTCACCCGCCACCAGCCGTGCGCCGTCCGCGGCTTCCCCGCTCGCGCCGCGCGCCAGGCAGGTCACCTGGTGTCCACGCTTGATCGCCTGCCGCGACAGCTCCCTGCCCACCCACGCGGTCCCGCCCAGCACCAAGATCTCCATCGCGCCACCCAACCACCGCCCACCACGGGAACCAAGCGGCTTCGCGGACAGCGGACTCGACGGGTGCGGCGTGCGACCGCCGTCTGCCGGTGTGGTGTGGATCGCCCGGCGGATGGGCGCCTGCGAAAACCGCTGGGGCGGTGCGCTCCTTCGCGGTTAGTCTCCTGGCATGACCACGCCGCAGGATTCCGCACCCGAACTGACCGTCACCACGCTGGCCGAGCGTCCGGAACTACGCGGTGCGGTGTGGGGTATGGCCGAGGACTGGCCCGAGTTCATCCTGCACGACCACGTGGGATGGGGGTACATGGGCCGGATCCTCACCGAGCTGCCCGAGTACGTGATCGTGGCGACCGACCCCGAAGGTGCCGTGGTGGCACGGGGGTTCAGCGTGCCGTTCGTCCTGGACATGGAGGGGCGGCGGGAGCTTCCGGCGACCGGGTGGGACCAGGCGCTGCTGTGGGCGTTCTCGGATCTCCGGCACGGGCGGAAGCCGGACACGGTCAGCGCGATCGAGATCACCGTGACCACCGGGATGCTGGGGCGGGGGATATCCGGGCGCATGGTCGCCGCGCTGCGGGACAACGCACGGGCGCGCGGCTTCGCTGAATTGGTCGCACCGGTACGGCCGAACGCCAAGCACCTGGAGCCGGAGGTGCCGATGTCCGAGTACGCCTTCCGGACCCGTGAGCGGGACGGTCTGCCGCACGACCCGTGGCTGCGCGTCCATGTACGCGCGGGCGGGGCCATCGATGCGGTCGCCCCCGCCTCCATGACGGTGGCGGGCTCGCTGGAGCAGTGGCGTACGTGGACCGGGCTGCCGTTCGACACGGACGGGCCGGTGCGGGTGCCGGGTGGGCTGGTGCCCGTGCGCTGCTCCCTCGAACACGGGCACGCGGTCTACGTCGAGCCGAATGTGTGGGTGCGGCACCGGCTCTGACCGGTCCGCCGAGAAGCCGGGGAGGGCCGCCCCCCGTGGTGCGGCCTCCCCGGCTTGCCCGTTTCCCCGTGGCGCGGGCTAATCGATGTCGGCGATGTCCTTCGCCGCGGGCTTCCGCGCCACGACCGGCTCGTCGAACTGCGAGAAGGTGATCGTGCCGGGATCATCGCCGCCGGTCGTCTCGATCCGAGCCAGGAACGGGATGCCCTTGGCGGACACGTGCACGGTGTACTTCTCCCGGCCGTCCTGCTCGGTGACGACCACTGTCGGAGTGCCGTTCACGGTCGATTCGCCCGCCCTCCGCGCGACGTTGTCATCGGGCACGAGCGCGCCGAGATGGCTGTCCAGGTCGCAGAGCTCCACCAGGTCCCTGGCGTCATCGGCGTCCGCGTCGTACTCCACCCACTTGCCCCGCAGGGTCCGCATCACGGCCTCGGTCTCCTCATCCGACATGCCCTTGACCTGCTCGCGGAGCATCACCTCGTCGAAGCGCATGTAGACGGTCCCGCCGGTCCTGATGAACTCCGTGGTGCCCGCGGTGCCCAGGGAGACCGTTCCCGTGCAGTCACCCTTGGCGCTGACGGACAGGTATGCCTTCTCCGGTCCGTCCGCGGTCCTGGTGTCGACCTGGAGTGTCAGGGACTTGGCGCGCTTGGTGGCCTTGAAGGACTTGTTCAGTAGCTCGGCGCCGGACAGCCCGGCATACGGGCCCGGCTTCTCCGCCGATGCGCCGGCGCGGGTCTTGCCTTCGGCGCCGGACGGGAGGCAGGCGGTGAGGGTCAGCGCGGCCGCCGTGAGCGTCGTCGTGAGGAGCGCGGCTCCGGTGCGCTTCAGGCGGGCGGGCGCGTGGGTGGTGGGCATGGTGCTTCTCCGTGAGGTGCTGCGGGGGGACTGGCGGTGATGGAGGAGAAGGAAGACTCAGAGCTTCAGGTCCCAGATCACGTCGTCGTGGTCGAGGCCGGGGCTGATCTCGATGGTCAGGTTCCCTGCGGCGGCCGGGGTGTCGAAGGCCCAGGTGGCAGTGGCCTTCTTGCCGGGCAGCACGGTCCCGCCGAAGGGCGCGCCGACCTTGCCGTCGAAGATCTGCTCGGCGTTGACGCCGTTCTTTCCGGCACGGGCATCGGCGGTCACCAGCGAGGCGTCGAACTTCTCCTTGCCGGCGTTCTCGATGACGACGGTGACCTGGTAGGCCTTGTTGCCCTTGGTGTGGCCGACGGCGTACTCACTCGCGGAGTAGGGCTTGGGACCGGACACGGTGATGGTCAGGTTGTCGTCGTACACGGCGGAGTCGCCCGCCGCCAGGGTCTCGCCGGTCGCTTCCTCGCCTGCCGCGCCGTCGGCGCCCTTCGCCTTCGGCGCGGAACTGCCCGAAGCGGACTTGCTGATCTCGTCCACCGTTTCGCTCACCACCGCGAAGGTCACCACCGCGCCCACCAGCGACAGGGCCAGGGCCACTGCTCCGAGGACGACACCGGTCGTGGCTGCCCCCTTGTTCGTGGCTTCGCCGCGCTTCGCACGACCGCGTCCGGTGATGCCGAGGATCAGCCCGATCAGGCCCAGGGTTCCGGCCAGCCAGAACAGGAACATCGGCAGACCGGCGAGCACGCCGACGATCCCGAGGACCAGCGCGGCAGTGCCGAGGCCGTTGCGGGCTGCGACCGGAGCCGGGGCGGGAGCGCCCTGCTGGGGGTACTGCTGGGGGTGCTGCGTGTACTGGGACATGGGGTGTCCTCCAGGACTGTAGGGACGAGCGTCGTCGCGGTGGGACGCCGATGGGAGCGGGAGGTGTCAGCGGTGCCGCCCGATGACTCCTTGCGGCGACGGGTTAATGAGAGCAGAGCCTGTGAACCGAGTCAACATGGTTCACGATGCTCAGATCGGCTCACGGTGTGAATGGAGGTGTTCCGTGTGGATGGGTATGCTCGGAGGTCACATCAGTGCCGAGATCCGAGAGCAGGGGGCCGCCACGTGCCGGACAGCGCAGCAGAGGTGACCGCCGCGGGAATCGCCCGGCTCGCCGGTGTGGGACGGGCCGCGGTGAGCAACTGGAGGCGCCGGCACGCCGATTTCCCCAAGCCGGTCGGCGGGACCGACACCAGCCCGTCGTTCGCGCTCGCCGACGTCGAGGGCTGGCTGCGCGCCCAGGGCAAACTCGCCGAAGTGCCGCTGCACGAGAGGGTCTGGCAGCAGCTCTCCGCCCACCCCGACGGCGCCGTGACCGCCCTCGCCCACGTCGGCTGCGCCCTGCTGCTCGTAAGGGAGCGGCCCACCGCCTGGCTGGAGCTCGCCGCGGTCTCGGACGAGCGCATGGCCGTCATGCTGCCCACGGCCCTGGAAGCGGTGCTGACTCCGCGACTCGGGCCGCCGGACGCGCGCGCCGTGCCGACTCCGGGCGTCCCCGACCTGCTCCGCTCCGTCCCCCTGCTGCGCGGTGCGGCCGAGCTGGCGGCGGAACGGGGCACGCACCAGGCGTACGAGTTCCTCATCGGTCGGCACCTTGACGCCAACCCTCGCCAGTACACGCTTACTCCCCCCGGCCCTGCCGCCCTGATGGCCGCCATCGCGGGGCCCGCCGCCACCCTGCTCGACCCCGCCTGCGGCACCGGCGCGCTGTTGCGCGCCGGCGCCCGGCCCGACCAGTCGAGTCGGACGGGGCAGCCGGTTCAGGCAGTCCAGCCGGTTCAGGCCGGTCAGTTCGGGGGGCAGCCCACGGCCGTCTACGCACAGGAGGCCGACCCGGACCTCGCCGCGCTCGCCGCGCTCCGCCTCGCGCTCCAGTCCGCCGCCGATGTCCATGTGCGCACCGGCGACTCGCTGCGCGCCGACGCCTTCCCGCAGCTCGCCGCCGACGCCGTGCTCTGCCACCCGCCGTTCAACGAACGCAACTGGGGACACGAGGAACTGGCCTACGACCCGCGCTGGGAGTACGGCTTTCCGGCCCGCACAGAGTCCGAGCTGGCCTGGGTGCAGCACGCGCTCGCCCGGCTGCGGCCCGGTGGCATCGCGGTCCTGCTGATGCCGCCCGCCGCAGCGTCCCGCCGCTCCGGCCGTCGCGTTCGCGCCGACCTGCTGCGCCGTGGCGCGCTGCGCGCCGTCGTCGCCCTGCCCGCCGGTGCGGCGCCGCCGTACGGCATCCCGCTGCATCTGTGGGTGCTGCGCCGTCCGGAGGCCGCCGAACGCCCCGCACCCGAACTGCTCCTGGTCGACACAGCCGAGCAGGCCGGGGTCGCGGGAGGAGGCGGACGCGACCGGATCGACTGGACGGCCGTGCAGGGTGCGGTACTCGACGCGTGGCTGCCGTTCGACCACGAAGGCACCGTCGACGAACGCCCCGGGGTCAGCCGTTCCGTCCCGGTCATCGCACTTCTCGACGACGATGTGGACCTGGCGCCGGCCCGCCACCTCCCGCCCCCGGCCGCCGGTGGCAGTGCCGCCGAACTCGCCGACGTACGAGAACGGCTGACCGACACCCTCAGGCGCACCGGCGAGCTCACCCCACCGCCCGCCGAGCCGGCCGCGGCAGTACCGGGCCGCTGGACCGGCACCACCGTGGGTGAGCTCGCCCGCGCGGGCGCCCTCGAACTGCGTTCGGGAGGTACGGGCACCAGCACAGGCCCGGGCGCGCCCCCCGTCCTCACCGAGCACGACGTGCTGGCGGGCACCGCGCCATCCGGCAGCCTCCCGGAACCGTCCGGCCCCGGCGACGAGCCGGTGGAACCCGTACTCGTCGCGGCCGGTGACGTCGTGGTGCCCGTACTGGGCGGAGGCTCGGCGGCCCGTGTCATCGACGCGGCCACGGCCGGGGCCGCCCTCGGCCGCAACCTCCAGCTGCTGCGCCCCGACCCGGCGGCACTCGACCCGTGGTTCCTCGCCGGCTTCCTGCGCGGCACCACGAACAACCGCCAGGCCAGCAGCTACGCGTCCACCGCGACCAGGCTCGACGTGCGCCGCCTCCAACTGCCCCGGCTGCCGCTGGCCGACCAATGGCGGTACGGCGACCGCTTCCGGGCTCTCGCTTCGTTCGAGGACGCGCTGCGCCTCGCGGGCAGGCTCGGCGAGCAGCTGGTACGGGGGCTGTACGACGGGCTGACGGACGGCACTGTGGAGGCGTGACCGGCTCGGACTAAGGGCTGTCCCGTAATCCGCGGTGGATCAGAGCGCGGCGTCAGGTGTATGGGGTCTCCCCCGGCCCCTGGGGCCGAGGCGTATGGGGTCTCCCCCGGCCCTTGGGGCCGAGGCGTATGGGGTCTCCCCCGGCCCTTGGGGCCGAGGCGTATGGGGCCTCCCCCGGCCCTTGGGGCCGAGGCGTATGGGGTCTCCCCCGGCCCTTGGGGCCGAGGCGTATGGGGTCTCCCCCGGCCCTTGGGGCCGAGGCGTATGGGGTCTCCCCCGGCCCCTGGGGCCGAGGGGACGCAACGCAAGGCGGAGGGTCGCCCGCATACTGGGTGTATTCGGGCGATTCGACAACGCAGCGTGGGGGCACCTCCCGGCGAAGACAGGGGGAGTGCCGTAGCTGTCGTCGCGCGCCCGCCGGGGATTACGGGACAGCCCTTAGGCTGGCGTGAGCAGTTCAACAACCGTTATGCGCAACCCAGGGCGGGCTGTCGTCGTCGGTGTATACGCTCAAGTCCTTGTTCGTTTCGCCGTCCGTCCCGTTCACTCCCAGGTGCCTTCCAGGTGACCTCGCACCCGTCAGGAGCAGCAATGCACGGCCATGGCTACGTGCCACCGCCACCGCCAGTCCGCGCCGACAACGGCGGGCGGGTCGCCCTGCGGGTGGTCTTCGTGGCACTGACGCTGCTCAGCTGTGGCTTCCTCGCCTGGGCCTCGATGCTCCGGCTGGCCCTGCTCACCACTCGGCGCCAGCACTGGTGGGCGTTCGGGGGCGTGGCCGCGTCCACCATCGGCATCTTCGTGTTCGCCGGTGTCGCCGTCCCGGATGACGAGAACGCGCCGATGAGTGACGGCGCCGCGATGGTCATCGTCTCCTGGCTGTTCCTGGCGACGGTCGGGGTCGTCAGCTACTACCTCGTCTCCGAGATCCGCCACTTCGACCGGCGCCCACAACCGCCGGGCGCGTCGTCCGCCGGGTATCCACCGCCGGGGCCCCAGACGACCGGCTACGGCTATCCGCACGCCTCCCCGGCGACCCAGGCCGTGCAGCACCCCATGGGCCCGACGAGCCAGACCGTGCCGGGCCACCAGACGCAGAATCCGTACGCTCAGCCCGTGCGGCAGCCGTACACCCAGCCCACATCGACGACCCAGCCCACATCGACGACCCAGCCCACATCGACGACCCAGCCCACATCGACGACCCAGCCCACATCGGCGACCCGGCCGACCGTGCCACCCACCCCGTTCGTCCCACCTGTGCAGCAGCAGGCGGACGGGGGCCACAACAACGCCCGTATCGACCAGGTGCGCGCCGAGCTCGACGAGCTCAGCGACCTCCTGCGCCGTGACAAGGACCAGCGAGAGGGCGGCCGGTGAACGGACGCGTCATCGCCGGGCGTTACGAGCTGTCCACCGTCATAGGCCAGGGCGGCATGGGCCAGGTCTGGACCGGCTACGACCAGCGGCTCGACCGCCGGGTCGCCGTGAAGCTGCTCCGCCCCGACATGATGGCCGCCGCGACCGCCGCCGACGAGATGCGCCGCCGCTTCGTCCGGGAGTGCCGGGTCACCGCCCAGGTCACCCACCCCGGACTGGTCACGGTGCATGACGCGGGCAGCGACGGGAACGACCTCTTCCTGGTGATGCAGTACGTGGAGGGCGCGGACCTCGCGGACCACCTGGCGGAGCAGGACCCGTATCCCTGGGAATGGGCCGTGTCGATCGCCGCGCAGCTGTGCTCCGTGCTCGGCGCGGTGCACGCCGTGCCGATCGTGCACCGCGACCTGAAGCCGCGCAACGTGATGGTGAAGCCCGACGGCACGGTCACCGTGCTCGACCTCGGCGTCGCCTCCGTACTCGACACCGACACCACCCGGCTCACGCACACCGGCTCCCCGATCGGCAGCCCCGCCTACATGGCGCCCGAGCAGGCGATGGGCGGGGCCGTCGGCCCGTACACCGACCTGTACGCGCTCGGGGTGCTGCTGCACGAACTGCTGAGCGGCAACGTCCCCTTCGCGGGTTCGACCGCCCTCGGTGTGCTGCATCGGCACCTGTACGAGCCGCCGCTTCCGGTACGCCAGCTGCGGCCCGAAGTGCCCGAGCAACTGGAGGCGCTGGTACTGCGGCTGCTGTCGAAGGATCCGCTGCACCGCCCGTCCGGTGCCCAGGAGGTCTACGCGCAACTCGCTCCGCTGCTGCCCGGTGCGGGGCGCGGCCCGGGAGCCTTCCCGGCACGCGGGCACGGCACCGGCCAGAGCGCTGGAGGCGGCCCGCTCGACCCGACCCGTCCCTTCGTGCGCCCGCACGCCCCCTGGCCCGACCGCGCGAGCAGCCCCGCCGCGGCTCCGTCACAGGTCTCCGGGACGGCGCCCGCCGCGGAGCGCCCGGATGTCGCCGCGGCCGTGGACGAGGTCAAACGCCTGCTCGGCGAGGGCAGCATCACCCGGGCCGTGGACATACTCGGCGGCATCCTCCCGGCCGCCGCGACGGAGCACGGTGAGCACTCACCGGTCGTCAGGATCCTGCGCAAGCAGTACGCCACGACGCTGATGGACGACGGCCAGTACCGCCGAGCCCTGCCCGAACTGCGCCGCCTCGCCGATGACCGGGCGGCGGAGGCGGGCCAGGCCGACCGGCAGACCCTCCAGTACCGCTATGACGCGGCGCAGTGCCTGGAGCAGATGGGCGAGGCCGCGGCCGCGATCACCGAGTACCGCGCGCTGCTGCCGCTCTACGGGAACCCGCACGCTCCCGGCGCCGACCACGCCCGCGGCTTCGACATCCGGCACCGCATCGGAGACCTCATGCTGGCGATGGGCGACCACGCGGCCGGGTACCAGCACCTGCAGAACCTGCTCTACGACATCGAGCGGATCTACGGCACCGGTCATCCGCAGGCGGTCAGTCTGCGGCGGTCCTTGGACCGGCAGCGGCAGTTCAGGCCCGGGGGATGAGACACGGGGGATGAGGCCCGGGGGATGAGACACAGGGCAGACGGTGGACCACCCCGCGCCCCAGGGCTTTCGGCCGAATACCCGGTGGGTTGTCAGATCCGCGAGGCGCGCAGGAACGCCGTCGCGCCGATCTGCCCCAGCAGCCTCAGTCGTGAACCGTTCGCGAGGCCCTTCGCCAAGGCCTCGCGAACGCCTGGGCGGGCGATGTCGCCATGACCGTCAAGGACGATGACCGCGCCGTCGGCCGCGAGTTCCTCGGCCCATTCCAGATCCGCGAGAGCCGTCTGCGCGGACGGGTCACCTGCGACGACGACCACTCCGTAGCCCCGGTCGGAGACGGTGCCGCGCACCTCGGGGTCGCCGGAAGTGCCCCGCAGGATGCGGGCCTCCGTGCCCTGGCGGTTGCCACACAGGGCGAGGTTGGCGCGTACGACGTCCTCGCGCACCAGGGGTTCGCCACCGCCCTCCAGCGGATCCACGACGGTCAGCCGCGCTTCGGTGCCCGCGCGGTGCAGCATACGCAGCAGTGCCGCCGCGAGCAGGCCGTGTCCGGTGCCGATCTCCAGCACCTCGCCGTTCGGCGGGGTGAGCAGCGGTACAGCCGCCAGCTTTCCGCACACATCGGACGCCGAACCGGGCATCCGCCCGACGCCGAGCGCCTCCAGCGCGACCACCGTCCGGTAGGCCACCGTCAGGTCCCGGCGCGCGTGTTCGGCGGACGCGCCGGTCACCGTGACGACCTCGCGCACGAGTGTGTCCAGTAGCGTCGCCGTGGGCATCCGGTGGTCGTCCCGCCCTGCGTGGTCGAGCAGCAGCGCGAGCCCGTAACTCTGTCGGCGCAGATCGGCGACCTCGTGGTGCAGAGCGTCGAGGTCCGCCTGGAGGGCGTTCGTGGCGCGCTCCAGGCGCTGCTCCACAAGGGAGAACGCTGGGCGCAGCACCCGCTTGGCCAGCCGGTTGCTCAGGAGGGAGGGCATGGCCCGGAGCGTACGCTGCAGTGCGTACTCACATGACTACCGATGAGTGCTGTACGGGTGAAATCTTGGTGTCCTGGCGCCGAAGCCCAGTTGTTCGTGTATGCGAGAAGGTCAGGAGGTCCGACCGCGCGCCCCCGCGCGCCCCCGCGCACGGCGGCGGCGACGGCATGAGCAGGGAGACCCGCACGCAGATGACGGTCCGGCGGCGGCAGCGACTTCGGGCGGCCGCCGTCCGCGTGTTCTCGAAGTGCCGCCACGCACCCTGAGGCTGTCCCGGGTCGTTGAGCGGTTGAACCGAATGAACGGCGCCGAAGTGGTGGCCCCAGCCACGCGGACTGCCTACCATCGATCACCGCAAGGTCTTTGTGCACCGCGTCACAATCACCACCGCACGCCGGGAGGCCCCTTTGCACCGCCGTCGTCGCACCGCGCTCGCCCTCTCCGCCGCGCTTGTCGCAGCGGGTCCCCTGCTCGCCGCCTGCGGCAACGAGGCGCATCCGGGGGCCGCGGCCGTCGTCGGGGGTGAGCGAATCGAGGTGTCAGCGCTCCAGACGCAGGTGGAGGAGACGCGGACGGCCCAGGCGAAGGCTCCCGACGCCGCGCAGCAGATCAGCAACACCGGACAGTTGAGCCGCGCCAAGCTGCACGGGATGATCTTCGGCCGGGTGCTGGACAAGGCCGCGGCGGACGCCGGAGTGACCGTGTCGCGCAAGGAGGTCCAGGACGCCCGCGCCGCCGCCGTGCGGCAGTCCGGTGGCGAGAAGCAGCTCGCGGACATGCTGCTCCAGCAGCGCGGACTCGCGCCGGACCAGATCGACGGGGCCGTACAGGAGGACGTGCTGCTCACCAAGCTTGCCGCGGCCATGGGCGCCGACCTCGGCACCCCGCAGGGGCAGCAGAAGGTGGGAGCCGCGCTGACCAAGGCGTCGCAGGAACTCGACATCGACGTCAATCCGCGTTACGGCGCCTGGGACGATACGAAGATCCAGCTCGGGGACTACAAGGCCCCGTGGATCACCCAGGTCACCAAAGAGCCGGACGCCGTCCAGGTCGGTGCCTGAACCCTGGCGCCGCGGTGGCCGGCGGGCCCGGCGTAAGGTCGGGGCGTGAACGCTGAAGCCCTCGTCGAGCCCGGCCGTATCGTCCTGCTCACCGCAAGCCACCGGGTCGCACCCGGACTGCTGTCCTGGCCCGCGTGGCAGACGTTGCGCACGGCGGACCGTGTGCTGTGCGTCGACAACGACCACCCGCAGCTCCCGTACCTGCGGGAAGCGGGCGTCGACATCGAGATCGCGGCTCCGACCGCCCAGGAGTTGGTGGACGACTGCGCCGGGGCCAGGACCGTCGTGGTCCTGGCCTCCGGCGAGGGCGACCGGGGCCTCACCGATGGCCTGGCCAGGATGGCGGGTTCGGGCCGCTTCCAGATGCCCGACCTGGAACTGCTGCCGGGCTCGTACGATCTCCCCGGTGCCCGGCTGCTCGACCTCGTCCAGGTCATGGACCGCATCCGGCGCGACTGCCCCTGGTCCTCGCAGCAGACCCACGAGGGCCTGGCCAAGTACGGCATCGAGGAGGCGTACGAACTCGTCGAGGCCATCGAGGACGGCAACCGCGTCGAACTGCGCGAGGAACTCGGCGACGTACTGCTCCAGGTGGTCTTCCACGCGCGCATCGCGCAGGAGGACGAGACGGAGCCGTTCTCGATCGACGACGTGGCCGCGGTGATCATCGACAAGCTGATCCGCCGCCACCCGCATATCTTCGGTGACGCGCAGGCCGAGACCCCGGAGGAGGTCAAGGCCCACTGGCTGCGCACCAAGGCGGTGGAGAAGCAGCGTGAATCGGTGACGGACGGCATTCCGCTCGGTCAGCCCGGTCTGGCCCTGGCGGCGAAGCTGGCCTCACGGGTCCGTACGGCCGGGCTGGATGTGACGCCGCCCACCGGGGACACCGAGGAAGGCCGGGACAGCGGGATCGGCTACGAGCTGCTGGCCCTGGCCGTGCGTGCCGAGGCCGCCGGTCATGACCCTGAGGCGGCCCTGCGCGCCGCGGCCCGGGCCTACCGGGACGCGATCCTCGCGGCGGAGAAGGGGTCCTGACGCCGCCGGTCTTCGGCTGCCGGCACTCATCAGGGCTCCCATGCGACGGAGCCTGGTGCTTGCGGCCAGGCTAAGGGCTGTCCCGTAGTCCCCGGCGGGCGCGCGACGACAGCTACGGCACTCCCCCTGGCTTCGCCGGGAGGTGCCCCCATGCTGCGCCGTCGAATCGCCCGAATACACCCGGTATGAGGGCGACCCTCCGCCTTGCGTTGCGTCCCCTCGGCCCCAGGGGCCGGGGGAGACCCCATACGCCTCGGCCCCAGGGGCCGGGGGAGGCCCCATACGCCTCGGCCCCAGGGGCCGGGGGAGGCCCCATACGCCTCGGCCCCAGGGGCCGGGGGAGGCCCCATACGCCTCGGCTCCAGGGGCCGGGGGAGGCCCCATACGCCTCGGCTCCAGGGGCCGGGGGAGGCCCCATACGCCTCGGCCCCAGGGGCCGGGGGAGACCCCGTACACCTGACGCCGCGCTCTGATCCACCGCGGACTACGGGACAGCCCTTACCCAGCCGGAAGGCCACGAGGTCAGTCGAACAGGTGAAGGACCTCACGCGGGTTAACGTCGCCCCATGCATGACCAGCACCAGTCTCCCGCCGGCCCCGAGCCTGCCGCCGCTCCCGAACTCTTCACCTGGGAGTTCGCCACCGACCCCTACCCGGCCTACGCCTGGCTGCGCGAGCATGCGCCGGTGCACAGGACCCGGCTGCCCAGCGGAGTCGAGGCCTGGCTGGTGACCCGGTACGCGGACGCTCGGCAGGCGCTCGCGGACCAGCGGCTCAGCAAGAACCCGGCGCATCATGACGAGCCCGCGCACGCCAAGGGGAAGACCGGGATCCCCGGAGAGCGCAAAGCGGAACTGATGACGCATCTGCTGAACATCGATCCGCCGGACCACACCCGGCTGCGCAGACTGGTCTCGAAGGCGTTCACTCCGCGCCGGGTGGCCGAGTTCGCCCCGCGCGTGCAGGAGCTGACGGACCGACTGATCGACGGGTTCGCGGAGCGCGGGAGCGCCGACCTGATCCACGAGTTCGCGTTTCCGCTGCCGATCTACGCCATCTGCGATCTGCTCGGTGTCCCACGCGAGGACCAGGACGACTTCCGGGACTGGGCGGGGATGATGATCCGGCACGGCGGCGGGCCGCGCGGCGGTGTCGCGCGTTCGGTCAAGAAGATGCGGGGCTATCTGGCCGAGCTGATCCACCGCAAGCGCGAGGCTCCCGGTGACGACCTCATCTCGGGGCTCATCAAGGCATCCGACCATGGGGAGCACCTCACCGAGAACGAGGCCGCCGCGATGGCCTTCATCCTTCTTTTCGCCGGGTTCGAGACGACCGTCAACCTCATCGGCAATGGTGTGTACGCGTTGCTGCGCCACCATGAGCAGCGTGCACGGCTCCAGGCCTCCCTCGCCGATGGGGACACCGCGCTGCTCGCCACCGGCGTCGAGGAACTCCTGCGCTTCGACGGTCCGGTGGAGCTCGCCACCTGGCGGTTCGCGACCGAGCCGCTGAGCATCGGAGGGCAGCGGATCGCGGCGGGGGACCCGGTGCTCGTCGTACTCGCCGCCGCCGACCGCGACCCGGACCGGTTCCCCGAGCCCGATGTGCTCGACCTGGCCAGGCGTGACAACCAGCACCTCGGGTACGGGCACGGCGTCCACTACTGCCTCGGCGCGCCCCTCGCACGACTGGAGGGGCAGACCGCGCTGGCGACCCTGCTGACGCGATTGCCCGACTTGCGACTTGCGGTGGATTCCTCGGATCTGCGTTGGCGTGGCGGTCTGATCATGCGCGGATTGCGTACTTTGCCCGTTGAGTTCACCCCGCCGGAAAGCTGACGTCTCGTCAGTAACGTGACTTTCACGTGATCTCCCCTGCATCGACTTGTGACACTCGTTCGGGTGCCGTTAGGTTCACCGTCAACTACCAGGGACCCCTGGGTTCCTTGTCGTCACACGAAAGGCCCCTGCATGCTCTCCGGGAATGGTCGACACCGGCGCCCTCGTCAGGCCCCCGCCCTCATCGTCGCGGCAGGGGTGACGGGATCGGCCATCGCCATCCCGCTGCTCGGTGCGGGTGCGGCCTCCGCCACCGACGCCGGCACCTGGGACCGGGTCGCGAACTGCGAGAGCGGAGGCGTGTGGAGTGCCGACTACGGCAACGGCTACTACGGGGGGCTTCAGCTCTCGCAGCAGGACTGGGAGCAGCACGGCGGTACGGCCTACGCGCCCAGGCCCGATCTGGCGAGCCGATCGCAGCAGATCGCGGTCGCGGAGAAGCTGCTGGCGGCGGAGGGCTCGGCGGCTTGGGAGAGCTGCGCCGTGGTCACCGGGCTCGTCATGACCGACACCGCGCCCGAGGTCGATCCGGGTGACCTGGACCGGACCTTGGGGTCCGGCGGTGAGGTGGACCCGCCGACGTTCGGCGATGGTGCGGACGCCGTCATTCCGGAGCCCGCGGCCCCGGACTCGGCCTCCGTGGATCCCGCCACGGGCTCGGACTCCGGCTCGCCCGACGCTTCCGCGGGGGCCTCGGAATCCGCGCAGTCCCCGTCGGGAGGCGT
This sequence comes from Streptomyces sp. SCSIO 30461, assembly GCF_037023745.1. Lineage (NCBI taxonomy): Bacteria > Bacillati > Actinomycetota > Actinomycetes > Kitasatosporales > Streptomycetaceae > Streptomyces > Streptomyces sp. SCSIO 30461. Next base: position 1,060,077 of record NZ_CP146101.1, read on the forward strand.
GCCCGATGGTGGCGGTGAGGGCGCGGACGGGTCCGCTGACTCCGCCCAGGGTGCGGGTGACGGCACCGGCAGGCATCGCGGCGAAGCCGCCGACGAAGGCGAAGTGGCCGAAGCAACCGAAGCAACCGAAGAAGACGAAGCAGGCGAGACGGGCAATTCGGGCGATGAGAGTGATTCCGGTCGTCATGCCTCGCGAGGTGACACATCGACACGGGACGGCGTCGGTGCGACGGGTGCGTACACCGTCCGTGCCGGTGACAGTCTCTCCTCGATTGCGGACGCTCATCAGGTGCCCGGCGGCTGGCCCGCCCTCTTCGACGGGAATCGCGAGGTCGTCGGGACCGACGCCGACCTCATCCTGCCCGGACAGAGCCTCGATCTCGGTTTGGAGCGGGAGTAGTTGGACTAGGCGGAGTAGGGATTGGGGTGCTTATGTCCTCTTCTGTGAAAGTGAGACATGAGTCTCTTCCGGTCAACTGGCCCCGGATGGCCGCTAAGTGGGGCCATCCACCCTCTCACCTGCGAAAACGGACATCAGGCGTCGTCAGGTATGGGTGATTTCTCCCCGATGTTCCTCCTTTGAACATCGGGGAGGCGTGTGTTTACGGTCTGACCGCTCGCCATCGCGGGCCCCGTCGACCGTCACGCCGAATCCTGCCGTCGGTCGAAGGGAACAACCGTCGCGTTCAAGCGCCGTAGGCAGGAGCGGGGGACCCAAGGTAAGTGCCGCGCCGGCCCGATGAGGGCTCGGAGCGGCTTGGGGTGAAGCCGCGCGACGCAAGACCGCGCGGCCGGGCAGCTCGCCTTCCGGTGCCGTCGGACACCCGATCCGACGGACGGATGGCACCCCATCGGCCCGAACCCGACAGCTCACCTCGCAGGCGTCGGTGAGGGGATCACTTCATGCTGCTTTCCGGCAAGGGCAAGCGTCGTCGCCCGTCCGTCCGCACCACCCGTATCGCCGCCTACGCCGCCGGTGTCACCGGTGCCGCCATCGCCGCGCCGCTCATGATCTCGGGGACCGCATCGGCGGCGACCGCCTCCGAGTGGGACGCCGTCGCCCAGTGCGAGTCCGGCGGCAACTGGTCGATCAACACCGGCAACGGCTACTACGGCGGCCTCCAGTTCTCGGCCTCCACGTGGGCCGCCTACGGCGGCACCGCCTTCGCCGCCACCGCCGACCAGGCCAGCAAGAGCGAGCAGATACAGATCGCCGAGAAGGTCCTGGCAGGTCAGGGCAAGGGTGCCTGGCCGAATTGCGGTGTGAACCTGTCCAGCACCCCGTACGGCGGTGGTACCGCCGAGGCTCCGAAGCCCGCCGCGAAGGAAGCCGCGAAGCCCGCAGCCCCTGAGCGCGCCGAGGCTCCGACCACCCGCTCCGAGCGTTCCGCCGCCCCTGTCAGGAAGGGTGACGGCGAGTACAAGGTGAAGCCCGGCGACACTCTCAGCAAGATCGCCGAGGCGGAGAAGGTCAAGGGCGGCTGGAAGAAGCTGTTCGAGCTCAACAAGGACATCATCGACAACGCCGATGTGATCCACCCCGGTCAGCTGCTGCACCTGAGCTGACCCGGTCGCGGCTGGACGGCCCGGCCGACAGAACCCCGGGGCCCTTCCGCTCAGGGCCCCCGCCCAGGGATCCCCCCACCGGGGGTGCCGCGAGGGAACACCTCCGCGGCATCCCCGCCCCCCAGGCAACCCCGGCCCGGCGCGCCTCACCCCCGCCGTCTCCGTGCGCTTCCCTTCCCCCGTAGCGCCGCGGATACGGGAGGTGCGCCCAGGGCCGGGGTTTCTGCTGGTTTCACACCCTTTTTCGTCCCACGGGTCGGGCCCCGGCCGAGCGTGGCCCCCGGTCCGGTTAGGCTCATGCCGCAAGGCCAAAGCGACCCTGCACCGACGCTGCGGCAGCGGCGTCACTCCTAGCGACACATCCCAGAAGGAGATGCTCGTGCCGTCCATCGACGTCGTCGTAGCCCGGGAAATCCTGGACTCCCGAGGCAACCCCACGGTCGAGGTCGAGGTCGGCCTCGACGATGGCAGCACCGGCCGTGCTGCCGTGCCCTCCGGTGCCTCCACCGGTGCGTTCGAGGCCATTGAGCTCCGTGACGGAGACCAGAACCGCTACATGGGCAAGGGCGTCGAGAAGGCCGTCCTCGCCGTGCTGGAGCAGATCGGCCCGGAGCTGGTCGGATACGACGCGACCGAGCAGCGCCTGATCGACCAGGCGATGTTCGACCTCGACGCAACCGACAACAAGGGATCGCTCGGCGCCAACGCCATTCTCGGCGTCTCGCTGGCCGTTGCGCACGCCGCCTCCGAGGCCTCCGACCTCCCGCTCTTCCGCTACCTGGGCGGCCCGAACGCGCACCTGCTGCCGGTGCCGATGATGAACATCCTGAACGGCGGCTCGCACGCCGACTCCAACGTGGACATCCAGGAGTTCATGATCGCCCCGATCGGCGCGGAGTCCTTCTCCGAGGCGCTGCGCTGGGGCACCGAGGTCTACCACACCCTGAAGAAGGTGCTGAAGGAGCGCGGTCTGTCCACCGGTCTCGGTGACGAGGGCGGCTTCGCCCCGAACCTGGACTCCAACCGCGAGGCACTCGACCTGATCATCGAGGCCATCAAGCAGGCCGGGTACGCGCCCGGCAGGGACGTCGCCCTCGCGCTCGACGTCGCCGCCTCCGAGTTCTACAAGGACGGCAAGTACCTCTTCGAGGGCAAGGAGCGCTCCGCCGCCGAGATGACCGAGTACTACGAGGAGCTCGTCTCCGCGTACCCGCTCGTGTCCATCGAGGACCCGCTGTTCGAGGACGACTGGGCGGGCTGGAAGGTGATCACCGACAAGCTCGGCACCAAGGTGCAGCTGGTCGGCGACGACCTGTTCGTCACCAACCCGGAGCGTCTCGCCCGGGGTATCGAGGAGGGCACCGCCAACGCCCTGCTGGTCAAGGTCAACCAGATCGGTTCGCTGACCGAGACCCTGGACGCAGTCGAGCTCGCCCAGCGCAACGGCTTCAAGTGCATGATGTCCCACCGCTCCGGTGAGACCGAGGACGTCACCATCGCCGACCTGGCTGTGGCCACCAACTGCGGCCAGATCAAGACGGGCGCGCCGGCCCGCTCGGAGCGCGTCGCCAAGTACAACCAGCTGCTGCGTATCGAGGAGATCCTCGACGACGCCGCGGTGTACGCCGGTCGCAGCGCCTTCCCGCGCTTCAAGGGCTGACGGTCCGAGAGCCGTCCGATGGCCGTCGGACGGCGGTCATCGGACGGGCCGCCGGCTCTGGCGCACGTCCGTTCCGCACGTCCCCGCACCCGGTCACGTACCGTGTGCGGGGACGTCGGCATGTACGGACCGCATCGAACGGGGAGGGGCACGCATGGCCCGGGACCGGGACCGGTTTTCCACCGCGACCCGGCTGCGGCTGCTCGGCGAGCAGACCGCCGCCCGGGTCTACCGCTCGCAGACCCGCCGCCAGGCACGCCGCTCCCGGCTCACCGGGCGCGCGGCCTTCCTCGCACTGGTGGTCTGCTCGATGATCGTCGCGCTCGCCTATCCGACGCGGCAGTACGTGTCGCAGCGCAACGAGATCGCCGAGCAGCAGCGGCTCGCCGACGAGGCCCGCGAGCGGGTGGAACGGCTGAGGGACGAGAAGGCGCGGCTCCAGGACGACGCTTACGTCAAGCGGCTGGCGCGCGAGCATCTGCACATGGTCATGCCGGGCGAGACCGGCTACACCATGATCGACCCCAGGGCGGGACAGCAACCGCGCGCGGAGGAGAACGGCGTCGGGCGACCCTGGTACTCGAACGTCTGGGACGACGTCGACCGCGCCGACACGGGACGCTAGTACGACAACCGACCACGACCGGCGACGCCAGTCGCACGAACAACGAAGAGCGAAGAGACAGACTCAGCCATGGACACGCCTCCGCCGCCCACCGAGCACACCCCGCCCACCGAGGCGGACATCGCCGCGTTCCGGGAGCAGCTCGGCCGCCCCCCGCGCGGTCTGCGCGCCATCGCGCACCGCTGCCCCTGCGGAAACCCCGACGTGGTCGAGACGGCCCCGCGGCTCGAGGACGGTACGCCGTTCCCGACGCTCTACTACCTGACCTGCCCGCGTGCGGCCTCGGCGATCGGCACGCTGGAGGCGAACGGCGTGATGAAGGGGATGTCGGAGCGTCTGGCCACCGATCCGGAGCTGGCCGCCGCGTACCGCGCCGCGCACGAGGACTACATCGCGCGCCGGGACGCCATCGAGGAACTGAAGGGCTTCCCCAGCGCGGGCGGTATGCCGGACCGGGTGAAGTGCCTGCATGTGCTGGTCGGGCACTCCCTGGCGGCCGGCCCCGGGGTGAACCCGCTCGGCGACGAGGCGATCGCCATGCTCCCCGAGTGGTGGGCGAAGGGCCCGTGCGTCACCCCGTGCGCGGAGAAGAGCGGCGACGAGGCCCCCGGGGAGTCCGCGTGACCCGCGTCGCCGCCGTCGACTGCGGCACCAACTCCATCCGGCTGCTCGTCGCCGACGCGGACCCGGAGACCGGCGACCTGGTCGAACTCGACCGTCGGATGACCATCGTGCGCCTGGGCCAGGGCGTCGACCGCACCGGACGGCTCGCTCCCGAGGCGCTGGAGCGCACCTTCGCCGCCTGCCGTGAGTACGCGGAGGTCATCAAGGCGCTGGGCGCGCACACGGTGCGCTTCATGGCCACCTCCGCCTCGCGTGACGCCGAGAACCGCGAGGACTTCGTACGCGGCGTCGTGGACATCCTCGGCGTTGAGCCGGAGGTGATCAGCGGTGACCAGGAGGCCGAGTTCTCCTTCGTCGGGGCCACCAGGGAACTGCCGGGCCACGAGGCGCGCCTGGTCGTGGACATCGGCGGCGGCTCGACCGAGTTCGTGGTCGGCCACGCCCATGTCGAGGCCGCCCGTTCCGTGGACATCGGCTGCGTACGGCTGACCGAACGCCATGTCCGCGAGGACCCCGTGGCGGCGGCCGAGGCCGCTGCCATACGCGCCGACGTCGAGGCGGCGCTGGACCTCGCCGAGCAGACGGTGCCGATCCGCGAGGCGCGGACGCTGGTGGGTCTGGCCGGCTCGGTCACCACCGTCGCGGCGATCGCGCTCGGGCTCAAGGAATACGACTCCGCGGCCGTCCACCACTCCCGGATCTCCCGCGCCCAGGTCGCCGAAGTGACCCGGTGGCTGCTCGCCGCCACCCACGACGAGCGCGCCGCGAATCCGGTGATCCACCCCGGGCGGGTGGATGTCATCACCGCGGGGGCGCTCGTCCTGTTGGCGATCATGGAGCGCACGGGCATGGACGAGGTCGTGGTGAGCGAACACGACATCCTGGACGGCATCGCGATCAGGGCCGCGGAAGAGGCCGAGGCCGACAAGCGGCGTTCTGAGCCGTCGAATCGCTGAACGACCGGGCTCCGGTCGGCCGACCGGAGCCCATCGCCGTGCCGGATTCAGATGTCGCGGTGGACCTCAGGCCGGTCGCCGACCTTGACGACGAGGACGCCGAGGACGCCGAGGACGCCGAGGACGCCGAGGACGCCGAGGACGCCGAGGACGCCGAGGACGACGAGGACGCCGCCCAGGACCTGACGGGCGAGCCGGTGGCTGCCCACCCGGACCCGGTGCAGGCCGGACGGCCCGGTGAGTTGCTCGACGTCGGCGTCCTTGCCGACGCGGTGAGTGGCGGGGATCCGCAGCCCGGCGGTCCGGTCGATGCCGCCCAGCCGCCGCCGGGCCGCTGTGTTGAAACGGCACGAGAAAAGCTTCGTGAAGTTCTTCACAAGGAATTGGCTCTACCCGACCGTAGAAAGTGCCCGTCAGTCGCCCTGTGGGCCTGTTTTTCTGCCCAACTGGGCGCGCCCGCCCGCGGTCCGGCATGTCGGCAAACCCGGTCGATCATGGAAGGGAAGGCTGCCTTCCATCCCGCCCGGAAGTCGTGGCCGCAGCTCAGAAGGGTCGGGTAACGGTCTGCGGTACCCGGGGGTTCCCCAACCCCGTCATGACCTCCGTCACGTGGGCCGCGGAGTGTAGCAGAGGGGCGATGGATGCTTGTGAAGGGGCTCACGAGCGACCCCATCACGGGGGGTGGATACTCGATGGCATGAGCACCACGGAGCGTCCCAGGATCCTCGTAGTAGGCGGTGGGTACGTAGGCCTGTACGCAGCTCGTCGCATTCTGAAGAAGATGCGGTACGGGGAGGCGACCGTCACGGTCGTCGACCCGCGGTCGTACATGACGTACCAGCCCTTCCTCCCCGAAGCCGCCGCCGGCAGCATCTCGCCGCGGCATGTCGTCGTCCCGCTGCGACGCGTGCTGCCCAAGGCCGAGGTACTCACCGGCCGGGTCACCACCATCGACCAGGACCGCAAGGTCGCCACGGTCTCGCCGCTCGTGGGCGAGGCCTACGAGCTGCCGTTCGACTACCTGGTCATCGCGCTCGGCGCGGTCTCCCGGACCTTCCCGATACCCGGGCTCGCGGAGCAGGGCATCGGTATGAAGGGCGTCGAGGAGGCCATAGGCCTGCGCAACCACGTCCTCGAGCAGCTCGACAAGGCCGACTCCACCACGGACGAGGACGTCCGCCGCAAGGCGTTGACGTTCGTCTTCGTGGGCGGCGGCTTCGCCGGTGCCGAGACCATCGGTGAGGTCGAGGACCTGGCCCGTGACGCGGTGAAGTACTACCGGAGCATCAAGCGCGAGGACATGCGCTTCATCCTGGTCGACGCCGCCGACAAGATCCTTCCCGAGGTCGGGCCCAAGCTCGGCAAGTACGGCAAGGAGCACCTTGAGAGCCGCGGTATCGAGATCTACCTCAACACCTCCATGGACTCCTGCGTCGACGGCCACGTGGTGCTGAAGAACGGCCTGGAGGCCGACTCCAACACCATCGTGTGGACGGCCGGTGTGAAGCCGAACCCGGCGCTGGCCCGCTTCGGCCTGCCGCTCGGCCCGCGCGGCCACGTGGACGCCGCGCCGACCCTCCAGGTGCAGGGCACGGACTACATCTGGGCCGCGGGCGACAACGCCCAGGTTCCGGACCTCGCCTCGCGGAAGGCCGGAGTCGAGAACGCCTGGTGCCCGCCGAACGCCCAGCACGCGCTGCGGCAGGCGAAGGTGCTCGGCGACAACGTCATCTCCGCTATGCGGGGCTTCCCGCAGAAGGAGTACAGCCACGCCAACAAGGGTGCGGTCGCCGGTCTCGGCCTGCACAAGGGCGTCGCGATGATCGTCATGGGCAAGATGCAGATCAAGCTCAAGGGCCGTCTCGCCTGGTACATGCACCGTGGCTACCACGGTCTGGCGATGCCGACCTGGAACCGCAAGATCCGGATCTTCGCCGACTGGACGCTCGCCATGTTCCTCAAGCGCGAGGTCGTCTCGCTGGGCGCCATCGAGACTCCTCGCGAGGAGTTCTACGAGGCCGCCAAGCCGGCCCCCGCTCCGGCCGCCGCCGCTGCCCCGGCGCCGCAGAAGGCCAAGGCGTCCTGACGTCCTGACACCTTCGGGCTGAACGTTTGCACGACCCCGAAGGGGCCGTCCGCCATCCGTGGTGCGGGCGGCCCCTTCGGCGTTCCCTCGGCTTCTCTCGCCGCCGATGGCCGAAATGCCGTCCATTTGCACGCTCAGGGGACTGCGCCAACACGCCGACGGTGTTTACGTGGTGTTGGGCATTTCCGGAAACCGCATCACGGAGGTGTGCGCCATGGCCGATGCCGCTCCGCGGCTCACCGCTCTTGCCGAGAACCTGCTGGGGGCGCCGCCCCCGGTCCGCATCCGTGCCTGGGACGGAAGCGAGGCAGGCCCGACCGATGCCCCTGTGCTCGTGCTCCGGCACCCGCGCGCCCTGCGCAGACTCATCTGGAAACCCGGCGAAATGGGCCTGGTCCGCGGTTGGGTGGCAGGCGAGATCGACATCGAAGGGGATCTGTACGAGGCACTCGACCGGCTGTCCGGGCTGGTCTGGGACCGCCCGGACCGGCTGCCGCGCGACACACGGCTGGCCGCCGCCGGCCGTGAGCTGTGGCGGCTGGCCGGGCCCAGGGCGTGGCTGCCGGTGCCCCCGCCCGCCGAGGAGGTGCGCCGGCGCAGCGGCCCGCTGCACACCAGAAGCCGCGACCGGCAGGCGATCAGCCACCACTACGACGTGGGCAACGACTTCTACGAGCAGGTGCTCGGCCCGTCGATGGTCTACTCGTGCGCCTACTGGCGCGACGGCGGCACCCTTGAGGAGGCGCAGCGGGACAAACTCGACCTGATCTGCCGCAAGCTGAGGCTGAGGGAAGGTCTGCGGCTGCTGGACGTGGGCTGCGGCTGGGGCTCGATGGCGATCCACGCGGCCAGGGAGCACGGAGTCGAGGTCACCGGAGTGACGCTCTCGCGGGAGCAGGCCGCGTACGCCCGCAAGCGGGTCGCCCAGGAGGGGCTGACCGACCGGGTCGAGATCCGCGTCCAGGACTACCGTGACGTCAAGGACGGCCCCTATGACGCGATCTCGTCGATCGGCATGGCCGAACATGTCGGCTCCGCCCTGTACCGGGAGTACGCGGATGTGCTGTACGGACTGCTGAAGCCCGGGGGGCGGCTGCTGAACCATCAGATCGCCCGCCGTCCCGAGAAGGACGCGAAGGGCGAAGCGGCATACCGAGTGGATGACTTCATCGATGCCTACGTCTTCCCTGACGGGGAGCTGGCACCGCTCGGCAGTACGCTGTCGATCCTGGAGGGGGCCGGTTTCGAGGCCCGGGACGTCGAGTCCATCCGCGAGCACTACACCCGCACCCTGCGGGTCTGGGTGGCCAATCTGGAGTCCGCCTGGCCGGACGCGGTACGGCTCACCTCGCCCGGCCGTGCCCGAATCTGGCGGCTGTACATGGCCGCGTCCGCGCTGGCGTTCGAGCACAACAAGATCGGGGTCAACCAGATCCTGGCGGTGCGGACCCCGGAGGGGGGAGCCGCCGGGCTTCCGCTGCGGGCCCGCGAGTGGACCGAGACCCCGGAGATTTCCTAGCGCCGGGTCAGGCAGGGTTTGCCCGTGAAGGAGCGGCGCCCGGTACATGGATCCCGGGCCCTTCAGGGGTCGGGGGTCTCCCCGGGCCCTCCGGGGCTGAGGGGGGCTTCTCGGGTTCTTCGGGGCCGAGGGGGTGGGGTCTCCAGCCGCCGGATCGCCCCTTCCTGGTGGCCCCTACTCGTTCGATCCGGCAACCCCGCGAGTCGCCGTCCTGGGGGAACCTCCCAGGCGAATCTCCGGGGGAGCCGCGACGGGACGAACCACGCCCGACGCGGCACTGGGTCCCTGCCCGGGCGGTCCGCGCGGTCCACGGCCGGGGGACGACCCGGACACACGAGGGCCGGGCCATCCGGTGGCGGATGGCCCGGCCCTCGTGTGTCCGCGGGTGCGGCTACTCGGCCTTGATGGCGTTCAGCATGTTCAGCCGCGCGGCGCTGCGGGCCGGCCACAGCGAGGCCAGCACACCGACGAGTCCGGCGAGCGCCAGGAAGATCCCGATCCGGTCCCAGGGAAGCACCAGCTCGTAGCCCGGGATCTTGTCCGCGAAGGTCGCGCCGATCGCCCAGCCGAGGAACGCGCCCAGGACGATGCCGACCGTCGCGCCGAAGAGCGAGATGACCACGGCCTCCAGACGGACCATCCGCTTGACCCTGCGGCGGTCGAGGCCGATCGCGCGCAGCATACCGATCTCCTGCTGGCGCTCGAACACGGACATCGCCAGCGTGTTGACCACTCCCAGCACCGCGATGATCAGCGCCATCGCCAGCAGACCGTAGAGGATGTTCAGCAGGATGTTGATCTCGCCGCCGAAGGCGTCGCGTATCTCCTTCTGGTCCATCACCTTGATCGCGGGGTTGCCGCCCAGCGCGTCGATCAGGGCCTTCTCGTTCGCGGCGGACGCTCCGCCGTCCGTCTTCACGAAGATGTTCGGCAGGTACGGCTTGGCCTCGTGGGCGTTCACGATCTTCGTGTCGATGAGGACGCCGGAGAGGAACTCGCTGCTCCGGTAGACCGCGCCGACCGTGAGTGTGCTCGTCTTGTTGTCGCCGTAGACGACCGGGAAGCTGTCGCCGACCTTCCAGCCCCGCTCCTCGGCCGTGTCCTCGGGGATCGCGACCTGGCCCTGTGCGAGGGCGGCGAGGCTGCCGTTGACGACCTGGACGTTGAGGACCTTCTCGAGAGCGTCAGGCGTGACTCCCGTCGCCAGCTCGTAGTCGGCGTTCTCGGTGGTTCCGGTGGTTCCGGCCTTTCCGAGCTGGAAGGGGAAGTCCTGCTCGGGCGAGACCGCCGCGACGCCCGGGGCCTTCTCCAGCGCTCTCAGCGCGGACAGGTCCATGCCTCCGCCGCCGCCGGCCATCACCACCATGTAGTCGGCCTTGATGTTGTCCGTGGTCGTCTTCGCGACGGCGGTTCCGAGCGTGACGCCCAGCACCGAGAGACCGGTCACCAGGGTGAGCCCGATCGCCAGCGCCGAGGCGGTGGCGCCGGTGCGGCGCGGGTTGCGGACCGCGTTCTGCCCGGCGAGCTTGCCGGACACCCCGAAGGCACCGACGAGCAGCGGTCGTACAAGCGCGATGACGGGCCTGGACAGCATCGGGATCAGGACGATCACACCGAGCAGGGCGAGGAACGCGCCCCCGGCTATCAGCATCCGGCCGGTGCTGCCCTCGGCCGTAGCGCCCCACAGGATGAGGCCGGTGCCTGCCGCGGTGAGGACGGAGCCGATGGAGTTGCGCAGCACCAGGGACTTGGTGGTGGCCACGGCGTGGACGCTGTTCATCGCCGCAACCGGCGGGATCTTGGCGGCCCGGCGGCCGGGCAGCCAGGCGGCGAACATGGTGACCAGGACACCGACGGAGAGCGCGGCGATCACCGGGGACATCCCGATGACCAGCGGTCCGGCCGGCACCTTCATCTCGAAGGCGGCCATCCCGGAGCGCAGTCCGACGGCCAGGCCGATCCCGATGAGGAATCCGATCGCGGAGGCGATGAGACCGACCAGGGCGGCCTCCAGCAGCACTGAGCGGGTGATCTGCTTGCGGGAGGCGCCGACGGCACGCATCAGCGCGATCTCCTTGGTGCGCTGGGCGACCAGCATCGTGAAGGTGTTGGAGATCAGGAAGATGCCGACGAAGAGGGCGATGCCGGCGAAGCCGAGCAGGATCTGCTTCAGGACGTCCGTGTTCTGCTCGATCAGCTCCGCCTGCTTCCGGGCGAGGTCCTGGCCGGTGCTGGCCTCGACCGCCTCCGGCAGCAGCGGTGTGACGGAGGCCAGGATCGCCGCGTCGTCGGCACCCGGAGCTGCGGTGATGGTGACCTCGGAGAAGTAGCCGGGCTTGAGGTACTGCTTCTGTGCGAGCCCGGTGTCGAAGAGCACGAGGCTGCCGCCGGCGTTCACCGCCCCGTCCTCGGTGGTGAAGACCCCACTGAGGGTGTAGTCCTTCGCCGGCCCGTTGGTTGCGACGCGCACCTTGTCGCCGACCTTGAACGCGGCTTTGTCGGCGGAGTCCTTGTCGAGCGCGATCTGACTGTCCTTCACCGGGCCGGAGCCGTCGGTGAAGGTGTAGGCGGGGTCTTCGCCGTCCTTGCCGGGGGCGAAGTTGGAGCCCTTGTTGGACCAGCCGACACCGATGAGTTCGCCGTCGGGGCCGGCGACACCGGCGAAACCGCTGACACGGCCGTATGCGGCGGCGACGCCGTCCAGCCCGCCGATCTTGTCGAGGTTCTTCTGGGAGATGCCGGATTTTTCGGCATCGTTCGGGCCGGCGTACGACGTGACGGCCACGGCGACGTTGTCGTAGCTCTTGGCCGACTGGCTCCTCCAGGCGTTGGAGAGCGTGTCGGCGAAGACCAGGGTGCCGGAGACGAAGGCCACGCCGAGCATCACGGCGAGCACGGTCATCAGCAGCCTGGCCTTGTGCGCGAGCACATTGCGCAAGGCGGTACGGAACATGGTGGTGGTAAGTCCTGTGGTGAGGGCCGGAAAACGCGGCTGGGATACGGAGCATCGGACTGGCCGATCGCGGATCGGCGGTCGACGGGCGGCGGGTCGGCCGGTCAACGCGGTCGGCTGGTCAACGGGGTCAGCTGGTGCGGCCCTTGGCGTCGAAGGCCTTCATCCGGTCGAGCACGCCGTCCGCGGTCGGCGCGAGCATCTCGTCCACGATCCGGCCGTCGGCGAGGAAGATCACGCGGTCCGCGTAGGAGGCGGCGACGGGGTCGTGGGTCACCATGACCACCGTCTGCCCCAGCTCCCGAACCGAGTTGCGCAGAAAGCCCAGCACCTCGGCGCCGGACCGCGAGTCCAGGTTGCCGGTCGGCTCGTCACCGAAGATGATCTCGGGCCGGGAGGCGAGGGCGCGGGCGACCGCGACACGCTGCTGCTGCCCACCGGAGAGTTGGGCGGGACGGTGGTGGAGCCGTCCGGACAGTCCGATCAGGTCGATGACCTGCCGGAGCCACTGCTTGTCCGGCTTGCGCCCGGCGATGTCCATCGGCAGCGTGATGTTCTCCAGCGCGGTCAGGGTCGGCAGCAGGTTGAACGCCTGGAAGATGAAGCCGATCTTGTCCCTGCGCAACTGGGTGAGCTGCTTGTCCTTGAGCGAACCGAGCTCGGTCTCACCGATGCGCGCGGACCCGCCGCTGAAGCTGTCGAGCCCGGCCACGCAGTGCATCAAGGTGGACTTACCGGAACCCGAGGGCCCCATGATCGCGGTGAACTCGCCCTGCCCGAAGTCCACGGTGACCCGGTCGAGAGCGACCACCTGGGTCTCGCCCTCTCCGTAGACCTTGGACAGATCCAAGGCGCGGGCGGCCACCGCGGTGGCCCGGGAGGCGGTGGGGGTGGTGGTCACGAGACGACTCTCCTGTCACGTTCATGATGCTCTTCGAGGACCACCCCATCGTGCTGTGTACCACCGCGCCGGATCGTCCGTCCCGATGCCCGTTCCTGGGGCCCTCTTGGGTCTGACACGACATCCCCGCAGTAGTCCTCGGGTATGACGGTGCCCCTGAGCGTCACACCGGGGGCCGCATCCACAGCCGCGTCCCGGCGGCTCGGGCGCTGCCCGAGCGCAGTCGTACGGCGACTTTCCGTCATTTTTGCGGTGGGGGTGATCGGCGGTCATATGCCGGGTGACGGCTAGCGCAAACTGCCGAATACGGGCACTGACACCCCATCAGGCGCCCATAAAATCAGACAACATCGAGTCGGCGTACCGCTGTTCGGGGGAGCTGTCCCGATAGGCTCAAGCGCTAGCGCGGGGCTGCGCGCAGAGCCCGGATGGTGGAATGCAGACACGGCGAGCTTAAACCTCGCTGGCCTTCGGGCCGTGCCGGTTCAAGTCCGGCTCCGGGCACCATGTGCAACCGGGCGTGCGACCTGCGTCATGGCAGACCGGTGCCGCCAGGCGCCGCCTCCGTGTGCGACCGGCTTCCGCCCCCGAGTGCTGCCGAAGGCGTGCGGTCGGTCGGCCGGTACCTTCGCACCGCACCATCACCCCACCCGGCACGCGGGAGTCGACCGGATTGGATGGTCTCGTGGGCGCTGCCACGGTCGCGATCGTGACGAGCGGTGTCGCGCCGGTGGTGCGCTGGAACAGCGACAAGTGCCGGTGCTCACCGAGTCCGGAGTGATCGACAGCGACCGGGTCCCGCACCCCGGCCTCGTCCCGTACCAGCCGACCGACGAGGAGGTCGTCGTCGCGGCGGCTCTGGCGGCGGCCCTGTCCGCGGCGCCGCCGCTGTATCCGCGGGTGAACCTGGCGCTGGGCGAGCGCAGGAGCCCGGTCGTCATGGAGCTGGAGCTCGTCGAGCCGAATCTGTTCCTCGCGGAGCATCCGGAGGCGCTGTAGCGCTTCGCCGAAGCCGTCGCGGCCGAGCGGCTGCGCGCGACGGCCGGATGAACGGGGGGCCGGACGAAGGGGGAGGGCCGGCCCGTCGCCGTGGACGGGCCGACCCTGAGGGATGCCTCAGCAGCCGTGCGCGGGTGGGGCTACCACCACACGACGGCGTATCCCGCGCCGCCGTCGTCGCCCTCGACACCGGCCTCGCCGGCCACGCCACCGGCGTCGCCGCCACCGCCGCCGTTGCCGCCCTCACCGGCGTCGAGGGGCGGGTCGACGATGCCGTCGGCGGTGTCCCCGCCTGCGCCGCCCGGACCGCCTACACCGCTGATGCCCGGGGTGCCCGCGTCGCCGTCGTCGCCGATCCGGACGACGCTGGAGCCGGTGCACGCCGCGTTGCCGCCGGCACCGCCGCTGCCACCCGCGCCGTCGGTGGCGGCGCCGCCGCCACCGCCGCCACCGCCGCCACCACCAGCAGCGTTCACCAGCACGTTGCCGTTGCCGAAGGTCGTCCCGGTGCCTGCGCTTCCGGAGTCGCCGTTGTCGCCCGCAACATTGACGCCGGCGCCGCCGCCGGTGCCGCCGGTGCCGCCGTCCCCGATGTCGACCGTGTACGTCTGTCCGGGCTTGACCGACACCGCGCACCAGACGAAGCCGCCGCCGGCGCCGCCACCGCCGCCGCCACCACCCCCGGTGTTGGCCTCGCCACCGCCGCCACCGCCGCCGCCGCCCGCGCCGCCGCCGGCGCCCCACGCCTGGACGAAGATCGAACGCACACCGCTGGGCACGGTGAAGGTCCCGTCCTCGGCGAACTCCTCAAGCCCGTGGGGCACCTGGACCGGTGTGGGCGGCTTCGGCTGCGGCTTCGGGTAGTTGGGCCTCGGACGCGGCTTGGTCGAGGCCTCGGCGGCGGGTGCCATGGCAAGGATCGGACCGGCCAGTCCGGCCGCGGTCGCCAGGACGACGGCGGCGCGGAGGCGCCGGGTGCTGCTGCTCATGGTGAGCTTCCTTTCTGTGCGCGGGGCCACGACTCCCGCGGACGCGTGCGTATGCGGGTGGCCTGCGAGGCACATCCCATCGCCCACCACCACGGTTCCGTGGTTGCCGCGCCGTACCGTGCTCTGGTCAGGTGATCGTTCGATCGGGACGCGCGGGGCGGGGCCATTGCGTGAGTCGAACGCATGGCCGATACGGTGGGGCGAGGCGGGCGCCGGGAGTGACCGGCTTGTCACGATCAAGGAAAGATCCTCCTTCAGCACTAGGCGGATCTCTTTGCCCGCGCATTACTCTTGTGCCAAGGCCGCGCACGGCGGCCATGAAGGAGTGAGATGAGGAGCAGCAACCCGGTCTTCTCGCGACGGGGGTTCAGCCGCGACAACGGCTACGCGGGCTTCAACGCCGCGCCGCAGGCCGGGGGCCCCGTCGCCGGAAACCCGTACGCCACCAACCCCTACGCACCGGCGGACGCCCAGCTGGGCGCCCCGCCGCAGGCACCCCCCCGCACCGGTGTGATGACGGTGGACGACGTCGTGGCGCGTACCGCCATGACGCTCGGCACCGTCGTGCTCACCGCGATCCTGTCGTGGGTGTTGCTGCCCGTCGACCAGGCGAACCTCGGCAAGTCGTACGGCATCGGGATCGGCGCCGCGCTGGTCGCCTTCGTGCTGGCGCTCGTCCAGTCCTTCAAGCGCAAGGCGTCGCCCGCGCTGATCCTCGCCTACGCCGCGTTCGAGGGCGTCTTCCTCGGTGTGATCTCCAGCGCCGTGTCCACGTACATCGCGGACGGCGTGGTCATGCAGGCGGTGCTCGGCACGATGGCGGTCTTCGCCGGCGTGCTGATCGCCTACAAGATGCGCTGGATCCGCGTCACGCGCCGCTTCTACGGCTTCGTGATGGCGGCGGCGCTCGGCTTCATGCTGCTGATGGCGGTCAACCTGCTGTTCGCCGTCTTCGGCGGCGGTGACGGCCTGGGCTTCCGCAGCGGTGGCCTCGGCATCCTGTTCGGCGTCATCGGCATCATCCTGGGCGCCTGCTTCCTCGCTCTGGACTTCAAGCAGGTCGAGGACGGCATCACCTACGGCGCTCCCCGAGAGGAGTCCTGGCTGGCGGCCTTCGGCCTCACCATGACCCTGGTGTGGATCTACCTGGAGATGCTGCGGCTGCTGTCGATCCTCCAGGGCGACGACTGACGCGCCTGACCTTCAGGCAGGAGTGAACGAGGGGCCCGCCCGGCTGGAGAGCCGGGCGGGCCCCTCGCGTTGGGGTCGCTGGTCGGTGGTGCGGGGCTACAGCAGCCTGCGGGCCGCACGCCTCAGGTCGTACTCGTGGATGATCGCCTTCGCGTGGCCGTAGGCGAGATTGTGCTCGCCGCGCAGCCAGCTGACCTTCTCCTCGAACCGGAAGAGAGCGGGGCCTTCCTCCACGGTGCGGAGCCAGTCGGCCACTTCACGACCGGTGCAGTGGGGGATGCGGGAGAGCAGATTGCGATGGGTCTCTTCGGAGAAGACTTGGGACATCGGCGCCTCCGTGCGCTTTGCGCGTGTGGTCCTTCACGTCACCGTGCCTGAGTGTTCGTCCATTGGCAATGGTGCTGCACCGGCGCATAGGGTCGCGTCGTGCTTGATACGACACCTCTGACCACCGCCGTGGAGCGGATCGCCGACCGGCTTCGGGTTGCTCCGCAGAGCCGTTTGCAGCGCGGGGCGGCGGCCGAGGGCCTGGCTCTGGCCAGGGAGTTGGCCCGGCGGGCGCAGCGGGTCGAGTCTCCGGGCGAGGAGCCGATGACCATGCCCGATGCGGGGGTCTTCGCCGTCGCCGACCAACTCGCGGTGGCAGGGACGGATTTGGCTGAGTCCTTGCGCATGACGGCGGCCTCGACGCGGGAACTCGACGAGGCCGTGGAATTCGTGGCGGAGGCGGGGGAGCGCCTCCGTGCCCTGCTGTAGGAGCCGCTTCGGTGCTCCGCCGGTGCTGCCCGCGGGAGCGGGAGCAGGGGTGGCGGAGGCGGGAGCCGCGCTTCAGAGGGATGCGATGACGCGGTCCGCGAGGACATAGACGCTCTCGCCCGAGCCGCACGAGAAGGTCAGCGCATAGGCCCCGGACACGCCGGAGCCGCCCAGCAGTACGGGGGCCTGTCCGCTGCGCAGCGCATCGGCGAGACGCTCGGCCGTCTCACGGTGGCCGGGGGTGATGCAGAGCGTCGTGCCGTCGGCGAAGACATAGACGTCGAGGGTGCCGAGCGGCCCCGGGCGTACATCGGTGAGCGCGGTACCGGCCTCGGCGAGCTCCTCCAGGCGGGCCACGGTTCGTTCGTGGTCGGTGACCACCGGGGTCCGGACCGGTACGAAGTCCGGGTGGGAGGGGTGCCTGCGGCGGGCGGCGGCGAGTTCGGGGGAGTCCTCGGCGAACTCGGCAGGAGGTTCGCTGAGCTCGGAGAAGTCACCGGTTCCGTCCGGCGCGTCGACCGCGTCGACGGTGCCGCCCGCGGCCTCGGCCGCCTCCGCCGCCTCTGCCGCGTACACCGCCTCATCGAGTCGCATGGCTTCGAGGCCCATCGCCTCAAGCCCCGCGAAGTCGGCCTGGCGCGGGATGAAGAGCGGCGGCTCGCCGTCTCCGGAGGTGCCACCGGACCCGCCGAGCAGTGTCGTCGGGGCGTCGGCGGCTTCGCGTGCCTCCTGCGCGGCCCAGAAGGCACGTGCTTCGGCCAGTTCGCGCTCGCGCTCCTCGGCCAGCGCCTCGGTGACGGCGGCGCGTATCTCTTCGGCGGGCGCGGTGCGTGCCCCGGGTACCGCGGGGGTGAGCGGACCGGGAGCGAGGTAGTGCAGGGCGGACAGCTCCGTACGCAGGGCCGTGACCTGCTTGCGCAGCCCGTGAGCGGCGTGCAGGGCAGCGACGCCCGCGGCCGTGGCGGTGGCCGCGGTCAGCATGAGGGCGAGGGACATGGCGCTCACTGACGTACTCCCGGTTCAGAGGACTCCGGATCGACTTACTACATCAGCTTGTCGTGCGCTGATGTCTCGTGTCAGTGCAATACATCACGAAATGGACAGCTCGTGATAGGGATCGGGCGGGATTCACGCGGGATGATTACCTCTGGCTCCCTCCTGACCTGGTCAAATCAATCTCCCCCAGGAGATAAGTCACACCCTGGGGGAGATTGGGTCACGGACGGGACGCGGCGGGCCCGGTCAGCGCCGTTGTCCCGGGATTCCCGGGGTCGACGGCAGGTCCGTCCGCATCAGCTCAGGCGCTCGATGACCATGGCCATGCCCTGTCCACCGCCGACGCACATGGTCTCCAGACCGAACTGCTTGTCGTGGAACTGCAGGCCGTTGATCAGGGTGCCGGTGATCCGGGCGCCGGTCATGCCGAAGGGGTGGCCGACGGCGATCGCCCCGCCGTTGACGTTCAGCTTGTCCAGCGGGATGTCCAGGTCCCGGTAGGACGGGATGACCTGGGCCGCGAACGCCTCGTTGATCTCGACCAGGTCGATGTCGCCGATGGTCAGCCCGGCGCGCCGCAGCGCCTGCTTCGACGCCTCGACCGGCCCGTAACCCATGATCTCGGGGGAGAGCCCCGAGACGCCGGTGGAGACGATCCGGGCCAGCGGGGTCAGGCCCAACTCCCGCGCCTTGGTGTCGGACATGATCACAAGAGCCGCGGCGCCGTCGTTGAGCGGGCAGCAGTTGCCGGCCGTCACCAGGCCGTCGGGGCGGAACACCGGCTTCAGGCCCTGGACGCCCTCCAGGGTGACCCCGGCGCGCGGGCCGTCGTCCTTGCTGACGACCGTGCCGTCGGGAAGCGTCACCGGGGTGATCTCGCGCTCCCAGAAGCCGTTCTTGATGGCCTGCTCGGCGAGGTTCTGGGACCGTACGCCGAATTCGTCCATGTCCTGGCGGGTGACGCCTTTGAGGCGGGCCAGGTTCTCGGCGGTCTGCCCCATGGAGATGTAGGCGTCCGGGATCAGGCCGTCCTCGCGCGGGTCGTGCCAGGTCGAGCCCTCGCTCACGGCGACGGCCGCGGTGCGGGCCTCGGCCTCGGCGAACAGCGGGTTGTGCGTGTCTGGCAGGCCGTCGGACGTGCCCTTCACGGAGCGGGACACCATCTCGACACCGGCGGAGATGAAGACGTCGCCCTCGCCCGCCTTGATGGCGTGCAGCGCCATGCGGGAGGTCTGGAGGGAGGACGAGCAGTAGCGGGTGACGGTGCAGCCCGGGAGGTGGTCCATCCCCATCTGCACGGCCACGATGCGGCCCAGGTTGTACCCCTGCTCGCCGCCGGGCAGGCCGCAGCCGAGCATCAGGTCGTCGATGTCCTTCGGGTCCAGCTCGGGCACCTTGGCCAGCGCGGCCTGCACGATGGTCGCGGTCAGGTCGTCCGGCCGCAGGTCCTTCAGGGAGCCCTTGAAGGCCCGGCCGATGGGGGAGCGGGCGGCAGAGACGATCACGGCTTCGGGCATCACGGCTCCAGAGAAGTGCGACAGAGGGGCTGACTGGGAAATTACCCCTGCGTAGCGCTCGGGTCACTGCGGGGGCCGTGTGATGAGGACCTCTTTTCTAAGCGCTCGCTTACGCGGGCGGGCCGGTCCATCGCCGTAGGCGAGCCTCGCCGGACCCGCCCCGCCCTGCCGGTCCCTCCCTTGGACGAGCCCCCGGCGGACCCGCCCCTAGGCACCCCGGTGCACCTCCGAAGCGGCCGTGGCTTCCGCCTCGACCGGGGGCGGCAGCCGGCGCCGCCTGCGGTGCTTGAGCAGCACCCAGGGGCCACGCACCCCGGCGACCTCCGTGCCCGCCTCCCGCGCCGCTTCCGCCGCCGCCTCGGCGACCGGCAGCATCCCCTCGTGCCGGCCCACGTCCAGGAGGTCCGCGTCGGGCCACAGCCCGAGCGCAGCGCAGAGCGTCGGCAGTACCGCCATCGCCGCCGTCGCGTACCCCTCGGCGGACGGGTGGTAGTTGTCGGGGCCGAAGAGCTCACGGGGGTTCGCCGCGAACTCGGGGCCGAGCAGGTCCCCGAGGGACACCGTCCGCCCGCCCTGCCCCACGGCCACGATGGTCTGTGCCGCGGCGAGCTGCCGGGAGACCCGGCGGGCCAGGAACCGCAGCGGCTGGTACACCGGCTCGATGGTGCCGAGGTCAGGGCAGGTGCCCACCACCACCTCCGCGCCGGCCGTGCGCAGTCGCCGCACCGCCGCCGCCAGGCAGCGCACCGACTCGGTCGGCGGTACGCGGTGGGTCACGTCGTTCGCGCCGATCATGATCACGCACACATCAGGGACTCGCGCCGCGTCCTGCAGCGCGAGACTCACCTGCCGCGACAGATCGTCCGACCTGGCCCCGCACTCCGCCACGACCCGCAGCTCCACCGGGCGTTCGGCCACCGCGGCGAGCCCGGAGGCCAGCAGCGCCCCCGGGGTCTGCCCGGCGCGGCGCACCCCCTGGCCGACCGCCGTGGAATCGCCCAGCACCACGAACCGCGCCGGTGCCTCCGGGGCGTACACCGTGCCGTACATCCCGTCCGGGGCCGGCGGCATCGGCGCCGTGCCGCCGCTCACCGACCGCTTCGCCAGCTGCACCTCGGCCAGCAGCAGTCCCACCGCCGCGGCTCCGAGCAGTCCGATCCCTCCGCCGCCGTACGCGGCACCCGCCGCGATACGCCGCGCCACCCTCGCCATCGACACAGTCCCCGCCACCTCCACGTAGCCGTGCTGCCGAACGTGCTGTCGTCCTGCCGTGCGTCCGCCGTGGGCCCTGCCGCGCGTCCGCCGTCCTCGTACCTTGCCCGTCTACGGCATCGCACTCGTGTCCACGTCGTGTCACTCAAGAGCTAACTGCCCCGTAACGACCGGCGCCCAATCTCACCCGGATACGGCATACGCTGGCGGAACCACTACGGAGATCCCGGAGACATACAGGTGCAATTCCACGACTCGATGATCAGTCTGGTTGGCAATACCCCGCTGGTGAAGCTGAACAGCGTGACAGCGGGCATTCAGGCGACGGTGCTCGCCAAGGTTGAGTACTTCAACCCCGGCGGTTCGGTGAAGGACCGCATCGCCCTGCGCATGATCGAAGCCGCCGAGCAGAGCGGAGAGCTCAAGCCGGGTGGCACGATCGTCGAGCCCACCAGCGGCAACACCGGTGTCGGGCTTGCCATCGTGGCTCAGCAGAAGGGCTACAAGTGCATCTTCGTCTGCCCTGACAAGGTGTCCACGGACAAGATCAACGTGCTGCGCGCCTATGGTGCCGAGGTCGTGGTCTGCCCGACGGCCGTCGACCCGGAGCACCCGGACTCGTACTACAACGTGTCCGACCGGCTGGTCCAGGAGACGCCCGGCGCCTGGAAGCCGGACCAGTACTCCAACCCGAACAACCCGCGTTCGCACTACGAGACGACCGGTCCCGAACTGTGGGAACAGACTGAGGGGAAAATCACCCATTTCGTCGCGGGTGTGGGTACCGGAGGCACCATTTCCGGCACCGGCCGCTATCTGAAGGAGATCAGCGAGGGCAAGGTCCGCATCGTCGGCGCCGACCCCGAGGGTTCCGTGTACTCGGGCGGCTCGGGTCGCCCCTACTTGATCGAGGGCGTCGGTGAGGACTTCTGGCCCACCGCCTACGACGCCGATGTCACCGACGAGATCGTCGCCGTGTCCGACAAGGACGCCTTCCAGATGACCCGCCGCCTCGCCAAGGAGGAGGGCCTGCTGGTCGGCGGCTCCTGCGGGATGGCCGTCGTCGCGGCGCTGCGTGTGGCCGAGGGCCTCGGCCCGGACGACGTCGTGGTCGTGCTGCTCCCGGACAGCGGGCGCGGCTATCTGTCGAAGATCTTCAACGACGAGTGGATGAACGACTACGGCTTCCTGGAGCAGGCCGGCGACGAGCCGCTGGTCGGCGCCGTGCTGGAGCGCAAGGACGGCGGGCTGCCGTCGCTCGTGCACATGCACCCGGAGGAGACGGTCGGCCAGGCCATCGAGGTCCTGCGGGAGTACGGCGTCTCCCAGATGCCGATCGTCAAGCCGGGCGCCGGCCACCCGGACGTGATGGCCGCCGAGGTGATCGGCTCGGTCGTGGAGCGGGAGCTGCTGGACGCGCTGTTCACCCAGCGGGCGTCGCTGCACGACCCGCTGGAGAAGCACATGAGCGCCCCGCTGCCGCAGGTCGGCTCCGGTGAGCCGGTCAGCGACCTGATGGCCGTGCTCGGTACGGCCGATGCGGCGATCGTGCTGGTCGAGGGCAAGCCCACCGGCGTGGTCAGCAGGCAGGACCTGCTGTCGTTCCTCGCCGGGGAAGGCGCCAAGTAGTCCCGCGGACGTGAGCGCGGGGACCGCCGCACCCCCTGAATCGGGGGGCGGGACGACGGCGGTCCCCGCGAGGGGCGCGCTCCCGGGTCAGGGCCGGGAACGTGCCGGGCGTCCAGGGAGGTCCGGGAGCCGCTCCGGAGATCCTTGACGCGACACTCACCACTGTGGCGGACGTGTGTTAAGCGCATGCTGCGCCGACGTGTCGCGCTCGTACCGCTTTCACGAACCCGGTGCGGGCCCGAACCGGCGACGCGAAGCCGGTGCCGCCCAGCGCCGGACTCGCCACCCATGGCCTCGTGCGCCGATGCGAAGGTCTGGCAGGCGCTGCCCCCGGCCTATAGCCGTGGCTCGGCCCGGCTTCGCCTTCGGGGGCTGCCCTGGCCGCCTCCGCCGACGGCCGGGACGCTCCCGCGCTCGACGTCATGGGCCGGCGGGAGGCCGCGTGGACCCGCCACCACCGCTCCGGATGCCCGGAGCGGGATCTCCAGGACCGCGTCCGCCGCCCGTGCGGCGTCACGCACGTCGCCGCTGCCGGCGGCGCCGGCGACCGACTGGGACGACGACTCCCAGGCCGACCCCGCGTACGTGCCGGATGCCGGTCCGCCGACCGGCGAACTCGCTCGCCCCGCTCTGCCTGTATACGCTTATGCAGAGTTCCGGTGGACTGAATGGGCGATCGGTGCGCTGAGACTGCCGACCAGGCTGAGGCTGAGATAGGGGGACGGCATGAGCGACACCAGCCCTGCCGCACGGTTGCAGCAGCTCTTCGAAGGGCAGCGGCTCACACCCACACAGCGCCGTATCGCCCACTGCATGGTGCGGCATTCGGGGGATGTGGCCTTTCTGTCCAGCGTGGAGCTGGCCGAGCTCGCCGGGGTCAGCCAGCCGTCCGTGACCCGCTTCGCCGTCGCGCTCGGATTCGACGGCTACCCGGCGCTTCGCCGCCATCTGCGTGAGGTCGCGCCGGTCGCCGAACCGGGCACGGGTGAAACCGAGTTCAACGAGTACCAGCAGGCCGTGCACGCGGAGATCGAGAACCTGCGGCGCCTCGCCGAGATGCTTGCCGACCCGGCGCTCGTCGAGCGGGCCGGGAGGCTGCTCGCCGCGTCCCGGGCGCTGCCGGTGCTGGGGCTGCGGGCCGCCTCGTCGCAGGCGCGTGGCTTCGCGTACTTCGCCGCCAAGGTGCACCCGGACGTACGGCTCATCGACGAGGGCGGCTCGATGGTCGCCGACCGTATCGACGCGGCCCGGCGCGCGGGCGCGAGCGCGCTGCTGTGCTTCGCGCTCCCGCGTCATCCCCGGGAGGTCATCGAGGCACTCGACCACGCTCGTTCCCGCGGTCTGACCGTCGTCACGGTCGCCGACTCCGCATTCGCGCCGGTGGCGGCCCATAGCGATCTGCTGATTCCGGCGGCGGTCGGCACCGGCCTCGCCTTCGACACCGCCTGTGCACCGATGCTGCTGGGGCGGGTACTGCTGGAGGCGATGTGCGACGGTTTGCCGGAAGCACAGGCGCGGCTTGAGGAGTTCGACGCGCGGGCGGCCGAGCGCGGGTTGTTCGCCGACTGAGCGCCAAGGCCGCCGTTTCTCAGACCGCCCTCATCTACGGCGGCTAATGTCCGGCCGGGACGACATGAGGAGGGCATGGACGTGGGACGTGGAGGCGGTCGGACGCTGGCGCGGGTGGCGGTGCTCGTAAGGGCGGGTGCCGCCCCGATGATGTGGCTCGGGTTCACCGCGGCGGGTATCGGCCTGTTCCTTCCCGGGCTGACCGGGCGCCGAATCGGGCTCTACGCCGGAGCCGCGCTCTTCCTCGTCGCCGCCGCCGTCGTGGCGGCGGTACGCCGAGCCCGCTATCGCGACCTGGAAGCCGGAGCGGTACGCGCAGCCCGGGGCGACTTCCTCCAGGACCGGGCCGTGACCGTACGCGGGAGGCGGCGGTCCTACCGCTGGTGGCTGCTGCTCGCCTGGGTCCTGGCGACCGCGAGCGCCCTCGCCGTACCGGCCGCGGGCGGATTGCTGCTGGCCGGTGCCGGTGCCGGGCTGTGGCTGAAGGCGGGTCTCATCGGCCGACGTGAGCATGCGGCGGACGTGCTGTGGTGGGTGCCCGTCGAGTGGGTGCCCAGGGGGAGGCCCGCCGGGCCGCGTGTCGAGGGATACCGGACCACCGGTCCGGCAGCCGGCGACGCCGCGCCCGGGGGGGCGCGGCGTCGCTGATCCGGATCGCCTGGTGCGGCGGTGGCGCGGCCGACTCGTGGTCAGACCTCCAGCTCTGCCTCGATCTTCCGCAGCTGATGGCGGGCCATCGCCAGGTTGGCGCGCTTGTTGTCCAGCGCCAGGTAGAGGAACAGCCCGTTTCCGCCGCGTGCCTTGAGCAGCCGGATCAGGTGGTACTGCGTGCCCAGGCTGATGAGGATGTCCTCGATCTCGTCCTGGAGACCCAGCATCTCCATGGCGCGCAGCTTGGCTCGCACCACATCGGTGTTACCGGCCGCGGCCACGTTGAGATCGAGGTGCTTGCCCCCTCCCAGCGTGCCGAGCGCCATCCCGCTGGTGTAGTCGACGAGGGCGACGCCGACGCACCCCTCGATGACGGTCATCGCTTCCTTGAGGCACGTTTCGGTGTTGGCCATGGTGGTGATGCCTTTCGTTGTCGACGGGTCCGATCGTTGCGATGGGCCCGATCTGCTCATCTGACGTGTGCGGTGTTCGGGGGGTTGGCGTGGGAATGGGAAGACGAGCTGGAACCGGAGTCGAGGCGGTCGAGCGCGCCGTCGACGAGCTCGCCTATGCGGGCTCCGGTCCTGCGGGCTTCCAGATGCAGCCGCCCGACGTTGACGCGCGGCTCCGCGGTGACGGTGAGCACCGCCGCGGAACCGGCCGCGTACGTCGCGACATAGCCGCGCTCGCCCCGGATCAGCAGCTCCCGGAAGCCGCCCTGGCCGGTGGCCTCGGTCAGGCGTACCGATACGCCCAGGGCAGCCGCCGTGAGCGCGGCGACGGTCTCCGCCTCCGCGTCCGGGGTGTCCCGGGCCAGCACCAGACCGTCCACGCTGGCCGCGAGGGCGCCGGTGAGCTGGGGCAACCGGCCTCGCAGCCGGTTGAGTTCGTCAACGACTCCGGGGCTCGCGGTCATCAGCTGTCTCCTCTCGGCGCGCTGCCTCAGCGTGCGCATCACAGCGTTGCCTCCAAGGCGTCACGGAGTCTGCGGAGCAAAGCGATGTCGGGATCCGCGGACATCTCCATGGCGCGGGCGACATCGGGGGGCGGTAGAGCGGGGGCTGAGCTGCCGGGGGTTTCGACCAGACCGGCCGCGGCCAGCCGCCGGACGTCGATCAGAGTGTGGAAGGCGGGGCGGCCGAGAGCCCTGGCGATATCGGCCGGGGTCCGTACGCCGTCCGCCAGTTCGAGCACGGCGCGCTGTCTCGGGGCGGCGCGGATGCTCGGTGGCCGTCTGGTGCGTACCACCGGCGCGGTGTCCGTTTCCGGGTGGGCCCACAACCGGTCGAGCAGCGCCCGGCGTCTCGCGGTCTCCCGTTCCACGGCCGCCGCGGGCACCGGCCGCACCGGACCTATCCAATGGGCGACTCCGTAGCGGAAGCGGGACGGGGTGTTGCTCGGCGCGAGGGCGAAGAACGCCGCGTCGTACAGCGCCTCCAGATGGCAGATCTCCAATTCGCCGCCGGAGAGCCGGCCGGTGTCGACCAGGTAACGGCCCACCCTGCCGAGTGCCCCGGCCTCGCGCAGGGCTTCCGTCCAGCCGTCGGCGCGCAGCCGTCCCGCGGCGGTCAGCAGGACCTCGATCCCCGGTGCGACGGGGCTTTCGGCGTGCACCACCTGACCGTCGACGAGGTAGAGCGTGCCCCGGTCGCGTAACAGCGCACCGGTCGCCCGCTCCGAGGCAAGTCTCAGCAGCATCGGAGATACGGTCACTCCAGCACCAGCCGCTCGGTCAGATCCCGCATCCGCAGCCGCGCCAGGGCGAGATTGCCCTCGACCCGGTCAAGCCACAGATGCAGCAGAACACTGCTGTCAAAGCTGGTCTCCACAAAACGCAGGACGTGATAGCACGTACGGGTGGTGACGACGAGGTCTTCGATCGGTGGTGTCTTCCCGGAACCGGAACCAGAGGGGGCGCCCGAGCCTTCACGTGCCGCTGTCTCCTCGTCGGCCGCGGGGGCGAAGGTAGGGTGTTCCGCAGCCATCCGAGCCAGCTCGGCGGTCTCGGTGGCGGCCGTCTCATGATCGGCGCCCGCCGCGTCCCCCACCGTGCCGAGGGCGAGTCCGCTGGTCCAGTCGACAAGGGCTGCGCCGCGTACTCCGGGCAGCCGCATGGCGTGGAGCAGACACTCGTCGATTCCGGGCACGCGGAAATCCCCCTCCAGCACGTGTGCGCAACGGCTAGGACGTTCGAACGTCCGTAGTCGGGAGGTTACGCAACGGAGTGGAGCCCCCTGAAACTTCTGGCATTTTCCGTCGGAACATGCCCCGCATCCGCTAGGGTCCGCCGCCCGGGATTCGCGGATCCCCGCGAATCAGCTGCTGCTGCCGGTGTCCGCGCCTGCGCTGCCGCGCTTCACCATCGGCTCGTGCCGGTACTTCATCCACAGCTTGTTGACGATCCACAGCAGGATGCCGATACCGATCAGCACCCCGGCCCGGATGTAGACGTCGGAGGCCCGGTCCGAGAGCGGGCTGGCCAGGATCACCGAGGTGATCGCCCCGATCACCGGCAGGACTGTCGGCGTACGGAAGTGGTCGTGGTCCACCGGGTCTTTGCGCAGGACGAGGACCGCCACATTCACCACCGCGAACACGCACAGCAGCAGAAACGCCGTGGTGTCGCCCAGCCCCTCGATCTCGCCCGTCGACACCAGGCCGATCGCGATCGCCGTGACGAAGACGATGCCCGTGACCGGGGTGCGGCGCCTGGGCAGGACCTTGCCCATGGCGGGCGGCAGTACCTTCTCGTTCGCCAGGCCGTAGCAGAGCCGCGAGGCCATCATGATGTTGATCAGCGCGGAGTTGGTGACCGCGAACAGCGCGATCAGCGCGAAGAGCTTCGGGGGGAAGGCGACGCCCCCGGCCTTGACCACCTCCAGCAGCGGTCCGGACGAGGTCTCCAGCACCCGGTAGTCGACCAGCAGCGAGGACACAAGCGCGACCAGCACGTAGATCGTGCCTGTCACCGCGACACCGGTGAAGATCGCACGAGGGAAGGTGCGCACCGGGTCCTTGGTCTCCTCGGCCATGTTGACCGAGTCCTCGAAGCCGACGAAGGCGAAGAAGCCCAGGGCCGTGGCTCCGAGCACGCTCGTCATCAGGGCGAAGCCCGTGCCGTCCGACGACTCGAACTCACCCAGCCGCGACGGCTCCCCGACGCCGGTCAGCACCGCCCACACGCCGATCGCGAGGACCACCGCCAGGCCCGTCAGCTCCACGAGGGTCAGCACCACATTGGTCTTCACCGACTCCGACACGCCGCGCAGCGCCAGCGCCGCCAGGGCGAGGATGAACAGGATCGCGATGAGGGTGGGCGGGATGGCGGCGGTGAACTCCCGGAAGTAGTCCCCGCTGAAGGCGCGGGCCGCCGCGCTCGCCGACGACAGGCCCGAGCACATCACCATGAAGGCGATGATGAAGGTGAGGAAGGGGAGCCTGAACGCCCGCTGGGTGTAGAGGGCGGCACCGGCTGCCTTCGGGTACTTGCCGACGAGCTCGACGTACGAGGCCGCGGTCATGATGGCGACCGCGAAGCCGATCAGGAACGGCAGCCACAGCGCCCCGCCGACCTTGCCCGCGACCTTGCCTGTCGTGGCGTAGATACCGGTGCCCAGGATGTCGCCGATCACGAAGAGGATCAGCAGCTTGGGGCCGATGGCCCGCTTGAGTGAGGGCTGCTGCTCTTCCGATGCCTCCATGGAGGCGGATGCGGCCATCGGATCCCTTCCCGTGGTCCCGTCCCGGTGCGCGTACCGCGCTCGGTACGCGCCGCTCTCGGTGCGTACCGAGCTTTCCTGCCCGGCTTTCGCGCGGTGATTCCCGGCAGTGGGGCGGATGAGCCTTACGGGGGACACGGGGTGGAAGCGTCAGCCCGCGCCGCTGCCGCCTTCCCCTTCACCGCTCCGGCGACCCTCCACGGCCGCGGCGATATCGGCGAGGTCCCTGGCGATCGCCTTGCGCACAGCACGCGCGCCCAGACCGCCGAGCACCTTGGCGAGCAGACCCATGGCACCGCCCGGCGGCACCGCGCTGAACGTCATCCGCACCACGGTGGTCTCGGGCCCGAGCGGCTGGAGGGTGAACTCCGAGACGTAGTGCGCGCCCTGGGAGTCGGCCTCCACCACATAGCGCCCGGGCGGCTCGCTCGCCGTCACATACATCTCCTCGGTGGCTTCCTTGCCCAGCATCCGCCGGGTCTCCCGCCACCGTGTGCCCTCTCGGAAGGGCCCATCGGTGAGGACCTCGACCCTCTCCACGCCGCTGAGCACGCGGTCCATTCCCCGCAGGTCGGTCATGGCCTCCCAGACGTGAGCGGCGGGCGCGGCGATCCGCTGCTCCACGGAGACGCTTTTCGTGGTCATGGCTCTCATGGAAGCACCAGGGTCTGACAACCGCTCCCCGTCGGAGCCGGGGGGCGAAACCGGAGCCAACGGCAGTCGGCCCCGCCCTACAACAGCGCGTCAGGGTGCGCGCCGCCGGACTCCGCCACGATCTCCTCCATGGTCTGCGAATCGCGTACGAGGCTGAACTCGACGTCGCCGTCGCGCCCCCCCGCCGCCGCCCGGAAGCCGTACACCGCCGGGCGCACCAGGCTGTTGTACGCGTAGTGGCTGGTGAAGTAGTACGCGCCGGTGTCCAGCGCCGCCACCACGTCGCCCTGCTCCAGCAGCGGCAGTCCCCGTGCCTCGGCGAGCAGGTCGCCCGCGAAGCACGCCGGTCCCGCGATGTCCTGTACCACGTCGGGCCCCGTCCTCGGGCGCCCATCGGCGTCGTACGCGGCGATCCGCACCGGCCACGCACCCGGTGCGTACACGGTCCTGGTCGCCACCTGCACGCCCGCGTGGGTCAGTGCGATGGGCCGGTTCCCGGTCCGCTTCGCGTACTCGACCCGGGCGAGCACCAGCCCGTGTTTGGCGGTGAGTGCCCGGCCGAACTCGGTGACCAGCCCGTACCGCCCGTCGAACAACCCGGGGACCTCGCGCTCCAGCACCCGTGTGTAGTCGGCGAAGCCGGGTGTCTCCTCGTCGGACGTGAAGTCGACGGGGAGACCGCCGCCGATGTCCAGGGTGTCGACCTGCTGCCGTCCCGCGGCGGCGTTGATCTCCTCCGCGAGTTCGTAGACGGTCCGTACGCCCGCGGCCATCAGTTCGAGCGGCAGACCCTGTGAGCCGGAGTGGGTGTGCAGCCGGGTCAGCCACGGCCGGTCAAGGAACGCGCGGACGATCCATTCGCGTGCCCCTTCGTCGCGCAGTCCGACGCCGAACTTCGAGGTTGCCGTCGCGGTCGAGAGCGCTCCGATCGCGCCGGCCCCGATCTGCGCGTTCACCCGCAGGCCGAGCGTCGACGCCGGCGAAGGCGGGGCTGCGGCCCCGGCGGACCCGCCCGCCGCCCCGGCCGACCTGCCTGACCCGTCCGAGCCGCCGGGCGCCCTGGCCGCCCCGCCTTCCCCGGCGGCACCGATCATCGCGTCGATGCGGTCGAGCTCCTGGGCGTTGTCGGTGTTGACGGCGATACCGAGATCCAGGGCCGTGCGCAGCTCCCCGGGCGTCTTGGCGGGGGAGTCCAGCACGATCCTGCTCGCCGGGATCCCGGCGGCCCGGGCCAGGGCCAGCTCCCCTGGGCTCGCGACCTCGGCGCCGAGCCCTTCGCTTCCCAGCAGCCGCAGCACGCCCACCAGCGGCGCCGCCTTCACCGCGAAGGCATGCAACACCGGGGCGTCGGTGACCTGCTCGAACGCGGCGCGCAGCGATGCCGCCCCGGCCCGGATCCCGGCGATGTCCACCAGGGCGATGACCGGCTCGGCGTCGGGGCCGAGCAGTCCCTGCGCCATGGCTGCCCGTACGGCCTGATCGCGACGGTCTGGCGTCATGGAGTCCAGCCAAACACCGTCCGGCGTCCCGCGCAGCGGTGCGCAGTGGTTGACTGGAATTATTCAGCGCGCGACTATATGAATAGGCGCATAGAAGCGCAGTGAAGACAGAAGAGTGAAAGTCGCGAGGAGGCCTCGGCATGTCTGGACCCTGCCCCGTACGGGCGCCGCGTGGTACGGAACTGAACGCCCTCGGGTGGCAGCAGGAAGCCGCGCTGCGCATGCTCCAGAACAACCTCGACCCCGAGGTCGCCGAGCACCCCGACAAGCTCGTCGTCTACGGCGGCACCGGCAAGGCGGCCCGCGACTGGCGCTCCTTCGACGCCATGGTGCGCACGCTGAGGACTCTGAAACAGGACGAGACCATGCTGGTCCAGTCCGGTCGTCCGGTCGGTGTGATGCAGACACACGAGTGGGCGCCCCGTGTGCTCATCGCCAACTCCAACCTGGTCGGTGACTGGGCGAACTGGGAGGAGTTCCGCCGCCTCGAAGCCCTCGGTCTGACCATGTACGGCCAGATGACGGCCGGCTCCTGGATCTACATCGGCACCCAGGGCATCCTCCAGGGCACCTACGAGACCTTCTCCGCCGTCGCCGCGAAGCTGCATTCAACGGGCAAAGGGGTCGGCGGCACCCTCGCCGGGACCATCACCCTCACCGCGGGACTCGGCGGCATGGGCGGCGCCCAGCCGCTCGCCGTCACCATGAACGACGGCGTCGCCATCTGCATCGACTGCGACCCGCGCGCCATCGAGCGGCGTATCGAGCACCGCTACCTGGACGTGAAGGCCGACTCGCTCGACCACGCGCTCCGGCTTGCCACCGAGGCTCGCGACGCCCGCCGTCCGCTGTCCATCGGCGTGCTCGGCAACGCGGCCGAACTGGTGCCGCAGCTGCTCGCGATGAACGCCCCGATCGACATCGTCACCGACCAGACCTCCGCCCACGACCCGCTCGCCTACCTCCCCGTCGGGATCGACTTCGACGACATGGCGTCCAACGCGGCCAAGGACCCGGCGGGCTTCACCACCCGCGCCCGTGAGTCGATGGCCCGGCACGTCGAGGCCATGGTCGGCTTCATGGACGCGGGAGCCGAGGTCTTCGACTACGGCAACTCCATCCGCGGCGAGGCGCAACTGGCCGGATACGACCGCGCCTTCGCCTTCCCCGGCTTCGTGCCCGCCTACATCCGGCCGCTGTTCTGCGAGGGCAAGGGCCCGTTCCGCTGGGCCGCGCTCTCGGGCGAGGCGTCCGACATCGCCAAGACCGACAAGGCGATCCTCGACCTGTTCCCGGAAAACGAGTCCCTGGCCCGCTGGATCAAGATGGCCGGCGAGCGTGTCCACTTCCAGGGCTTGCCCGCCCGCATCTGCTGGCTCGGCTACGGCGAGCGGGACCGTGCGGGCGAGCGCTTCAACGACATGGTCGCCAGTGGCGAGCTGGCCGCCCCGCTCGCCATCGGCCGAGACCACCTGGACTGCGGCTCCGTGGCCTCCCCGTACCGCGAGACCGAGGCCATGCTCGACGGCTCCGACGCGATCGCCGACTGGCCGCTGCTGAACGCCATGGTGAACGTGGCGTCCGGTGCCTCCTGGGTGTCCATCCACCACGGCGGCGGGGTCGGTATGGGCCGCTCCATCCACGCCGGGCAGGTCACGGTCGCGGACGGCACCGAGCTGGGCGGCGAGAAGATCCGCAGGGTGCTCACCAACGACCCGGGCATGGGCGTCATCCGCCATGTCGACGCCGGCTACGACATCGCGGAGTCGGTCGCCGACGACAAGGGCGTGCGTGTCCCGATGCGCGAGGACTCGGCGCCCGAAGGTTCGGTGTGGGACGGCTCGACCCGGGCGGACGCGTGACCGAGTCCTTTCACGAGATGTGGACCCGGCTCGCACCGATCGGGCGCGAGCCGGAGACCCGCGGCTACCGCCGCTACGCCTGGACCGGCGCCGACGCCGAATGCCGGGTGTGGTTCCGGGAGCAGGCCGAGGCGCGCGGGCTGGTCCACGAGATCGACCGCAACGGCAACCAGTGGGCCTGGCACGGTGATCCCGCCGCCGGTGACGCCGTCGTGACCGGGTCCCATCTGGACTCGGTCCCCGACGGGGGCGCCTTCGACGGCCCGCTCGGGGTGGTCTCCGCCTTCGCCGCGTTCGACGAACTGCGCCGCAGGGGCGCCGAGTTCACCAAGCCGTTCGCCGTCAGCAACTTCGGCGACGAGGAAGGTGCCCGCTTCGGACTCGCCTGCGTCGGTTCGCGGCTCACCGCCGGGCAGCTCACCAAGGAGCGGGCGTACGAGCTGCGCGACGGCGACGGGGTGTCGCTGCCGCAGGCCATGGAAGCGGCCGGATACGACCCGGAGGCCATCGGGCCCGACCTCGAACGCCTCTCCAGGATCGGCGCGTTCGTCGAGCTCCATGTCGAACAGGGCCGTGCCCTGGACCTGTCGGGCGACCCGGTCGGTATCGCCAGCGCCATCTGGCCGCACGGCCGCTGGCGCTTCGACTTCAGGGGCGAGGCCAACCACGCGGGCACCACCCGGCTCGCGGACCGCCGCGACCCCATGCTCAGCTACGCCGAGACCGTGCTCGCCGCCCGCCGCGAAGCCGAACTCGCCGGCGCCGTCGCCACCTTCGGCAAGGTCGCCGTCGAGCCCAACGGCGTCAACGCCATCCCCTCCCTCGTCCGGGGCTGGCTCGACTCCCGCGCCCCCGACCAGGCCACCCTGGACACGGTCGTCGCCGCCGTCGAACAGGCCGCGAAGGACCGAGCCCAGCGCGACGGCGTGGACCTCGCCGTGGTGCGCGAGTCGTTCACACCGGTGGTCGAGTTCGGCCACGCCCTGCGCGACGAGATCGGCGCGCTGCTCGACGGCCGGGCCCCGCTGCTGGGTACCGGCGCGGGACACGACGCCGGAATCCTGTCCGGCGCCATTCCGACCGCCATGCTGTTCGTGCGGAACCCGACGGGCATCTCGCACTCCCCGGCCGAGCACGCGGCCGAGGACGACTGCGTCGCCGGGGTCCTCGCACTCGCCGACGTACTGGAGGGGCTCGCGTGCAGGTGACGGCTACGGCCGCGACAACGTCAGCGGCAACGTACTGGCTGGAGCACGCCTGGCTCGACGCCAACGTCGAACCGGGCGTGGCCCTTGAAGTGTCCGACGGCAGGATCAAGGCCGTCACGACCGGGATCACGACCCCGCCATCCGGGGCCGTGGTGCTGCGCGGTCTGACCCTTCCCGGCCTCGCCAACGCCCACTCCCACGCTTTCCACCGGGCTCTGCGCGGGCTTGTCCAGGTCGGCTCGGGCACCTTCTGGACCTGGCGCGAGTTCATGTACCAGGTCGCCTCGCGGCTGACCCCCGACTCGTACCACGCGCTGGCGCGCGCCGTGTACGCCGAGATGGCGCTCGCCGGGATCACCGCCGTCGGTGAGTTCCACTATGTGCACCACGCCCCCGGTGGGGCTCCCTACGCCGACCCGAACGCGATGGGGGAGGCGCTGGTCGCGGCGGCGGCCGACGCGGGTATCCGGATCACGCTGCTCGACACCGCGTATCTGTCCGCGGGTTTCGGCGCGGCCCCCGACCGGCACCAGCTGCGTTTCTCCGACGGCACGGCCGACGCCTGGGCAGCGCGGGTCTCGCAGCTCAAGGACGGCGAACTGGTGCGGATCGGTGCCGCGATCCACTCCGTACGGGCCGTCCCCGCCGCCCAGCTGTCGACGGTCGCCGACTGGGCCGCCGAAAGGGGCGCGCCGCTGCATGTCCATCTCTCCGAGCAGACGGCGGAGAACGACGCCTGTGCCGCCGCCCACGGCTGCACCCCGACCCGGCTGCTCGCCGACAACGGCGTGCTCGGTCCGCGCACGACCGGCGTCCACAACACGCATCTGACGGACGACGACATCAGTCTGCTCGGCTCCACCGGCACCGGTACCTGCATGTGCCCGACCACCGAGCGGGACCTGGCCGACGGTATCGGCCCCGCCGTCGACCTGGGCCGGGCGGGCAGCCCGCTGTCCCTGGGCAGTGACAGCCACGCCGTGATCGACCTGCTCGAAGAGGCACGGGCGATGGAGCTCAACGAACGCCTGCGCTCGCGCACCCGCGGCCACTGGACAGCGGCGGCCCTGCTGCGAGCCGCCACCGCCGACGGGCACGCGGCTCTCGGCTGGGACGGCGCGGGCTCCCTTGAGGCGGGCGCCCTCGCCGACTTCACCACCATCGCGCTGGACTCGGTACGCACCGCGGGCCCGCTGCCCAGGCTCGGCGCCGAGACCGCGGTCTTCGCGGCGACGGCGGCCGATGTCCGGCACACCGTGGTCGCCGGCCGACAAGTGGTGCGGGACGGGGTGCACACCCTGGTCCCGGATGTGGCCTCGGCACTGGCTGAGACGATCGGGGCGCTGCGGGGCTGAGACTTCAGGCCGGGGTTTGAGTGGGAGGACCGCGCGGACGGTGATCGCCGACCTGTTCCGCTCATACACGTGGACGAGGCCAGGTCGGGGCATCGGCGAGGCACAGCGACCGAATTCGGCTTGCGGAACCCCCGCGCTCCCGGTCAGCTTCGTGTCCTGCCCGCGGAGCCGGAGGAACGAACCACATGACCACGCAGCACCACGAAGCGACCGATCACGAGCTCATCCAAGCCGCGACCCGTATCGCCCGCACGCGCTGCCGGGGCGACAACCACACCATGGCCGCCGCTGCCCGTGCC
This sequence comes from Streptomyces sp. SCSIO 30461, assembly GCF_037023745.1. NCBI lineage: Bacteria > Bacillati > Actinomycetota > Actinomycetes > Kitasatosporales > Streptomycetaceae > Streptomyces > Streptomyces sp. SCSIO 30461. The sequence continues at coordinate 1,095,072 of NZ_CP146101.1, forward strand.
CAGGACGGCCGGATCATCACTGCGGTCAATGCCTACCACTTCACCGGCGGGCCCTGTGCCGAGCTGGTCCTCATCGGTGCGGCAGCGGCACAGGGAGCCTACGAACTGGACGTGATCGTCGCCGTGGGCGACAGGAACCGCGGGATCGTCCCTCCGTGCGGCCGGTGCCGGCAAGTCCTTCTCGACTACTTCCCGGCCGTCAAGGTCATCGTCGGCAACGGTGAGCGCACCCGAACCGTCCGCATCACCGACTTGCTGCCGGAGAGCTATGTGTGGGCCGACCACCGACTCGAGGACGCGTAGGCCCTGTCCGGAGGGCAACTGCTACTGGCCTACGCGGCCGTCGATCCGCTCACGCAGGAGGTCGGCGTGGCCGCAGTGCCGCGCGTACTCCCCGATCTGCGCCACCAGAATGTCACGGAGTTGCACGTCACCGGCGGGTCGCGCGCCGAGGTCGGCGAAGCCGGCGATGAACCGGTCGGTGAGTTCCGCCTCGGCCCGCCACTGACGCCAGGCGTCCGCCACGACCTCGGGGTCGGCCACCGCGCCGGTCCAGTCGCCGTCGCGGTCCTCGGCGCTTCGGTAGATCCTGGGCAGGTCCTGCCCCGCCATCCGGCGGAAGTGCCGCTCGTCCTCGGCCATATGACGCACCAGTCCGAGCAGGGACATCGTCGACGGAGGTACGGAGCGCCGAGCCATCTGCTCGGCGTCCAACCCCGCGCACTTCATCTCCACGGTGAGGCGGAAGTGGCGCAGCCCGTCGAGCAGCGTGCTGCGTTCGTCGACCGTCTCGGTGCCGGACGCCCGCGGATCGTCGTCCGGGTCGACCCACATGTCGGTGTGCACGGTGGCGGGTGTCCAGCGGGTCAACGCCGCCGCCGCTTCGTCGGCGTGCTCGGCTGACGTCGAGTCTGAGTTCATGCGGGCAATTCTCGGGTGCGTTCAGCAGGGCCGACCAGCGAATATCGTCGCGCGTCACCTCGGTTGCCGGTGGCGACCGTCCGGACTCGGGGATATCCTCAGCGCTTGCCCCGGGCGACACGAAGGTCGCGGACCAGAAGCGCGACGCCAACTACGACTACGCCATCAGCTGGACGATGTGCTCACCAGAATCTGACGGCGCATGGAAGAGCCCGGATACCGACGGGGGATGCGGTATCCGGGCGTCTGATCATCATGGCACACACCTGGGCTGTCGTCGCGGTTTCGACGCTCTTTGCGTCAAACGGCGTGGCGGCTGATGGTGGTTCGGAGCCGATGAGACTCACTCGGCGGGTGCTGCCGACAGTCACGGCACTGGTCACCAGGAGCGGGAGACGCGGTGGCACGGCAGCGGTAGCCGTCACCTACACCGGCACTCTCACCCACTCCGTCGCCTGAACAGAAGCCGCGTACCCCCGCATGAACGACGACACCGGAGCCGACGAGTGTACGAGCAGCTCCGTGCCGCGCTCGCCGAGCGCGGGATCACTCTGCCGTCCCTCGGCGTGGATCTGCCGAGCTCCGCGGACACCTCCGGCCGCCTGCCGCTGATCGCGCTCGGCAACTGCAATCGGATGAGAGCCGGGACCGGGTCGGCCAGGCGGTCGGCCGCAGCGTTGTCCGCGCCTGGCGTTCAGCCTGGTCGGGGTCCCGGGGAAGGAGGGAGGACGACCGGGGCCGCCACCCCCCACAGGAGAGGCCCCGGTCGTCGTCCTGGAGGCCGCGTACGGCCCCGTACTCCGTTCAGCGCCAGGGGTGCGTTTTCTGTCACACACCTGACCAGCAGAATGTTGCAAGTTGTACAAGACGTGGACGTACGCAGCGGTAGCCGCGTAGCGTGCTTCAGCGCGAAGGCGTGTGCGATGGCGGTGACCAGCCGCGATGACGAACGGGTAGTGGGAGTGCTGGGGGACGACGCGGAGCTGACTGCCGCGGTGCTCGCGGCTCAGGACGGAAGTGAAGAGGCATTCCGGACTGTGTACCGCACGGTGCAACCGCGGCTGCTCGGTTACATACGCACACTGGTCGGCGAAGCGGACGCCGAGGACGTCGCGTCCGAGTCCTGGTTGCAGATAGCCCGGGACCTGGAGCGGTTCAGCGGGGACGCGGACCGCTTCCGCGGCTGGGCCGCGCGGATCGCGCGGAACCGGGCGCTGGACCACATACGTATGCGGGGGCGGCGGCCGGCCGTCGGGGGCGACGAGACCGAACTCACCGGGCGGCCCGCCGAGTCCGACACCGCCGACGAGGCCATGGAGGCGCTCGCCACCGGGCGCGCGATGGAGCTGATCTCCCAGTTGCCGCAGGACCAGGCCGAGGCCGTGGTGCTGCGGGTGGTCATGGGTCTTGACGCGAAGTCGGCCGCGGAGACGCTCGGGAAGCGTCCGGGGGCCGTCCGCACCGCTGCGCACCGGGGGCTGAAGCGTCTGGCCGAGCTGCTCCGCGATCCCGGTGACGCCGCCGACGAGGGCTCGGGTGACGGATCTCACGGCGGTCAGCCGAGCGGTGGAAGGCGCGGTTCCGTGAGTCTTGGAAAGAGCGCCGAACTCGGCGCCGTACCCCCGCAGCGACGCCCCCGGCGCGGAGTGGCGCGCTCCGCGGGTGTGACGCATTCGCGTCTGCGGACGCAGAAGGACATGTGATGGCCGACGAGCGCTACCCATGGCTCGACCTGGAGGCCGCGGAGCGACTGCTGCGCGGTGAGCCGGTCGAGCCGTTCGGCGTTGACGCGCGTAGCCAGGATGAGGCGCGGCGACTCGCTGCTGCTCTGGATGCTGCCCGTCTGCCGGAAGCGGCAAACGACCCCATGCCGCTGCGCGGTGAGGAAGAGGCGCTGGCCGCCTTCCGGAAGGTGCGCGACGGCGGCGCGGACGAACTGCTGCCGACGGCTGTGCGGCTCGGAGGCGTGGAGTCCGGCGCCTGTGTGACGTCGGTGGCGTCCGTCGGAGCCGTGTCCCGCCGTCGCCGGGGGCGCTGGGGGCGGCCGGTGCGCTGGGGGCTGGCCGCATCGCTGGCCGGCTTCGCCGTGGGCGGTGTCGCCGTGGCCGCCGGTGTGGGTGCGCTGCCCGGTCCCTTCGGTGACGAGCACACCCCTGTGCCTGAATCAACCGTTTCCGCACCGGTTTCACCTGAACCGGAGGAGTCCGGTTCGGTGACGGCCGGCGCCGACACCTCGCCGCCGGACGGTCCCACGCCCGGTGAGGGCGGCGCGGTCATACCGTCGGCCCCGGGTGGTGAAGAGCCCACGGGCGGCGCCGACGGCGGCGGCACGGCAAGCCCGGACGACCGCGGCCGCGGCGACAAGAAGGGCGGCGACCCTTCCTGGGGCTGGGGCAACGACGGGGGCAGCCGCAGCGAGTGGTATGCCGAGACGCTCGATGCCTGCCGTGACTACCGCAGCGGGCAGCTCGACGACGAGAGCAAGCGTCAGCTTGAGTCGCTGGCCAAGGGAGCGGACCGGGTCACGCACTTCTGCGACCGTGTGCTCGACGCCGGGACCGGCGACTCGGGCAACGGGAACTCCGGGAGCGACAGCTCCGGCAGCGGTTCCGCCGACGGCGACAGTGACGGCGACGGCCGCGGTGGGAACGACGACCGCGGCGGCGACTCCGGCAAGGGCTGGATCGACGGCGGCGTCACCCAGGGGGCGCACTCCCTGACCGCCGTCCCCGAGATCGCGCTCTCACTGTCAGCCGAGATCAGCGTCTTCTGAGGCTGCCGCATGCTTTCGCATGCCAGCTGACCTGCGCTTATCTGAATCCTGGAAAAAACTTTCGGCCAAGTGTGACGTTTTTCGGCAGTGCGGCGCAGTTGTAAGTGAGCCGACTGGTCATCGGCAGCGCACGAGCCGGGGTTCCCCCCGTACCTACGGCTCAGCGCACATGGCGCGGGCGGGACACGTTCCCCCGGTCCCGCCCGCGCCCTCTCTCATCGACCTTCGACACTCCGGCCTCGGCGAAGCACCGGCACACGGTCACCAGTGGACGACGACCTTGTCGCCCTTCTGGACCTGGTCGAATACCTGAGCGAGCTTCTTCTTGTCCCGGACGTTGACGCAGCCGTGCGACGCGCCGTTGTAGCCGCGGGCCGCGAAGTCCGCCGAGTAGTGCACCGCCTGGCCGCCGCTGAAGAACATCGCGTACGGCATCGACGTGTGGTAGATCGTGGACGTCCACTCCTTGGCCTTCCAGCCCACGTTGAACGTGCCCTCACGGGTCGGGGTGTTCTCCGAGCCGAAGCGCACGTCCATCGCCGCGACCACTTTGCCGTCGATCATCCAGGCGAGCGTCCGGCTCTCCTTGCTGATGCACAGCACGCGGCCCTTCAGGCAGCGTGAGTCGGGCTTGTCCAGTTCGTTGGTGGTGGACGGGCGCAGTTCGTCCGCGGTCGGCTTCCGGCTGGCGCCGGTGAGCGTCCTCCAGGTGGCACCGTCGACCGTGCCGGTCTCGGGCAGGCCGTTCTTCTTCTGGAAGGTGCCGACGGCCTTCGAGGTCATCGAACCGTAGAAGGCGGTCGGGGAGCGGTGGAAGTGACCGATCTGGCGCAGCCGCGCCTGGAGCTCCCGTACCTGCTCGTTCTCCGTGCCCTCACGCATCAGCACCCCGCCCGGCTTGTCCGATGTGCCGGACGGTGTGCCGGACGGTGAGCCGGAAGCCGAGCCTGACGGCGGGAGCGTGCTCGGCGTGCCGTCCGTGACCGTATCGGCCGAAGCGCCCGGGGCTTTCGACGGCGTAGCGGCTGAGGAGGGTCGGGCCGGTGACTTGGCGTCGCCCGGTGACGGGGCGGTGCAGCCCGCGGCGAGGGCGATGGCGACCGCTGCCAGCGCGGTACGGCCGATCGCGGCGCGAGCGGGCGCGCTTCTCGTGAGAACGGTTCTCTTCAGGACAGGCGTGTGACGACGCATAGGAGCCCCCCGGGACGGACGTGTGTGCCAATAGGGATGCTTTCCTGCCGTGCTTGGTTGCTGCCGGGGGAGCATCCTGTGAGGAAGCTGACCGAGCAGGCACAGCAGCAGCGCGGAACGACGCGTTCAGTACCTTTAGCACCTTTGGCACCAGTTCCAGCGGGAGGCACGGCACATGGCGCGCGAGTCGGAGTCGGGTCTGCCCATCCAGCCGGTGTACGGACCCGAGGCGCTGTACGGCGCGGCCGGCGGATCCGGCACGGAAGGCACGGGCGGCGCGGGCGACTCGGTCGGCTGGGACGCCGCCGAGCGGCTGGGGGAGCCGGGCGCGTACCCGTTCACGCGCGGGGTCTACCCGTCGATGTACACCGGTCGGCCCTGGACGATGCGGCAGTACGCGGGCTTCGGCACCGCCGTCGAGTCCAACGCCCGCTACCGCGAGCTCATCGCCCACGGGACGACGGGCCTGTCCGTGGCCTTCGACCTGCCGACCCAGATGGGCTACGACAGCGACGCGCCGCTCGCCCACGGAGAGGTCGGCAAGGTCGGAGTGGCCATCGACTCGATCGATGACATGCGGGTGCTGTTCGACGGGATTCCGCTCGACCAGGTGTCCACATCGATGACGATCAACGCCCCGGCAGCCGTGCTGCTGCTGCTCTACCAACTCGTCGCCGAGGAGCAGGGCGCGGCGGCCGACCGGCTCACCGGCACCATCCAGAACGACGTGCTCAAGGAGTACATCGCCCGCGGTACGTACATCTTCCCGCCCAAGCCCTCGCTGCGTCTGATCGCCGACATCTTCCGGTACTGCAAGGCCGAGATCCCCAGGTGGAACACGATCTCGATCTCCGGCTACCACATGGCGGAGGCCGGGGCCTCGCCCGTGCAGGAGATCGCCTTCACCCTCGCGGACGGCATCGAGTACGTCCGAACGGCGGTGGCGGCGGGGATGGCCGTCGACGACTTCGCCCCCAGGCTCTCCTTCTTCTTCGTGGCGCGTACGACCCTGCTGGAGGAGGTCGCGAAATTCCGTGCGGCGCGGCGCATCTGGGCACGGGTGATGCGGGACGAGTTCGGAGCGCGCGATCCGAAGTCGATGATGCTGCGCTTCCACACCCAGACGGCGGGCGTCCAGCTCACCGCCCAGCAGCCCGAGGTCAACCTGGTGCGGGTCGCCGTCCAGGGGCTCGCGGCCGTGCTGGGCGGGACGCAGTCACTGCACACCAACTCCTTCGACGAGGCCATCGCCCTCCCCACGGCCACTTCCGCGCGGCTGGCGCTGCGCACCCAGCAGGTGCTCGCGTACGAGACGGACGTGACGGCGACGGTGGACCCGTTCGCCGGCTCCTACGCCGTGGAGAAGATGACCGACGACGTCGAGGCGGCGGTGTTGGAGCTGATGGAGAGGGTCGAGGATCTCGGCGGTGCGCAAGCCGCGATCGAGCACGGCTTCCAGAAGAGCGAGATCGAACGCAACGCCTACCGCATCGCCCAGGAGACCGACAGCGGCGAGCGGGTGGTGGTCGGGGTCAACCGCTTCACCCTGGACCAGGAGGAGCCCTACGAGCCGTTGCGTGTCGACCCCGCGATCGAGGCGCAGCAGGTGGAGCGGCTGGCGCGGCTGCGCGCCGAGCGGGACGGGGCCGAGGTCGAGTCGGCGCTCGCCGGGCTGAGGAAGGCGGCGGCGGGCGGCGCGAATGTGCTCTACCCGATGAAGGAGGCTCTACGGGCGCGGGCGACGGTGGGGGAGGTGTGCGACGGGCTGCGAGGGGTGTGGGGGACATATGTGCCGAGCGACACGTTCTGAGGTGATTCAGCGGCACGCACCTGGCGTCCGCGTTCCGGCGACGCAGGCGACTCTCGGCGGGAGCCACGTCGGCGGCCGGGGTGCTGTTCCTCGGGTTCGCGGCGAAGCTGACGCTCAGCAGCGCCTGACGGTCGTCCGTCGTCCCCGCGTGACACCCGGACGGACCTGGTTTCCGCGGCTTTCACTCGGCTTCGTACAGCGCCCCGCCAGGGCACTGGTCATCGCCTGTCGGCGCCGACGCCAGGGATCCTCGCCAGGTAGCCCCGGAGTCCCTGTCATGTCCTTGCCCGCGCAACCGATGCGGCCGTCCGGGCGGACCCAGGAAGAGGCCATGGCCGTACGCCTCGTACACCTCGTGCGGTTCATCCGGCGCGCTCCGCAGGGTGCGGACGGTGCCGGGCGACTCCTGGGTGTCGGACAGCAGTGCGTCCGTACCCGCCGCGACCACGGTGAAGCGCGGTCCGCGGAAGCGTCGAACAGCCGGGTGCCGTCCGGGCGGCGGCGGACGGGGAGGGGAAGCGCGCTCAGGACAGAGCGCGTCTCACCGAGCGCGCCTTGCGCACCGCCATGCGCAGAATCCCGTTCGCCCGCACCCTGCGCGCCATCCGGCGCACCACCGCATGGCGTGGTACCGGGATGCCGCCCGGCAGGCCCAGCGCCGTGAGGCGGCGGCGGGTGAAGTAGCGCAGGGTGTCCGGGTACGGATGATCCGACAGATAGCGTTCGGCGGCCGCCCGGAGATCGGGCCTGATCTGCGGCTGCATGGCGAAGCCGACCGCCTGGACCAGCCCGGCCAGCTCCTCGTCCGCCGGCGCCGGACTGCCTGCCGCGCCCTGCTCCAGATCGGGTACCAGTGCGTCGACGAGCGTGACGGGCACCCGGTTGCTGTTCTGGTAGGGGGACAGCCGGGTGAGCAGCAGCTCGGTGCCGACGCGCGCGACCGGGATGCCGTGGAACGTGCTCGCCGTGAGCAGCCCGGTGGAGAAGCAGCCCACCACCAGCGCGGGCTTCAGCCGCTGGTAGAGCGCCTCGGCCAGGCACGGCTCCGCCAGCACGGTCAGTTCCGCACCGAGCAGTTCCGCTTCCCGTACCAGTGCGCGGGACCATGTCGAGGGCGCCACGGGGTGCGGCTTGAAGACGAGGCGGCGGTGGCCGATGGCGACCGCGCCCCGGACCATGCGCAGGTGCAGCTCCTCCTCTTCGGCGGGGGTGAGGATCCCCAGCGCCGCCAGATACTGGCCGAGCAGCAGCGCCGGGGCCTCGGACCCGTGCGTGCCGTCCGTACCCGCGAGCCCCTGTGTCCCCGTGGCCCCGTCCGCATCCGCGGCGAGTTCGCCGACCACCTTGGTGAACGCCTCCACCGGTACCAGCTCGGGCCGCGCGCCGAACTCCGCCAGCAGCAGCGGTGCGAGGCCCGGAACCAGATCCAGGTGCAGCAGCCGCCGCACCCGCCCGCCGACCAGCGGGTCGATCTTGTTGCGGGTCGGGCCGTAGCTCATCAGCCCGTCCGCGTACACATCGAGCCGCGCGTCGGGGAAGAGCTGAGCCAGCGCCAGCGCCGGGTTGACCTGGATCGATTCCACGGCGAGCTCGACACGGTCATCGCCGAGCCCCCACAGCAGCCTCAGCTGCCGCTCCCATATCGGGATGTCCTCCGGGCGGGGCGCCCAGCCGCCGGGGTGGAGCGGGGCGATGGCCTCGTTCCAGGACAGCACCCCGTCGAAGCGGCTCCGGATCCGCTCGAAGCCCGGCGCCTCGTTCAGGGCAGGAGTGGTCTCCGGAACGTCGGCGTTGTTGCTGACCAGCAGCAGACGGCGGTCGGCGGGCGGGAAGCAGCCGCTGTCGAGCGCCGCCGCGAGGGTCGCGACTCCGTAGAGCGTGGAGGCGTAGAAGAGCTGTGTGGTCGGCATCAGGCCACCGCCCCGGCGAACAGCCCCCGGCGCACACGGCGGATCCGTGCCGCCCGTTCCGCGTCCATCGAGCCCAGGGCCTCCCGCAGAATGTCCTGGGGCATCCTGCCCAGCGCCGCCGCGCTCATAGCCCGCAATTTCCTGGCCACGGCAGGCTCGTACCTCTCGGTCGACCCCAGATGGTGGGAAATGATCGCACAGTAGGTGCGCACGGCTTTCGGCAACAACAGTTCGGCATCCGGATCTTTTGCTGTTTCGTCGATCACCTGGTCGAATGCCTTGATGAAATCGAGCTGCCGCATATCGCCGATCTGCGTGAGTGACGAGGCGATCCCGCGCCGGTAGAAGATCCCCAGCAGACTCACCGCCGCGAAGGATTCCGCCTCCCGGTGCAGGCGCCAGATCCACGGCCGGTCCTCGGCCGTCCGGAGGCCGTCCGTGAAATGCAGCAACCCCCGGTCCAGCAGCGTGCGCCGGTACACCCCGGCCCAGGCCACCGGATAGTCGACGGACGTGGTGCGGTCGGCCGGCAGGATGGCCTCGCGTGGCCGCAGCACCTCGTTCCTGTGGGCGATCGGCGCCCGGGCCACCTTGCGGTCCCGGCCGGTGCAGAGCACATGGTCGGTGCGGACGAATTCGGTACCGAGCTCCTCGATCGCGGCGACCAGGTCCGCGAGATGGCCGGGTGCCAGCCAATCGTCCCCGTCGAGGAAGGTGAGGAACTCGCCGCGCGCCGCGTCGAGCCCGCTGTTGCGGGCCGTGGCGAGACCGGCGTTGCTCGTGTGCCCGATCACCACAGCCCCGGGCAGCTCGCGCTCCGCGCGTTCCAGAAGGTCCCGGGTGCCGTCCGTGGAGCAGTCGTCCACGAGAAGGAATTCGAAGTCCTCGCGCGTGTTCGCGAGCAGGCTTCTGAGGGTGTCGGGCGCATACGGCAGCACGTTGTAGAACGGCACGATGACGGAGAGCTTGACCACTCGCCCGACCCTAGAGGCCGGTCCGCCGTTCACCCTGACCCGGGGGCGGACATCGAGTGAACGAAGCACGGCGGAATTGTTAACCGGCGAGAGTCCCGGGCCTCTTCCCGATCAGTCGACCCGCTGTTAACCATTTGTTGCTGCCCAGTTGGGCCGCCGAGCGAAATGCCTTTCTAACGTCCTCGGCGTGCCATCACGTACCAGCAGCGAAGCGCTGCGCGTCGTTGTGCTCGCCGACTCCGACACCCGGTGGAAGTGGGGAGCGCTCACCGCGCGCCGTCTCACCGGGAACGACGTCGCGCTCACCGGACTCCTGCTGCGCGGCCGGGCCACGCCCACCGCCCGCCAGCTCGCCGAGGTCGGTGTCGACGCGGACGCCCTGCGCGAGGTCACCGGTGCCGAGTTCCTGCGCGCCGTACGCGACGAGGGATACGACCTGGTCGTCCTCGCCCTCGTCGGGGGCGGCGTGCAGGCGATGCTGCACGGGCTGGGCGCACTGCGGCTGACCCGCAGGCCCGTACTGGTCACCGGCTATGTGGGGGTGGTCTACGAGAAGCTCGCAGACGGACTGCTGCTGCGGCACGGGGCGGATGTCGTCCTCGCCAACTCCCGGTATGACGCGGAGCGCTTCCGCGGGGTATACGAGGGTGCCGGCGCCGACGTGTCCGCCGTGACCGAGGCTGCGCTGCCGTTCCTCGGCGGAGCCCCGTACGCGGCCGAAGAAGGCCGCGACACCGTGGTCTTCGCGGCCCAGCCGTCCGTGCCCGAGACCCGCGCGGAACGCATGTACCTGTTGCGCAGGCTCACCGAGCACGCTCGCCGCCACCCGCACCGCGAGGTGCTGCTGAAGCTGCGCTCCCGGCCCGGCGAGCACACCACGCACCTGGAGGAACTCCCCTACCAGAAGCTGGTGGACAAGCTTCCCGGCGGCGGGCTGCCGCCCAACGTCCGCCTGGTGTACGGGAACATGGGCGAAGTCCTCGACCGGACCGACCTGCTCGTCACCGTGTCGTCCACGGCCGCTCTCGAAGCCCTGCACCGCCGTATCCCGACGGCGATCCTCAGCGACTTCGGAGTCCGCGAGGCGCACGGCAACCACCACTTCCTCGGCTCCGGGCTCCTCACCTCCTGGGACGCGCTCGACGCCGGACACCGGCCGGAACCCGACGAGCGGTGGCTGGCTCGGCAGGGGGTCGCGGCCGACGGCACCTATGGGACCGCCTTCGACGCGGCACGGGCACGGGTGGCCGAACTGCTCGCCCGCCCCGAACTCCCCCCGACAGCCCCCTACTACACGACGGCCACCGCCCCCGGCTATCTGCCCGGCATCCTCGCCCGGCACCGTCTCGCCCCCGACGGCACCCCGCTGTCCGGCGCGGCGCAGGCGACCGAACCCACCGGGTTCCGCCGCCTGGTGCGTGACGCGGTACGGGGGGTGGCCCGCGGCGCGTACCGCCACGGCGTGCAGCGCGTCGCCCCCGTCATCCGCCGAATGGGCGCGCTGTGAACCCCCTGAAGGCCCGGCCGAAGGAGCCATCCGCCATGCCATCGCCGTCCGACACGACCGTGCTCGCCGTGATCCCCGCCCGGGGCGGGTCCAAGGGCGTCCCGGGGAAGAACCTGGCCAGGGTGGGCGGTGTCCCGCTGGTGGCCCGTGCGGTACGTGCCTGCCTCGGGGCGCGGCTGGTCACCCATGTCGTGGTGTCCACCGACGACCCCGGGATCGCGGACGCGGTGCGTGCGGCAGGGGCCGAGGTCGTGTGCCGCCCGCGAGCCATCGCGGGGGACACCGCCACCAGCGAGTCAGCCGTGCTGCACGCGATGGACGCGCATGAAGCGGTCCACGGCGGCCCGGTCGGCGCGGTGCTGCTGGTCCAGTGCACCAGCCCCTTCGTGACCAGCGAGGACGTGGACGGGGTCGCGGCGGCGGTGATCGAGGGCGGCGCTGACACCGCCGTCACCGTCGCGCCGTTCCACGGCTTCGTCTGGCGTCGGGCGGTCCGGTCGGGGACGGGGGCCGTGTCCGATGCGGAAGCCGGTTCCGGGACGGGGGCCGTGTCCGATGCGGGTGGTGTGGGCGTCAACCACGACAAGTCCCACCGCCCGCGCCGCCAGGACCGTCCCGATGACTTCCTGGAGACCGGCGCCGCGTACGCCATGGACGCCGCCGGATTCCGCACCCACGGCCACCGCTTCTTCGGGCGGACCGCGCTGGTCGAGACCGACCCCGCCCGGGCGCTGGAGATCGACGACTCGCATGAGCTGGAGCGCGCCCGCGCGCTCGCCCCGCTGCTGGACCCCGTTTTGCTGCCGACCTGCGGGGACATCGACGCGGTGGTTCTGGACTTCGACGGCACCCAGACCGACGACCGCGTACTGATCGACGCGGACGGACGTGAACTCGTCGCCGTGCACAGGGGCGACGGGCTCGGCATAGCCGCACTGCGCCGAGCGGGACTCAAGCTGCTGGTCCTCTCCACGGAGCGGAACCCCGTGGTCGCCGCCCGCGCCCGGAAGCTGGGCATCCCGGTGCTGCACGGCATCGACACCAAGGACCTGGCGCTCAAGGAGTGGTGCGAGGAGCAGTCGGTCGTGCCCGAGCGGGTCCTCTACGTCGGGAACGACGTCAATGACCTGTCCTGCTTCGGTCTTGTCGGCTGGCCCGTGGCCGTCGCGAGCGCGCATGACTCCGTACGCGCCGCGGCCCGTGCCGTCACCGCGACGCCGGGTGGAGCCGGTGCGATCCGTGAGATCGCCGCCTGGCTGCTCGGCCCCAACCTCACCACCACACCCGGCTCCCCTTCCCCTTCCGCTTCATCGACTCCTGCCCGCTCCTCCACCCACCCCCGCGCCCAGCACCCCGAACCGTAAGGAACCCCACATGAACCTCCGCTCGCGCGCCCTCGGCGGCAGGCTCGCCGGCCCCGGCCACCCCGTCTACGTCACCGGCGAGATCGGCATCAACCACAACGGCGACCTGGAGAACGCGTTCGCGCTCGTCGACGCCGCCGCGGACGCCGGCTGTGACGCGGTCAAGTTCCAGAAGCGCACTCCGGAGATCTGCACCCCGCGCGACCAGTGGGACATCGAGCGCGACACGCCCTGGGGCCGGATGACGTACATCGACTACCGGCACCGCGTCGAGTTCGGCGAGGACGAGTACCGCGCCATCGCCGAGCACTGTGCGAAGCGCGGTATCGACTGGTTCGCCTCCCCGTGGGACACCGAGGCCGTCGCCTTCCTGGAGAAGTTCGACGTCCCGGCCCACAAGGTCGCCTCCGCCTCGCTCACGGACGACGAGCTGCTGCGCGCCCTGCGCGCCACCGGCAAGACGGTCGTCCTCTCCACCGGAATGTCGACCCCGAAGCAGATCCGGCACGCCGTCGAGGTGCTCGGCAGCGACAACGTCCTGCTCTGCCACGCCACTTCCACCTACCCGGCCAAGGCCGAAGAGCTCAACCTGCGGGTGATCAACACCCTGATGCGGGAGTACCCGAACGTCCCGGTCGGCTACTCCGGCCATGAGACCGGCCTCCAGACCACGCTGGCCGCCGTCGCCCTCGGCGCCGCGTTCGTCGAGCGGCACATCACCCTGGACCGCGCCATGTGGGGTTCCGACCAGGCCGCGTCGGTCGAACCCGGCGGACTCCAGCGCCTGGTCCGCGACATCCGCACCATCGAGGCGGCTCTCGGCGACGGGGTCAAGAAGGTGTATGACTCCGAGCTCGCCCCGATGAGGAAGCTCCGCCGGGTCACGGGCGTCGTCGCCGATGCGGAGCGGACCGCCGACGAGCGGGTACCGCAGCTCGAGACGGTCGCGGTCTGACGCCCATGGACGTCGCCCTCGTCGAGAGCCCGGTCCAGCTCCTGAACGTCCTGGAGTGGGCCCACACCAGGACGTCCGGGCTGCTGGACCGCATTCCCTCGCAGCCGACCGGAAGCGCCGGACGCGTGGACGGCCGAAGGGCCTCAGATGCCGGGTCCGTAAGCGGTGGAGGGGCCGCCACGCCACGCGGGATCACCGTGGTCGTGCTGTCGCCCACCGACCCCATGTCGCGCGGTCAGCTGCGCCGCATGGCCGAGCTCGCCCGCGACGAGGGCTTCACCGTCCACTGGCAGGAGGCCCGCGGCGGAGCGGCGGTGACCCTGCGGACGGTCCGTGAGCTGGTGCCGCTGCTGCGCGGAGCACAGCGGGTCGTCGTGGGCGATCCCTTCTCGCGCTATGTGCAGCTGCTGCTGGCCCTGGTGGGCACGAAGGAACTGACGGTCGTGGACGACGGCACGGCCACCCTGCAGTACGTCGCCCAGGTGGCCAGGGGCGAGCGCCTGGTGCGCTGGCACAGCCGCAGGCGGATGTCGGTCCGGGAACTGGTGCTCGCGCCGGTCTCCGCCGCCGCGCGCCGCAGGCTCTCGCCTTCCGCCGCACACGAGGTCGAGGTCTTCAGCTCGATGCCCGTCGACCCGCCCGACGGCATCAGGACGCGACCGAACACCTACGCGTGGACCCGGGACCGCTTCGGCCCGCCGCGGCTGACCAGGGGCGCCGACCTGGTCGGTACCTCATTGGTGGAGACGGGTGTGGTCGACCCGGAGCAGTACGAACGGGCCGTCGCCTCCCTCGCGGCGCGGCACGGCGCCACCCGCTATTTCGCCCATCGCCGTGAGAGCACCGAGAAGCTGCGCCGACTCGCCGCCCGAACAGGCATGGAGATCATGCGCCCGGATCTGCCGCTGGAGCTGATCGCGCGGCGCGGCCCGATCGGCCGTACGGTCCTGACCTTCCCCTCCACCGTCCTGCACACCCTGCCGCTGGCCCTCGCCGGTACGGAAGTCACGATCATGGCGTGCGACATCGCCCCCGAGTGGCTCAGCGACACCGCGTCCCCGCGTGCCCAGGGCTTTCTCGCGGCGGTCACGGGCACCGCCCGGGGACGGAGGTAGACGCGGCACGGCGGGCACCGCCCGGGGACGGGAGCAGACCCGCGCAGTGACGGGCGGCCCCGGGGATGCAAGCAGACCGGCACGGCGGGCGGCGCCGTGCGCCGGACCGGTCAAGCCGTGTGTGGAGTGCCTGCCGCCGCGCATGGTGTCCGCATCGTGGGCAGGAAGGTGCCGAATCGCGTGAGCTTACCCACACGGGGCGGCGGCTATGCGTCGTCAGGCGTGTTTTCTTTCCCCTATAGGCTGAACTTTTGTTGATCTCGAGTTAGTTGGGAGGCGAAGGGGCCTACCCTTCAACGGGTGAGCCAGTTGATGTCCCGCGACCCTGATGCCGACCTGACCGGCGCAGTCCAGCTGCCCGGCGCACTGCCCGACGCCCTGCGCACGGAGCTGATCCACTTCCGCCGGGACCTGCACATGCACCCGGAGCTCGGAAACCAGGAGTTCCGTACCACCGGTGCCATCAAGGCGCGGCTGGAGGCGGCGGGACTGCGGCCCCAGGTGCTGGCGAGCGGCACCGGGCTCATCTGCGACGTCGGCACCTGGGACGGTGCCCGGCCCATGCTGGCGCTGCGCGCCGACATCGACGCCCTGCCCATCCCGGACACCAAGGTCGGCGTCCCGTACCGCTCGACCGTCCCGGACCGCGCCCACGCATGCGGTCACGACGTGCACACGACCGCCGTGCTCGGAGCAGGCCTCGTGCTCGCCGAACTCGGCCGGCAGGGCCTGCTGCCGCACCCCGTGAGGCTGCTGTTCCAGCCCGCCGAGGAAGTGCTGCCCGGAGGCGCCGCCGATGCGATCGAGTCCGGGGTGCTCGACGGGGTCGGCCGGATCATCGCGGTGCACTGTGACCCCCGGGTCGACGCGGGCCGGATCGGGCTGCGTGCCGGACCCATCACCTCCGCCTGCGACCGGCTGGAAGTCAGTCTTGACGGACCGGGTGGCCACACCGCTCGTCCGCACCTCACCACGGATCTGGTCACGGCGGCGGCGAAGGTCGTCACCGAGGTCCCCGCGGTGCTCGCCCGCAGGGTGGACGCCCGCGCCGGACTCGCCCTGACCTGGGGCCGTATCGAGTCCGGCCACGCCTGCAACGTCATCCCGCAGCACGCCGAGCTGGCCGGTACCGTGCGCTGCCTGGACCTGCACGCCTGGCGGGACGCGCCCGACCTGGTGCACGCGGCGATCGACGAGGTGGCCACGCTGCACCGGGCCAAGTCGCAGATCAACTACATCCGCGGGGTCCCCCCGGTGGTCAACGACCCGGTGGTGACCGAGCTGCTGCACGACGCCCATGCCGCACGCCGGGGTGTCCTGGCGATCGAGGATACCGAGCAGAGCCTCGGCGGCGAGGACTTCTCCTGGTATCTGGAGCATGTGCCGGGCGCGATGGCCCGGCTCGGGGTGCGCCCGCCGGGGTCCGCTGCGAGGCTGGACCTGCACAGGGGGGACTTCGATGTGGACGAGGAGGCGATCCGTGCGGGTGTGGAACTCTTCACAGCGGCCGCCTTGCTCGACGCACGGCGGTCGTGACCGGCCTGTCGGCAGGGCCGTCCGCGGCAAGGGCCGCAGGGCCGTTCGCCACAAGGCCTGTCACGGGAGTCACACAGGCTCCCGACTGCCGCATGGAGCCCGCACTGTTCGTAATCCCGCCCCCATTTTGGACACCGTTGGTAATCGGACAGTTCATCTGCGGTTCGTCCTACGCGACGATCCGATAACGGCTGTCGAACACACCTTTACCTGACATCTACGCGCGTTACGATCGCGGAAAACCAGCGCCGGAAGTGGCGCTTTCGGTCAGGTTTAGAAGGAGCCTCCCAGTGCGCCGGATCACCAGGATCGCCACCGTGGGCATAGCGTCCGCGGCTCTCGCACTGTCCGCCACCGCGTGTGGCGGCAAGAAGTCGTCCGACACCGCTTCGGACAGCGACGGCAACAAGACCGTCAAGGCCGCGCTCGCCTACGACATCGGTGGCCGCGGCGACCAGTCGTTCAACGACGCCGCCTACGCGGGCCTCGCCAAGGCCGAGAAGGACCTGGGTGTCAAGGGCACCGAGGCCGAGCCCAGCGAGGGCGAGGGCGACCCGGACAAGGTGCAGCGCCTCACCGCGCTGGCCCGCGCCGGCAACAACCCGGTCATCGGTGTCGGCTTCGCGTACGCCACGGCCATCGCCGAGGTCGCCCCGAAGTTCCCGAACACCACCTTCGGCCTGATCGACGACACGTCGAAGACCGGCAAGAACATCGCCAACCTGGTCTTCAACGAGGAGCAGGGCTCCTACCTGGCCGGCGTCGCCGCCGCCAAGGTCACCAAGTCCAAGACCGTCGGCTTCATCGGTGGTGTCGAGACCCCGCTGATCAAGAAGTTCGAGGCGGGCTTCGCCCAGGGCGTCAAGGACACCAACAAGGACGTCAACGTCAAGGTCCAGTACCTGACGCAGCCGCCGGACTTCGGTGGCTTCTCCAAGCCCGACCTGGGCAAGGCCGCTGCCGAGGGCCAGATCGACGCGGGCGCCGACGTGATCTACGCCGCCGCCGGTCTCGCCGGCTCGGGCTCGATCGAGGCCGCCGCCAAGGCGAAGAAGTGGGCCATCGGCGTCGACTCGGACCAGTACAACCAGGCCGGTCTGTCCGCGTACAAGGACTTCATCCTCACCTCGGTGACCAAGGATGTCTCCGGCGCGGTCTACAACCTGATCAAGTCGGTCAAGGACGGCAAGCCGCAGTCCGGCGAGGTCCGCTACGGCCTCGACAAGGACGGCGTGGGCCTGGCCGACTCGAACCCGGCCTACACCAAGATGAGCGACGTCACCGCCGCGGTCGAGAAGGCCAAGGCCGACATCATCGCCGGTAAGATCGACGTCAAGCTCGCTCCGTAAGGTGCGGCTCTGACTCAGGTCCGGACCGGACCTGGCGGTTGGAACCGGGGCCGCGGGTTCGGAGAGTGCCGAAATCGGCACTCTCCGGACCCCGGACCAGGTTCTGGCCAAGGCTTTTTGCTCTTTGGTACTGCTACGCGCGTAGAACACTCTCCGGCGCGATAATTTCGCTCCACCCCCCTGCTCGCGACAGCCTCCTTGCCCTGCCCGCTCCCTCTCTCGCCAAGGAGAGTGCGTCATCAACGCGTCCAGTCCGTCAACGCCGCCGGCTGTAGAACTGCGCGGCATCACCAAGCGCTTCCCCGGCGTTGTCGCCAACCACGACATCGACATCACCATCCGCAAGGGCACCGTGCACGCCCTCGTCGGTGAGAACGGTGCCGGCAAGTCGACCCTGATGAAGATCCTCTACGGCATGCAGAAGCCGGACGAGGGCACGATCACCATCGACGGCACCCGGGCGAGCTTCCACAGCCCCGCCGACGCCATCGCGGTCGGCATCGGCATGGTGCACCAGCACTTCATGCTGGCCGACAACCTCACCGTGCTGGAGAACGTCGTCCTCGGCGGCGAGAGGCTCTACGGCATCGGCGCCAAGGCTCGTAAGAAGATCAAGGAGATCTCCGACGCGTACGGGCTGAACGTCCGTCCCGACGTCCTGGTCGAGCAGCTGGGCGTCGCCGAGCGCCAGCGCGTGGAGATCCTGAAGGTCCTCTTCCGGGGTGCCCGCACCCTGATCCTCGACGAGCCGACCGCCGTGCTCGTCCCGCAGGAGGTCGACGCGCTCTTCGACAACCTGCGCGAGCTCAAGGCCGAGGGCCTGACCGTCATCTTCATCTCGCACAAGCTGGGCGAGGTGCTGTCCGTCGCCGACGACATCACCGTCATCCGCCGTGGCACGACGGTCGGCACCGCCGACCCGCGCACCACCACGCCCAAGCAGCTCGCGGAACTGATGGTCGGCAGCCAGCTGCCCTCGCCTGAGACCCGCGAGTCCACGGTCACCGATGTGCCGATGCTCAAGGTGAACGGGCTGCGGCTGGCCGAGACCGACCCCGAGGGCGTCGTCCGCGAGGTCCTCGGCGGTATCGACTTCACCATCCACAAGGGCGAGGTCATGGGCATCGCCGGTGTGGAGGGCAACGGTCAGACCGAGCTGATCGAGGCCCTGATGGGCATGCGCGACCCGGACGGCGGTGTGATCACCCTCGACGGCGCCGACATCTCGCACGTGGCGACGCGTAAGCGCCGCGAGGACGGCATCGGCTACATCCCCGAGGACCGCCACCGGCACGGTCTGCTGCTGGAGTCCCCGCTCTGGGAGAACCGTATCCTCGGCCATGTGACCGAACGCCCCAACAGCAAGCGGGGCGTGCTCGACCTCAAGGCCGTGCGCAAGGACACCGAGCGGATCGTGCGCGACTACGACGTGCGCACGCCCGGTATCGAGGTCACCGCGGCCTCGTTGTCCGGCGGAAACCAGCAGAAGCTGATCGTCGGCCGCGAGATGAGTCACCACCCCAAGCTGCTCATCGCCGCCCACCCCACGCGCGGTGTGGACGTCGGCGCTCAGGCGCAGATCTGGGACCAGATCAGGGAGGCCCGCCGTGAGGGCCTGGCGGTGCTGCTGATCTCCGCCGACCTGGATGAGCTCATCGGGCTCTCCGACACCCTGCGGGTGATGTACCGCGGCCGCCTTGTCGCGGACGCCGACCCCGCCACGATCACTCCGGAGGAGCTGGGCTCGGCCATGACCGGCGCTGCCGCCGGCCACCTTGAGCACGACGAGAACGGTGAGGGCCGATGAAGAAGTTCGACAAGGACCGGCTGCTCCTGGGCATCGCCGGCCCGGCGCTCGCCCTGGTCGTCGCCTTCCTGCTGACCACGGTGGTGCTGGTCGTCTCCGGCCTCGACCCCTTCCAGCCGTACGCGCTGATGCTGGAGCAGATCGAGTACACCGATGTGCAGGTGCTGGTACTCAACCAGACCGGCATCTACTACCTCGCCGCGCTCGCCGTCGCCATCGGCTTCCGGATGAACCTCTTCAACATCGGCGTCGACGGCCAGTACCGCCTCGCGGTCATGCTCGCCGCCGTCGTCGGTGCCGCGGTGGACCTGCCGGGTCCGCTGCACATCCTGCTGATCGTGATCGTCGCGATGCTCGTCGGCGCGCTCTGGGCCGGTATCGCGGGCATCCTCAAGACCACCCGCGGGGTCAGCGAGGTCGTCTCCACGATCATGCTGAACGCCATCGCGACCAGCCTCATCGCCTGGATGATCCTGCCGGCCAACTTCGGTGTGCAGGAGAAGGGCTCCAACGACCTCACCACCGGCATGATCGCCGAGTCCGCCTGGTTCCCCGGTCTTGAGCTCGAAGGCGGCACGGTCTACGGCTTCACGTTCATCGCCTTCGCGCTCGGCGTCGTCTACTGGTTCGTGCTCGCCCGCACGCGCTTCGGCTTCGACCTGCGCGCCACCGGCGCCAGCCAGTCCGCCGCCCAGGCGAGCGGTGTGAACGCCAAGAAGATGGTCATGACCGCGATGCTGATCTCCGGCGCGGTCGCGGGTCTTGCGGGCATGCCGATGCTGCTGGGCCAGACCCACACCTACAGCCTGAGCTTCCCGGTCGGTGTCGGCTTCACCGCCATCACCATCGCCCTGCTGGGCCGCAACAGCCCCGTCGGGATCTTCTTCGCCGCCCTGCTGATCGCCTTCCTGGAGAAGACGGCGGAGGGCCTCGGCCTTGAGGGCTACCCGAAGGAGATCGCGATGATCATGCAGGGTCTCATCGTGATCGCCGTCGTCGTCTCGTACGAACTCGTCCGCCAGTACGGGCTCCGCCGCCAGCAGCAGAAGGTCGGCGAGGAGCTTGCCGCGCAGGCCCGCATGAAGAAGGAAGGGGCCGCGGCATGAGCGAGTCCACGAACACCGTTTCGGCCGCGGCCATCGCGCCGAAGAAGAACGGCGGAAGCCGGAAGCTGTCCCTGCCCGTGATCATGCTGATCATCGCAGGCGGTCTGGCGCTGTTCTCGCTGGTCCGGGTGATCAGCGGCGCCAACGACCTCACCTCGGTCGGCCAGGTCTCCGGTGCCCTCCAGCTCGCCGTGCCCATCGGCCTCGCCGGCCTCGGCGGCCTGTGGGCCGAGCGGGCCGGTGTGGTCAACATCGGCCTTGAGGGCATGATGATCCTCGGCACCTGGTTCGGCGCCTGGGCCGGCTATCAGTGGGGTCCGTGGACCGGTGTCCTGCTGGGCATCGTCGGAGGCGCCATCGGCGGTCTGCTGCACGCGATCATGACGGTGACGTTCAACGTCAACCACATCGTGTCCGGTGTGGCCATCAACATCCTCGCCGTCGGTGTCACCCGCTACATCTCCGAGTTCACCTTCGCCGAGGTCCCGGGCGGCTCCTCCAAGCAGTCCCCGCGTATCGAGCAACTGCCCGAGATCACCATCCCAGGGCTCTCCGAAGGGCTGGCCGACGTCCAGGCCAAGCACTGGTTCTTCGTGTCCGACCTCGCCGGTGTGCTCGGCGGTCTGGTCACCCACCTGTCCGTGCTGACCGTCGTCGCACTGCTGCTGATCCCCGCGACCTGGTGGATCCTGTGGCGCACCGGCTTCGGACTGCGGCTGCGGTCCTGCGGTGAGAACCCCGTCGCCGCCGAGTCACTCGGCGTCAACGTCTACAAGTACAAGTACATCGCCGTGATCATCTCCGGCGGAATGGCCGGACTCGGCGGCGCCTTCCTCGCGATCGTCTCGACGGGCATCTACCAGGAGGGCCAGACCGGCGGCCGCGGCTACATCGGTCTCGCCGCGATGATCTTCGGCAACTGGATGCCTGGCGGAATGGCGCTGGGCGCCGGGCTCTTCGGCTTCACCGACAGCCTCAAGCTGCGTGGTGGCGCGGAGAACGTCCACGCCATGCTCCTGCTGCTGGCCATCCTGCTGGTGCTGGCCTTCGCCTGGCAGCTCTACAAGAAGAAGCACTGGCAGGCCGCGATCTGCCTCGGCGTCTCCGCTCTGATGTTCGCCTGGTACTCGCTGACCAGCGCGCTGCCGAGCCAGTTCGTGGACGCGGCGCCCTATGTCACCACGCTGCTGGTGCTGGCGCTGTCGGCACAACGGCTACGGATGCCCAAGGCGAACGGAATGCCCTACAAGAAGGGCCAGGGCAAGTGACGTCCGCGTCCGCCCAAGGTCCCGGCGCCGGAAGCCACGGCGTCGATGGCCACGTTGCCGAGAGCCGCGACGCGGCCGACGCCTTCGACTGGGAGGCCCTGCGGGAGCTGGCACGGGACGTGATGTCCCGTGCCTACGCCCCCTACTCGGGTTTCCCGGTCGGGGCCGCGGCCCGGGTCGACGACGGCCGCACGGTCGTCGGGTGCAACGTCGAGAACGCCTCGTACGGGCTCGGCCTCTGCGCCGAGTGCGGCCTGGTCTCGCAGCTCCAGACCACTGGCGGCGGCCGGCTCACCCACTTCACCTGTGTGGACGGCAACGGCGATGTACTGATGCCGTGCGGTCGCTGCCGTCAGCTGCTGTACGAGTTCGGCGGGCCCGGTCTGCTGCTGGAGACCGCCACGGGCGTTCTCACGCTGGCCGAGATGCTGCCTCTGGCCTTCGGGCCCGAACAACTCGGCCCTGGGAAGCTCGGCTAGACCAGCGGCCCCTCCGCTCCCCCAGGCGGAGGGGCCGCGGCACTCGCTCTTCGTACCACCCTTGCGTACCACCCCTCGCACCACCTGGTTCGACCGGAAGGACCCCTCAGCACATGGACGCCATCTCCGTCATCCGCACCAAGCGCGACCGCGGCGAGCTCAGCCCCGAGCAGATCGACTGGGTCATCGACGCGTACACCCGGGGCGAGGTCGCCGATGAGCAGATGTCGGCGCTGGCCATGGCGATCCTGCTCAACGGTATGAACCGGGCCGAGATCGCCCGCTGGACCGCCGCGATGATCGCGTCCGGCGAGCGCATGGACTTCTCCTCGCTGTCCCGCCCGACGGCCGACAAGCACTCCACCGGCGGCGTCGGCGACAAGATCACGCTGCCGCTCGCCCCGCTGGTCGCCGCCTGCGGCGCGGCCGTACCGCAGTTGTCCGGCCGCGGTCTCGGTCACACCGGCGGCACCCTGGACAAGCTGGAGTCCATCCCCGGCTGGCGTGCACTGCTCTCCAACGAGGAGATGCTCGACGTGCTCGACACCACCGGCGCGGTCATCTGCGCGGCCGGTGACGGCCTCGCCCCGGCCGACAAGAAGCTCTACGCGCTGCGCGATGTCACCGGCACCGTCGAGGCCATCCCGCTGATCGCCTCCTCGATCATGTCGAAGAAGATCGCCGAGGGCACCGGCTCCCTGGTGCTGGACGTCAAGGTCGGCTCCGGCGCCTTCATGAAGACCATCGAGAACGCGCGCGAGCTCGCCTCCACGATGGTCGGCCTCGGTACCGACCACGGGGTCAAGACCGTCGCCCTGCTCACCGACATGTCCACGCCGCTCGGCCTCACCGCGGGCAACGCCCTTGAGGTCCGCGAGTCCGTCGAGGTGCTCGCGGGAGGCGGTCCCCAGGACGTCATCGACCTCACCGTGGCACTCGCCCAGGAGATGCTGGACGCGGCCGGGATCAAGGACGCCGACCCGGCGAAGGCGCTCACGGACGGTTCCGCGATGGACGTCTGGCGCCGCATGATCGCCGCCCAGGGCGGTGACCCGGACGCCACCCTGCCGGTCGCCCGCGAGCAGCATGTGATCACGGCTCCGTCGTCGGGCGTCCTCACCCGCCTCGACGCGTACGGCATCGGCGTCGCCGCCTGGCGTCTGGGCGCCGGCCGTGCCCGCAAGGAGGACCCGGTCCAGGCGGGCGCGGGTATCGAGATGCACGCCAAGCCCGGCGAGCCGGTGACCGCGGGGCAGCGCCTGATGACGCTGCACACGGACACCCCGGAGAAGTTCGCTTACGCCCTGGAGTCCCTGGAAGGCTCGTTCGACATCGCCGCGTCGGACACTCGGTTCACCGCGAACCCGATCGTGCTGGACCGTATCGCCTGATCCGAGGCGGGTGCGCTCGGCATACGCCTTTGGCCCTTACGGGTGAACGGGACCGGTGGACCCCCACCGGTCCCGTTCGGCCTACCGGGATCGGTGACGCACCGATTGAGGGGGACCGCCGTCGAGTGCACTCGCTGTCGGGCCCCCCGACGGCTCAGGGCCACGAGTGGGACGACGTCGTCCGGATCCGGGAGGAGACGGGCGCATCCGGCAGATGGCGCTCCGGCCGCCCCGCCGCGACGCTCTGCGGGGAGCCGAGGAACGGGCTGTACCGCGTGCTCGACTCGATGAAGTACGGCGAGGACATCCAGCTCCCCGCCCCATTCGATCCGACGTCGACACCGGCGACTTTCCGGTCAGCTGACGGCTCCCTATCCGGTCCCGCCGATGAGCTGTCGTCCTCCTCCCGGTCAGAACCCGTGTGGACAGCAGCGCCCAGCCCCTCGTACTGGAACTCACCGGCCGGATCATCCCGTCCGACGTGCCCCTGCTCTGCGCCCGGCTGCGGGCCGCCTTCGTGACCCCGGCAGGGCCGGGGGAGGTGGTCGTCTGCGACGCCGCGCGGCTCACCGTGGCCGACCTGACCGCGATCGACGCCATCGCGCGGCTTCGGCTCACCGCCCGGCGCCTCGGGAGGGGATTCCGGCTGCGGAACGCCGGGCCCGAGCTGCTCGGGCTGCTGGAGCTGGTCGGGCTCGGCGAGGCAGACCCGGATGGCTGGGGCGGCCTCAGTCCTCCGCCGCCGCGCTGAGCCGCTCGGGCAGCCCGAACAGCGGGAACCAGCGCTTGGTGTCCAGGAAGAAGTCCATTGCGCCGACCTTCCCGTCCCTGACCTCCAGGAGGATCAGCGCCCAGGGCTCGTACCCGTCGCCGGTCCCGCCGGAGTGGCTCGGGTGGTACTGCGCGAAGGCGGGAGAGCCGTTCGCCACGGTCGGCAGCAGACGGGAGCCGCGGCAGACCTCGCCGACGCCCAGCATCCAGCCGGCGATGTCGTCGTGACCGCGCAGCCACAGGTCGTACGGCGGCATGGACATGGTGGCGTCCTCGTGCAGCAGCGCGGTCAGCGCCTTCATGTCGTAGCCCTCGAAAGCCGTCACATAGCGCTCCAGCAGCCGCTGCTGCCTCTCGTCCAGCGGATCGGCCCGGTCGGACTCCTTGGGCGCCTGCTCGGTGAGGGTGGAGCGGGCACGCTGGAGGGCGCTGTTCACCGAGGCGACCGAGGTGCCCAGCAGCTC
Organism: Streptomyces sp. SCSIO 30461; assembly: GCF_037023745.1. NCBI lineage: Bacteria > Bacillati > Actinomycetota > Actinomycetes > Kitasatosporales > Streptomycetaceae > Streptomyces > Streptomyces sp. SCSIO 30461. The sequence goes on from NZ_CP146101.1 coordinate 1,119,763, forward strand.
CGCGACCTCAGCCGCCTTCCAAGCCAGCACCTCGCGCAGGATGAGCACGGCACGCTGTTTGGGCGGCAGGTGCTGGAGCGTCGCGACGAAGGCGAGCCGGATCGAATCCCGCTCGACGGTCCGGTCCGCCGGGTCGGCCGTCGATGCGAGCACCCGCGAGTCCGGCACCGGTTCCAGCCAGGTGAGTTCAGGGCGGGCATGAAGCCGCGCCTGGGCGACCGGGGTCGGAGCGGACAGGTCCATCGGGCGGGCCCGGCGATTGGCCGCGCTCAGCATGTCCAGGCACACGTTGGTCGCGATCCGGTACAGCCATGAGCGCAGGGACGATCTGCCCTCGAACTTCTCCAGGCTCTTCCAGGCGCGCACCATCGTGTCCTGGACGGCGTCCTCCGCCTCGAACGCGGAGCCCAGCATGCGGTAGCAGTAGCCGGTCAGCTCCGTCCGGTGTCCCTCAAGCCGGGAGTCGAGATCCTGTGTCATCGGTCCACCCCTGTCGCCGGTCACCCAACCGTTCACGCCCTCGGGACGCTACCGGAGGGGTCTGACAACGGGGCGATCGCGCGGTTTGCCGTGTCTACGAACGGATCTCGGCGAACACGGTGAGCTCGCCCGCGCGCCGGCATTCCCGCTGCTCGCGCTGCTGCGCGACCCGGGCCGCGTACGACCCGTACAGCGTGACCGACACGACGCCGAGCACGGCCAGCAGCCCGAGCAGCACCGTGCCGGCCCAGCCGGCGGAGTGGAAGGCGATCGCGCCCAGCGTGCCGCCCGCGCTGCTGCCGAGGTAGTACGCCGACTGGTACAGCGCGGAGGCCTGGGCGCGGCCGGTCTTCGCCGTGCGGCTCACCGATGAGGAGGCGACGGCGTGGCCCGCGAAGAACCCCGCGGTGATCAGCACCAGACCGGTGAGCACGGCGGCCAGTGAGTCGGCGAGCGAGAGCAGCAGCCCCGCCGCGGTGGTCCCGACCGCGAGGTACAGCGCGCCGCGCCGACCGAGGCGGCCGACCAGCCTGCCCGCCGCGGCGGAGGAGACCGTACCGACCAGGTACACCAGGAATATGGAGCCGACGATGCCCTGGGGGAGACCGAAGGGGGCGCCGACCAGCCGGTATCCGATCACCGTGTAGACCGCGCCGAACACGGTCATGAACAGCGCGCCGATGATGTACAGCCGCATCAGCAGCGGGTCGGACAGATGTCCGCGTACGGTGCGTGCGAGCGTGCGAGGGTCGAGTGAACCGGGGGTGAAGTGCCGGGCCCGGGGCAGCAGCAGGCGGAAGGCCACCGCGCACACCAGGGCCAGCACCGCGACCGCGGCGAGAGCCGCACGCCAGCCCCAGAGCTGGGCCGTCCAACCGGTGACGACACGGCCGCTCATACCACCGATGCTGTTGCCCGCCACGAACAGGCCGATCGCGGCGACCAGTGCCTTGGGCCGCACCTCCTCGGCGAGATAGGCCATGGCGGACGCGGGCAGACCGGCCAGCGCCGCGCCCTGGACCGCGCGCAGGGCGATCAGCCATTCGAGGTTCGGTGCGAGCGGCACCAGTACGGCGACGGCGACGGCGACCACCAGGGAGACCGTCATCAGCCGCACCCGTCCGAAGCGCTCGGACAGCGCGCTCAGCGGCAGTACACACAGCGCCAGTGCGGCGGTGGCCGCGGAGACCGTCCAGCTGGCCGCGCTCGCGCTCACCCCGAAGTCGTCGGAGATGGCGGGGAGCAGGGCCTGGGTGGAGTAGAGGAGGACGAAGGTCGCGAGGCCGGCGGCGAAGAGGGCGAAGCTCATGCGGCGGTAGCCGGGCAGACCCGGGGCGAGCTGACGGGACGGCGAGGTGAGGGCACCCACGGCCGTGGGCGCCCCGGTACTGGCGGAAGGCATATGTAGAAGGTATGCGCGGTGTTTTGATGCGTCCAATGCATGGAACGGCTTTAATCGTTCCCATGGTGCATGAACACAGCTCAGGGCATCGGGTGTCGCAGAACAGTTACGAAGAAGACATGAGGCTGCTGCTTGCTCCGCGCCTCGCGTACTTCTCGGGAGTCGCCCGCCACGAGCATGTGACCCGGGCCGCACAGGAGCTCGGCGTGCCCCAGTCCACGCTGTCGCGCGCCATGGTCCGGCTCGAAGACGACCTCGGTGTGGCGCTGTTCACCCGCAAGGGCCGCACGGTGTCGCTGACTCCGGCGGGCCGCACCTTCCTGACCGCCGCGGAGCGCGCCCTCGCCGAGGTCGAACGGGCGGCGGAATCGGTGCGGGCCGATGCCGACCCGTCCGGTGGCAAGGTCGCCTTCGGCTTTCTGCACACCATGGGCAGCGAGACGGTACCGGAGCTCATCCGTGCCTTTCGCGTCGACCACCCCCGGGTGCGTTTCACCCTCGTCCAGAACTACGGCGAGGCGATGATCGAGCGCCTGCGTGCCGGGGAGTTGGACCTGTGCCTGACATCCCCGGTGCCGGAGGCGCCCGATCTCGTCTCCCGCCGCCTGGACGAGCAGCGCCTGCGGCTCGTGGTCCCCCACGAGCACCGGCTGGCGTCGCGCAAGCGCATCCGGCTGGCGGAGGCGGCGGACGAGACGTTCGTGACCCTGGAGCCCGGCTACGGCCTGCGGCGCATCACCGACGCACTCTGCGCCGAAGCGGGCTTCAAACCCCGTGTCGCCTTCGAGGGTGAGGAAGCCGAGACGCTGCGCGGCCTGGTCGCCGCCGGGCTGGGCGTGGCCCTGCTCCCACCACCCGCGGTTCCCCGTCCCGAGGTCGTCGAACTGACGGTCACGGCCCCGCGCGCGGTGCGCGAGATCGGCGTCGCCTGGCTCGACGGACACGAGGACACCGCCCCGGTGGCCGCCTTCAAGAAGTTCCTGCTGTCGCGGCGGGGCAAGCTGCTGCCCGACTGACGGCGGTCGGCGACCGTCCGTCCGCACCGGCCCGGTGCGGTGGCCGAGTACGCGAAGGCCTCAGCGCCGCTGCCGCGGCAGACTGCCGAACCCCGCAGCGAGGGGCATCCGCAGTCCCAGCGGCGGTGGCGCCGCCAGCGCGTCGGCCACCGGACGTGCGAAGGCCCGTGAGAACAACGCGCCGAGTACGAAATCCGTGGCAAGCGCCCGCACTTCGGCTCGGTACTGGCGCAGGGCGTGGCCGTCGGAGTGGACCTCGAAGCGGCAGGTGTCGCGGTTGGTCTTCTTGGCCCGTTCCGCGAGGCGGTAGGTGAGCTCCGGATCGATCCGGGCGTCATTGGTGCCGTGCACGATCAGCACCTGGCGGCCGGTGAGCTGCTTCACCGGTTCGCTGGGTGCCGTGACGTCGTCCTGCGGCAGCCAAGGGGCGAGTGCCAGTACCGAATTGACGGCCGAGTGCCCTGCGGCACGCAGCGCGGCCCGGCCGCCCATGCCGTGTCCCGCCAGGCAGACCGGGATGTCCCCGTAGCGCCGCACCGCCTCGTCAGCCGCCCAGACGGCGTCCCGAGCGAGCTGCGCCTCCGTACCGTTCCAGCCCCGGCCCCTGTAGCGCACGACATGGGCCACGAGTCCGTCCCGTCCACCCGCTCGCGCCAGCGTCCGGGCCAGGGGCAGTGCGGCGGCACGCGATACCGCCGAGGGGCCGCGGGCCGACTCGGGCTCGCCGTCGGGCAGCACCAGCACCACCCCGCTCACGGCGCCGTCCGCCGCTGCAGGGCTCGACATCGCGCCCCTGACCGGCCGCCCCAGCCGCGCGTGCGCCGGCCCGCCTCCGCGCCCCGCGCCCGCTGCGAGAGGGGTCCGCGCCAGGGGGGTTCGCGCCGCCGCACGGCTCGTCGCGCCCGCCTGCGTACCGGCTGAACGCCCCCACCACCGGGGGAGTGCGTGGTGTGCCATGGCAGAACAGTCTCAGAAGTACACGTGTACTCCACCCGTCCGCACGGTCACTGTTACGTATCGACCCGTGATTCGTGTAGCGGCCCTCTACGCGCGTAGGGAATACAGTGCCGAAATGAAGAGCCAGACCACGAATGTGTCATCCCGGGGAACCGCCCCGGGGCCCGAGAGGCCGACCGCGGACCAGATCCGCCGCGCCCCGAAGGTGCTCCTCCACGACCACCTCGACGGTGGCCTGCGCCCCGGCACCATCATCGAGCTCGCGCGTGACGCGGGTTATGACGCGCTGCCCGAGGCTGAACCCGACAAGCTCGGCATCTGGTTCCACGAAGCCGCCGACTCCGGCTCGTTGGAACGCTACCTGGAGACGTTCGCCCATACGTGTGCCGTCATGCAGACCCGTGAAGCCCTGAAGCGGGTCGCCACCGAATGCGCGGAGGACCTCGCCGAGGACGGTGTGGTCTACGCGGAGGTGCGCTACGCACCCGAACAGCACCTGGAAGCGGGACTGACCCTCGAACAGGTCGTCGAAGCCATCAACGAGGGCTTCCGCGAAGGTGAACGCCTCGCCCGCGCGAACGGACACCGCATCCGCATCGGCGCCCTGCTCACGGCCATGCGCCATGCGGCACGCGCCCTGGAGATCGCAGAACTCGCTAACACCTACCGGGACTCGGGCGTCGTCGGCTTCGACATCGCCGGTGCGGAGGCGGGCTTCCCGCCCACCCGCCACCTTGACGCGTTCGAGTACCTCAAGCGGGAGAACAACCACTTCACCATCCACGCCGGTGAGGCTTTCGGCCTGCCGTCGATCTGGCAGGCGCTCCAGTGGTGCGGTGCCGATCGGCTCGGCCATGGAGTGCGGATCATCGACGATATCGAGGTCGCCGACGACGGCACGGTGAAGCTCGGCCGCCTCGCCGCGTACGTGCGCGACAAGCGGATCCCGCTGGAGCTGTGTCCGACCTCCAACCTCCAGACCGGCGCGGCCGCTTCGTACGAAGAACACCCGATCGGGCTGCTGCGGCGGCTGCGGTTCAGGACCACGGTCAACACGGACAACCGATTGATGAGCAACACCAGCATGAGCCGCGAATTCGAGCTGCTCACGGAGGCGTTCGGCTACACGCTCGATGACATTCAGTGGTTCACCGTCAATGCGATGAAGTCCGCGTTCATCCCGTTCGATGAACGTCTCGCGATGATCAACGATGTGATCAAGCCGGGCTACGCGGAGCTGAAGTCCGAGTGGCTGTTCCGGCAGACCGAGGCCGCCGCGAGCGGCGACAGCTCGCGCGTCGAGGGCTGATCGGCCCCGCACGGCCCCGCCCCCACCGGGCTCACCGGAAGAAGGGTGAAACATCCGGTGGGGGTCGGCGCGTCGAGGAGAGGGGGCGCGGAAAGCAGTTCGCGGCCCCCTGTCGGAGACAGGTGCCCATCGCAGACGCCGTCCCGTCCGCAGGGCGCGGCGACCCGCACGGGGGTGGGGTCGTCGTGCCCTGTCGCCCTTTGCCGAGCCTCCCGCTAACGCGCCGCGCCGACCCGGTGCATCACCGAGGCCGCCGCCGGCGCCCCCTGGGAGGCGGTGTTCTCTCGCAGTACCGGCCCGCGCCTCCCGTGGCTCCGCCCGGCGCCGGACGACGAGCCTGCCCTGCCGCACCTGCGCCGCAGCCTGGCGCGGCCCGCCGGTACGACGGCGAGATGGGCCAGGGCCACGCCCGTGGTGTTCAGCAGCAGCGAGTCCACATCGACGACCTGGCCCGGCACCCCGGTCTGGAGCAGTTCGATGGCCAGCGAAAGCAGCGCGCCCGAGGCGACCGTACGGGTCAGTGAGGCCCAGGGCGACACCGTGAGCCGGCCGCCCGCCATCGGTAGCAGTATGCCGAGCGGGGCGAGCAGCATCAGGCCCTCGCCGATCCGGCGCGCCGCCTCGATGGGGCCCAGCGCCAGGTCAGCTCTGATCCCGGCGAACGGCTCCAGATTCGCCGCCGTCACCCACATCACGTCGAGCGGGCGAAGAGTCAGCCAACCCACCAGTGCCAGATGTGAGAGGAGGAGTACGCTTCCCGCCACGCGGAAGCGGATGGCGGCGCTGCCGCCCGAACCTTGACGCTGCACGACCCCCAAGACGACACGACCGGCAGGATCGGTTCCGTCTTGTACTACATCCTTCGGGTGATCCTGCACAGGTCCGTCAGGCCGTCTCGTCGGAAGGGCCGTAAGCACCCGATGCGGAGCTGTCCGTCGAAGCCGCGGCACCGGCCTGAGTGGCCGACGACAGGACCGACTCGGGGCGCTGCTTGGTCGCGTCCGTACAGCGGTAGGCGCGCGGGTCGTAGTCACCGGGCCCGCCCAGGAGCAGCCCGCCACCGGCGACCGCCGCACTGCCCGCGAACGTGCATACGATCTGTGCCAGCGCAGTCGGCGGCAGGTCCTCCGGCTCCCGGCTCAGGCGCAGCGTGCCCTTCGGGTCGCCGCTCCGACCCTGCTCGACGGTCAGCGGGCCGCGCACGCTCGTGCTGAACCCGGCCTCCAACTCGTCGGCCGACGGCTCCGACTCCAATGTGTCCAGCAGCGCGGACGCGACGGCGAGCCGGGGGTCCGCGGCCGTCTCGTGCAGGGGCACGGTACGGTTCACGGCCTCAAGCGCCGACGCACACACCAGGTACACCCGCACCGGCAGGGTCTCGGGCCGCGTCTGCGCGGCCGACTCCTTAGACGGCGGGGTGCAGGACATACGCGACGGCGCGGCGCCCGCGTCCACGGGCACGGAGGTGGTCCTGATGCCGCAGCCCGCGACCGCCCCGGTGAGCACGGCGGCCGTCGCCAGCGCCCGAACCGCGCGCCGGGTCAGCGGCGCCCGTCGAGTTCTTCCGGTCACCGCGCGTCGCCCGCCTCTCCCCGTGCTCCGGTACCGCCGATTTCCCCGTGCCCGCGGTTCCCGTCGGCCGTGCCGCCTCCGCTGTCCCGCTCCCTGCCGCAACCGCCCTCGGCGATTCCGGAGGCATCGCGCGGCAGCCGCAGCACGAACACCGCACCGCCGTCGCCGTCCGTGGTGTTGGCCGCGCTGATGCCGCCGTCGTGGATCAGGGCGTTCTCCATGGCGATCGAGAGACCGAGTCCGCTGCCCTCCGATCGCGGCCGGGAGGCGCTGGCCTTGTAGAAGCGGTCGAAGACATGGGGCAGCACATCCTCGGGGATGCCGGGCCCGTGGTCCCGCACCTCGACCACCAACTCGTCCTTGCCCGACTCCTCGCTCGTCTCGGTACGCACCGCCACCCGAACGGGTGACCCGCCGTGCTTGAGCGCGTTGCCGATGAGGTTGGCGAGGATGACATCGAGGCGGCGCGGGTCGAGCCGGGCCATGATGCCGCGCTCCGCGTCCAGTTCGACCGCGTCGAGCCAGGCGCGCGCGTCGATGCAGGCGGTGACCTGGTCGGCCACGTCCACGTCGTCCAGGACGAGCCGGGCCGTGCCGGCGTCGAAGCGGGTCACCTCCATGAGGTTCTCCACCAGGTCGTTCAGCCGCCGGGTCTCGCTCACCACCAGCGCAACGGCCGGTGCGATCATCGGATCGAGGCTCTCCTGCTCGTCCTCCAGCACCTCCGTCACGGCGGTCAGCGCGGTGAGCGGGGTACGCAGTTCATGTGACATATCGGCGACGAAGCGGCGGCTGGACTCCTCGCGGGCACTCATGTCCGCGACCTTCTTCTCGAGTGACTCCGCCGCGCTGTTGAACGTACGGGACAACTCGGCCAGCTCGTCGGTGCCGGAGACATGCAACCGGGTGTCCAGCTTGCCCTCGCCGAGCCGCTGCGCCGCCTCGCCGAGCCGGCGTACCGGCCGCAGCACGGTGGTGGCCGCCGCCTGTGCGATCAGGGCCGAGCCGACGAGCGCGAGCGCGGTGGCGATGCCCAGGGACCAGGCGAGCGAGTTGAGATCGGCCCGCTCCTGCTCCAGGGACTTGAACATGTAGCCGGTCGGACCGCCGCCGACGATCCGCGTACCGCCCACCAGATACGGCGTGTTGCCGCGCTGGGTGCGCAGCCAGAAGAGGTGGTAGGGGTACGAGTTGCCCGCCGTGATCGCCTGCCGTTCGTTCACCGCGTCACGGAGGGAGTCGGGCACGTCGTCGAGCGTGAAGACATCCGGATCCGACGCGCCGGTGATCGGCTTGCCGGCGGCGCGCTCCCCGAGCAGTACCACGCTGTACCCGGCGTTGCCGCCCGCCATCTGCTCGGCGGTGGTCTGGAGCTCGCCCGCCGTCGGCCGCACGGGCAGCGCCGCAGCCCGGTTCTGCATCTCCTGCCGGAAGTCGTTCAGCGCCGAGTCCTGCGTACGGGTCAGCACGGCCTCGCGGTTGAGCCAGTACGCGATCGCCGAAGCCGAGACGGCGGCTGTCAGCGCGACCATGCCGAAGACGACCACGAGCCGCAGACGCAGGCTGGTCCAGCCGAGTCCCGCGAGTATCGCTCTCTTCGCTTTGCCGCCTGCCGTGTCGGCGGATCGGGCCGCCGCCCGGGTACCTGCATCGGTCACTGAGGGGCATCCAGCCGGTAGCCCACTCCTCGTACGGTACGGATCAGCGTCGGCGAGGACGGCACGTCCTCGACCTTGGCCCGCAACCGTTGGACACACGCGTCAACGAGCCGTGAGTCGCCCAGGTAGTCGTGCTCCCAGACGAGCCGCAGCAACTGCTGGCGTGACAGCGCCTGCCCGGGGCGGCGGCTCAGCTCGAGCAGCAGACGCAACTCGGTGGGTGTGAGCTGGAGGTCCTCGCCGTTCTTGGTGACCGTCATCGCGGAGCGGTCGATCACCAGCGAACCGAACGCCGCCGAGTCGGTCGACTCGCGCTCCCCGCGCCGCAGCACGGCACGGATGCGGGCGTCCAGCACCCGGCCCTGCACCGGCTTGACGACGTAGTCGTCGGCGCCGGACTCAAGGCCGACCACCACGTCGATGTCGTCGCTGCGCGCGGTGAGCAGGATGATCGGCAGTTGATCGGTGCGCCTGATGCGTCGGCACACCTCGAATCCGTCGATGCCGGGCAGCATCACGTCCAGCACGATCAGATCCGGCCGCTGCTCGCGCAGCAGCTTCAGGCCGTCCTCGCCCGTCGCCGCGGTGGCCACACGGTGGCCCTGGCGGGACAGGGAGAGTTCGAGGGCCGTGCGGATGGCGTCGTCGTCCTCGATCAGCAACAGGAATGGCACACAGGCCATTCTGGCCCATGCGGGTGGCGGACTTCGACTGCCGGGCAGCACGTACCTGAGTCGGCCCTGTGTCCCGGCTGTGTGGAAGTCGCGGGTTCGGGCCCTGTGACAGCTCTGTGACAGTCGACGGACACCGGCGTGAAGGTGCCCGGGCAAGCTCATTGGCACATGGCCGGAAGGGCGGCCGGTACCAGGACTCCAACCGACGGGGGGCACGGGATGAACGCACTGCACAGCACCACTTCGAGCGCAGTTGTCACGCGTCTGCACGACGTCGTGAGGAGCACCGAGAAGTCCGGCGTCGTGAACGGGCGGGGGTGCGTTCGCGGCGCCGGGCGCCAGCACAGGTCCTCGACGGCGTCCACGGCCTTCATGGCGATCGTGGACGCCGGCACGGAGGGTGCGGGCGCCGAACATCCGGGGGCGGCTGCGACGGGGGTGGCAGGGGCGGGTGCGGTGAACAACGCCGAGGCGGCGTTCACCGCGTACGTCCAGGAGCGCCGCGCCTCCCTGTACGCGACGGCCTACCACCTGACCGGCGACCGGTTCGAGGCGGAGGACCTGCTCCAGAGTGCGCTCTTCTCGACCTACCGCGCCTGGGACCGGATCAGCGACAAGGCGGCGGTCGGCGGCTATCTGCGCCGGACCATGACCAATCTGCACATCAGCGCGTGGCGCCGCCGCAAGCTCAACGAGTACCCGACCGAGGAGCTCCCGGAGACGGCGGGCGAGACGGACGCGATGCGCGGCACGGAGCTGCGGGCGGTGCTGTGGCAGGCACTGGCCCGGCTGCCCGAACTCCAGCGCACCATGCTGGTGCTCCGCTACTACGAGGGCCGCACCGATCCCGAGATCGCGGACATCCTCGACATCAGTGTCGGCACGGTGAAGTCGAGCATCTGGCGGTCGCTCCGCCGACTGCGCGAGGACGAGGCCCTCAGCTTCGGCCGTGACGAGGAAGAGTCCTTCGGCGAGCTGGTCGCCTGAGGGCAGTACGGGGGCAAGGCACCCACGGGGGATACGGGGTGTCTTGACGGGGGGACCGGGATCGCGACGGGGGACGTCGGCGGTCTCAACGGGGGAAGCACGGGGGAGTCGCGGGGACCACGGGGGATCTCAGCGGCGCGGGGAACACCACGGCCGGCCAGGACGAGACGTCCGGGCCGGCCATGCGTGTCCGCGGCGGCGCCGCGGGAGCCGCCTGACCAGGGCGTGCCGCGTCAGGGGCGCGATGCCGCTTGGGTGGCCTGCGCCTGGAGGTTGCGCCCCACAGCAGCTGCGGAGAGCCGCCCGATGGCCTCCTCCTTGCCGCACGGGTGGGCCCCGAGTGCACACTGACGGGCGACGATGGCTTTCTCCGCGCGCATCAGCCGCCAGCCGCGGCGCAGCAGGAACGGCACCGACTTGCGGCCCTCACGCAGATCGCGCAGCAGACGGCGGCGGAAGGTCGTGGAAGGACGCCCGCGCAGGCACAGCGCGTCGGCGAGCAGTCCGAGTTCACGGCAGCGGCGCACGATGTCCGCCGCGAAGACGCCTTCGGCGATGAGCAGCGGGGTCCGCTCGACGGCGAGGGTCTCCCAGCCGGTGCGCGAGCTGGTGGCGATGTCGTAGACGGGCACGGTGGTCCGTCCCGTCAGGCACAGTTCCTCGATCGCGCGCACCGCGGCATCGGCGTCCCAGGAAGCGGGGTCGTCCCAGTCGATGTCGGTGCTGCCCAGGACCAGCGGCAGCGTGGGGTCGTCCCCTTCCTTGTAGAAGTCGTCGAGTCGCAGCACCGGGAGACCGGAACGCTCGGCGAGGGAGGACTTCCCGGAGCCGGATGGCCCGGAGAGCAGGACGACACGCGTCGGAAGGGGTTGGGAACTCACGGGACACCAGTGTGAACCATTAACCCCCGTGGGGGATCCCCCGGTGGTCGAGTTGGTATCGAGCGTCACACAAGAACTACTGTGTGTGGCCGTTCCGTTACTCCAGTAGTCAGGAATCTCATGGCGCGACACGCAAAGCCACGGCAGCCGAGGCTCAGGGCCGCCGGCCTCACCGTCACCGTCAGCGCGATCGGCGCGGCCATCGGCGGCGGCGCGGGAGTGGCCCAGGCGGCTGAGCACGCGGAGCCGGCTCCGGCGCTCCCGGCGTACCGGGTCGCGGACCTCGAACCGGCCCCGGCCGTGGGAGCACTGACCGGGGCGACGGGGGCCGGGGCCGTGGGCAATCCGGTCAGGTCCGTCCCGCTGAACCCGCTCGCGCACACCCCCGTGGACCCGCTGAACAACGGCGTCGGCACCCAGATCGCCGATTTCAAGCCCGTCGACACCCGGCAGGCCACCGGTTCGCTCGGACATGTGCCGGACGTCCCGGTGGCGGGCCCGATGCTGGGCGGTCTGGGCAGGGGCTGAGCACGGACCGGGTGCGCCGGGCGCGGACACGTGCGCGGCAGAACGACGGAGAGCCGCGCCTCCCCCGGACGGAGGGGAGGCGCGGCTCTCCGGCTTCTCGGCTCTGCTCCGTCCCGGGTGGATCGTCAGCGAGCCGATAGGACCGTCACCGAAGTCGAGCGGACCGTCAGTACGACGAGCCCGACGCGCCCAGCGAACCCGTGGGGTGCCAGACGGTCTTGGTCTCCAGGAACGCCGTCATCCGGCGCGTACCCGGGTCGGCCGACCAGTCGTCTGCGCCCGGGCGGAGCACCCGCTTGAGGTTGTCGGCGGCGGCGGCCTCCAACTCCTTCGCCAGCTGCTCGTCGGCTCCGGTCAGGTCGATCGCGTTGACGTCCTGGTGCGCGGCGAGCGGGGTGGCGATCTCGGCGGTGCGGCCGGAGAGCACGTTGACCACGCCGCCGGGCAGGTCGGACGTGGCCAGCACCTCGCCGAGGGACAGCGCGGGCAGCGGGGCCTTCTCGGAGGCGATGACGACGACCGTGTTGCCCGTCGTGATCGCCGGGGCGATCACCGACACGAGACCCAGGAACGAGGACTCCTGCGGGGCCAGCACCGTGACGACACCGGTCGGCTCAGGAGTGGACAGGTTGAAGTAGGGACCCGCGACCGGGTTCGCCCCGCCCACGACCTGGCCGATCTTGTCGGTCCAGCCCGCGTACCAGACCCAGCGGTCGATCGCCGCGTCCACCACCGCGCCTGCCTTGGACTTCGACAGGCCCTCGGCGTCGGCCACCTCGCGCACGAACTGCTCGCGGCGGCCCTCCAGCATCTCGGCGATGCGGTAGAGGATCTGGCCGCGGTTGTACGCGGTGGCACCCGACCAGGCACCGAACGCCTTGCGGGCCGCGACGACCGCGTCGCGGGCGTCCTTGCGGGACGACAGCGGCGCGTTGGCCAGCCAGTTGCCCTTCGAGTCGGTCACCTCGTACACCCGTCCGCTCTCGCTGCGGGGGAACTTGCCCCCGACGAACAGCTTGTAGGTCTTGAAGACACTGAGGCGCGAATCAACGGAGCTCATGCGCGCTCCCCCTTCGGGGTCGACGGGGCGAGGTAGGCCTCCAGACCGTGTCGGCCGCCCTCGCGGCCGAAGCCCGACTCCTTGTAACCGCCGAACGGCGAGGTCGGATCGAACTTGTTGAAGGTGTTGGCCCAGACCACACCGGCGCGGAGTTTGTTCGCCACCGCGAGGATGCGGGAGCCCTTCTCCGTCCAGATGCCGGCCGACAGGCCGTACTGGCTGTTGTTGGCCTTGGCGACGGCCTCGTCCGGGGTGCGGAAGGACAGCACCGAGAGCACCGGGCCGAAGATCTCGTCGCGGGCGATGGTGTGGGCCTGGGTGACGTTGGTGAACAGCGTCGGGGCGAACCAGTAGCCCGACGAAGGCAGCTCGCACGGGGCGGTCCAGCGCTCGGCGCCCTCTGCCTCGCCGGTCTCCGCCAGCGCGGTGATCCGGGCCAGCTGCTCAGCCGAGTTGATCGCGCCGATGTCCGTGTTCTTGTCCAGTGGGTCGCCGAGGCGCAGCGTGGACAGTCGGCGCTTGAGTGCGTCGAGGAGCTCGTCCTGGATCGACTCCTGGACCAGCAACCGGGAACCCGCGCAGCACACCTGTCCCTGGTTGAAGAAGATGCCGCCGACGATGCCCTCGACCGCCTGGTCGATGGGGGCGTCGTCGAAGACGATGTTGGCGCCCTTGCCGCCCAGCTCCAGGGTGACCTTCTTGTCCGTCCCGGCCACCGAGCGGGCGATCGCCTTGCCGACCGCGGTGGAGCCGGTGAAGGCGACCTTGTCGACGTCCGGGTGCTCGACCAGCGCCGCGCCCGCGTCGCCGTATCCGGGAAGGATGTTGACGACGCCCTTCGGCAGTCCGGCCTGGCGGCAGATGTCCGCGAAGAACAGCGCTGACAGCGGCGTGGTCTCGGCGGGCTTCAGCACCACCGTGTTGCCGGTGGCGAGCGCCGGGGCGATCTTCCAGGCCAGCATCAGCAGCGGGAAGTTCCACGGGATGACCTGGCCGGCCACCCCGAGTGGACGCGGGTTCGGGCCGTAGCCCGCGTGGTCGAGCTTGTCGGCCCAGCCCGCGTAGTAGAAGAAGTGCGCGGCGACCAGCGGCAGGTCCGCGTCGCGGGTCTCCTTGATCGGCTTTCCGTTGTCGAGGGTCTCCAGGACGGCGAGCTCACGCGAGCGCTCCTGGATGATCCGGGCGATACGGAACAGGTACTTGGCGCGCTCCGAGCCCGGCAGCGCGGACCACTTCTCGAACGCCTTGCGGGCGGCCTTCACGGCGCGGTCGACGTCCTCGGGTCCCGCCTGGGCGACCTCGGACAGGACCTCCTCGGTGGACGGGGAGACCGTCTTGAAGACCTTGCCGCCGGCGGCGTCGGTGAACTCGCCGTCGATGAACAGGCCGTACGAGGGCGCGATATCGACGACCGACCGCGATTCGGGAGCGGGTGCGTATTCAAAGGACATGGTCATCTCGCTCAGTCCACCGTCACGTAGTCGGGGCCGGAGTAACGGCCGGTCGCCAGCTTCTGGCGCTGCATCAGCAGGTCGTTCAGCAGGCTGGAGGCGCCGAAGCGGAACCAGTGGTTGTCCAGCCAGTCAGTACCGGCGGTCTCGTTGACCAGCACCAGGAACTTGATCGCGTCCTTGCTGGTGCGAATGCCTCCGGCGGGCTTCACACCCACCTGCACGCCCGTCTGTGCGCGGAAGTCGCGGACGGCTTCCAGCATGAGCAGGGTGTTCGCCGGGGTGGCGTTGACGGCGACCTTGCCGGTGGAGGTCTTGATGAAGTCGGCACCCGCCATCATGCCGAGCCAGGAGGCGCGGCGGATGTTGTCGTACGTGGAGAGCTCGCCGGTCTCGAAGATGACCTTCAGGCGGGCGGCGCCCGAGGCCTCCTTGACCGCCCGGATCTCCTCGAAGACCTTCATGTAGTCGCCCGCGAGGAAGGCCCCGCGGTCGATCACCATGTCGATCTCGTCGGCGCCGGCGGCGACGGCGTCGCGGGTGTCCGCGAGCTTCACGTCAAGGGCCGCACGGCCCGCGGGGAAGGCGGTGGCGACCGACGCGACCTTGACGTCCGCCCCGCCGATGGCGGCCTTGGCGGTGGCCACCATGTCGGGGTAGACGCAGACGGCGGCCGTCTTCGGCGTCGTGCGGTCGGTCGGGTCGGGGTTGACGGCCTTGGCGGCGAGCGCCCGGACCTTGCCCGGGGTGTCCGCGCCTTCCAGCGTCGTCAGGTCGATCATCGAGATGGCCAGGTCGATGGCGTACGCCTTGGCCGTCGTCTTGATGGAGCGGGTGCCGAGAGACGCGGCGCGCGCTTCCAGGCCGACGGCGTCGACACCGGGCAGCCCGTGCAGGAAGCGGCGCAGTGCGCTGTCGGACGAGGTCACGTCAGCGAATGCAGGTGCAATGGTGGGCATGGTCACCAGGGGAGCATATCTACGCGCGTAGCGACTGTACAGTCCCGGGTCGATTCGGGACGCCCCCTCCGTCTGCTCCGCCGTCTCCTCGTTGTCGTCCGGCCTCTGTTCGGTGCCTCCTCCGGCGTCCTCTCCGCCATGTACTCCGCCGTCTCCTCCCTGCTCCCCCGGGCGGTGGGCGCGGGCCGTGGCCCCGGGTCGCGATCCGGGCTGTCGGGATAGTTGTCCACAGGCTTTCCCGGGGCTTGGACGGGTGAGGCAGAATCGATGGCATGACGACCTCCAGCCCAGGCCAGGGCCCCGAGCAGCAGCACGTCGAGCCGGCGTACGCCGATCGCGTCTTCCGGTCAGCCGCCGCGATGGTCTGCGGTGCGCTGATGCTCGGGGTGGCCGCCTGGATCGGCGGCGACGCGCTGCTGCACGGCGCAGGGCGCGCGCCCTGGCTGGCGCTCGCGGCGCTGCTGTGCGCCGTGCCGTTGATCGTCTCGTTCACGCTCCGGCCGGCGGTGTTCGCCAATGACGACCGGCTCCGGATCAGGAACCCGTTCCGCACGATCACGCTCCCGTGGGCATCGGTCGCCGACATCAGATCCGGGTATTCGAGCGAGGTCTTCACCCAGCAGGGCGCCAAGTACCAGCTGTGGGCGGTGCCGGTGTCGCTGGGCAGGCGCAAGCGAGCGGCCCGCAGGCAGGCCAGGGCCGCGGTGGACGACCCGCACGGCCGCACCCGCGTGACCGCTGACGTCGACGACGCCGGATCACGGATGGCGCCCGCCGACCAGACGGTCAAGGACCTGCGCGAGATGAGCGAGCGCTGTGCCGCCCTGCCGGGGGCGCAGGGCGATGCCCGAGTGCGCTGGTCCTATGAGGTCATAGCCCCCGCGGTGGCGGGCGGGATCCTGCTCGTGGTGCTGCTGGTCACGGGCTGACGCCCCGCCGGGGCGCTGTCACGCCCCGCGTGCTCGGCGGCCACGACGAGGATGGCGACAGAGGCCCGAAGCCGACCGTGCTCTGCCAAGCCCGCCGGGGCGAGCGGGTCGCATCCGAAGGGGTCACGGGGGTCCTGACCACACCAGCAGCAGATACGAGCCGAACCAAGCCGACCCGAGCACCGCACCTCCCAGCACCAGGGCCACGACGGCACGCCGGGCCCGTGCCACCGCCAGGGCGATCGGCAGCAGGAGGGGAAACGCCGGCATGAGGAACCGCGCCCGGGGGAAGTAGACGCCCCCGCTGCCGAGGACGACGGCCAGCAGCACGCCCGAGTAGACCAGCAGCAGGAGCGGCTGGCGGTCCGCCAGGCAGAGCAGGAACAAGCCGGCGGACAGGATCAGGACGAGCGACACCAGGACCAGGAACAGCGTGGGCGTCGTGTCCTCGGCCAGTTGTCGGCGCAGTTGCCGGAGCGTCTCCCGGCCGCCGTCCCACTCGTTGCGCCACAGCTTCTGCACGGCGAAGTATCCGTCCCAGCGGCCGACTCGCAGCCCCACCCAGCCGACATACCCGGCCCACCCCAAGGGTGCGAGCAGCACGCCGGCCAGTGCCCGCCGGTCCCGGAGGCGCGCGTACGCCACCAGGCCCGCCAGGGCCACGGCGGCGGCCACGGCGATTCCGGTCGGCCGGGTCAGCCCGGCCAGCGTCGCGAGCGAGCCCGCCCACAGCCAGCGGTTTCTGAGTCCCGCGTAGAGGGCCCAAGCGGTGAGGGCGGTGAACAGGGACTCGGTGTAGCCCATCCACTGGACGACTCCGACGGGGCCGGCGGCCCAGAGCACGGCGAGCACGGTCCCGGTGCGCCGCCCGTGCAGCAGGTCGCCGATCGCGAAGACGCCCCATGCCGCGACCAGCGACGCCGCCACGGCGATCGCCAGCGCGACGGAGGCGCGGGTGCCGGGCGTCACCGCGGCGACGGCCTTCATCAGCATGGGGTAGAGCGGGAAGAAGGCCAGGTTGTTGGAGTCGAGCGCGGTGCCGAGCTCCTGCTGGTAGCCGTGGTCCGCGATGCCCACGTACCAGCGTGAGTCCCAGGTGGTGGCCAGTGTGGGCCACAGGCCGCGGCCCTGCACATGGCTCCAGCGGGCCAGCACGAGCAGCACGAAAAGTCGGACCACCGCGTATCCGAGCAGCGCGGGGGCGACCTTGCGCAAGGCCAGTGAGACCCGCCGCCGCGCGCCACCCGGTGCACGCCCGCCTCCCGTGGCCGGTGGGCGGCGGGAGGCGGGGACGGTGCGATGGTGCGCTGTCGCGGTCGGGGGCACTGCGGCTGCTCCGGTGGTTCGGCGGGCGTGATGCCGTGGTCACCTTCACCCGCACTGCCGGGGCAGGGCACGGGCGGCTGCGTCAACTGCCGTACGGGATTCACCCGCAGGAGGACGCCCCCTCATGCCTCTGACCGTACGTCAGATACCGGCGGCAGTCGCCAGGTCCGTCTTGATCGCCCCCAGGACGTCGGCGGCGCGACCGCGCGCGGCGGAGAGCTCGCGGGCGTCGCCGACCGGGACCACGACCTCCAGATAGCACTTCAGCTTGGGCTCGGTACCGCTCGGGCGGACGATCACCCGGGCCTTGAACTCGCCCTCCAGGTAGTACCGCAGGCCGTCCGTGGGCGGCAGCTGGGCGGTGCCCTTGGTGAGGTCCTCCGCCGAGACCACGTGCAACCCGGCCAGCAGCACCGGCGGCTGCTCACGCAGTCTGCGCATCGCGTCCGCGATGATGCCGAGGTCCTCGACCCGGACCGAGAGCTGGTCGGTGGCGTGCAGTCCGTGCGCGACGGCGAGATCGTCCAGCAGGTCGGAGAGGCCGCGGCCCTGAGCCTTCAGCTCGGAGGCCAGCTCCGCGACCAGCAGGGCGGCGGTGATGCCGTCCTTGTCGCGTACGCCCTCGGGGTCGACGCAGTAGCCCAGCGCCTCCTCGTAGCCGTACCGCAGGCCCTCGACACGGGCGATCCACTTGAACCCGGTCAGGGTCTCCTCGTAGCCGAGACCGGCCGCCTCGGCGATCCGGCCGAGCAGCGAGGACGACACGATCGACTCGGCGAAGGTGTGCCGTGCGTCCCCGGCGCGGACGCCCTTGCGGACCAGGTGCGCGGCCAGCAGCGCGCCCACCTCGTCACCGCGGAGCATCCGCCAGCCCCCGTCGGCACCGTCGTCCGGGACGGCGACGGCGCAGCGGTCGGCGTCCGGGTCGTTGGCGATCACGATGTCGGGCCCGACCTCCCGCGCCTTGACGAAGGCCAGGTCCATCGCACCCGGCTCCTCCGGGTTCGGGAACGCGACGGTGGGAAACGCGGGATCGGGCTCCGCCTGCTCGTCCACCAGCACCGGCGCGGGGAAACCGGCACGCTCCCAGGCCGCCAGCACCACGTCCGTGCCGACGCCGTGCATGGCCGTGTAGACCACACGGGCGGTACGCGGCGAGGCGGGGGTCAGCACGACGTCCGTACGCGCCAGATACGCGTCGAGGACCTCGTCCCCGAGCGTCTCCCAGCCCGAACCGGGCCGCGGGACGTCGTGCAGGCCGCCCACCGCGTCGATCCGTTCGGCTATCCCGGCGTCGGCGGGCGACACGATCTGCGAGCCGTCGCCCAGGTAGACCTTGTAGCCGTTGTCGCGCGGCGGGTTGTGGCTGGCGGTCACCTCGACACCGGCGACGGCTCCCAGGTGCCTGATCGCGAACGCGAGCACCGGTGTCGGCAGCGGCCGGGGAAGCAGCGCGGCGCGCAGCCCGGCGCCGATCATCACTGCGGCGGTGTCCCGGGCGAAGTCAGCCGACTTGTAGCGGGCGTCGTAGCCGATGACGACGAGGCCGTCGGTGTGCCCCTGTGCCTTCAGGTAGGCGGCGAGCCCGGCGGCGGCCCGGATGACCACGGCACGGTTCATCCGCATGGGCCCGGCCCCGAGTTCCCCTCGCAGCCCGGCCGTCCCGAACTGGAGCGTCCCGGCGAACCGCGCCTCCAGATCCGTGGTGTCCCCGGCCTCGATCAGGCGGCTGAGCTCGTCCCGAGTCTCGGCGTCGGGGTCCTCGGCGAGCCAAGCCTGTGCTCTGGCGATCAGGTCCTGCGCCACGGTGAGTGCCTCTCTTGGATGTCGTTGTGCGTACGGCTCAGGGATACCCGCTCAGGCGGGCCTGCCCCAGCCATCGGGGCGCGCGGGGGGTCCGGGAACGGAGGCTCCGGACGCCGCCACGGGCGAGCGCACCGCCGAGCCCGCGCCCCATCCCGTGCCAGGGCGGTGAACCGCGGCGGTGCGGGCACATCGCGGTGCCCGCACCGTGCCGTGTTCAGGGAGAAGCCCTCAGATACGGGAGAGGACCTGCGTCAGCAGCTCACCCATCCGCGCCGCGGAGTCGCGTCCCGCCTGGAGGACCTCCTCGTGGTTGAGGGGCTCGCCCGACAGGCCCGCGGCCAGATTGGTGACCAGGGAGATGCCGAGCACCTCGGCGCCGGCCTCGCGTGCCGCGATCGCCTCCAGGACGGTGGACATGCCGACGAGGTCGCCACCCATCACACGGACCATGTTGATCTCGGCCGGGGTCTCGTAGTGCGGGCCGGGGAACTGGACGTACACGCCCTCCTCCAGCGACGCGTCCACCTCCTTGCACAGGGCCCGCAGCCGCGGCGAGTACAGGTCGGTCAGGTCCACGAAGTTCGCGCCGACGATCGGGGACGCGGCCGTCAGATTGATGTGGTCGCTGATCAGCACGGGCTGGCCGGGGCGCATGCCCTCACGCAGACCGCCGCAGCCGTTGGTGAGGACGACGGTCTTGCAGCCCGCCGCGACGGCGGTGCGCACACCGTGGGCGACAGCGGCGACGCCTCGGCCCTCGTAGTAGTGGGTGCGGCCGAGGAAGACCAGCGCGCGCTTCTCGCCGATCTTGTAAGAGCGGATCTTGCCGCCGTGTCCCTCGACGACGGGCGGGGGGAAGCCGGGCAGCTCGGTGACCGGGAATTCGGTCTCGGGAGCGCCGAGGGCGTCGACGGCCGGCGCCCAGCCGGAGCCCATCACCAGGGCGACGTCGTGGGTCTCGGCGCCCGTGAGCTCACGCAGGCGGGCAGCGGCCTCGGAGGCGGCGGCATGGGGATCCGGGGTAACAGAAACGTTCACAGGCAAAGCCTAGCCCGAGATGCCCTACGCGCGTAGATGACGATGCTCACTAGATATCCGGCCGGTTTCTCGTCGCTTCCGACAAGAGCCGCCGATGGGCCGCGTGCGTCGAACGCATGAACGTCGCCATGCGCGAACGGCGGATCCGGTCCGATGCGGGGGAGCCGCGTGCCGCCGAGTGCCCGACCCGGCCCGAGTCCGTGCGACTCGGCCTCGTTCGGCCCGACTCGACCGGTCTGGTTCGATCCGGCCTAACAGGGGCGCTTGCGCAGCTCCATCACGTAGTCGTGCGGCGCCCCTGCCGACTCCGCGGCGTCGGCGATCTCACCCAGGTAGCGCGCCGACGGCAGCCCGCCCTCGTAGCCGTTCAGCACGTACACCCAGGCCGCTTCCTCGCCGTCCAGCGTGTGCACGCGCACTCGCATCCGCCGGTATATGTCGAGCCCGACGCCTTCCCAGCGGTCCATCGAGTCCTCGTCCAGCGGCGCGATGTCGTA
The DNA here is from genome assembly GCF_037023745.1 of Streptomyces sp. SCSIO 30461. Lineage (NCBI taxonomy): Bacteria > Bacillati > Actinomycetota > Actinomycetes > Kitasatosporales > Streptomycetaceae > Streptomyces > Streptomyces sp. SCSIO 30461. The sequence goes on from NZ_CP146101.1 coordinate 1,140,293, forward strand.
CAACGCGACGAAGACCTGGGAGCGGGGCGCCTCCACGATGGTGGCCAGCGCTCCCTCCCAGCCCATCTGCTCGCCGCCGAACGTCAGCCGCCAGCCGCTGAGCCAGCCCGTGCCTCGCAGCGGGGAGTGCGGGGCGCGGCGGGTCATCAGCCGCGCGTCGAGGTTGCCGGCGTACGCGGCGTAGAGCGACATGAGGTCGAGGGTACGGGAGGGGGAGCGCCGTTGGCCTGTCTCCACGGTCCGCATCACGTGCCGAGCCCGGTCTCCGACGTGTGAAGCCGTCCAGGTCCGTCCGAAACGCGACCCGGCGCGAAGCACCTTGAAGCGTGCGGGACAATGGGTGGGACGGCACCACCCGGCAGAGCGAGAGCGCGAGGCGTAACCCCAGTGACCCGGATCGTGATCATCGGCGGCGGACCCGGCGGATACGAGGCGGCCCTGGTGGCGGCCCAGCTCGGCGCGGAGGTGACCGTCGTCGACAGCGACGGCCTCGGCGGAGCCTCCGTGCTCACCGACTGCGTGCCTTCGAAGACCCTGATCGCCACCGCCGAGGTGATGACCAATTTCGACTCCTCCCACGAGGAGCTCGGCATCATCGTGGCCGACGACACCCCGCACATCGAGCAGCCGGCCCGGATCGTGGGCGTCGACCTCGGCAAGGTCAACCGACGGGTGAAGCGGCTCGCGCTCGCCCAGTCCCACGACATCACCGCATCCGTCACCCGGGCGGGTGCCCGTGTCATGCGGGGCCGCGGCAGGCTCAACGGTCGGCAGGCCACCGACGGCTCCCGTCAGGTCATCGTCACGGCGGCGGACGGCACCGAGGAGACCCTCACGGCCGACGCGGTGCTGATCGCCACCGGCGGTCACCCGCGTGAGATCCCCGACGCGCAGCCCGACGGTGAGCGCATCCTGAACTGGACCCAGGTCTACGACCTCACCGAGCTCCCCGAGGAACTGATCGTGGTGGGCTCCGGTGTCACGGGCGCCGAGTTCGCCGGCGCGTACCAGGCGCTGGGGTCCAGGGTCACCCTCGTCTCCTCCCGCGACCGCGTGCTCCCGGGCGAGGACCCGGACGCGGCGGCCGTACTGGAGGACGTGTTCCGGCGCCGTGGCATGAACGTCATGGCGCGCTCCCGCGCCCAGTCGGCCAAGCGTGTCGGGGACCGGGTGGAGGTGACGCTCGCGGACGGCCGGGTCATCTCGGGCACGCACTGCCTGATGGCCGTCGGCGCGATCCCCAACTCCGAGGGAATGGGCCTGGAGGACGCGGGGGTGCGCCTCAAGGAGTCCGGGCACATCTGGACCGACAAGGTCTCGCGCACGTCCGCGCCCGGTGTGTACGCGGCCGGGGACGTCACCGGCGTCTTCGCGCTCGCCTCGGTCGCCGCGATGCAGGGCCGTATCGCGATGTACCACTTCCTCGGCGACGCGGTCGCCCCGCTGAACCTCAAGACGGTCTCGTCGAACGTCTTCACCGACCCGGAGATCGCCACCGTCGGCTACACCCAGGCGGATGTGGACGCCGGTGTGATCGACGCCCGCGCCGTCAAGCTGCCGCTGCTGCGCAATCCTCGCGCGAAGATGCAGGGCATCCGGGACGGTTTCGTCAAGATCTTCTGCCGTCCCGGCACCGGGATCGTGGTCGGCGGTGTGGTCGTGGCCCCGCGCGCTTCGGAACTGATCCACCCCATCTCGATCGCGGTCGACAACAATCTGACGGTGGAACAGATCGCAAACGCTTTCACCGTGTACCCCTCGCTTTCGGGCTCGATCGCGGAAGTCGCACGGCAGCTGCACACGCGCAAGGCGGCCGGAGAGGCCTAGGTGACGCGCCGGCGAAGCGCGGGCCAGGCATATCGCGGGCATTCACGGGCCAAGTGGGGCGTACCTCCTGACACGGTGTGACGGGGTCATACCATGACGGGGTCCTTCTTGTACGGAACTTCGCCGATTCGGCGCAAAGCGCTGAAAAGTGTCGGCCGGTCAGGTTACTGTCAGTTTCGTGTTCGCTGCAGAACGTCGTCAGTTGATCCTCGAAATGGTGCGCGCCAATGGAGCCGTGTCGCTCCGTGAGCTCGCCCGCGTAGTCCAGACCTCCGAAGTGACCGTACGCCGGGACGTGCGCGCGCTTGAGGCAGAAGGACTCCTCGACCGCCGGCATGGCGGTGCGGTGCTGCCGGGTGGATTCACGCGAGAGTCCGGCTTCCCGCAGAAATCCCATCTCGCGACCGCGGAGAAGACGGCGATCGCCGACGCCGCCGCGGCCCTGGTCGAAGAAGGCGAGGCCATCGTGGTCGGCGCCGGCACGACCACGCAGGAGCTGGCACGCCGGCTCGCGCGGGTCCCCGGGCTGACCGTGGTGACCAACTCGCTGCTGGTCGCCCAAGCGCTCGCGCACGCCAACCGCGTCGAGGTCGTCATGACCGGAGGCACCCTGCGTGGCTCGAACTACGCGCTGGTCGGCAGTGGGGCGGAGCAGTCCCTCCAGGGGCTGCGGGTGTCACGTGCCTTCCTCTCCGGGAGCGGGCTCACGGCCGAGCGCGGTCTGTCCACGTCCAACATGCTGTCGGCGAGCGTCGATCGGGCGCTGGTGCAGGCGGCGGCGGAGGTGGTGGTACTCGCGGACCACACCAAGCTCGGTACGGACACGATGTTCCAGACCGTGCCGACGGATGTGATCACCCGCCTGGTGACCGACGAGCCCCCGCCGCACGACGACCGGGCGGCGACCGAGCTCCAGGCCCTGGCCGACCAGGGCGTCCAGATCGCGGTGGCCGGCGCAGGCGGTGGTGCCGCCCGCCCTCGCCATGAGGTGCCCCTGCCGGGCCAGCGGCGTACGCACCCGGGGGCGGGTGCCGGCGCGGCACTGAGGACTGCGGTCCTGGCGGAGCAGCCCGCCCGTGTGGCGGACCTCCGTAGAAGGTAGTCATCTGCTGTGTGCCGGGGCGCGTGCTGCGGGGTGTCACGGTGTCCTGCACCCCGCAGCGGTGCCCGGAGTTTCGAGGTGCTCCCTGCTTCCCTGCTCCGTGTGGTGGGCAGGGGTGTCTCCGGCACCTTAGGGGTGGAGGCCGCGGAGGGTCAGGCGGAGCAGGCGGTCCGGGAGGGCGGGGTCGTTCGGAGCCTGCTCCGCGGCGAGGGCGATAGCGTTGGTGAGCTGCATCAGGTCGCCGATCGAGACATCCGCACGCACCACCTCCGCCTCCTGCGCACGCGCCAGCAGCGCCGCCCCCGCCTCACACAGAGGCTCGCTGCACTGGGACAGCGAGGCGGACATCAGGGCCCGCGCCACCCCCCGGTACTCACCGGTGTGAGTGATGATGGCGCGCAGCCACTCCACCAGCGCCCCGCACGGCTGCTCAGCCGACGCCAGTTGACGCGAGCGCTCCAGCAGGGCTGCCAGGGCATCCTGGAACACCGCGTTCATCAGTGCGTGGCGATTCGGGAAGTGGCGGTAGAGAGTGCCGATGCCCACGCCCGCGCGCCGGGCGATGTCCTCCAGGGACGCGTCCGTACCGTGCTCCGCGAACGCGGCGCGTGCCTCGACGAGCAGACGCTCGTAGTTGCGGCGAGCGTCGGCCCGCATCGGCCGGGAGGCCCCGGCCGGGACGCCCGACGTACCCGAGGCCGCCGTGCCCGTGGTGCTCGTGGTCATGGCACCCAGCATGCCGCAAGGCCCGGTACGTGTGCGGGCCCCGCCGGGAATGCTTGGGCCCACACACGTACCGGCGATGTCAGTCCTTGATCTCGCAGATCACCGCACCGGAGGTGAGCGACGCGCCCACCTCCGCGGAAAGGCCCTTGACGGTGCCGGAACGGTGCGCGTTCAGCGGCTGCTCCATCTTCATGGCCTCCAGGACGACGACCAGGTCGCCCTCGTTGACCTGCTGGCCCTCCTCGACCGCGACCTTGACGATCGTGCCCTGCATCGGGGACGCGAGCGTGTCACCGGACGCGGCCGGGCCGGACTTCTTGGCCGCACGGCGCTTCGGCTTGGCGCCGCCCGCGGCGGCGGTGCGGGCCAGGGTCATGCCCAGCGAAGACGGCAGCGAGACTTCGAGGCGCTTGCCGCCGACCTCGACCACGACGGTCTCGCGGCCGGGCTCGTCCTCGGCCTCGGCGTCAGCCGGGACCGCGAACGGCTTGATCTCGTTGACGAACTCGGTCTCGATCCACCGGGTGTGGACGGTGAACGGCTTGCCGCCCTCCGGGGCGAAGGCGGGGTCGGCCACCGCGGCGCGGTGGAACGGGATGGCCGTGGCCATCCCCTCGACCTGGAACTCCTCCAGCGCGCGCCGCGCGCGCTGGAGGGCCTGCTCGCGGGTCGCGCCGGTGATGATCAGCTTGGCGAGCAGCGAGTCCCAGGCAGGTCCGATGACGCTGCCGGACTCGACACCCGCGTCCAGCCGGACGCCGGGGCCGGTCGGCGCGGAGAAACTGGTGACCGTGCCCGGCGCGGGGAGGAAGTTGCGGCCCGGGTCCTCACCGTTGATACGGAACTCGAAGGAGTGTCCGCGCAGCTTCGGGTCGTCGTAGCCGAGCGCCTCACCGTCTGCGATGCGGAACATCTCGCGCACCAGGTCGATGCCGGTGACCTCCTCGGTGACCGGGTGCTCCACCTGGAGACGGGTGTTGACCTCGAGGAAGGAGATCGTGCCGTCCATGCCGACGAGGAACTCGACGGTGCCGGCGCCGACGTAACCGGCTTCCTTGAGGATGGCTTTGGACGCGCGGTACAGCTCCGCGTTCTGCTCGTCCGTCAGGAACGGCGCGGGCGCCTCCTCGACCAGCTTCTGGTGGCGGCGCTGGAGGGAGCAGTCGCGGGTGGAGACGACCACCACGTTGCCGTGCTGGTCGGCCAGGCACTGGGTCTCGACGTGGCGGGGCTTGTCGAGGTAGCGCTCGACGAAGCACTCGCCGCGGCCGAAGGCGGCCACGGCCTCGCGCACGGCGGAGTCGTACAGCTCGGGGACCTCTTCGAGGGTGCGGGCGACCTTCAGGCCGCGCCCGCCGCCGCCGAAGGCGGCCTTGATGGCGATCGGGAGGCCGTGCTCCCGGGCGAACGCCACGACCTCGTCGGCGCCCGAGACCGGGTCCGGGGTGCCGGCGACCAGCGGGGCGCCGGCGCGCTGCGCGATGTGGCGGGCGGCGACCTTGTCGCCGAGGTCGCGGATCGCTGCGGGCGGGGGGCCGATCCAGGTCAGCCCGGCGTCGATGACGGCCTGGGCGAACTCGGCGTTCTCGGAGAGGAAGCCATATCCGGGGTGGATGGCGTCGGCGCCCGAATCGGCCGCGGCCTTCAGGACCTTGCCCATGTCCAGATAGCTGGCCGCCGGGGTGTCACCGCCCAGGGCGAACGCCTCGTCGGCCGCGCGGACGTGCAGTGCGTCACGGTCCGGATCGGCGTAGACGGCTACGCTCGCGATCCCGGCGTCCCGGCATGCACGGGCAACGCGGACAGCGATCTCGCCTCGGTTGGCGATGAGCACCTTGCGCACGATGGCTCCCTCCTTGCTGTGTGGTCCGGGGGGATGCCACCCCCGGTCTGCGGCTACCTACGCCGCGGGCCGGACCCCGCCCGGGATCCTCCCTGCCGGAGTGCTCGGCGGGTCACCGCGCCGAAGACTTCGCTCAAACACGCTGAGTTTAGGGACTACCGACACGGGCTTTCGACCCGTTCCCACTCGTGAGCTTGCCCACACGGAGGGTGATCCGGGACATACCCATACCGTGAAACCCCTTGTCGCACCACGGTACGCCTGGTTCCTGCCGTGCAGCGTAGCCCTCCTGTGTGGTCTAGGTCTCTGACCAAGGATTAAGCCGCGCGGCTCGATTCTTTGTGGAGTCCCTACGAATGGGCGAATGATTCTTTGCCTGTGCCCTGGCCCTTGTCCGCGGGTTTACCCGTTAGTAGCGTTCGCCCTGTCATTCGTACTACTGGTAACAGACCGCTGGGAACTGTGGGGTGGGCGCCGTGGCGCGCAGACTGGTGGCCGTCGTGGCGGCCCTCGTGCTCTTCCTTGAGGCCGTCGGCATCGTGGTCATCAACGGCATCATGGCCACCTTCGTGGGCAAGCAGAACATGTCGCTCGACGGCATGGACCCCGATCACATGGTCACCGCCACCTGGGTGATGGGCGGGGTCTTCGGTCTCTTCCTGGCCGCATGCGGGGTGCTGCTGCTGATCGCCGGAATCAGGGACCGTGCGCCCGGCCGCTTCGGGCGCGTCCTGCTGATCGTCTGCGCGGTGATGCACGGGGTCATCGGCGCGGTGACCGTGGGGCTGCTCGGCTGGCACGCGTTCGCGTTCATGATGGCGGTGCTGGGGCTGATCGTGCTGGCGCTGGTGGTGTACGGGGCGGGGGCGCCGGGCGCTCCGGACGAGCCCGCCGACCACGCGCCCACCGGCACCCCGGAGGGCCCGGCGACCGCGCCGGGCGACGCGGCGCCCGCGTAAGGCGCGAGCAGACACGCTCCGGGCCCACGCGGGCGCGGTGTCGCGGTTTCTCAGACCCAGAGGTCCGTGATCTTGATGCCGAGTTCGCCGAGCAGGCGCCGCAGCAGCGGCAGCGACAGCCCGATGACATTGCCGTAGTCGCCCTCGATGGAGTCCACGAACGGTGATGAGCGCCCGTCCAGGGTGAACGCGCCCGCGACCCGCAGCGGTTCGCCGCTCGCCACGTAGGCGGCGATCTCGGCGTCCGTGGGGTCGCCGAAATTCACCGTGGTGGACGCCGTCGCCGAGGCACGCCGCCCGGTGGCGTTGTCGATCACGCAGTGCCCGGTCCGCAGTACGCCCGCCCGGCCGCGCATGGCCTTCCAACGGGCGATGGCCTCCTCGGCGTCCGCGGGCTTGCCCAGGGCCCCGCCGTCCAGGTCCAGCACCGAATCACAGCCGATGACCAGGGCACCGGCGGCTTCCTGCCGGTCCGCCACGGCGGCGGCCTTCGCCTCCGCGAGCACCAGCGCCAGTTCGGTGGGGTTGGGCGCGGTCAGTGCGTCCTCGTCCACTCCGCTGACGAGCACCTCGGGGCCGAGTCCCGCATGGCGGAGCAGCCCGAGACGGGCGGGGGACGCGGAGGCGAGAACGAGACGGCGGCGCTGCTGATCGGTCATGCGGGCCATCGTAGGGGGCCGGGCGTGTCGCGGTCCCGTGAACGGAATCCGGATGCGGACAGGCCCCGAAACGCCCTGAGGCTGCACTTGGACTCAGTTCCGCAGCGGACTCAGCGCAGCCCCACAGCGATCATGCCGATGATCACCACCAGTGCCAGCAGCACGCCCGCCCGGCGCATCATCACCTCCATGTCGCGCAGCTCCTGAGGCGGTTCGTCCTTCGGGTCTGACCAGAGCATGGTTCCATCGTGCGGCCCCGGCGGGCACCGGCGCCTGAGTACGCGTACTCAACTGCCGGAGAGCGACTCGACCGCCGGTAGCCCGCGGTGCCGGGACCATTCCGGCGCCAGAATCGACATCACCGTCGCGTCCACCCGCTCGCCCTCCCACAGCAGGGCGTCACGCAGCACGCCCTCGGCGACGAACCCGACCTTCTCGTAGGCACGGCGGGCTCGCGGGTTGAACGCGTAGACCTCCAGTGAGACGCGGTGCAACCCCAGCTGCTCGAACCCGTAGCCGACGATCAGCCGGGTCGCCTCGGTCCCCAGGCCCTGCCCGTACGTCCCGGGCACGAGGCAGATGCGGAAGCCGCAGCTCTCGTTGCCCGGGTCCCACAGGTTCAGCACCACCTCGCCGACGACGACGCCCGTCGCCCGGTCGACCACGGCGAGGTCCAGCCGGTCGTCCTGGTCGCCGCGCGTGGCGTACCACCGCCGCAGCCGCGCCTCGCTGAGTCGGTCGCCGTCCGCGTGGTTGCCGGTGAGCCGGGAAGCCTCCGGGTCGTCGAACATCGGCAGCAGCGCGGGCAGGTCGTCCGCCGTGACCGGGCGGAGCAGCACCCGCGTCCCGCTCAGCGTGGGCTTGGTACGGAAGTCGGGTTTCGGCCCGGCGAGCGCGGGTGCGGGGTCGGTCATGGACGCATTGTGTCCGCCCGGCCCGACCCGCGTCGTCAGGTTTTCGGACGGGTGCTCAGGCGGGCCAGAAGGTACGCGTCCAGGCCCGCGGTCCCGGCTGCCGGGACCGCGCCCGGGCGATCCTGGCCGGGTCCGACCACTCCTCGGGCACCCTCGGCGCGCCCGGTGCGGCCGAAGCCGTCGCCGCGGCGCGCGCCTGGACCACCGCCAGTGCGGCGGCCAGCTCCTCGGGGGTGGGGTTGCCCCGTACGACCTTGATCACAGCGGCTCCTTTCCGGATGTGCCGGGCTCAGAGGGGGATGTTCCCGTGCTTCTTCGGGGGAAGGCTTTCCCGCTTCGTCCGCAGCTGACGCAGACCCTTGACGATCTGCGCGCGGGTGTCGGACGGCATGATCACGGCGTCGATGTAGCCGCGCTCGGCCGCGGTGTACGGGTTGAGCAGCGTGTCCTCGTAGTCCTGGATCAGCTCGGCGCGCACCTGTTCCACATCGTCGCCGGCCGCCGCGATCGTGCGGCGGTGCAGGATGTTCACCGCGCCCTGCGCGCCCATGACGGCGATCTGCGCGGTCGGCCAGGCCAGGTTGAGGTCGGCACCCAGGTGCTTCGAGCCCATCACGTCGTACGCGCCGCCGAAAGCCTTCCGCGTGATCACGGTGATCAGCGGGACCGTCGCCTCGGCGTAGGCGTAGATCAGCTTGGCGCCGCGCCGGATGATGCCGTTGTACTCCTGGTCGACACCCGGCAGGAAGCCGGGCACGTCCACGAAGGTCACCACCGGGATGTTGAACGCGTCGCAGGTGCGCACGAACCGCGCGGCCTTCTCGCTGGCGTCGATGTTCAGGCAGCCCGCGAACTGCATCGGCTGGTTGGCCACGATGCCGACCGGGAAGCCTTCGACCCGGCCGAAGCCGGTGACGATGTTCGGCGCGAACATCGCCTGGGTCTCCAGGAAGTCGCCGTCGTCCAGTACATGCTCGATGACGGTGTGAATGTCATACGGCTGGTTGGCGCTGTCCGGGATGAGCGTGTCCAGCTCGCGGTCCTCGTCGGTGAGGTCGAGGACGGCCTCCTCCGGGAAGGCGGGCGGCTCGGAGAGATTGTTCGACGGCAGGTACGAGAGCAGGGACTTGACGTACTCGATCGCCTCCTTCTCGTCGCCCGACATGTGGTGCGCGACACCGGAGGTGGTGTTGTGCGTACGGGCGCCGCCGAGCTCCTCGAAGCCCACGTCCTCGCCGGTGACCGTCTTGATGACGTCCGGGCCGGTGATGAACATGTGCGAGGTCTGGTCGACCATCACCGTGAAGTCCGTGATGGCGGGGGAGTACACCGCGCCGCCCGCGCAGGGGCCGACGATCAGCGAGATCTGCGGGATCACACCGGAGGCGTGGGTGTTGCGGCGGAAGATCTCGCCGTACATGCCGAGGGCCATCACGCCCTCCTGGATACGGGCGCCACCGGAGTCGTTGATGCCGATCACCGGGCAGCCGGTCTTCAGCGCGAAGTCCATCACCTTGACGATCTTCTGGCCGTACACCTCGCCCAGCGCCCCGCCGAAGACCGTGAAGTCCTGTGAGAACACGGCCACCGGGCGCCCGTCCACCGTGCCGTAGCCGGTGACGACACCGTCTCCGTACGGACGGGTCTTCTCCAGGCCGAAGTTGGTGGAGCGGTGCCGCGCGAGCTCGTCCAGCTCCACGAACGAACCCTCGTCGAGGAGGAGTTCGACTCGCTCGCGAGCCGTCAGCTTGCCCTTGGCGTGCTGCTTCTCGACGGCGCGCGCGGAACCGGCGTGGGTCGCCTCGTGGACGCGGCGCTGGAAGTCTTCGAGCTTGCCAGCGGTGGTGTGGATGTCGATCTCTTGAGGCTCTGCCGGCTCGGACATCGGGCTGCGGCTCCCTGGCTGGTCACGGGGGTATTGGGGGACACCCGGTGGTGTCGGGCTACTGGCTCGTAGCGTATCGGCGCGGCTACGGCAGCGCAGTGCGGCGTTTGCCACACCGCGCCGAGCTTGCGCGAGTGACGGGACGCGTTGTGGTGGGGGCGGTGTGTGACGCCTCATGGCGCTCGTCAGGGGGGTCGAAGGGCGGTTCGCTCGCGAAGTACCGTCGTTCCGGCTCGTTCCGGCTCGTTCCGGCTCGTTCCGGCTTGTTTTGGCTCGTTCCGGTCCGATCCGACCGGCGGGGCTCGCACCGGCTCGCATTGGCCTTCCCGGCCTCGAACGGGCCAAGCTGTGCCCCATGACCCCTCCCCCTCCCCCTCCCGCCGCATCCGAAGGCCGTTGGTCGAATCTCGACCGGCCCCCGCTCAACGAGGCGGCGCTGCGCCGTGCCCTGCTGCGCCCCGGTGGGCTGTGGACCTCCCTCGATGTCGTCGACTCCACCGGATCCACCAATTCCGATCTGGCCGCACGGGCGGCCGGGCTGGCGGAAGGCGCGGTGCTCGTCGCAGAGGAGCAGACCGCGGGCCGCGGCCGTCTCGACCGGAGCTGGACGGCGCCCGCGCGCTCCGGACTCTTCCTCTCCGTACTGCTCAAACCGGACGTGCCCGTCGCTCGCTGGGGGTGGCTGCCGCTGCTCACGGGCGTCGCCGTCGCGACGGGCCTCGCCAGGGCCGCGGGCGCGGACTTCGCCCTCAAATGGCCGAACGATCTGCTGGTGCGGGTCGGCGGCGAGGAGCGCAAGACGGGCGGGATCCTCGCCGAGCGCGTCGGCAACGACGGCGTCGTGATCGGTATCGGCATCAACGTCACCCTGCGTGAGGAAGAGCTGCCGGTACCAGGGGCGGGTTCGCTCGCACTCGCAGACGCGATCTCGACCGACCGCGACCCCTTGCTGCGGGCACTGCTGCGTTCCCTGGAGGACTGGTACGGGAAGTGGCGGGCGTCCAACGGCGACCCGCACCTGTCCCGACTCCAGGAGACATACGCGGCCGGCTGTTCGACCCTCGGCCTGCGGGTCCGGGTCGAACTGCCCGGGGACCGCACTCTGATCGGCGAGGCCGTCGCCATAGACGGGGACGGACGCCTGGTCGTGACCACTCCGGACGGTGAGGACCACCCCATCGGGGCGGGTGACATCGTGCATCTGCGTCCGGGCGGCTGAACGAGGTGCGCGACCCGGACGTGAGCTAGGGCACACCTGCCGTATCGTTGAGGCGCGCCGGTGGGTTCGCGATGTGCGCGGACCCGGCACGGCATGACAGATCGGCAGGGCAGTGCGCAGGGAACGGGCAGGAGGCGGCCGGTGACCGTCGACGACACGACTTCCGGTTCCGGCGCGGGCGCTTCCGGGCCTTCCGGTGGATCGGGACCGGCTGGTTCTGGTGGACCCAGCGGTGCCACGGGCGCCACCGGTCCCGGTGGCGCGGCCGGTTCCGGCGCCGCAGGGGCCTCAGGGGGGTCGTCCGGCGACTCCGGCGGGAGTGGCAGCGGTACCGGCGGGCGCAAGCAGCAGGCGTCCGACTCGGTCTACCCGACCCCCCACCACGAGGTCGACCACACGGCCGAGCCCACCAAGGATCCGCTCGCCATCCGGCTCGAACAGCTGATCCTCGGCGCCGACCGCCGCTACACGCCCTTCCAGGCCGCCAGGACCGCGGGCGTGTCCATGGACCTCGCCTCCCGCTTCTGGCGTGCCATGGGTTTCGCCGACATCGGCCAGGCCAAGGCCCTCACCGAGGCCGATGTGCTCGCTCTGCGGCGACTGGCCGGCCTGGTCGAGGCCGGCCTGCTGAGCGAGCCGATGGCGGTGCAGGTGGCCCGGTCGACCGGGCAGACCACGGCACGGCTCGCCGAATGGCAGATCGACTCGTTCCTGGAGGGCCTGACCGAGCCCCCGGAGCCGGGCATGACCCGCACCGAGGTCACATACCCCCTGGTCGAGCTGCTGCTTCCGGAGCTTGAGGAGTTCCTCGTCTATGTGTGGCGGCGCCAGCTCGCCGCGGCCACCGGCCGGGTCGTCCAGGCGGCCGACGACGAGGAAATGGTGGACCGCAGGCTCGCGGTCGGCTTCGCGGACCTGGTGGGCTTCACCCGGCTGACCCGGCGCCTCGAGGAGGAGGAGCTCGGCGAGCTGGTGGAGTCGTTCGAGACCACCTGTGCCGATCTGGTGGCCGCGCACGGCGGACGGTTGATCAAGACCCTCGGCGACGAGGTGCTCTACGCCGCGGATGACGCGGGCACCGCGGCGGAGATCGCCATGCGGCTGGTGGAGACGATGGCCAACGACGAGACGATGCCCGCACTGCGGGTCGGAATCGCCTTCGGGACGGTCACCACGCGGATGGGCGATGTGTTCGGCACGACGGTGAACCTGGCCAGCAGGCTCACCTCGATAGCCCCGAGGGACGCCGTCCTGGTGGATGGAGCGTTCGCGGAGGAGCTGGCCCGAACCGGCGACGCGCCGGTCTCCGAGGCCAAGGCCGCGGAGGAGGCGGCCATGGCCGAGAAGGAAGGCAGGAACGGGGCAGCGGACGCCGCGGATGGCTCGCGGGGCGATGGGCCCGTGCCGCCGTCCAAGTACCGCTTCGCCATGCAGCCCATGTGGCAGCGCCCGGTGCGTGGACTCGGAGTGGTCGAACCCTGGCTGCTGACGAGGCGGGGCACCTAGAGTCTTTCGTTTGGATCTTGCCGGCTCGCGTGCCTTGGCACCGTTCCCCTTGCCACCGCTCCCCCTGGCTCCGCCGGGGAGACCCCGATACCGCTCCCCTTGGCCCTGCGGGCCCGGGAGGTGCCCCCGTCGCCGGGCGGCATGGCTCACCCATGCTGACGCGGGGGACCCCGGACTCCCTCCCCCGCCTTGCGATCCTTCCCCTCGGCCCCCAGGGGGCCTGGGGAGACCCCATGCCTCGGCCCCTGGGGGGCCTGGGGAGACCCCATGCCTCGGCCCCCGGGGGGCCTGGGGAGACCCCATGCCTCGCCCCCCGGGGCCCCATGCCTCGGCCCCCGGGCCACCTGACAACTTGCGGAGACCCCGTGCACGAGACCTCGCTCCCTGGCCCGGCCTGATTCAAGCGAAAGGCTCTAATATCACCTCCCGGTGAACCATCGTTAACATCGTCGTCAGCCGGGAGGCCTTGATCATGTCCGAGCAGCGCTTCGGGGAGTTCGTCGTCGTACGCCGCCATGAGGGCGGCCATGTCGCGGAGCTGGTGCTCGACCGGCCCAAGGCGATGAACGCCGTCTCCACCGGCATGGCGCGCTCGATCGGAGAAGCCTGCGACGCGCTCGCGGCGGACTCGTCGGTACGGGTGACCGTGCTGACCTCGTCGAACGATCGGGCCTTCTGCGTCGGTGCCGACCTCAAGGAGCGCAATTCCTTCACCGACGCCGAGCTCGTGCGGCAGCGGCCCACCGCCCGTGCCGCCTACACCGGGGTCCTGGAGCTGCCGATGCCGACCGTCGCGGCCGTGCACGGCTTCGCCCTGGGCGGCGGCTTCGAGCTGGCGCTCTCCTGCGACGTCATCGTGGCCGATCGGACCGCCGTCGTCGGGCTGCCCGAGGTGTCGGTCGGCGTGATCCCGGGCGGTGGCGGTACGCAGCTGCTGCCGCGCCGGGTCGGCACGGCACGTGCCGCGGAGTTGGTGTTCACCGCGCGGCGTGTGGAGGCGGCCGAGGCGCGGGAGTTGGGTCTCGTGGACGAGCTTGCCGACGATGCTCGCGGGGCGGCGCTGGAACTCGCCGCGCGGATCGCTGTGAACTCTCCGGTCGGCCTGCGCGCGGCCAAGCGTGCGATGCGCCTCGGGCACGGTCTCGACCTGCGCGCGGGACTTGAGGTCGAGGACGCGGCGTGGCGCTCGGTGGCGTTCTCCGGGGATCGCGCGGAAGGCGTGGCCGCGTTCAACGAGAAGCGCAAGCCGCAGTGGCCCGGAGAGTGACCCGGACCCGGGGGTGAGAGCAGATCCGGGAGTGCCCCGGACCTGGGAGCACCCCGGAGGGTGAAATCATCCCTGATGTCCGAAGGACCCTAAGCTGGGGTGATGGGTGAGGATGTGCGGCTGCGAGCCGTGGTGGCGCTCGCACAATCGATGGCCGCCGCGCACACTCCGCGCGAGTCGTGGCGGGCGGCGGCCATCGGTGCGTGCGAGGCGCTGGACGGGCGCTTCGCCGCTCTGTCGGTCTGGGAGCGTGACCGGGGTCGGCTGAGAGTGCTCGTCAACGCGGGGGACCGGGCACCGGACGAGGACGAGTTCCCGGAGGGCGAGACCTACCCCGTACACCGCTTCCCGGAGATCACCGAGTTCCTGCACGAGCAGTGGGCCGGCGGCGGGGCGCCGCGAGCCTGGGTCGAGACGGCGGAGGGGGCCGGGGTCGACGCCCCGGGGGGACATGGCTACAGCCACCACCGGGTCGACGCGCTCCGCCGGCGCGGTCGAGGCTGCTGTGTGGTCGCGCCGATCGTGCTGCACGGGCGCGCCTGGGGCGAGTTGTATGTGGCGAGGGCAGTAGAGCGACCGGTCTTCGACCGGGACGACGCCGACTTCGCGACCGTACTGGCCTCTGTGATCGCCGCTGGGATCGCCCAGCAGGAGCGTCTCGAAGAAGTGCGCCGGCTCGCCTTCACCGACCCCCTGACCGGTCTGGCGAACAGGCGTGCCGTGGACGTACGTCTGGACGCGGCGATCGAGCAGTACCGGGTCGACCGGTCCGTGGTCTCGCTGGTCGTCTGCGATCTGAACGGCCTCAAGCGGGTCAACGACACGCTCGGCCACGCCACGGGGGACCGGCTGCTCGAACGCTTCGGCTCGGTGCTCTCGCTGTGCGGCGCGATGCTGCCGGGTGCGCTGGCCGCGCGGCTGGGCGGCGATGAGTTCTGTCTGCTGACGATGGGCCATCCGGCGGACGACGTGGTGCGCGTGGCCGAGGAGCTCTGCGAGCGTGCGGGAGACCTGAAGCTGGGGGAGGGGGTGGCCTGCGGGGTCGCGTCGACCGGAGACCCGATCGGCCCGGTGCGCTCGGCCCGCCGGCTCTTCCGTCTCGCGGACGCGGCCCAGTACCGGGCGAAGGCGGCTCGCGCGCGCGGTCCGGTGGTGGCGGGGCGTGATGACACCGTGCTGCCGCTCGCCGATACGCCTCCGGCCGGCCCGCAGGACCGGCGCCGCTTCCGTGACGCGCCCCAGTGAGGACCGCGACGAGAACGGCGGCGCGGGCCGCGACCGGAACGGCGATGAGAACGGCGCCGAGGACCGCGAGGAAGGCCGCGGAGCCTCCCTTCGGAACGGGTGGTGACAGAGACAGATTCAGTCCGTAGGGTGCTGAATATGGATATGCACACTGTCGCGGTGGGGACGTCCGGGACCACCGTCGAGGATGTCATCGCCGTCGCCCGCGGAAACGCGCGCGTCGAGCTCACCGACGACGCGCGCACCGCGCTCGCCGCCGCCCGCCAGGTCGTCGACGCGCTGGCCGCGAGGCCCGAGCCCGTCTACGGGGTGTCCACCGGCTTCGGCGCCCTCGCCACCCGCCACATCGGCCATGACCTGCGCACCCAGCTCCAGCGCAACATCGTGCGCTCGCACGCTGCCGGCATGGGCCCGAGCGTCGAACGCGAGGTCGTACGGGCCCTGATGTTCCTGCGGCTGAAGACCGTGGCCTCAGGCCGGACCGGCGTGCGTCCCGAGGTCGCCCAGACCATGGCCGACGTGCTGAACGCCGGGATCACTCCCGTCGTCCACGAGTACGGCTCCCTCGGCTGCTCCGGCGACCTCGCCCCACTGTCGCACTGTGCGCTGGCCCTGATGGGCGAGGGTGACGCGGAGGGTCCCGACGGCACCGTACGCCCCGCGCGCGAACTGCTCGCCGTGCACGGCATCAAGCCCGTCGAGCTGCACGAGAAGGAGGGCCTGGCGCTCCTCAACGGCACCGACGGGATGCTCGGCATGCTGGTCATGGCCATCGCCGACCTGAAGCGGCTCTACACCTCCGCCGACATCACCGCGGCCCTCAGCCTCGAAGCCCTGCTCGGCACCGCGAAGGTCCTCGCCCCCGAGCTTCACGCCATCCGGCCCCACCCCGGGCAGGCGGCAGCCGCCGCCAACATGCGGGCCGTGCTGGAGGGTTCCGAGCTCACCGGCCACTTCCAGGAGGAAGAAGCCCCCCGCGTCCAGGACGCCTACTCGGTACGCTGCGCGCCCCAGGTCGCCGGAGCCGGCCGGGACACCCTCGCCCACGCCCTGCTCGTCGCCGAGCGTGAACTCGCCGCCGCTGTCGACAACCCGGTGGTACTGGTGGACGCCACCGGGACGGGTGAGGGCCGGGTCGAGTCCAACGGCAACTTCCACGGCGCGCCCGTCGCGTATGTACTCGACTTCCTCGCCATCGCGGCAGCCGACCTCGGCTCCATCGCCGAACGCCGCACCGACCGTCTCCTGGACAAGAACCGCTCGCACGGCCTGCCGCCCTTCCTCGCCGATGACGCCGGTGTCGACTCCGGACTGATGATCGCCCAATACACCCAGGCCGCCCTGGTCAGCGAGATGAAGCGGCTCGCCGTACCGGCGTCCGCCGACTCCATCCCGTCCTCCGCCATGCAGGAGGACCATGTCTCGATGGGCTGGTCCGCCGCCCGCAAGCTGCGCACCGCCATCGACAACCTCACCAGGATCATCGCCATAGAGCTCTACGCCGCGACCCGCGCGATCGAGCTGCGCCGCAGCCTGCGCCCCGCCCCCGCCTCCCGCGCGGCGATCACCGCCCTGCGCGGCGCCGGCGTGGAAGGCCCTGGCCCCGACCGCTTCCTCGCACCCGAACTCGCCGCCACCGAGGCGTTCGTGAGGGACGGGGCGCTGGTGGCGGCGGTCGAGCCGGTGACGGGCCTGCTGGCCTGATCCGGCCGCGGCCGGCGGCACCGCCGTCCCTCATCACGCCCAGGTGCCCGGGTGCCGTCCGACGATCGGACGGCACCCGGGCACCTGCGCCGTATGCGGCCCGCTGCGGTTCCTGCGACCCCTATGGAGCAGCGGCCTTCGCCCCCGGCCGCGGAGCGCGTCAGATGGAGCGCGCACCACGCCGCATCGCGAAGGACACGAACCCCGCGCCGACGCAGACGAAGGCGGTACCGGCGATGAGGTACGGGGTGGTGTCCACCGCGCCCGTGTCGGCGAGCCGCAGCGGCGAGCCGTCGGCCTCGCCCTGCGCCACCGTGCCCACAGACTCCGCTCCCGGCCCGGAAGCGGAGGCTCCGGACCGCGGTGTGGCTGCTGCCCCGGCCGACTGCCGACTCTCGGCTTCCGCCGTCGCGTTCGCCGAGGGGACGAACCACAGCGCACAGAGCAGGGTCCCGGCCGCGGTGGCGGTGAGCAGCGGGCGGCGAGCGACGGACACGTGAGGGTTCCCCTTGCGACAGCGGTGACTTGACCGCGTTCGTTGGTGCTGCCGCGATGCTAATGAATGCAGCGGGTCGTGGGAAAGTGCCGACCGCGTCGGGTCGTACGCTCCCGCGTATGACCACTTCTGAGTCTTCACGCTATGTGCGCTTGCATGTCGAATTGGTACTTGAGGTCGGGGAAGCGGAAGCCCTCGCCGACGCCGCCCTTGAGCGGGTCGAATCCGACGAGTCCATGCAGGAGGACGAGCGCACCCACGCCCGTTCTGCGGTGCGAGAGGATTCCGCGGAGGCGCTCGCCTATCTCGTGGACCCCTTCGACCTCGTCAGTGACGTGCCGGGGGTCGATCTCGCGCAGGCGTCGTGGAGCTGCGAGCAGGTCGATCACGACCCCGATGCGCAGGAGTGGGACGGCGACGAGGAAGATGAGCACGCGTGACCCGCGTCGGTGTGGGGCAGGCGTGAAGCCGGGCCCCCTCCCGGTGGGCCCGGCGGCCCCCGGGAGGGGGCCGTTGCAAAACCGCAACGGCCCGCCGCAACCGGCGCGGGCACGAACCGCGTCGGTGAGTGGTGTTGCCCACATCTTTCTTCAGATGTGGAACCGGGCGGCCCCTTTTGGGTCTTCTTGATTGCGTTGGCAGGGAATCGGCGACTATGGAGAAGCGTGTGATGACGGACAGCAAGCGGCGCAGGGCCCTCGCGGCAGCGTCCGTGGTGCTCGGCAGTGTCCTGGTGCTCAGCGGCTGCAGTAGCAGCGCGGACAAGGCTGCCGCCGACGGCTCGAAGAACTCACAGGGTCAGGACCAGGTCGACGCGGCGGCGGCGAAGGACTCGTCGGATGCCCGAATAGCCATCTCGCCGAAGAACGGCGCGACCGACGCCAGCATCAACAAGAACACCAAGGTCACCGTCAGTGACGGGACGCTCACCTCCGTCACCATGACCACCAAGGACGGCAAGACCGTCGAGGGCTCCCTTGCCTCCGACGGCAAGAGCTGGCAGCCCGACGGGCAGCTGGAGCGCGCCACCACCTACAAGATCGCGGCCACGGCCAAGGACTCCGAGGGCCGTGAGGCGCACGAGAACGCCTCCTTCACCACGGTCTCGCCCGACGACAGCTTCATCGGCGAGTTCACGCCCGAGGACGGCTCCACCGTCGGTGTCGGCATGCCGGTCTCGATCAATTTCAACAAGCCGATCACGGACCGCAAGGTCGTCCAGTCCGGCATCACCGTCAGCTCCAGCAGCGGTCAGGAGGTCGTCGGCCACTGGTTCAACTCCCAGCGGCTCGACTTCCGACCCGACCAGTACTGGCAGGCCGGCTCCACCGTCACCCTGAAGCTGAACCTCGACGGCGTCGAGGGCGCCGAGGGCGTGTACGGCGTACAGGAGAAGACGGTCACCTTCAAGATCGGCCGCAACCAGGTCACCACCGTCGACGCCGCCACGAAGACCATGACGGTCACCCGGGACGGCAAGACGGTCAAGACGATCCCGATCTCCGCCGGTTCACCCGACAACCCCACTTACAACGGTCAGATGGTGATCTCCGAGAAGTTCAAGGAGACCCGGATGAACGGTGCCACCGTCGGGTTCACGGACGACGACGGCAAGGGCGAGTACGACATCAAGGACGTCCCGCACGCCATGCGGCTGTCTGCGTCCGGCACCTTCGTGCACGGAAACTACTGGGGCGACGACAGTGTCTTCGGCAACGTCAACACCAGCCACGGCTGCATCGGCCTGAACGACGTCAAGGGCGCGGGCGACCCGAACCAGGCCGGCGCGTGGTTCTTCAACAACTCGATCATCGGTGATGTCGTGGTCGTGAAGAACTCCAAGGACAAGACGATCAAGCCGGACAACGGCCTCAACGGCTGGAACATGGGCTGGGCCGACTGGAAGGCGGGCTCCGCGGTCTGAGCCGCTCCGCTCGCTCCGCTCCCGCCACCGACAACCGATGGCCTCCCGGATCCACCGATCCGGGAGGCCATCGGCCGTTTCGCGATGTCCTGCCGCTGTGAGCGGCCTCAGTGCGTCGCCGGGCGGCCCGAACCCGACGACGCCTCGTCCACGCCCCACTGCGCCAGCAGCCCGAGCGACTGGGCCGAAGTCGACTCCGGCTCCGCCTGGTACGTCACCGGATGCAGATCCTCCTCGTCGGGCAGCCGCAAGGTCTCGTACGCCAGGGTCAGGTCCCCCACCAGTCGGTGGCGCAGCCGCTTGGTGCCGTGCCCCTTCTCCTGCACGGTGTGCGCGGCCCACGGCGTGCGGAAAACATCGCTCTTGACCGACAACTCGCCGATCAGCGCCGACAGCTGGGGATCGTCCGGATAGCAGCCCGCGCAGAGCCGCAGCACGCTCACCACCTCGACCGCCTTGCACTGCCAGTCCAGGTACAGATCCCGGGCACCGGGATCGAGCCGGCGCCGCGCCGACCAGATCAACGAGGCCTACGACCGAGTGCCGGCGAGCGATGTCCGCTACCGCTTCGTGATCGACACCGCCACGATCTGAGCGCGGGCACGACTGCCCCGCGTGGTCGTGGCCTGCCCCGTGTGGTCGATTACCCCGGAGGTAATCGACCACACGGGGCGTCACCGGCACGATCGGGCCATGACCACTGTGAACGCGTACAACGCCTACGCCGTCGCGAACCTCCGGCCCCCGGCCCGTCTCCACGACGAGGTCCTCAGCTACCTCGAGCGCATCCAGGCCACCCTCGACCCCTTCGGCGGGCGGTTCCTCGTACACGGCGCGCCGGAGCGCGAGGCCCGGGAAGGAGAGTGGCCGTCCGCTCTGGTCCTCATCGGCTTCCCCTCGATGGACGCCGCCCGACGCTGGTACGACTCGGCGG
Organism: Streptomyces sp. SCSIO 30461; assembly: GCF_037023745.1. NCBI lineage: Bacteria > Bacillati > Actinomycetota > Actinomycetes > Kitasatosporales > Streptomycetaceae > Streptomyces > Streptomyces sp. SCSIO 30461. The sequence goes on from NZ_CP146101.1 coordinate 1,160,503, forward strand.
CCTACCAGGAGCTCATCCCGCTGCGGACCCGGCACATGGCGGGCGATGCGATGCTGATCGAGGGCGTCCCGCCGGGCTACGACGCGGCGGCGAGGGCGGGCGCGCTGCGGGCCGCCCAGGCCCGGCAGGCGCCGTGAGCCCGCATGCCGGAGTGCGCGATCAGTGGTCGAACCGGGTCAGGAGGAACTCCATCGCCGCTTGGTCCGGCGCGTTCCACGGTGCCGCCCCCGCGACCCCGCACAGAGCGTCGACCATCTCGCCGGTGGCCCCCGTGGCGGGTGGCAGATGGGAGGAGAGCACCAGCTGGGGGTCCCGGTCCCGGATCGGCTGGAAGGCGGCCGCGAACCGCTCCGGGTCGACCAGTTGCACCCAGGGGCTGTCGATGGTGGCCCAGAGCAACTGCGCGGCCTCCAGATCCTCCGGGTCGACCTCGCTCACATCGCCCGCCTCGGCGAGCTCGGCGGTCGGCAGCGGCCCGGCGAAGCAGTGGGAGCTGAAGCAGGCGCCGGAGTGGTCGTCGAAGAACCCGACCGTGGTCGGATTGTGGTAGAGCGGAGGCCGGAAGCCGACGAGCGTGCGGTCACCCACCGCCAGCGACTGCCCAGGGTTCAGCAGATACAGCTGCTTCACCGGGATCGGCCGCTCACAGCCGAGCAGCCCCGCCGTCCCGAACGTACACACCACCCGCGCCCGGGGGGCCGCCGCCAGCAACGCGTAGAGCCCCCCGGTGTGGTCGCGGTCCGGGTTCGTCAACCAGATCCACCGCACATCCGCCGGATCGATGACGCTCCCCAGCGTCTCCGGGAAGTCCCGGTCCGGCAGCCCGAGCCCGGTGTCCACGACCACCGGCTCGGCGGCGAACAGCACATACGCGTTGACCGCGAGGTAGCCGATCCCCGGCACCTCCAGGCTGTCGCTCAGCAGGGTGATGTCCGGCCGCACCTTGTGAATGTGCATGCCTCCATCGTCTGCCCCTGCCGATGGGCGCGCACCCGCGGCGCCACGGTGCCCTTCGTGTACCCGGGCACGCGGTCGGCACCTGCTCCGCTCACCGGCGGCGGACAGGCGTCACCCGTGTCGGCAGAGGGGGCTTGGAGCCGCTGCCCCGCGTCCTGGAAGAGCTTGTCGATATGGCGTCGATCGCCCGCAGCAGCAGGTGGACGGTGGGCGTGGCGTCGCGGGTCAGGAGGGACTTTCGCAACACGCCCTAGGACTCAAGTCCTTCGGGGAAGGGGCTCGCAAGGGCGTCCGCCGTCCGGCGGTCAGCCTTCCGTCTCTGCCAGACCGATCGGGCACGAGACGCCCGTGCCGCCGATCCCGCAGTACCCGGCCGGGTTCTTGTCCAGGTACTGCTGGTGGTGACCTTCCGCCGGATAGAAGGTGCGGCCCTCCGCGGGGAGCAGCTCCGTGCTGATGGTGCCGTAGCCGGAGCCCGTCAGGACCTGCTGGTAGGCGGCGCGGGACGCCTCGGCTGCGGCTGCCTGCGCGGGGGAGTGGGTGTAGATCGCCGAGCGGTACTGCGTACCCACGTCGTTGCCCTGGCGGAAGCCCTGGGTCGGGTCGTGGGACTCCCAGAAGACCTTCAGCAGCTGCTCGTACGACACGACGGACGGGTCGAAGACCACCCGGACCGCCTCGGTGTGGCCGGTCAGACCCGAGCAGACCTCCTCGTAGGTGGGGTGCTCGGTGTGTCCGCCCTGGTAGCCGACCAGTGTCGTGTAGACGCCCGGGATCTGCCAGAACTTGCGCTCCGCGCCCCAGAAGCAGCCCAGACCGAAGTCCGCGGTCTCCAGCCCCGCCGGGTACGGGCCGATGAGCGGGTTGCCCAGGACCGTGTGGCGGGACGGGACGTCGAAGGCGGGGGTTGCGCGCCCGCGGAGGGCCTGCTCGGGAGTGGGCAGCTCGGGGACGCGGCGGGACAGAAACATGCTGGGCTCCTCGGTGTAGGGGGGCTCGTACGAGGAACGCACGAGCCCCCCGCCGCATTCCTCGGCAGCGTGGGCGGCCGCGACGGATCGCACGTCGGACGTGCCGTCGGTGTCGGACGTGCCGTCAGTGCGGCAGCGTCGCCGGACTGCCGCCGTTCGCCTCGTACCCGGCCACCGCCAGTGCCCGGTACACCGCGTACAGCCCGGCAGGGTCCGCCTCGTGCGTCCACGGCAGCGCCCCGACATGCCCGTCCACGTGCACCAGCTGCTGCATCGCCTCGGCCCAGCGCTCCATGCGCACCAGGAAGAGCACCAGCAGGTGCCGCACCTGAGGCAGCACCGGATCGTCGGCGTCGGCCGAGTGCGTCGCGTGCAGTGCGCCGTCCACGGCCTTGGTCACCACGGCGCTCTCGTAGAAGCCGGAGACGAGATTGACCTCGGGGATGTGCTCGTACACCGCGAACAGCGGCAGTGCGGCCAGCAGCGAGCCCCGCGGTGCCCGGGCGGCCGCCGTCGTGGCGAAGTGGTCGGCCTCCTCGCGGGAGCCGTGCCACTTCTCGCACCAGTAGTGCAGCGCCGCGAGATGCGCGCCCATGTGCGCGGGTGCCCGGTCGATCACCTTCGCCCACAGCTGGTCGAACTGCTCGTGGGGATAGCCGAGGCCACGGGCGGCGGCCAGCTCGATGATGTACGGCACGGGGTCGCCGGGCGCCAGCAGCGCCGCCGCACCGCAGACCGTGCGCGCCTCCTCCAGGATGATCCTGAAGTCGTCGCTGCCCACGCCGCCGGAAGACCGCCAGGCCTGCTGCACCAGGAACTCGGCGTGCACCGCGGCGCCGCCCGCGTCCTTGGGCGACTCGGAGCGCCACGAGCGCAGCCAGGCGCCCCCGGTGCCCGGCTGCTGCTGGAGTTCCAGCGAAGCCGCGCCCGCGAACGCCTGGACGCGCTGCCAGCGCAGCTCGCCCTCCTTGGGGGTGCCCGCGAGCAGCTGCGACGCGGCACGCCAGTCCTGTGTGCGCTGGACGACATCCAGTACGTCCATGAGGTCCTCGTCGGGCCCCGGCAGCCTCAGATCCAGCTGCTCCTGCCGTACGAAGCCGTACGCGGCCGGGTCCGCGGCGTCCGGGGAGCCGGGGGCCACCTGGCGGATGCCGCCACGACGGCGCAGCAGGAACGGACCTATGACCGCGAACAGCATGAGGATCGCGATCAGGAACCAGAGAATCTCCATAACGCCCATTGTCCCGGACCGCGTGGGGAAGCCCGCGCACCGGGACTACGCTCGTGAGCTATGAGTGACCATTTCAGCAGCGATTCCGAGTCCGGCCACGAGCGCGGGTTCGAGACCCTCGCCATCCACGCGGGCAACACCGCCGACCCGCTGACCGGTGCGGTCGTGCCTCCCATCTACCAGGTGTCCACCTACAAGCAGGACGGGGTCGGCGGACTCCGCGGCGGATATGAGTACAGCCGCAGCGCCAACCCGACCCGCACCGCGCTGGAGGAGAACCTCGCGGCGCTGGAGGGTGGCCGGCGCGGCCTCGCCTTCGCCTCCGGCCTCGCCGCCGAGGACTGCCTGCTGCGCACGCTGCTGGTGCCCGGTGACCATGTGGTCATCCCCAACGACGCCTACGGTGGCACCTTCCGGCTGTTCGCCAAGGTCGTCCAGCGGTGGGGGGTCGAGTTCTCGGTCGCCGACACCTCCGACCCGGCGGCGGTCCGTGATGCATTCACCGACCGTACGAAGCTCATCTGGGTGGAGACCCCGTCGAACCCGCTGCTCGGGATCACCGACATCGCGCACATCGCGGGCATCGCCCGCGCCGCGGGTGCGAAGCTCGTCGTGGACAACACCTTCGCCAGCCCGTACCTCCAGCAGCCGCTCGCGCTCGGCGCGGATGTGGTCGTCCACTCGCTGACCAAGTACATGGGCGGGCACTCCGACGTCGTCGGCGGCGCGCTGGTCACCGCCGACGAGGCGCTCGGCGAGGAGCTCGCCTACCACCAGAACGCGATGGGCGCGGTGGCCGGACCGTTCGACTCGTGGATCGTGCTGCGGGGCATCAAGACCCTGGCGGTCCGGATGGACCGGCACAGCGAGAACGCGAAGCGGATCGCCGAGATGCTGACCCAGCACGCCAAGGTCACGCGGGTGTTCTATCCGGGCCTTGCCGAGCACCCGGGTCACGAGATCGCCGCGAAGCAGATGAAGGACTTCGGCGGAATGGTGTCGTTCCAGGTCGCCGGGGGCGAGGAGGCGGCCGTCGAGGTCTGCAACCGCGCGAAGCTGTTCACGCTGGGTGAGTCCCTGGGCGGTGTGGAGTCGCTGATCGAGCACCCGGGTCGGATGACGCACGCGTCGGTGGCGGGCTCACTGCTGGAGGTGCCGGCTGACCTGGTGCGGCTTTCGGTCGGCATCGAGGCGGTGGGCGACCTGCTCGCGGACCTTGAGCAGGCACTGGGCTGACGCTCCCCGGGCCGTGCGCCGACCGTCCCATGACCGCTGCCTACCGCCCCGTGACAGGGCGCGCGGCGGTAGGGCGCCCCTGGACGTCCTACCGCCGCGGGAATGCCGGACACCGAACGTCAGGCACTGACCTTCTCGTCCTCCAGCATGCCCCGGATCTGCTCACGCAACTCCGGGGTGTTCTCGTGGCCGTGGACCGATGCCGCGTGCTCGGTGGCGGCCCGGAGGACTTCTTCCTCCTCACCGGAGATGGTGAGGCTGCAGTCCGTCTCACTGGGGAATCTGCGGCAGTCGGCGACTTTCCTGGTCATGACGACCTCCCGGACTGAGGGTGCTGCGCCCCTCTTCCAGCCTAAGGGCTGTCCCGTAGTCCGCGGTGGATCAGAGCGCGGCGTCAGGTGTATGGAGTCTCCCCCGGCCTCCGGCCTGGGCCTGGGACCACCAGCGCCTACGCCTACCAGCCGTCGAGCTCCGGGGTCGTCGCGGCGGGCGGCACGCTCCAGGGCTCGGCCAGCGCCGCCCAGACGGCGAAGGCCACCGCGGCGGACAGCAGCAGCGCCCAGCCGACCCGCCGCAGGGCGCGCCGGCGGTGCATCAGCCGGGTGCCGAGCAGCGTCGCGCGGGGCGTGAGATCGGCCGGCACCGGTGCGGGCGGGGTGTCCAGCAACCGCCTGACCTCCTCCTCCTTGCGTCCGGGGCCGCCCTCCTCGCCGTAGGAGACGTAGGGGCCGTGTGAGGCGTTCATGAGGTACGCGCCGCGCGGAGCGGCGGACGTGTCCGCGGACACCACCATGAACGGGCTCCGTGTGCCCGTGAGCCGGGGTGGCGGAGCACCGAGACCGCGCGTGCGCAGATCGCCCGTACCCGTTCCGCCGGAATGCCGAGCAGGGCCGCGGTCTGCTCCTCGGCCACCCCCTCGTAGATCCGGAGCACGACGACCAGCCGCTCCTGGGGGCTGAGCCGGGCCGTCGGGCCGAGGCCGGCGTCGCAGTGGTGGCGCCACGCCGAGCGGGCGAAGCGGGCGACGAGCGCGGCGCGGGTCCGGTCGTAGGGATCCTCGCCGCGCAGCCGGTCCCAGTCCGCGTAGGTGTGGGCCAGTGCGGCGACCAGCAGCCGCTGCGCCTCAGGGTTGTGCGGGGGCCGCTCACAGGTCAGCAGAGTCGCGGCGTGCAGCAGCCGCCTGGCCGCACCGGCGACGAATACGTCGAAGTCCCCCGCGCTGTAGGTGACGCGGGTGTGGGCGTGGCCCCGCCCCTGCCGATACGTAGGGGCGGGGGCGGGAAGCGGGTTCTGCCGCCGCTGACGCATGTGCTCATATCAGGCCAGTCGGCGCCTCTGGTCAAGGGTTTGGACGCACGGCGTTCAGGAGGTCGGCTGTTCCTCTGCCTCCACGACAGGACCGCCCGACTGCCGAGCCGACAAAGCCGAGTTGAAGCGGGTGAGCAGCGTGCAGAACTGCTGCCGTTCCTCTTCCGACCAGCCGTCCGTCACCTGGGCCATCAGCTCGCGCCGTGAGGAGCGGACCTCCTCCAGCCTGGCGTGGCCGCGCGGCGACAGCTGCAGCACCACCGCACGTCCGTCCTCGGGGTGCGAGGTGCGCTTGACCAGACCGGTGTCGACCAGCGGCGCGACCTGCCGGGTCACGGTGGACGAGTCGATGCCCATCCCGGCCGCGAGCGCCTTGACGCCCATCGGGCCTTCCTGGTCGAGCCGGTTGAGCAGCAGATACGCGGCGCGGTCCATCGAGTTGCGGGCCTGGCCCACACCGCCGAGCCGGGTCTGCTCGGCACGGCGTGCGAAGACGGCCACCTGGTGCTGGAGGGCATCGAGGAGACCGGGGTCGAGATCAGTCGTCATGTCCTGGGATGTGGGCATGGCTGCGGGGCTCTCTCGTGCGGCGGCGGTCGGTTGGTGGGGGACAGAGTACGCGGACGAGGGCGGGACTGTACCGGCCCTGCGCAAACCCGTGGAATCCCACCGGAGTCCCGCTTCGGTGCCACCGGGGCCGTGCCGCGATTTCGCGGGCAGTCCCGCCGGAATCCCGCAGGGAGCTCCGCTGGAATCCTGTGGACAGGTGTGTGATCGGGCCGACCGGGATGCCCGTCGACTGCGAGACTGGCAGTCATGAGCTTCCATGTGGCAGGCCCCGCTCACCCCCTCATCCTCGATGACGTCAGGGGGGCTCAGAAGATGCTCGCCGGCGTGGCCAAGCTGACCCCCATGGAGGGCAGCCGGTATCTGTCCGACCTGGTAGGTGCCCCCGTCCACCTCAAGTGCGAGAACCTTCAGCGGACCGGATCGTTCAAGCTGCGCGGCGCGTATGTGCGGATCTCGGGTCTGCGACCGGAGGAGCGCGCGGCGGGCGTCGTCGCGGCATCCGCGGGCAACCACGCTCAGGGCGTGGCCCTCGCCTCCGCGCTCCTGGGGGTGCGCTCGACCGTCTTCATGCCGGTGGGCGCCCCGCTGCCGAAGGTGGCCGCTACGCGTGAGTACGGCGCCGACGTGCGGCTGTGCGGGCAGGTCGTGGACGAGAGCCTCGCCGCGGCGCGTGAGTACGCGCGGGACACGGGCGCCGTGTTCATCCACCCGTTCGATCATCCCGACATCATCGCCGGCCAGGGCACGGTGGGCCTTGAGATCCTCGAACAGTGCCCGGAGGTGCGGACGATCATCGTCGGCATGGGCGGCGGCGGCCTGGCAGCCGGCATCGCGGTCGCGGTGAAGGCGCTGCGCCCCGATGTGCGGATCATCGGCGTGCAGGCCGAGGGCGCGGCGGCGTATCCGCCGTCGCTGGCGGCGGGGCGTCCGGTGGCGATCGAGGCGCCCGTCACCATGGCGGACGGCATCAAGGTGGGCTGTCCGGGAGATGTGCCGTTCGCGATCGTCGAGGAACTTGTCGACGAGGTGCGCACGGTCTCGGAGGGCGCGTTGTCATCGGCGCTCCTGCTGTGCCTGGAGCGGGCCAAGCTGGTGGTCGAACCGGCGGGAGCGAGCACGGTGGCGGCGTTGCTGAGCGAGCCGCGCTCCGTGCACGGCCCGGTGGTGGCGGTGCTCTCGGGCGGCAATGTCGACCCTCTGCTGATGCAGCGCATCCTGCGCCACGGCATGGCGGCGGCGGGCCGTTATCTGTCGCTCCGGCTGCGGTTGGCCGACCGGCCCGGTGTGCTGGCGTCGCTGCTGGGGGTGCTGTCCGGCCTGGACGCGAACGTCCTGGACGTGGCTCATGTCCGCACCGACCCGCGCCTCGGTCTGACGGAGGTCGAGGTCGAGCTGCAGCTGGAGACGAAGGGGAGGGAGCACTGCGCGGAGGTGGAGCGGGCGCTGCGTGACGTGGGCTACCGCGTGATGGGCTGAAGCGGGCCGGGCTGAAGCGGGCCGGGCTTGCAGTGGGGCTGGCACAGGACGCGCCCCGCGGGGCGCGATGTGCCGCGTCTCGCCCGTTGTAGCCGAGGTGGAATTCCCTGCGCGATTCGCCGTGGTCATCTTCGGGATGATCCAGCCGATCATGTTCGTGGTGCTGTTCAGCTATGTGTTCGGCGGTTCCATGAACATCGGTGGCACGACCTCGCCGGCCGTCTACCGCGAGTTCCTGATGGCCGGGATCTTCGCCCAGACCGTCACCTTCGCCACGGCGGGCGCGGGCATCGCCGACGACATGCACAAGGGCCTGATCGACCGCTTCCGCTCCCTCCCCATGGCACGTGGCGCGGTCCTCACCGGCCGCACGCTCGCCGACCTCGTCCAGACCACGCTGACCCTCGTGGTGCTCACCATCGTGGCCCTGCTGGTCGGTTGGCGGGTCCACAACGGCATCCCCAAGGCACTCGCCGCCTTCGGGCTGCTGCTCCTGCTCGGCTACGCGTTCTCCTGGATCGGCGCGTTGATCGGTCTCTCGGTCCGCACCCCTGAGGCGGCCACCTCGGGCGGACTGATCTGGCTGTTCCCGGTCACGTTCATCTCGAACGCGTTCGTGGACTCCAGCCAGATGACCCCCTGGCTCCGGACGATCGCCGACTGGAACCCGTTCAGCGCCACCGTGCAGGCCTGCCGCGAGCTGTTCGGCAATCCAGGAGTCTCGCAGTCCGGCGCCTGGCCGATGGAGCACCCGGTGTCCGCTTCGATCGTCTACTCGGTGCTGATCGTGGTGCTGTTCCGCACGCTGGCGGTGCGCAAGTACCGCTCGGCGACAGCCTGAGGCACCGCACGCAAAGGCTCCCCGCGCCCTTACCTCGGGCGCGGGGAGCCTTTGCGATGCGCTCGCGGCGGCGGTCGCTCAGCTCTGGTACGGCTTGGCCTCGACGATTCTGACCATCGCGGTCCTGCCGTTGGGCAGCTCGTACTCCGCGTCCTCGCCGACCTTCTTGCCGTTGACACCGGCGCCGAGTGGCGACTGCGGGGAATACGTCGCGATGTCGCCGGACGCGTACTCGCGCGAGGCCAGCAGGAAGGTCTCGGTGTCGCTCTCGTCACCGTCGAAGGCGACGGTCACGACCATGCCGGGAGCCACGGTGCCGTCGTCCGCCGGGGCCTCGCCGACCTTCGCGTTCTCAAGGAGCTGGGTCAGCTGGCGCACACGGAGCTCCTGCTTTCCCTGCTCTTCCTTGGCCGCGTGGTACCCGCCGTTCTCCCGCAGGTCGCCCTCTTCGCGAGCCGCCTCGATCTTCTTGGCGATCTCGACCCGCGCGGGACCAGACAGGTACTCCAGCTCGGCCCTGAGCTGGTTGTACGCCTCCTGGGTGAGCCAGGTGACGTTCTCGCTGGTCTGGGTCACAGGTGCTCCTCGTAGGTACTGGGAATACAAAGCATCGCCCTACCCAGAAGCATGTGCCTTCAGGTGCGGGCGAAACCACGAGCCTAACAATCAGCGAGGGAAAGAGGGAGGACCAAAAGGCCTCAAGAATGCATCAATGCAGGTCAGCGGAGAGCGGGGGTCGGAGTCTCAGTCTTTCGACCCGTTGTCGGCCGTACACCCCGTAAGCTCCGCGCTGGTCGCCCTTGCCGTAGTACGCACGGTGACCACCTCGTCGATTCGCGTACCCGGGGCGTCGAAGCGGACGTCCCTGCGGCCGACCTCGCTGCCGTCGCGGGCACGGGAACGCAGTGTGCAGTATCCCCTGGTGCCATGGGACTTCCGGACTTCGAGATGGACTTCGACCCGGTCGTCCGCGGTCACATCCCACTTGATCAGCTCGGCGCTGATCTTCTGGCCGCTGACGTAGCCGTATCCGAACCAGCCCACCATGGTGAGCAGTCCCACACCGAGCACCGCCCCCACGATCTTGAGCCCACGATCCGCGCGCTCGTCCGCCGGGCGGCCGTAGCGGCCACCGGGCACCTGCGGGCGCACCGTGGTCATGGATCGTCCTCCGGATTCGGCGGGAGTCAGCGGGTGGATCAACGAAAATCTCACAGGAGCCGGAATTTTTCCGCCCCCCGATTCCGTCACTATAGAAGCCCGTCATCCGCCTGCGACTGCCGCCCTGTGCCGAGGTCGTTGTGGGGGGCACGACAATTTCGAGGCAATACCGAGGATCCGAGGATCGAGTCTTGACTGAGCAGCTGCGACTGATGGCCGTTCACGCGCACCCCGACGACGAGTCGAGCAAGGGCGCGGCGACGATGGCCAAGTATGTGTCCGAGGGGGTGGACGTGCTGGTCGTCACCTGCACGGGGGGCGAGCGCGGCTCCATCCTCAATCCGAAGCTCCAGGGCGACAAGTACATCGAGGAGAACATCCACGAGGTGCGTCGCAAGGAGATGGACGAGGCCCGCGAGATCCTCGGTGTGAAGCAGGAGTGGCTCGGCTTCGTCGACTCCGGCCTTCCGGAGGGCGACCCGCTGCCTCCGCTGCCGGACGGTTGCTTCGCCCTGGAGGACGTCGACAAGGCTGCGGGTGAGCTGGTGCGCAAGATCCGCGCCTTCCGCCCGCAGGTCATCACGACGTATGACGAGAACGGCGGCTACCCGCACCCCGACCACATCATGACCCACAAGATCACCATGGTGGCCTTCGACGGCGCGGCGGACACCGAGAAGTACCCGGAGTCCGAGTACGGCGACGCCTTCCAGCCCCAGAAGCTCTACTACAACCAGGGCTTCAACCGTCCGCGGACGGTGGCCCTGCACGAGGCGCTCATCGCGCGCGGCATGGAGTCCCCGTACGGGGAGTGGCTGGAGCGCTGGAAGGAGTTCCAGCGCGCCGAGCGGACGCTGACCACGTACGTCCCGTGCGCCGACTTCTTCGAGACCCGGGACAGGGCACTGATCGCCCACGCGACGCAGATCGACCCGGAGGGCGGCTGGTTCCGGGTGCCCATGGAGATCCAGACGGAGATCTGGCCCACGGAGGAGTACGAGCTCGCCAAGTCTTGGGTCGATACCTCCCTCCCCGAGAGCGACCTCTTCGCGGGCATCCGCGACAATGCCTGACATGAGTGCTAGCGCAAACCTCGCCCTGACGCACCTCGCCCCGCTCGCGGCGCAGGAGCTGGACAAGAACAAGGTGACCCCGGGCGTCCTCGGCTTCATCGTCTTCGCCGCACTCGCGGTGGGCGTGTGGATGCTGATGAAGTCCATGAACCGCCACCTGGGCCGCGTGAACTTCGACAAGCCGTCGGCGACCGCCTCGGAAGCCGCGGCCGGCCCCGGTGGCGGCTCCAAGGATTAGTGCGTGTTGCGAAGTCCCTCCTGACCCGCGACGCCTGGCACGCACGCTCGCTGCGTTGTCGGAGTCATCCACGTACGTCCAGTACGAGGATGATCCTCCGCCTTGCGATCGCACGCACCAGACGCCGCAGGCCCCGCCCTGCGGGCGGACGGAGCTACTTTCGCAGCACGCCCTAGCCCCGCGGGGCCGCCGCACTGCCTGGGTGCTCGGGGAATGCCGGGGTGCTCGGGAATCCCGAAGCGCCGCCACCTCAGGGTGGCGGCGCTCGGGCGGGTGCCGAGGGCGCGGGCGCCCCTCGCGGTCAGCCGGTGGGTACGCCCATCACCTCCCGCGCGTGCCGGTCCGGCACCATCCCCAGGGACCAGGCCTGCCAGCCCTCCTCCAGACGCACCCCGCGCTCCAGGACGAGGGCGAAGGCATCCAGGAAGTCCTCCAGCTTCGGGTCGCGGCTCGGGTGCGGTTCGGTGCGGAGCTCGGTTCGGAGGGTGGACAGCTCCTCCTGGGCGACGACCGTGCCGACCTCCACCCCGCCCGCCGATGCGTACGGGAGTAGCGTGCCGCGAAGGAAGCGGGCCCAGGCGTCGCCGCGGCGGTCGCCGCACGAGGCGAACAGGGCGATCGCCTCGTCGCAGAGGCCGAGGGCCTGGACCGGCCGGTCGTTGCCGGCGTCGATGACTGCCAGTTCGAGGCACGTCCACGCCTCGCCGTGGGCCACGCCGATACGGCGGAAGTCGGCGCGCGCGTCGACCAGGAGCTGACGGGCGAAGCCGGAGTTGCGTAGGTTGCCCGTGCGCGCGGCGCGCTGGTCGCGGGTGGCGCGGCCGGAGTGGTGTCGGGCGCAGGCCAGCCCGTACACGTCGCGCATCCGCGAGAACATCGTGCGGGCCCGCTCCAGTTCGCGTACCGCCTGGTCGCGGTCGCCCTGCTCCTCGAGTGACTGGCCCAGGTAGTACAGCGTCCACGCCTCGCCGCGCGCGTCCTCGTTGTCGCGGTGCCGGGACACCGCCTGCCGCAACTGCTCGACGGCGGGCGTCGGATCGCCGTCCACCAGTCGGGCGCGGGCGAGCTGGGTCAGCGCCCAGGCCTCGCCGCGGTCGTCCTGGGTGCGGCCGTAGAGCCCGAGGGCCTCCCGCAGCTCCGACTCGGCCCGTGGGACGTCGCCCGTCCGCAGGTACACCTGCCCCCGCTGGTAGTGGGTCCAGGCCTCACCGTGCAGGGATTCGCCGCCCCGGTGCAGTGCCAGCGCGGTGGACAGCAGGGTCAGCGCCTCCGCGAGGTCGGCCCGGTCCCGTTCCACCGCGGCGAGGGCGTGCAGCGTCCAGGCACGGTCGGCGGACAGTGAGTCGGACGCCTGGAGTTCGAGCGCCTCGCGCAGCTTCGCCGCGGCCTCGCCGAGGTTGCCCTGGTGGTGCAGGGTGATACCGAGCGAGCACAGGGCCCTGGCCGCGCCGGCGTCATGGTGCGCCTCGCGGTAGAGGTCCACCACCGACGTCAGGGTGGTGCGTGCCTTGTCCAGCTCGCCGAGCTGGCGGGCGGCGATACCCGTACGCCACTGGACCGAGCGGATCAGCAGCCCCTGGTCGACCGCCTGGGTCAGTTCGCTGATCTCACCGAGGCGGTAGAGGTCGCCCCGCAGCAGGCAGTAGTCGCACAGAGCGCCGAGCAGGTTGAGCACGGCCTGCTGGTCGATGCCCTCCGCGTGCCGCAGTGCCGCCGTGATGAAGCTGGACTCGTCGTCCAGCCAGCGCAGCGCCGCCTCCAACGAGGAGAAGCCGTGGCCGTCGAAGTGGTCGGCGCGGGTCGACGTCTTGCCGTCGACCAGCCGGATCACCGAGTCCGCGAGCTCCGCGTAACCGATGATCAGCCGTTCCTGCGCGGCGGTGCGCTCCGTCAGTTCCTCCTCGTCCAGCAGACGTGCGTGGGCGAAGGCCCGGACTGCGTCGTGCAATCGGTAGCGCTCGCCGCGTACATGGTCCAGCAGCCCCGCCCTGGCGAGCGCCGACAACTGCCGCCGGCCCTCCGTCTCGTCCGTGCCCAGCAGGGCCGCGGCCGCGGCGGCGCCGAGCGAGGTACGCCCCGCAAGCGACAGCCGCCGCAGCAGCCGGCGTGCCTGCTCGCTCTGGTCGGTGTAGCGCAGCCGCAGCGCCCGCTCGACGGGGCCTGCCGGGCCGCCGTACGCGGACAGCGCGGCGGCCAGGTCCCGCATCGAGCGCGTCCCGAGCGAGGATCCGGCCGCACGCAGCGCGAGCGGCAGCCCGCCGCACAACTCCCTCACCGAATCGCAGGACTGGGTGTCGTACGGCTCGTCCTGAATCCGCTGCGGCGGCCCTTCCGGCCCTTCCACCGGTCCCGACCGCGCCTCCTGCGGCTTTCCGGTGGACCATGCCAGCAGCTCCTCGGCACCCGCCGGGTCCAGGGGCTCCACCGCCAGCCGGTGCACCCACGCCGTGTCCTCGTCCCCGAGGTCGGACGGCTCGAAGGGCCGACGGGACGTCACCAGCACCAGCGAGTCGGAGCGTTCCGGCACCAACGTCCGGATCTGGGCGGGATCGCTCGCGTCGTCCAGTACGACGGTGACCGGAAGGCCGGTCAGATGCTGGTGGTACAACTCGCTCAGCCGCCGTACCTGCTGCTCGGGAGACGACGACCGCTCCCGGAACAGCAACTGCTCGCGCGGGGCGCCCAGCCGGTTCAGCAGGTGCAGCAGCGCGTCGCGGGTGGGCAGGGGCTGCTCGGAGCCTGCCGGGTCACCACGCAGGTCGACCACGCACGCGCCGCGGAACTGGTCCTTCAGCTCATGCGCGGCGCGCACCGCGAGTGTGGTGCGGCCCGAGCCCGGTTCGCCGTGCAGAACGACGACCGTCGGCTTCGTCTCCGTGGCCGCGCGTGCGGCGTGCACCCACTGGGCGATCCGTGTGATCGCCTCGCGCCGTCCCGTGAACGGCCCGTCCGGGGCGGGCAGGTGCCCGAAGGACTGCTCCAGCACACTGCGTCTGCGGGCCGCCTGGCTGCGGTCGCCGCCGCGGAGCACCGGACCGCCGGACCGCGCCGCGCCGGAGGCTGCGGCCATGCTCGCGACCGCGCCCCCGCCTGCCGCTGTCCGCGTCGCTCCGTTCTCCGTGAGGGAGCCCTGCCGGGAGCCTTGCCTGGTGCCTTGTCTGGCAGCGGATGCCGTCAGCAGACGCTGCTGGTCGATGAACGGGCGGATGCCCCGTACCTCCAGCGCCGTCAGCCATGCGAGGCGCAGCTGTTCGACCCCGCCCGGCTGAGCCAGCGCCCCGGCCCTGCGGTGTGCGGCGGGCCAGTGCGACGCGGTCACCTTGGCCACGGTCGTGGCGGCGCCGACGACGGCGACGACGGCCCCGGCGCCGATGGCCGTGCCCGTGGTGGTGCCGAGCGCCATGTCCGCGCCGATGGCAGCGACCGACCCAACGGCGGTGACCAGCAGCGGAGTCGAGACGTTCCGGCGCCGGAAGCCCGCCGACAGGGACTGTCGGCTCGCCTCGGCCGCTTCGACGGCACCGGCGTAGGCGGCGTACTCCTCCCGAGCCGCTTCCGCCGCCATCGTCTCCAGCGCTGTCCGCCCACGTGCCAGCAGCGCGGCTGGGTCGGCGCGCCCACCCGAGCGGCGTACCTCCTCGTCGACCGCGCGTATCAACAGCCGTTCGGCTTCCGCTCGATGGCTGTCCCGCATATGGGTCCCCCTCCGAGAGATTCCGGTTGTGACGTCAAGTGTCCTGCGTGACGCGCGTTGGCGCGAGGGAGTCCATGACCCCTACGCATCACCCGATAAGAGGAGGTTTGTCCTGATCTGCGGTGGGCACTTGATCCATACCGGAGAAATATCCGGAACGAACGAAGAGCCGGATGGACCGAGCAGGAAGGAACCCCCTGTAGGCAGGACCTTCAGCCGCTGCGGATCGCCGGAGGCATCAGGGAGCGCAGAGGCACCAGAGACGCCGGGGAACCGGAAGGAGCGAGCGGAATCCGAGGAGGCCAATGACGTACTGACAACGGTGAATCTCGGGGAAGCGGGAGCGGGGAGAGACACGGGTCTCTCCCCGCTCCGCTCTTTGCAGGCCATTTCGGGCGCCTTTCGAATTCCGCTGCGGCTACCGGAAGCTACTCGTGCGTTCCTCACAGGTGCTTGATGACAGCAGTGACTGTCGACGCCCTCCGCCCCATGACAGTTTTATTGCAGTCCACCGGGCCGAAGGAGCGAGATGAACAAGGGGTACGCGGTCTTCTGCGACGCCGACCGGCGTTTCTACGACGCTCCGCACAGGCTCACCGCCGTCGCCGCGGACGACGCGGACCGCTCGGCCACCGTGAACCACGCCGGCGGCGCGGCGGACGGCGACCGGCCCGGCGAGACCGGCCGGACGAACGCGACCGGCCGGACCGGCGGCGGTATCGGCCGACCGTACGAGGCGGCACGGCGGGCGGCCCCCGCGGGATGGCAGCGGCACCAGTCCGGTGACTGGCTCGCCTTCCGGCCCCTGGATGCCCAACTCCCCTCGCAGGGATGGAAGATCCATGTATCCGCCTGCCTCGACAACGCCGAGAAGGTGCTCGCCCAGGTCTGGGACTACTGCGTCCCCAGGGACATCGCCTTCAAGTTCATGCCGAGCCGCTATCTGCTGCACACCCGCAACGCCAAGTACGCCGACCGTGCCGGCAGCGGCAAGTTCATCACCGTGTACCCCGCGGACGACGCGCAGTGCCGCACCATCGCCGAGGACCTCGACGCACTGCTCGGCGGTGAGCCGGGGCCGTACATCCTCAGTGATCTGCGCTGGGGCAGCGGGCCCGTGTACCTGAGGTACGGCAGCTTCACCGAGCGGCACTGCCGCGACGAGCAGGGAGAGCTGCGCCCCGCCGTCGAGGATGCCGAAGGGCGACTCGTACCGGACCTCAGGGAGCCGGCGTTCCATCTGCCGCCCTGGGTGCCGCTCCCCGACTTCCTCCGGCCGCATCTCGCCGCCCGGTCCGCGACCACCACGACCGCCATCCCCTACACCATCGAACGGGCTTTGCACTTCTCCAACGGCGGGGGCGTCTACACCGGGCGGGACGAGCGCACCGGGCGAAGAGTCGTCCTCAAGGAAGCACGGCCCCATGCCGGGCTCGCCGCCGACGGAGCCGACGCCGTGGCCCGTCTTGAGCGGGAGAGAGACGCGCTGGAGCAGCTCGCGGGGCTGGGCTGCACGCCCGAGGTGCTGGACTGGTTCACGCTGGGCGACCACAGCTTCCTGGTGCTGGAGTTCATCGAGGGGCGCCCGCTCAACGGCTTCTTCGCCCGGCGGCACCCGCTGATCGAGCAGGATCCGTCCGCGGAGGCACTCGCCGAATACACCGCCTGGGCACTGCGCATCCACGGACTGGTGACCGAAGCCATCGACGCGGTGCACGCCCGGGGCGTGGCCTTCAACGATCTGCATCTGTTCAACATCATGGTCTCCGACGACGAGTCATCGGTGGTGCTGCTGGACTTCGAGGCGGCCGCCGGTATCGCTGAGGCACGCAGACAGGTCATCGCCAACCCCGGCTTCGTGGCACCGGCCGACCGCCGGGGCGCGGATGTCGACCGCTATGCCCTCGCCTGCCTGCGGATCGCCCTCTTCCTGCCGCTGACCAGCCTGCTGGCGGTGGACCGGGGAAAGGCGGCGCACCTGGCGGACATCGTGGCCGAGCACTTCCCGGTGGACCGGGGCTTCCTCGACGAGGCGGTCGCCGAGATCACCCGAGGAGGTCCGCTCCCGGCCCCCCCGCCCCCGGCGACCCGCGCCGACTCGGCTCCCCGCTATCTCCCCGTCGAGCCGGGCGACTGGCCGGACAGCCGTGACTCGATGGCCGCGGCCATCCGGGCCTCCGCCACCTTCGGACGCGACGACCGCTGCTTCCCGGGGGACATAGCCCAGTTCGCGTCCCCCGTGGGCGGCGCGTGCTTCGCCCACGGGGCTGCGGGAGTGCTCCACGCCCTCGTGGAGACCGGCTGCGGTCGGTGGCCCGAGGCCGAGGAATGGCTGCTGCGTGCGACACGCAAACCGGCCCCGGGCACTCCGCTCGGGTTCTACGACGGGCTCGCGGGCATCGCCTGGACCCTGGACCGGCTCGGGCATACCGCGGCGGCGCTGGAGCTCGTGGATGTCATCAGGGCCCAGGACTGGAGCGGCATGGCACCCGATCTGCACAGCGGACTCGCCGGAATCGGGCTCGCGCTGGACGCCATCGGAGCCTCCACGGGCGACAAGTCGCTGCTCGACGCCGCGCTGCGCTGCGGCCGCCTCGTGGCGGAGGGCGCGGCCTCGGGCAGGGCAGCCCAGCGCGCCGGGCTGCTGTACGGAGGCAGCGGCACCGCCCTGCTCCAGCTGAGGCTGTACGAACGCTCCGGCGACCCCGCCCTGCTCGCCGCCGCATCCGACGCGCTGAACCGCGACCTCGACCGCTGCGTCCGGGCCGCGGGCGGGGCCCTGCAGGTGGACGAGGGTTGGCGCACCATGCCGTACCTCGGCGCCGGCAGCGTGGGCATCGGCATGGTGCTCGACGACTGGCTCGCCCACGGCGACGACGAGCGCTTCACCCGGGCGCGTGGTGAGATCGTGCAGGCCGCGCAGGCGAAGTTCTACGCCCAGCCGGGCCTGTTCCGCGGCGCCGCAGGGATGGTGCTGCACCTGAGCCGTACCGCAGCGTCCGGCGCGTATCCCGGTACCCACACGGGCACCGTCACCGGTACCTCACCCACCGACATCGCCCGGCAGATCGGCGTGCTGGCCTGGCACGCGGTTCCCTTCGAAGGCCATCTCGCCTTCCCCGGCGAGCAGATGATGCGGCTGTCCATGGACCTCGCCACCGGCACGGCCGGATGCCTGCTGGCGCTCGGCGCGGCGCTCCACGACGCACCGGTCCAGCTGCCCTTCCTGCCGCCGCCCCCCACCGGCCGCTGACGCGGCCCCACAGACGGCTCCTGAGCGCGTGCGCAACAGGGGTCATGGCAACACCAACCGTCCCCGTATGACGAACGAAAGGCAGACGATCATGTCTCTTCTCGACCTTCAGACGATGGAGACCGCCAAGGACGAGCACGCCGAGGAGTTCGGGGGTACCGGCGGCGGCAGCCGCGCGAGCCTGCTGCTCTGCGGCGACAGCAGCCTGAGCATCACCACCTGCAACTAGTAGCGGCCGGTCCATCTCGACCGCAACACGGCATCGTGCGGAGTCGGCTCCGCACGATGCCGACTCCGGTCCCGGGCGGTTCACCGCCCGGGACCGGAACCGTTCAGACGCCCGGACGAGCAGGAACGAGCAAGCCATGAGCCAGCTCCGGTCTCCCGGCCAGGTCACCGGAACCGCCAGACGGTTGCTGTCCGGAGCGGCGCGTGCCTCCGCGGTCCGGCTGGCGGCTGTCACCACAGCCGGAGTGGTCTCTGCGGGAGCCGCCATCGCGCTCCCCGCCGTACTGGGACGCACACTCGACCTGCTGCTCGACGGCGCCGCGAACGCCGGGCCGTGGCTCGCGCTCTGCGCCGCGCTGATCATCGCCGACATGCTGAGCGACAGCGCATCGGCGCTGCTCACCGGGACCGTCAACGCCCACACTGCGGCCTGGATGCGCGGACGTGCGCTGCGGCACCTGCTGGCGGCCGGACCCCGCGGAGCCGCACGCTTCACCCCGGGCGATCTGGTGACCCGGCTGACCGGCAACGCGACGGAGGCCGCCGTGGCCCCGGCCACGGCGGCTGCCGCCCTGCCGGCACTCGCCCTGCCGATCGGCGGCCTGGTGGCGCTGCTGCTGATCGACGTATGGACGGCGGTCGCCTTCCTGGCCGGAGCGCCGGTGCTGGTGCTGCTGCTGCGCGCTTTCACCCGCGACACATCCGACGCGGTGTCCCGCTACCAGCGGGTCCAGGGCGACATCGCCACCCGTCTGGTGGAGGCGCTCGGCGGAGCGCGCACGATCGCGGCGGCCGGTACACAGGAATGGGAGCGTGCCCGGGTCCTGACTCCGCTGCCGGAACTCGGGCTGCGCGGACGCCAGGTCTGGCGGGTGTACGGGACGGCCGTCGCGCGTGCGGCGGTCCTTGTGCCGCTGCTGGAGACGGCGGTGCTCGCGGTCGGCGGACTGCGTCTCGCGGCCGGGGAGCTGACGGTGGGCGAGCTGCTCGCCGTGTTCCGCTACGCCGCCTTGGCCGCGGGCGTCGGCGCGGTCGTGGGACAGCTCGGCGCGCTGGTGCGCAGCCGTGCGGCGGCCCGCCGTACCGCGGAGCTGCTGACCGTGCCCGCCATGCGGTACGGGACCCGCAAGCTCCCCGAAGACGGCCCGGGGCGGCTGGAGTTCCGGGAGGTCACGGTCGCCCGTGAGGGGCGCCCGGTGCTGAGGAACGTGAATCTGGTCGTGCCCGGTGGCGCCACGCTCGCCGTGGTCGGACGGTCCGGCGCCGGCAAGACGGTGCTGGCCGAGCTGGCCGGACGGCTCGCAGACCCCGACGCCGGGGTCGTACTGCTGGACGGCATACCCCTGGCCGAGCTCGAACGGCAGGCACTGCGAAGGGACGTGGGCTACGCCTTCGAACGCCCCGCGTTGTTCGGTGCGACGGTGGCCGAAGCGCTGGCCTTCGGCCCGTACGAGCCGGACGGGCCCACGGTGACGGCTGCGGCCCGCGCGGCGGGCGCCGACCCGTTCGTCCGCCGTCTCCCCACCGGCTACGCCACCCCGCTCGGCGACGCCCCGCTCTCCGGAGGCGAAGCCCAGCGTCTCGGCCTGGCAAGGGCCTTCGCCCACGCCGGCCGGATGTTGGTGCTGGACGACGCCACATCGAGCCTGGACAGCGTGACCGAACGCCAGGTCGTCCGGGCCCTCCTGCACGACGTGCGCCCCGGTACCCGGGTGGTGATCGCCCACAGGGCGTCGTCCGCCGCCCGCGCCGACCTGGTGGCCTGGCTCGACGGCGGCCGGATCAGGGGCCTCGGACCGCATTCCGCGCTGTGGGCGCTGCCGGAATACCGGGCGGTGTTCGCGGCGGAGAGCGGTGAAGGCAAGCCCGACGACTCACACCCGCGGGGAGCGCGATGACGGGGCAGGGGAGTGCATCGGTGGCGACGCCGACGGCGACCGAGAAGGAGGCCGTCCCGCCGGGAGCCGCCGGGGCGGCACCGCTGCGAAGCGCCCCGCCCAGCACCCGCCGCAGCACCGGGAGGGGAGCGCTGCGGCGGGTGCTGGGCAGGGCGGTTCCGTTCCTCGCGCCGCGCCGGCGGGTGCTCCTGGGCCTCGCCGGCTGGTCGCTGCTGGAGTCGGGACAGACCTTCCTGGGCGGATACGGCGTTGCCAAGGCACTGGACAGCGGGTTCCTCGCCGAGCGGCCGGGCGTGGGCATCGGCTGGCTGGCGGTCGCCGCCGTGGCGATCGTCGCGGGTGGGGTGGCCACGGACCGGATGTTCCACAGGCTGGCCGAGCTGGTGGAACCGCTGCGGGACGGGCTGGTGCGCCGGGTCGTCACCGGTGCGCTGAGTGGCCTCGCGTCCGGGGCCGGTGACCGCAGGGCGGTGTCCCGGCTGACGCACCAGACGGAGGCGGCCCGGGACGGGTTCGCCGGGCTGGTGCTGGTCCTGCGGTCGTTCGTGTTCACCGCCGCGGGCGCGCTGCTCGGCATGCTGGCGCTCGCCCCCGCGCTGCTGCTGGTGGTGCTGCCACCGCTGGCCGTCGGCCTGGTGCTGTTCACCGCCGCGCTCGGCCCGATGGCCGCGCGGCAGCGGGAGTTCCTGCACACCGATGAGCAACTCGCCCAGCGCTTCGCCGAGATCGTGCCGGGTCTGCGGGACGTGGTCGCCTGCGGTGCGGAGGCGCGAACGGCCGATGCGGCGGATGAGCTGATCGACGCCCAGACGCGGGCCGCGCGTTCGCTGGCGCGCTGGGCCGCCGTCCGCACGCTCGCGCTCGCGCTGTCCGCGCAGCTGCCGATCGTGCTGCTGCTGGCCGCCGCCCCCTGGCTGCTCCGCCAGGGAGTCACCGCCGGGGCGTTGCTGGGGGCGCTCACCTATCTGACGCAGGCGCTGCTGCCCGCCCTGCACACGCTGATGACCGGTCTGGGGGCGGCCGGCACCCGGCTGCTGGTGATCCTGGACCACCTCACGGGCAGCCGCAGCGCGCCCGACGGCCACCCGTCAGCCGAGCCGGACGACATGGACGGGGAACGGGTGCCGGCGCGCGCTCCGCGTGTGGAACTGCGGTCGGTCTCGTTCGCGTACGGTCCGGGCGCGCGGCCCGTCGTGGATGCGCTGGATCTCGTCGTGGAGCCCGGTGAGCACCTGGCCGTTGTCGGGCCCAGCGGTATCGGCAAGTCCACACTGTTCGCGCTGATGGCCGGACTGCTGGTGCCGGACAGCGGAGAGGTGAGGGTGGCCGGGTCGCCGGTGCGACGGCGACCCGGCCGGTACACGGCGGCGCACACGCGGGTCCTGATACCGCAGGAGGCCTATGTGTTCACGGGCAGCCTGCGCGAGAACCTGCTGTATCTGTGCCCGGACGGGGGCCCCGGGACCGCGGCCGTGGAGTCCGCCGCGGCGGCGATCGGCCTCGCACCCGTGGTGCACCGGCTCGGTGGCCTTGACGCGCCCGTCGACCCGGGCGCCCTGTCGCAGGGGGAGCGGCAGCTCATCGCACTGACCCGGGCGTATTTGTCGCCCGCCCGGCTGGTGCTGCTCGACGAGGCGACCTGCCACCTGGACCCGGGCGCCGAGGCCAACGCCGAACAGGCCTTCGCCGCACGCCCCGGGACCCTGATCGTGATCGCCCACCGCCTCACCTCCGCGCGCAGGGCTTCCCGCGTTCTGGTCCTGGACGGCGTACACGCCGTGTCGGGCTCCCATGAGGACCTGCTGGCCCGTTCCGAGCTGTATCGGGACCTCGTGGGCCACTGGGAGGGCGAGACCGGCCCCGAAGCCGGGGGCGACGCCGGGACGGGCCTCGGGGCCGGGCGGGCCACGGACGACTGAACGCCACCGTCCGCCCGGCCCCGAGGCTCAGACCCAGCCCGCGTGCTGCGAGATCCGAATCGCGTCCACGCGGTTCCGGGCCCCTGTCTTACGGGTGATCGCGGACATGTAGTTGCGGACGGTTCCCCCTGAGAGATGCAGGCTGCGTGCGATCTCGGCGACGGTCGAGCCCTCGGCGGCCAGCCGCAGCACGCTCAACTCGCGCGGGGTCAGCGGCATCTCGGCCGCCTGCAGGAACCCGAAGGCGAGTGACTCGTCGATGAAACGTTCCCCCGCAGCGACACGCCGGATTCCTTCGAGTAGTCGCTGGGGGCCACCGTCCTTGCTGACGTACCCCAGTGCGCCCGCGTCGAAGGCGCGCCGCAGCAGACCGGGCCGGGAGCCCGTCGCGAGCACCAGCAGGGCGGCGCCCATCCCGGTGATGCGCCGGGCGAGTCCGGCCACCGTGCCGAGCATGGTCGATCCCGGGCAGTCGACGTCCACGATGCAGACGTGGGGCCGCAGCGACTGCGCCTGTACGGCCGCGGAGCGCCAGGTGGAGGGTATGACCTCGAAGTCGCCCTCCCTCCCCAGCAGGGCGGTCAGTGCCGACCGCATCAGGCTGGTGTCGTGCACGAGCAGTACCCGTATCAACCCCGTCGCCTCCTGTCGCGTGTGCGCGGAGCTTCTTTGCGCCGCACACATCCGGTCATTCAGTCGTACAACCGGTGCCCCGTGGCGAGGCGGCTAGTCGGTCCTGGGGAGGCACGGGAGCGCACGGTTCCCACCCTGTGCGCCGGGGCGTGCGCAGGCGCGCCCTCTCGCGCGTGAGCGGTTTACGAGCGCTCCTCGTAGTGGTGGCCGGTGCGTCCCTCGTCCGTCCGGGCACCGGCCGGCACCGCCGACCTGCGCGTTCGTCCGGCTCGCGATCACGGCTCCGGCCCCACTTTCCGGGAGAGCCCCACCGAAACCACGGGCCAGGACGATGTCGGTCACGGTGCCGCTCATCGGTGCCCCCTCGGATCGCCGGTCGCGGCCGGGCGGCGGCAGCCTTGTCGGCGCGGTGCGCCCGCAGGATCTGCCGCAGGGCGATGACCGCCGCGACGGTGGGGGACCGGGTGCCGCCTTTACCCATAACCGAACCGTACGGTACGGTTCGGTTATGGGTAACGTCAGCAAGGCCGCCGAGCGGCGTCAGCGAATCCTGCGGGCAGCCGGGGTCGTCTTCAGCGAACATGGATACGCAGGGGCGTCGATGGCGCAGATCGCCGCAGCCGCCGGGGCGTCGAAGGAGACGCTGTACAGCTATTTCGGCGACAAGCTCGGCTTGCTGCGCGAGGCCCTGACCTCGCTCGTCCAAGCCCCGGACCGCGCAGCCACCCCCGCGCTGTCGGCGCAACCGGCGTCTCCCGAAGAGTTCGAGTCATTGCTGGGCGACATCGCGCAGGCCCTGGTGGCGGACCTCATGCAGCCGGCCTACCTCGCGCTCGCCCGGGTCGTCGTCGCCGAGACACCGCGTACCCCCGGCCTGGCGGACCAGTTCAAGGCCGCCGTGGCGGACCGTGCCATCGGCGAGGTGGCGGCGGTCCTGAACGCGGGCAGGGAGCGGGGTCTCGTCGACCCCGACATCGACACGGAGCCGGCCGCGCGAGCCCTGATCGGATCCTTGCTCACCTACGTCCTGCTCGACGGACTGCTGCGCCACCCGTCAGCGATCCAGCCACCCACCGCTGACGCCATTCGGGCACAAGTGGCCCTCTTCCACCGCGCAGTCCGCGCACCCCACCACCCGGACCGGGAGACCTCATGACCGACCGCATCACCGACCCCGCGGCGGCACATGCCGCCGACAAGGACATCAAGACCAGCTGGACCCGCGCGCGGCTCATCGAGCCCTCGACCTCCGGCTTCGTGCACATTGGTGCCGGCAGCGGAGCCTGGCGCACTCCCGTGGTGCTCCCTCGGGGGCGGCGTCGGAGGATCCTGGCCGCGATGCACGTGGCGGCGGCCGAACTGCTGGGCGACCCGCGTGTCACTCGCGCCGACGTGTTCGAGGCGTTCATCCGCCCGCCCGGCCGGCGTTCGCACGGCCCCGGCCAGGATGTGCCGGATGCGGACTTCGACGCCGTCCTGCTCGTCGAGACCGTCGATGTCCACGGTGCCGAGGAAGTCCTGCGCGCAGCCACGGTCACCAGGCTGCAAGCCGAGCTCGACCGGACCGCTCGACGTTCGCTGGTGTTCGCCGGGTCCAACGCCCGCCGCATCGACCGGGTCGACCACGAACGGCAAGGTGTCTTCCTGTTCAACTACTTCTCGGCGGACGACGTCGACACCAACCTGTACGCCTGGCAGTACACCGCAGGCTGGTTCCAGGACGAGACGGGCCTCGACAACTCGACCGTCCTGCGGCCCGCCGAGTCGGGGAAGGCCCCCTACAGTCTGGTCAACCACTGCCGGTGGGACCGGATGAGCGACGTCATGCCCTCGCTCGTGTTCAAACCCAGCTTCCGCAAGTTCGTCCTGCGCACCTTCACCGAGAACCGGGTGGCCGCGCGCCCCATCTTCTACAGGCTGCACCGAGCGAACTGACGCGCTCTCACGCCGCTGTCAGGCCGCGCTCGGTGTTCACGACACCGGGCGCGGCTCGCAGGCGGCGAGGTCCTCCGATCGCGGCACCGGACCGTGCTCGCCCATCGCCGCCTGGAACCAGGCCTCCGGGAAGCCCTACCCCATGCCCGTCGCGATGCCGAAGCTCCCGCGGGAACCCTCCGGCGTCGCGCGGGTTCCCTGTGATCAGCGTTGCTCCAGGGTGGCCTGGATGGCGGGCGCGAGGGTGTCGATGATCTGTTCCGCGGTGAGGACGGTCACGGCAGGCAGGCGCAGCAGGTATCGGGTGAGGCCGAGACCGAGGAGCTGGGCGGAGATCAGGCCGGCGCGGGCGGCGGTGCGTTCGGGGCCGAGGGCCGCGGTCAGGGCGGGGGAGATCTGCGCGGCGAAGATCTCGTGCATCCGGGTTGCGGCCTGGTCGTTGGTGACGGCGGAGCGCAGCAACAGCAGCAGGGCATCGCCGGTGGGGTCGTCCTCCCAGCGGTGGAGGAAGTGCCGGACCAGGGTGCGGGCCAGGTCGTCCGCGGGAACGGCGGTGAGGTCGGGCAGGCGCAGGTCGATGGCGAGGGCGGCGTCGAAGAGCTGCGCCTTGCTCCCGTAGTAGCGCATGACCATCGAAGGGTCGATCTCGGCGTCTGCTGCCACGGCGCGGATGGTGGTGCGTTCGAAGCCCTGGGTGGCGAAGCGGTGGCGCGCGGCGTTCAGGATGGCGGCCCGGGTGTGGTCGGAGCGCCTGGGCGGTGCGTTCTTCTCAGCGTCCTGCATCATGCCTACGAGTGTAGGCAAACATGTGTTGACTTCTCAAGCGTCAGGGGTGCACTCTAGTCAACAGGTGATGGCCAACGCTTGTAGGCCATCTGGCCCGCACTCTTACGGAGGCGTCATGAACACAAGCATTCCCGTACTGCCCTCCCACACCGAGGTCGCCGTGGTCGGTGCCGGTCCCACCGGCCTGGCGCTCGCCGTCACCCTGGCGTCGGCCGGTATCGACTTCGTTCTCGTGGACAAGCAGGCCGAGGGTGCCAACACCTCCCGTGCGGCCGTGGTGCACGCCCGCACCCTGGAGGTGCTCGACGAGCTCGGCGCGTCCCGCGAACTGATCAGCCGCGGAGTCAGGCTCACCCGCTTCACCGTCCGCGACGGTGCCCGACGGCTGATGACCGTTCCCTTCGACCGGCTGCCCACACCCCACCCGTACACGCTGATGGTTCCGCAGTACGAGACCGAGGCCGTGCTGCTGGACCGGCTGCGTGCCCTGGGGGGCGACGTTCACCGCCCCTTCGAGGTCTCCCGCGTCACCCAGGACGACACCGGTGCGACGCTCACCATGACCAGCGGCGAAACCCTCCGCGCCCATTACGTGGTCGGCGCGGACGGCATGCACAGCGCCGTACGCGAAGCCTCCGGCATCGGCTTCTCCGGCGGCTCCTACGCCGAGTCGTTCGTGCTGGCCGATGTGGTGATGGACTGGGCGCCGGGCCCTGAGGAGGTCTCCCTCACCTTCGGCCCCGCCGGTCTGCTGGTCGTCGCACCGCTGCCCGGTGGCCGCTACCGCATCGTCGCCACCGCCGATCACGCACCGGAGAACCCCGACCTTCCCTTCGTCCAGCGGCTGCTGGACGAACGCGCCCCCGGTCAGGGCGCCATCACCGGCCTTGTCTGGTCCTCCCGTTTCCGGCTGCAGCACCGGGTCGCCGACCACTACCGGGCCGGGCGACTCTTCCTCGCGGGCGATGCCGCCCATGTGCACAGCCCCGCAGGCGGCCAGGGCATGAACACCGGCATCCAGGACGGCTACGCGCTCGGTCGCGCCTTCGCCAGCGACACCCTCGACGGTTATGAGGCCCAGCGGCGTCCGGTCGCCGAACGGGTGGTCGCCTTCGCCGACCGGATGACCCGCATCGCCACCACTCGCAACACCACCGCACGCCGCCTGCGCAACGTCGCGCTGCGGCTGCTCGGCCACACCGGATTCCGCACGAAGCTCGCCACCGAACTCGCCGAACTCGACTACCGCTGAACCGAACGGCCGGGGACCGGATCGAGACACCCCGTGGCCGGCACACCGACCGCCGCCCTGCGGGTACGGCAGTCGAGGGCCACGCTTCGGACCCGGCACGGCCGGTCCGCGGAGGCCACGGGGAGGGGGAGGGGAGAGGAAGCGACGGTGGAAGAGGCCGCGCTGCCTCAGGGCCGGTCATCGAGCCGGGCCTGCCGCGAGCGTCGCGTTCGGTGGGCCCGCGTCGAACGGGGCCCACCGGACACGGTCTACGGCCAGGCGTTCAGCTCGGGGAGCGCCGTGGCCGGGTCGCCGTCCGCGACGGGCAGGGACGGGTGCGGTCGGCCGCAGATCCAGGCGGCCAGCGCGCGCAGCGAGCCGCGGACCACGACCGGGCTCGCACCCTCGGTCGCGGTGGACCACTCCTCGCCGGTGTCCTCCGCGTTCAGCACGACGCCCTGCGGCAGCCGGTGCTGGAGGAAGGTGACGACATGCGAGGAGAGCGCGGTGCTCCACTCGTCGGAGCCGTAGCCGACGGTGAGGTCGACGGTGTGCAGCTCGGTCTCCCGCCACCAGGCCAGCTGGGTCGCGAACAGCGGCGAGTTCCGGTAGGAGCAGGGAAGCTCCCAGCCGTCGGGGCCGAGCGCGTCCCACGCCTCATCGAGCGCGGTCAGGCCCTCTTCGAGCTGCTCCCGCAGCCACTCGGCCGGACGGCCGTGCAGCTCCTCGATTCGCCGGTCGCGGGTGGGCCGCCCGCCGTCGTACACCTCGATCGTCCTGCCCTCGGCGGCGTACCGCGCCTGGCGGGCGAACGCCCGTGACAGGTCGGCGAGATGGATGAGGACGTGACCGCGCGTCCAGCCCGGCAGGTGGATCGACTCACGTGCGCCCTCCTCCGTGATCTCCGCAGCGGCGGCGCGCAGCCGGTCGTGCGCGGTGCTGATCTCCTTGAGCCGCTCTGGGACGTCGACGCCGCCGTACTCGTACGCCGTGTAGTCGATGGTGGTGCTCATGAGGGGTCCCTTTCGAGTTCCGTCGTCTTCCCTCCGGCCGGGGACTCCTGCTCCTGCGGCATGAACGCGTGGATCCAGCAGAGGATGTCCCGGATGACGTGGTGGTCCTTGTCGGGCCGGAGAGCGCCGATCTGGTGGTACATCACCCCTTCGCTGGGCGGACCCAGGAAGGCGATCCGGGGCTCGACACTGCCATCCGCCCGGACCGGGTGGAATTCCGGGGTGAGGTCCAGGCCGCCGGGGACGAAGTCCGCTTCTCCGACGCCGGGGTTGGACCACTTCCGGACGATGCCGCGGCGCAGCAGATGGGGGTAGACGGCCATGACATCGCGCTCGGCGTCGAAGCCGTGGACCCGCGCGTCGACGAGGGCGTCGGCGAACCGCTCGGCGCCGGTTGCCGGGCCGTCGACGCGGAACAGGCCGCGCTCCTCGTCACACGAGAGGCGGGCACCGGGGCCGACCGAGATGTCGACCCGGCCGCTCTTGATGAGCGCGGTGACCTTCTCCATGGCCTCCGCCGAAGCCCCCCTGGCACAGCCGGTTGTGGTGCGGGGTGTAGACGCCGGGGAAGGTGCGGTGCGAGGAGGCGAGCAGACCGCCGAAGTCGACCACCTCGATGACGCCGCCGCGCATGTCGCGCCAGGCGGCGTCGTCGGCGGCCTTGGCCGGGTTGCTCAGGTTGCCCTGGGCGGCCCAGCGGATGTCCCGGTCGAGGAAGTCGAGGAAGGTCTCGACGTACTCATCGGGGCTCGCGTAGCCGTTCGCCGGTACGGCCTCCGGGTAGAGGACCGAGGTGAAGCGGAGCGAGTAGTAGACGATGGCCTCGGCGCCGACGGACCCGACCCGCATGACGGACGACGCCCCGGGCGCCGGCCACCCGCCCCCGGGTCGCCGGCGCCCGGGGCCATCCCATGACTGGGCAACCCCGCAGTCGCGGCTGTCGGCGTGCTCGCCTCCGCCACCGGGCCCGGCCCGACCGACGGCTGTCACGAGGTCAACGTGACCCGCTCCGGCCGACGGACCGACAAGTGACCGCGGGAGCCCGTCGGCTCCCGGCCGTATGTCCCCCATCAGCCCCAGGGGCCCGGATCACGTGACCACAGTTCCTGGAGAACGGCGCCGTCATCAGCCGCACGCTGCCGTCATCAGCCGCACGCTTCGGATGGCTCCGTCAGTGACCGGCCCTTCGGCGGACCGTACCGAAGATCACCGCGGCCCCGAGGGCGAGCAGTGCTGCGCCGCCGACGACATACCGGGTCGTCGAGCCGCTGCCGCCGGTCTCAGCGAGGCTCTCACCGGCGCTCATGGCGTCCGGAGAGTTGCCGGACTTCAGCGCCGCGGTGGTGGGGGTGCCGGACGGCCGCTTGTGATGGCGGTGGTCCGGTGTGGGACCGCCATGGCCCCCGTGGTCCACCGTGGACCTGCCTCTGCCCGCCTCGATCTGCTCGTCGGTCGGCGCCGAAGCGGTCGGTTCGGAGGCGGTCGGTTCGGAGGCGGTCGGTTCGGAGGCGGTCGGTTCGGAGCTTCCGTCGTCCTCGTCGAACACCACGTCAGAGCAGGTGTAGAAGGCCTCCGGTGAGTCCGAGCGCTGCCATATCGAGTAGATCAGATGTCGCCCGGACTTGGCCGGGACCGTCCCGTCGATGACGTAGTCGCCGTCCACCAGCTCCGGATCGGTGGCCTGCGCGAAAGGCTTCTCCTCCAGGTCCGACCATTTCAGCGGCTGCGTCGGGTCGTAGCTGTCCTTGGTGATGTACAGCTCGAAGGAGCCCTTGTGCGGCGCGGTCGCCTTGTAGCGGAAGGTGTGGCTGCCCGAGACGATATTCGACGCCGGCCAGTCGGCACGCGGCAGGTCCAGCCCCTTGTACTTGTCCCGGCCCGCGCTGCACAGCTCACCGTCGGGGATCAGATCCTGGTGGTTGCCCGCGGCGTTGGAGATGTTGACCTCGTTCCAGTCGTAGAAAGCCTGCGTGCCGCTCGCGGCGACCGCCGCCTTGCACGCGTCCGAGTCCGGGCTCTCCGGGTTCTCGGCGTAACAGGCGGCCACGCGACTCACGGGGTCCGTCATGGATCCGTGTGCGGCAGCCGGCGAAGCGGTCAGGCCGGTCATCGCAAGCGGGGCGATACCCAGGGCGACGACAACGGTCGCTTTGCGGCGAGGGGTCATGGTGGGTACTCCTTCAGCAGTGTTGGCTGGGGGAAGGACGCCGGACAGAACTCGGCTCCGGTGGCACGGCGCCGCAAACGGCAGCGGTACCGGATGGAGCTGAACCGGTCCGGCGACCAGCGAGCTGGAAGCGTGTCCAGATGGGCCGGCTCGTTCCGGACGGGACATGCGGGCCATCGGACGGAGGAGCGGCCGCCGCTGCGCCGGGTGCCGGGCTTCAACCCCACCTGGAGGGGCCTTTTCGCCCTAAACCGTCAACCTGCTTCGGGTGGGTGTACCCGGCCGCAGATGGAACGGCTCACCGATGACGCACCGTTCGGCCAACGGTCAGCCGTGACGCAAGCGCTGTCCGGAGTTGATCGGTTCGGTGTCCCTGACGGTGGGCCTGTCGGCCCCCGACAGCCTGTGCCAGCCGGCAGAGCCATGACGGATCTCGCCGCGCGCCTTGGTATGCGGCCGGGGGTTGGCCGAGGACGGGACGGACTCCTCCCCCGGGTCCCCCGGGGCATGGCTGTCCGCCGAATCCGTGGTGTCGGACGACGGCGCTTCGGAGGCGCCCACCGTACTGCTCGGGTTGATGTCAGGGGCTGGGCCGTCCGAGGTCAGGTCACCGGCCGAGGCACAGGCCCAAGCGCTGGGACCCTGAACGGCGAGCAGATTCTCGGCGACGGCGATCTGCTGGTCCTTTGTCGCAAGGTCGGCGCGCTCCGCGTACTCCAGGCCGCCTGCGGCCTCCCAACTGGACTGTGCGAACTGCAGGCCGCCGTAGTATCCGTTGCCGGTGTTGATCGACCAGTCGCCGCCTGACTCGCATTCGGCGACCTTGTCCCAGGTTTCGACCGAAGCGGCAGAGGCTGAGGTGCTCGCCATCAGCGGCAGGGCGGCCACGGTACCGGCGGTGCTGACGAAGGTGGCGAATCGGGCGAACTTCTTCGATACGCGACGATGCTTACCCATGGAGTTGATGTCCTCACCGATGCCTGCGAGGTTAGCTGTCGGGTTCGGACGTGAGTTGCCCGGCCAGACCGCGACGTGCGGTGTCAACGGCTTCACCCCGAGCCGGACCGGTCGCGACCGGCGCACGCGCTGCTGAGGCGCTACGCGGCATATGGTCGGCGGTCCGGCGGAAGACCTTGGGTCCCCCGCTCCTGCCAGCGGCGCTTTCGCGTCGTTTGCTTCCGTCGGTCGGTGGCAGGACTCGGCGTTCCGTTCCGACGGGGATCGCTGCTGCGAATGGCGAAACACTAAGCGCACCGTGCGTGGAGATCAAAGGTGCCGGCCCCGGACGCCGACGGCGCGGGCTTGCTTGGCGTATCGCAAGAACTGCAGGTCAGGAGGCGGCTGTCGGAGTTCCGTGAGCGCCCGTGCCGGCCTGCGGAGAGATCCATGTCACAAGGGCGAACCTGTCTGTGAAGCCGGATTGGCGTATTTCTTTTCGGGACGGCGCTGTTGGGTCGATGAGCCTTCTGTCGGCGTTACCGCATCGGCCCGTGGCGACACGGAAGACATCCTCGCCGGAGGTTCGTCAGATCCCTGTCCGCGACGCCCCCGGTCGCATCCGATCCACCTTCGGGTGCGAGCGTCGAATAACCGTGCCGGTGTCGACTCCGCGGCGATGCGCGCCGCACTCCGGACGAGCCGCCGCGCCTTGAGCAGGCATGCTGAATCTGCGGGTGTGCCGCGAATCCTCAGCCTGTTGTGCTGTATCCGGGTCCGTCTGAACGTCTTTTGCGAACATCACGGACACCGGGTCTGCGGTCGAGTCGAGAACCGGGCACGTCACACGGACATAGGTCGCATATACCGCACTTTGCGGGGATGAGGTCGATTGTATTGTCCTGATCTGATCCATATCCTCCCCCTGGGGGAGGTGCGGCGTGAGGACGTCGTGACCGTCTTTCCCCACAGTTGGATCGTGTATGGTCGCCGCTTCAGACGCTGGAGGGCGCTATCGCTTCGGAGTTCCCCGAAGGAGGACCAAGGGACTCCCGGACTTCCGAGGCATTGAACTAGTGCATTGTCAGTTCCTGCATCAAGGAATTCGCTACCAGGGATTTCAGGTATGCCCCGTAACTCACCCCCCTACGGCATGTGGAGCGCGGTTCGGCCGGCTGCCGTACTCGCCGCATTGTTGTTGATCCTGGCAGTGGTCCTCGTGTACTCGCCGGATGCGTCGGCAGCGCCGTTCGCCGACCCGATCCCCGGCTCCCCTCTCGACGCCCGTCAGAAGGGGTTTCCGTATGACGTCGGCGTCCACGAGATCGCCCGGTTGGCGGCGCTCGTCGCCTACGGGCTGATGGTGGCCGCCGTGGTGTTCGGCGTGGTGTTGCGGCTGAGGTTCATGCAGCACCGGGTCAATCGGGCCACGATCCACGGGGCGCATATGACGCTGGGTCTGTCCGCACTGATCTTTGCAGTCGTGCACGGAATGACCTTCCTCTACCAGCCCGTCTGGGGCATGGGTCCGACAGAACTCATCGTGCCGTTCGCCGGAGGGCTCCAGAGGATCCCCGTGGGGCTCGGAATCCTGGGGACCGAACTGTGCATCGCGGTCGGCTGCTCTGTGTTGCTGCAGCGCAGGCTCGGCTACCACCGCTGGCTCAGGTTCCACCAGCTCGCCTACGCCGCATTCCTGCTGATATGGCTTCATATCTTCCTGGTGCACCCGGAGCCGCGCCGGCCAGGTCTCGTCGCGGCCACGGTCGCAGGCGGTGCGGCCGCCTGCCTGCTGGCGTTCCTGATCAGGGTCTTCCCGTCGCGCTCCCGATTGCGCGAGCCCACCACCACCATCACTCCGGAGGTTATGCCGTGACGATTCCCGCCCGGGGTGTCCAGCCCGGACCCCTCCTCGGCTCTCACGGCCAAGGCGCCCCCTTCGCAGCGCCCAGGCGGTCCGCCGGCACCCCCCGCCCCCACAAGAATCGGACGACACAGGCCGTGCCCGGCCACCGCCCGGCGAGCGGCGGCGGGTCTGTGGTCTCCGGCGGCCAGCCGCCGCAGGGCCCGCCTGCACGGCAGCAACCCACGGATCCGGCCCCGGCGTCCGGACCGACCGCCCCGTCGCTTGTCCCCGGTTCGGCGCCGGTGCGGCTCAGTGTCGACAACAGCCGCTGCCACATCTACGGCATCTGCCAGCAAGAGGCCCCCGAAGTCTTCCGCATCTCGCAGAGCGGCTCGCTGCACTACTCGCGAAACGTGCCCGCAGAGTCCTCGGCGAGGGCCAGGCAGGCGGCACGCTGCTGCCCGATGCAGGCCATCGAGATCAGCGGGGCCGCCAAAGACAAGCCGCGGCCGCCGCACGGTACGGGCGGCGGCGCCACCCGCGCGAGTCGGCGGCGCATCGTCGTGGCGGGGGGTGGTCTCGCCGGCCTCAGCGCAGCGACCCGGCTGCGTGAGCGCGGCTTCGACGGGGAACTGGTGATCGTGGGCGAGGAGCGCCGAAAGCCCTACAGCAGGCCTCCGCTCTCCAAGCAGTACCTCTCCGGCAGCCTCCAGACGGAGCAGTTGGCCTTTACTGCTGATGAGGCCGTCGATGCGCAGTGGCTGCTGGACACCCCGCTGGTGAGCCTGGATGTGCACGGCAGGTCGGTTCGGCTCAGGGGCGGCGAGCGCCTGCCGTTCGACGGGCTGGTGCTGGCCACGGGGGTGGACGCCAAGCGGCTACCCGAAGTGCCGCTGTTCAGCGATCGCATACGGACCATTCGGACCCTCGAGGACGCCGCGGTGGTGCAGCGTGCCATGCAGGTGGCGAGAGCCCGCCGGGTCGTCGTCGTGGGCGGCGGGTTCATCGGTTGCGAGCTGGCCTGCACCGCCCGTCGGCTGGGGATGGACGTCACCCTCGTGGTGCACAGTGCCCCGCTGCTCCGCCGTGTGCTGGGGCCACGTGTCGGACAGGTCGTCGGCGCGATCCAGGAGCGTGCTGGAGTCGAACTGAGGCTCGGCACGGGCATCGACGAGTGGCGGGACGAAGGGGACGGGCTGTCGCTGAGGCTGGACTCGGGGGAGATCCTCGAGTGCGACTTCGTCGTTCTCGGCCTTGGCAGCGTGCCGCGCACCGAGTGGCTGCGCGACAGCGGACTGGAGGTGTCCGACGGGGTGCTCTGCAGTCCGACCTGCCACGCGGTGGACGTACAAGGGGGCACGGTGCCGTGGATCGTCGCCGCCGGGGATGTGGCCCGGTGGCCCAACGCACTCTTCGACACCATGCCCCGTCGCGTCGAGCACCTCATCCACGCAGTCGAGATGGGGCAGCACGCCGCCGACTCGCTCCTGCTCGGTCCCGGCAGCGCGGGCTGGTTCACCCCCGTACCGCGTTTCTGGTCGGAGCAGCACGACGTCCGGATCCAGGCCGTGGGCATGCCCGCGCTGGGAGACGACGTCACCGTGGTCGAAGGCTCGCTGCGCAAGGAGCGGTTCGTGACCCGCTACACCCGGGCAACCCCGCGCGGGCACCAGATCGTGGGCGCGGTTGCGTTCGACATGCCGCTGGAACTGCTGCGGCACAGGGACTCGATCGGCCGTATCCTCGCCCAGCGGACCCCAGCAAGGGCCGGGAGGTCCTGATGGCCCGCCGCCGTGCCCCCCGTGCCCAACGCAGACGCCGAGCCAGGCAGCCGCTCCACGCCGGACAGCTGCATCACGTGCTCAGCCTGCCCGCGCGTCTTCGCATGCGCTGGCTGGTGATATCGGTCATCATGACGGTCGCCATGGGTCTCTACGCACACGTAATGATCACCGCGAAACCCATGCCCCCAAGCGAGGCCCCAGCGAACACGACCGAGGGCATTGTCAGGTCGAGTGTGGTGTCGGGCGCGTCGGCGGAGCCGACCGGAGTGGTGGCGTCCGGCTCAGGTCGCGGTGGATGGACCCGCGGTGCCGGAGATCGGTCCCAGATCACGAAGTGACTTGCCGGCCCGGGTCAGTGAGATGTCGTACCCCATCCTGTCCGCGTATCCTCCACGGCCGCAGAAGTCGGCCTGCCAGTCGATGCAGAACAGGGCCGTCCGGTCTGGGGCGGTATTGCCGTCGAAGGGCCACCTGTAAGGGCTCGCGTCGACATAGCTCATGGCTTGTCACTTCCCGCTTCTGAGAGTGGGCGACAGCGCTCCAGACGGAAGCTACGGCCCGGTGCGGAATTCGCGGCCAAACCATGCTATCCAAGGCGTTTGACTCCGGCACCCCGACCGAGCATGGCGCGTTCGCGGAATCCGGCCCGAAACGCTCCAGTGCCCGGGCCGAGATGCATACGACGTTCGACGGGCCGGGGCAAGCTTGAGCCGGTGCTCTCCAGTCCCCTTCTTTATCCGACGGCCTCGACACCGGCAGCCCGGACGGCCTCGGCCCGACGACGAGTCAGATCCCGCATTCAGTTCCCCGCCGCATGTGACCGGTCAGCCGATGACCGTGGACTTCCATCGCCGAAGCGATGGAGGTCGAGTAGCGTTGAAGGAGCTGACTTTCATCAGTGTGGTGGTCGGCATGAGTCGCGTGGTGTGGGCCGGGAATCTCGCAGTGCTCGCGGCCAGCGACTTTCACCTGGCCGGTTCTTGCACAGATGACGGACGAGGTTCGCCGTGACGCAATGGACAAGGCGCGAGGACGAGCGGCTGCTCACCGGAAAGGGCCGCTACGTCGCTGACATCGATGTGCCGGGGTGCCTTGAAGCGGCTTTCATGAGGAGCACGGTGGCCCATGGCCTGCTGCGGGCAGTGGACTGCACCGTGGCGCGTGAGGTGCCGGGCGTGCTGGGGGCCTGGTCCGCCGCAGATCTGCCGTACCTCCCCCCGGTCGCCATGTTCGACCGGCTGTCGACGGACGATGCCGTCGCGGGGCGGGAGTGGCCCGCGCTGGTGAAGGACCGGGTGCGCTACCCGGGCGAGGCGCTGGCGGTCGTCCTCGGAGAGGATCGGTACCGCGCTGAAGACGGGGTCGCGGAGGTCAACGCCACGATCGATCCTCTGCCCGCCGTCGTGACACCGTCGGCAGCGCTGGACGACTCTGTTCGCTTGTTCGACGGACTGAGCAACATCGCCCTGCGGGGCGAGGCGGGTAAGCCCGTCGACCCGTCCGTCTGGCAGGACGCCGCCGTGGTGGTGGAGGCCGCGTACCGGCAGCAACTGCTGCTGCCCAGCCCCATGGAATGCCGCACGATCCTTGCCGTACCCGAAGGGGACCGGCTGACGGTGTGGGCAGGGCACCAGACGCCGCACCGGCTCGCTCGTTCGCTGGCCCTGTCGCTGGGCTGGTCCGCCGACCGGATTCGGGTCGTCGTCCCGGACACCGGAGGCGCCTTCGGGTCGAAGAGCGCCATGTTCCCCGAATACGTGGTCGTCGCCTACCTGGCCGTGCGGCTCGGACGGCCCGTCCGCTGGATCGAGGACCGTTCGGAGGCGATGCTCGTCGCCACTCGGGGCAGAGGGCAGGACCAGACGGTGCGGCTCGCAGCTGACGCCGAAGGTCGGCTGCTGGCCTACGAGTTGACGATCGACGCCGATGCCGGTGCCTATCCGCAGCTCGGCGTCACCATGCCGATGATCACAGCGAGCATGGCGACCGGTGCCTACACCACCCCGCAGGTTCATGCGACCCTGCGTTCGGTGCTCACCAACACCATGGTGACCTACCCGTACCGCGGCGCCGGACGCCCCGAGGCGACGACCGCGCTCGAGCGCACGATGGACCTGCTCGGCAGGCGGCTCGGGATCGACCCGGTCGAGCTGCGACGGCGCAACTTCATCCCGTCCGACGCCTTCCCGTACGAGACGCCGACGGGCCGCCGCTACGACAGCGGGAACTACTCCGCGGCTCTTGATCTGGCCCTGGAGACACTCGGCTACGAGAAGTGGCGTGCGGAGCAGAGCCGCCGCCGCGACGACCCGGACTCACTGCCGCTGGGTATCGGAATCTCCTGCTATGTGGAGCGCTCCGGCGGTGAAGTCGGCCTTCTGCACGAGTTCGGCAGCATCGAGGCCCACGAGGACGGCACCTTCACCGCGCGGTGTGGTGCGGCGTCCAGCGGCCAAAGCCACGAGACCCTCTTTCCCGCGTTGGTCGCCGGGGCCCTCGGTGTCCCGGAGACACAAGTCCGTCTCATCGAGGCAGACACCGGCGAACAGTCAGAAGGAGTGGGATCTTTCGCCAGCCGGTCGGCACAGGTCACCGGCGCCATGTTCCAGCACGCGGCGGGCCTCCTCGTCCAAGAGGCCCGCGAACGAGCGGCCGAGTCGTGGGGATCGCCAGTCGACGAGGTCGAGTGGGCGAACGGCAGGGTGCACGAGGCATCCGGTGGTTCGGCGGCCATGAGCCTGGGCGATCTGGTGAAGGCGACCGGGCCGTTGCGAGTCGGGGACCGGTACGAGACCAGCGCCGCGTTCCCCTTCGGCGCGCATGTCGCCGTGGCGGAGGTGGATCCGGATCTGGGCACCGTGAACGTCCTGCGGCTCGTGGCCGTCGAGGACTGCGGAGTGGTCCTCAGCCCCGCGGTGGTGCACGGGCAGGCGTTCGGATCAGCCGTGCAGGGCATCGGCCAGGCTCTCTACGAAGGCGTGACGTTCGACGACGCCGGCGTTCCGTGTCTGGCGAACGGGTTCCTGGATTACCCGCTGCCGACGTTCGCGGAAATACCACCCATCGACGTCAAGGGCACCTGCACACCCAACCCCGGCACACAACTGGGCGCGAAGGGGGCGGGGGAGTCCGGCTGCATCGGCGTTCCGGCCGCCATCGTCAACGCCGTTGCCGACGCCCTGCAGATCACCCGGCCCGGGCGGCTGCAGACACCACTCACGCCGGACAGGGTCTGGCGGGCCGCGCGCGCCCCCGGAGAAGACGGAGGGGTCCGGTGAAGCCCGCACCCTTCGACTACGTGGCGCCCCGCACAGTCGCCGAGGCCGTCGACGCACTCGGCGACACCGGGCGCAAGGCCCAGGTGCTCGCCGGAGGACAGAGCCTGATCCTGGAGATGCATCTGCAACGCGTCCGGCCGGACCTTGTCGTCGACATCAACCGCATCCGGGAACTCGGCGGTCTGAGCGTCGAGGACGGCGAACTGCGCGTCGGCGCGCTGGTCCGCCACGCAGCCTTCGAATCGGCCGAAGCCGCACCGGGCCCGCTGGGCACACTACTGTCCCGGGCCGTGGTCAACATCGCCCATCCGCCCATTCGTTCCCGTGGGACCATGGTCGGCTCCTTCGGCTGGGCCCATCCTGCATCGGAATGGTGCGCTGTCGGCGCCGCCCTGGAGTCCACGGTGGAGATGACCGGTCCGGACGGCACACGATCCATCGCGGCCGGTGACTACTTCCTCGGGCCGCACCGCACCGAGCGCCGGCCCGACGAGCTCATCACCGCCGTACGCCTCCCGCTGCTTCACGAGGACACCGGCGTCGGCTTCCTCGAGCACCGCCGTACCGAGTTCTGCTTCGCCCAGGTCGCCGTCGCGGTGGCCCTCACGGTGAACGCCGGGGCGATCAGTCGTGCCCGGATCGGGCTGGCCAACTCCGCCGACCACCCGGTACGGGCCCGCACCGCCGAGCGGTTGCTGGTCGGCGCCGACATCGGCCCGCTCACGGCGGGGGCCCGACTCCACGATGACCACCTGTTCGCCCACGCCGGTCGCACCGCTGCCCAGGAGGACGCCGCACCAGTCGACGAACCGTACGCGGACGTGGAGTACAAGCGGCAGGCCGTCGCCGTCCTGGTCGCCAGGACACTCCTCGAAGCGGCAGCGGACCAGCGCGCCCGTCTGGCCGTGCGAGAAGGACACCAATGAAGATCACACTCAACGTGAACGGTGCCGAACATACCCTCGACGTGGAGCCACGCCGCCTCCTCGCCGATGTCCTGCGCGATGATCTGGCGCTCACGGGTACGCACCTCGGGTGTGAGCACGGCATCTGCGGGGCCTGCAGCGTGCTCATGGACGGTCGGCCGATTCGCTCGTGTCTGGTGCTCGCTGTCCAGTGCGACGGCAACTCGGTCCGCACCGTGGAGGGCCTTGCGGGGCCCGACGGCGAGCCCCACCCGCTGCAGTGTGCATTTTCGGCCGAGCACGCTCTCCAGTGCGGATTCTGCACGCCGGGCTTCCTCATGACGGCAGCCGGAGCACTCGAAGCCGATCCCGGCCTCGCAGACCACCCGGAGGCCATCGCGGGCGTTGTCGGCTCCGGCATCTGCCGGTGTACCGGCTATGAACCCATCCGGCGCGCCATCGCGCGCGCGGCCCGTGATCAGAAGGGAACCACCGCCTGGCACAGGGGTGTCTGATCGAAGGCTCGTCTCGCATCCGCTGGTGGAGTATCGGGACCTCGCGGTGAGCAGCGCCGTAGGAGCAGAGCTTGTCGGTGACGATCACGTGGGGAACAGCGCGGGTCCTCTTGATCGGTTTCCGGAAGAACCGCCCGGCCGCGGAATCAGGGCGGCTCATCGCCCAGCAGCCGCTCGCTGAGATCGGTCAGGAGCCTCGCCAGGTCGGCGTACTGTTCCGGATCCCAGTCACCGAGCAGTTCGGCGAGGGCCTGGCGGCAGGCGTGCGCGAGTTCGACCGCTGTGTCACGGCCCTTGTCGGTGAGAACGAGCAGGTCGTTCTCCATCACCGCGAGTCGGCGGTCGCAGAGCTGCTCCACGGCGGCTTCGATGGCATCACCTGTCACCACGCCCCCCGCTGCCAGGCTCGACGGTTCGACATGAGCCCGCTGGGACGACCGCAGCAGGAGCCAGCACGCCGTGGGGGCGAGGCCGAGGCCGGATGCCTGCGCGATCCGCTGGTGGAGGCTTCTCTGCGCCTGACGGCTGCCGAGTACCGACAGACTGCGCTCGATCTCCTCCAGTGATGTCCGTTCCACCGGCGCGCTCCCCAGCGTCTGGCTCACGTCGGGAACCGTCACCGCGGGCTTGACCGGTTGTTCCTTGAGCAACCAGGAGCAGATGAAGACGACCGCTCCCAGCAGGACGGCACCCAAGAACGCCTCGGTGATGGACATCGTGTAGCTGTGGAGGAGGGCCGGGTTGTCCCGGATCGTAGCCGGGTCGAAGCCGGAGGGGATGTCCTGCTGGGCGATGCCCGTCTCCGCGATGTGAGTGCCCAGCCGGATGGTGAACACGGCGCCGACGGCTGCCACGCCGATCACCTGGCCCGCACTGCGGAAGTAGGTGACGCCGGCGATGGTGACACCGATCTGCGAGTAGTCGACCGCGTTCTCCGCAGCCAGGACGAGGACGGGCAGCGTCATGCCAATGCCGAGGCCGAGAAGGAGGAAGGCACAGATCAGCCACGGGTCACCGGTGCGGGTGGTGAACTGGTGTATGCCCAGTGAGCCGATGGTGATCAGCGCGGTGCCCATGATCAGGTAGGGCTTGCAGCGGCCGGTGCGGGTGACCAGCTTCCCGCTCACCACGGCCCCGGTCGTGTACCCGACGATTGTCGGGAGCAGATAGAGCCCTGCGCCCAGCGGACCGACGTCACGGATGAACTGCAGGAAGACCGGGAGGTATGTCGTCGCGGCGGACCTGGCGACGCCGATGAGGAAGGCCATCAGCGCCATCAGGCTGAAGACAGGGTTGCTGAACAAGCCAAGAGGCATCACCGGCTCGGCCGCTCGGCGCTCGACGGAGACGAAGAGCGCGACGAGCAGCGCGACGATCACGACCAGCATCATCACCTGCCAGGCTTTCCATCTTCCGGCCGAGGCGTCTGCGCTCAGCGAGATCGCCAGGACCACGAGGGAGGTGAGAGCGGCGAGGGCGAGGCTGCCCGCGTAGTCGATGGTGTGGGCGATGCGACGGGACTTGCCGCTACGCAGCGTCACAAGCAACGCGCCGAGTGCTGCTGCGGATACCAACCCGTTGACGTAGAACAGCCAGCGCCATGAGGTGTACTGGGCGAGTGCTCCTCCCAGCAGAGGGCCGACACCGCTGGCAGCGGCGTACAGCCCGCTGACCATCCCCTGGTAGCGCCCCCGGTCGCGTGGTTCCACGAGATCACCGATGAGCGCCAGTGACAGCACCAGCAAGCCGCCGCTTCCCACTCCCTGCAGCAGCCGGAAGACGATCAGCTCCGACATCCCCCGCGCGGCCCCGCACAGGAACGAGCCCATCAGAAAGACCACGAGGCTGAACTGGAGGACCCGCACCCGGCCGTACATGTCGCCGAGCTTGCCCCAGAACGGGCCTGCGACGGTGACGGCCAGCAGGCTGCCTGTCACCACCCACGGCAGATCCGCCACCGCCCCTAGGTCGTCCACGATCGTGGGCAGGGCCGTCGACACACTTGTCTGGTCGAGTGCCGCGAGAACAGCGACGAGCTGCACCATGACGATCTCGAACCGCACGGAGAGGCGGTGCACACCAGCCCGACGTCCTCCCCCAGGTCCCTCGGCCTCGCTGCTCGGCATGCTAGGACCTCCGAAGAGTGCTGGTGCTGTCGCGTCAGCCTGCAGGCGAGCTGAGCTTGGGGCTGATCACGGCAGGGGCCTGTGATCGCCGTCGTACAGGGCCACCGCTACCTGGTGGAGATCATCGTGCCCTCCGGGCGGCTGTACTTCCGCCTCCCACGCGGTATCGGAGTCGGCGCTCCAGTGCCAGGTGGTCATTTCTCGTGAGGCTGTACGCCGTTGGTGCCATGAGTTGGGGCGGGGGTGCGCTGCGGTCGACGCCCGGCTCGGCGTAGTGCACGACTACGTACCCCGGAGCTTCGTCGCGGCGGCCCTGGTCGAACAACCCGGCAATTCGGCCCGCTACCTGACCGATGCCATCCGCGAATACCCCGACGGCTGGGGACTGGCCTTCCGCCCACAGGACATGGTCACCTCCGTCGGCCAGGTCAACGGCAACCACCGGGAAGACCGGCTCACCACCGACTGTCCCGCCCTCCTCATCCACGGCACCCACAGCGGCACCCTCACCGAAGAGCACGCCAAGGCAATGGCAACCCGCCGCCCGAACACCCAGCTTGCCGAACTTGCAACCGGACACACCGTTCACGAGACCGACCCCGCCGGGTTCGCCCGAACGGTGCGCGCCTTCCTCTGCACGCCGGCACTCGAAGCCGAGCAACTGAGAACTTGAAGTGAGACAAGCGCGCAGAAACGCTGCCGCCAACCGACCACCTCACAGCCTGCGTCGAGGGCAAGATCCATTGAGACGGGACAGTCGGCCCGTGACGTGAGAGGGGCCGCGCGGATTGGGCAAGTTGTGACGCTTGCCTGGGCCCGTGCGGCCTGTTCCCATCCTGCCCTGTCGGGCATCTCTCGCGCACACTGCAGCGAGTTGCTCGACGAACTCGCTCCGCGCTGGGAAGCCGCCCGGGAGTCCGCGCTGTGTGAACGGCGTGGCGGAAAGCGGCGGCGGGCCGCTGGGGCGGGACCCAAGAAGCGCCTGGTGTTCATCGACCGGATCCTGGTCACCCTGGTCCACCTGCGCCCGGGGCTGCCGCACGCAGCCCTGGCCCAGATGTACGGGGTGGACCGCTCCACCGTCTCCGGCGCGATCCGCTGCCATCGAAAGCGGCCTGGCGAAGCGATGCGGCATCCGCGACCCACCGGGCCTTTGGGTCATCACCAAGCATCCGATTCGAACTCGTTGGTGACTTCGTCATGCTGCGCAGCAACGATGGCATAGGCCGGTTCGACGGCGAGATCGATCTCATCACCGAACTTTCAGCGACGCCTCCGTGCGTGGCGACCCAGCCTCTCCTTCGGTTGTTGGCCTAAAGTCCTGGCAGAGGGAGGGGATCACGACTGCCCATTTTCCTCCCCCTGGAAGTGACCATGGCCGTAGAAATCCCACCTCTGATCAAACCCTCTTCGTTCAGGCGGCGAGGAGGACTCGGGGGCGAGTGCCTGGCAGAGTTCCTGGGGACGTTCGTTCTCGTCGCCTTCGGCTGCGGCGTTGTCGCGATGGCCGTGGCCGCACTCCCGGGCTCTGGTCGCACATCGGGACCCACCACGTTCTTCCTGGGCGCCGGCGACTGGTTGCTGATCACGTGGGGCTGGGGGCTGGCAGTGGTCTTCGGCGTGTACGTGGCTGGCGGTGTGAGCGGGGCGCACATCAACCCCGCCGTGACCCTGGCCTTTGCCGTGCGCCGGAAGTTCGCCTGGGTCAAGGTGCTCCCCTACATGGCATCGCAGATCTTCGGTGCCTTTGTAGGGGCTGCCCTCGTCTACGGGGTCTATCACGACGCCATCGAGAGCTTCGACGCCTCCATGCAGGGCCCGAAGACGAACGGTCACACTCTAGCGACCTTCTCGATCTTCAGTACCTTCCCAGCCCCGTACTTCCACGGCGGCATTTGGGGCCCTCTTTTCGACCAGATTGTCGGCACCGCATTCCTGGTGATGTTCGTCGTGGCCGTAGTCGACCTGCGCAACACCGCTGTGAGGGCAAACCTCGGCCCACTCGTCATCGGATTCGCTGTGGCCGCCATCGGTATGTCCTACGGCGCCAATGCCGGCTACGCCATCAACCCAGCGCGTGACCTGGGTCCACGCCTGTTCACCTGGGCAGCAGGTTGGCAGGATCTGGCGATGCCAGGCACGATGCCGGGGGCCTTCAGTAACTATTTCTGGATCCCGATTGTCGGACCACTGATTGGCGGAGTGATCGGGGTACTGGTGTACGACCTGTTCATCGGCGACGTTCTGCACATGCGTGCCCAGCAACACACACCTCAGGAGATCGGACGGACGCGCCCCGAGAAGGGCACAGACGAATAGTGATCGCGCGAGAAGACGGGAAATCGCGCTTGATCTTGCCCGAACTGTCGGGGATCACTGTCAGGTGTAGCGTGATCACGAATTGCCGTTGCGCTTGCCTGTTCGATTTTCCCGCTTCGCTTGATCTTTGAGCTCTCGCGCCTGACCGAGAAGCCTTTCACGCTCTTCCGGATCCGTCTCGCGGTCTGCCATAGATTCAAGCTGTAGGGCCTTGTTGAATTTACGGCCCGCCTTGTCCTCGGAGTCCCCTGCCGCGCCCATGACTGCCTCCTTCGTTGAGGTTCAATGAACCTTGAGTCCATTGTCTCATTGCGCCGTGGTTGAGTCCGTCCCGACAACTGCCGGCAAGGCGATCGGCTTCGTCGCCGCCCCGCCGGAAAGTTATCTTGGAGCCCTCTATCCGATACCGGGAGTATTCGCCCCGCCGGAGATGTGGCGGTAGAGGGTGTTATCGCGTCGGGGTATTACCGTGGTGGCCACTGCGGAGGCGAGCGGGCAATCAGTGCTGCGGCCTCGAAGGATGCCGCACTTTCCCGTTGAGGAAGGCGAGTTCGCCGGAGAGAGGGGCGCTGGTGAAGCCGATGCAGGCCAGCCCGAGCACATCGGCCCAAGCAAGTTCGGAGTTGAGCCGGGAGTGGGTGAAGCGGGTGGCGAGTTAAGGGCTGCCCCGTAATCCGCGATGGATCAGC
This sequence comes from Streptomyces sp. SCSIO 30461, assembly GCF_037023745.1. Lineage (NCBI taxonomy): Bacteria > Bacillati > Actinomycetota > Actinomycetes > Kitasatosporales > Streptomycetaceae > Streptomyces > Streptomyces sp. SCSIO 30461. The sequence goes on from NZ_CP146101.1 coordinate 1,204,720, forward strand.
GCGCGGCCTCAGCTGTATGGGGTCTTCCCCGGCCCGTGGGGCCGAGGGGACGCAACGCAAAGTGCTTCTGGCTGTGCTCCGGTGCGCAGCGTGAGGTCGGCCCCACCGCTAACGAGCGGGGCTCGTTAGCAGCTCTGCAGGGGATGCCGCCCACGAGCATGGGGCATGCACGGCTGGGGGGCGAACGCGCGGAGCCTCATCCCGGCCAGTCGCTTCCGGATTCACGGTGACGTCCACCTGGGATGTCCCCCTGGCGGGCATCAGCGCCGCCGAGCGGACCCGACCGGTCATCGCGTCGGGCGCCAGGTCGGCACCACGGCTAGGGCACGTGGCGGTGTGCAGCACCTCACCACTCACCGAGCCGAGCAGCAACCGCTTCAGCCCGGTGCGGCCATGGGAGCTGACCACCAGCAGGCGCGTGTGCTGCGCGGCATCCACCAGGGCGTGTGCGGGGCGGCGCCGCTCGGCGTGCGCTCGAATGTCCAGGCCCCCGCGGAACGGCTCGGGGTCTGACACGGCCTGTCGCCATCACACGGGCCGACTGCGAACACGGCAACCCGTGCGCCGTCGCGTGTTCGAGGTGTCGCGTGATCGGGCAGAATCGGGAAGGGAGGGTTCCGTGCGGATCTTCGTCCGGACCTCGGAGGTGTGGCTCCCATGGAGTGGTGGGTCTGGCTCGTCTTGGCGCTCGCGGTGCTCGCCCTGCTCGCCTTCTCGGCGCTGACCGTACAAGCCCGCCGGCGCAGAGGAGGCGTGATCGCTGGCGGAAAAGCCCGTCGGAGCAAAGGCGGTCTGTCATGACCGGTTGCCATCGGGCCAGCGAGATCGTCAGGAAGCCTGTCGTTACCCTCGGCGGCGACGACATCGCTCAGATCAAGGACATCGTGCTCGACGATCGCGGGACTGTCCGCTGTTTCACGCTCAGCGGCCGGGGTGTGCTCGCCGGTCCGATCAAACGCGTCCTACCGTGGTCCGAAGTGCACGCGCTGGGGCCGGACGCCGTGATGATCCGCGTCGAGGACGCTCTAGAGGACGCCGACAGTGCCGAGGCCGCTGTGGGTCAGGGCGGGGGCGATGTGCTGGGAGCACGGATGATGACCGAGGACGGCACGGATCTCGGAAGGGTCACGGATGTCGTCATCGAGGCCGGGGAGACAGCGCAAGTCGTCGGCTATGAGGTCGACTCCCGCGCGAAGGAGGGACGGCTGCTGCTGCCCGTGATCGGGACCCTGGCCGCCTCCGCGGAAATGGTCGTGGTACCGCGGGCCACCGCTGAGTTCGCTGCCGGGGATCTCGGCAGCCTGCCAGCCGCCGTCGAGGCTCTCCGCAATCGACTCGCTCAGGAGACATGATGCTCTTCAGTGACGTCCGGAGCCGGAGCGTGATCAGTGTCTCCGGTGCTGAGACGGTCGGCACCATTGCCGCCTGCACCATCGCCGCCTCCCCGTCTCGGGTCGCGGGCTTCCGGCTCAAGACCAGAGGCATGGGCGGCCATGTCCTGCCCTGGGACGACGTTCTCGCGATGGGAAACGACGCGGTCACCATACGCTCGGCTGAGAACCTGCAGGCCGGCAAAGACGTTGATTCCGCGGACCCGGTTCACAAGAGTCGTGAGCCCCTCGGCAAACCCTTGCTGACCGAGAACGGCGAGGTCCTGGGCACAGTCATCGACATCGACTTCGACGAAAGAACCGGCCGCATCAGTCGACTGATCAGCACGGAAGCGGAGATCAGGGGGGACCAGATCCTCGGCACGGGCACCTTCGCGCTGGTCGTCGGCGCCGACTGACGGAGTGCCCACGCGTTCGCCAACGCGTAGGAGGTTCACCCACTGTGATGGCGGGAGAGATGGCGTGACCAAAGCGCGTGGAACCATGACCCGCCTGGACCACGCGGGGCGAGAAGGTGACTGTCGTGAAGCCGACGTTCTCCCTGGGCAGGATCGCTGGGGTTACGAGTCGGTGTGCACGGGAGCGCCGTGGTCATCGTCGTGGTGATCGGGCTGTTCCTCGTGGCCCGGCTGCCCGCCGCCCATCCCGACCGGCCGGATCGGCAGTACGCGATCACCGCGCTGGCCGCCGCGGTGATGTTGCTGCCATCCCCGCTCGCCCACGAGCTGAGCCACGCCGTCGTGGCCCGGCGAGCCCGTCGCCGCGGCGATGGTGCCGATCGAGGACGTGCCCACCCGCGCCCCGACGATCCGCTCACGGATGCCCTGCCCGCGCCCGAGAGCAGCCCCGCACACCGCACGGTGGTCGTGGCGGACGGTGCGGTCGTCGGCGTGGTCACCGGTTCCGATGTCAGTAGGGTGACATCATGGCTTGCCTCCGCCGGATGGCGGAAGCGGGCCGCCTGAGTCCGGCCGCGCGACCGGCCCGTCCGGGGCCGCCGCAGGTGAACGCAGCCATGCTGACCGCTTACAGCAGGAGCGGAGAACGAGGCCGTGGACGGATATTGGTGGGACATCGCGCTCATCGCCGCCCTCATCGTCCTCAACGCTCTCTTCGCGGGAACCGAGATCGCCTTGGTATCCCTGCGTGAGAGCCAGCTGCGCAGGCTGCGCCGGAGAGGCGGTTCCGCGGCGGCCCGACTCATTCGGCTGACGGACGATCCCAACCGCTATCTCGCCACGATCCAGATCGGCATCACCCTGGCGGGCTTCCTCGCCTCGGCCACCGCTGCCGTCTCCCTCGCGGAGCCGCTCGTACCCCTTCTGGGCTTCGCGGGTCAGGCAGCCGCGCCGCTCGCCGTGGCTGTCGTGACCGCCCTGCTCGCCTTCGTCACCCTGGTCGCAGGAGAGCTCGCGCCCAAACGGCTGGCGATGCAGTTTCCACAGCGCTGGTCCCTCATCGCCGCCACGCCCTTGAACACACTGGCGACGTTGTCCCGTCCCATCGTCTGGGCCCTCAGCCGTGCTACGAACCTCGTGGTCAGACTGCTGGGGGGCGACCCGAAAGCAGGCAAACAGCCCCCCACACCGGAGGAGCTCCGCGACATGGTGGTCAGCCACCGGGGACTCACGCCGGAGCAGCGCACCATCATCTCCAGCGCCCTGGAGATCCACGAACGCACCCTCCTCGCGGCACTGGTGCCCCGCCGAGCGGTGTTCACCCTGTCCACGGAGGTGCCGGCGGCCAGGGCCCGTACCGAGCTCGCCCGTGCGGGGCACTCCCGGGCGCCCGTCGTCGCGGCAGCCGGCCTAGAGGAGGTGGTCGGGGTGGTTCACATCAAGGACGTGACCATCAGCGATGATGAGACGCCGGTGGGCGAACTGGCTCGCCCGGCTACGGTATTCACGGAGTTCATGAAGGTCACCCAGGCGCTGCGCCGCTTCCAGGAGGACAGACAGCAGTTCGCCCTCGTCACCGACGAACACGGCTCGGTCGAGGGCATCGTCACCCTCGAAGACCTGCTGGAAGAGATCGTCGGAGAGATCTACGACGAGACCGACCCCGACATCCAGAGCGTGGCCCCGCAGCCGGACGGCTCCTGGCTGGTACCAGGTGCCTTTCCGGTCCACGACCTGCCCGACCTCGGGATCGATCCCTCCGACCTGCCTGAATCCTCCCCGTACGCCACCGTCGCAGGCCTGATCCTGCACGACCTGGGGCGGCTTCCCGACCCGGGTGCGGGCGTCAAGGTCGGCCATTGGCGCCTCGACGTCACCGTGGTCGAGCGCGGGGCCATCGAGGAGGTACGGATCCGGCGGACCGACGACCGCCGCATCCGCCGTGCCGGGGGTGGGTCGCTGGACGGAGGGCAGTCGTAGGCAGGCTCATCCGACACCGCCGTCCCCGCGTCCGGGACCCCTCTGCTCGGTCACGCAACGCGTGACAGCGGCCGGCCGAACATCGTCACGATGACGGCGGCACGGTGGGCGGACCTGACGGCCGCTGTGAAGGCTGGAGAGTACGACGTGATCGCCTGAAAGTAGGTCCCGTGCCGAAGTGCCCCCAGTGTGATGCCGAGTGCCCCACGGATTCGGAGAACGGGTTGCCGTGGTGCGCGCGGTGCGGGGCGTTCTTCGGGCTTTCCCTGCCCGCCTGCCGGGGACTGTGGTGGTGGCGCGGTGCCGCCACTCGTCAGCCGGTCCGGCCGCGCGAGCACTGAGGCAGCACCCCCCCGCCCCGTCTGTGCGCTGCCCCGTGGCGCATGGGTGGGGCATAGGCGGGTGCGCAAGGATGGGGGCATGCCCAACCGACTCGCGCAGGCCACGTCCCCCTATCTCCTCCAGCACGCGGACAATCCGGTCGACTGGTGGCCATGGGAGACGGACGCGTTCGAGGAAGCCCGGCGGCGCGATGTCCCCGTGTTCCTGAGCGTCGGCTACTCCGCATGCCACTGGTGTCACGTGATGGCGCACGAGTCCTTCGAGGACGACGACACCGCCGCGTACATGAACGAGCACTTCGTGTCCGTCAAGGTGGACCGTGAGGAGCGGCCCGATGTGGACGCCGTCTATATGGAGGCCGTGCAGGCCGCCACGGGGCAGGGCGGCTGGCCCATGTCCGTGTTCATGACACCGGACGGGAAGCCCTTCTACTTCGGCACCTACTTCCCGCCCGAGGCCCGCCATGGCATGGCGTCCTTCCGGCAGGTGCTCGAAGGCGTCCACAGCGCGTGGACGAGTCGGCGCGACGAGGTGGGCGAAGTCGCCGCGAAGATCACTAGGGACCTTGCCGAGCGGCAGCTGAGCACCGGGGATGCCGGAACGCCCACCGAGGAGACCCAAACCCTGGCACTCCTCCAACTGACCCGGGACGTCGATCCCGCGAGCGGGTGGTTCACGGGAGATACCAAGTTCCCGCCGTCGATGGTGATCGAGTTCCTGTTGCGCCACCACGCGCGGGCCGGCTCCGTGGCCGCGCTGGAGATGGCGGAAGGGCTGTGCGGCGCGATGGCCCGTTCGAGCCTGTACGACCAGGTGGGAGGTGGGTTTCACCGGTACGTACTCACGCCGAGAGTCGGTGGTCCTTTGGTACCGCACTTCGAGAAGATGCTCTACGACAATGCGCTGCTGTGCCGGGTCTACGCCCACCTGTGGCGGCTGACCGGCAGCGAGTCCGCCCGTCGGGTCGCCCTGGAGACGGCGGACTTCATGGTGCGGGAGCTGCGCACGGCCGAAGGCGGCTTCGCATCGGCCCTCGACGCCGACAGCGCCGTCGACCACAAAAGCGCGCGGCACGTCGAAGGAGCGCACTACGTCTGGACGCCCGAGCAACTGACCGCGGTGCTGGGCGCGGAGGACGCGGCGTTCGCGGCGGGCTACTTCGGGGTGACCCGGGAGGGCACCTTCGAGGAGGGCGCGTCCGTGCTCCAGTTGCCGCAGGACGGGCCTGCCGAGGATGCCGCGCGCATCGCCTCCGTGCGGCAGCGTCTGCTCGCCGCACGTGAGCAACGACCGCGGCCGGGTCGGGACGACAAGATCGTCGCGGCCTGGAACGGGCTGGCGGTCGCCGCGCTCGCCGAGGTGGGCGGCTACTTCGACCGGCCCGACCTGGTCGAGCGGGCCACAGAGGCGGCCGATCTGCTCGTGCGGCTGCACCTGGACACCGGCGGGCGACTGGTCCGGACCTCGAAGGACGGTCGGGCCGGTGCCAACGCGGGTGTGCTGGAGGACTACGCGGATGTCGCCGAGGGCTTCCTCGCGCTGGCGGCCGTCACCGCCGAGGGGGTCTGGCTGGAGTTCGCGGGACTGCTGCTGGACGGGGTGCGTGACCGCTTCACCGGAGCCGAAGGGGAGTTGTACGACACCGCCGATGACGCCGAGCGGCTCATCAGGCGCCCGCAGGACCCCACGGACAACGCCACGCCATCCGGCTGGACCGCCGCGGCCGGTGCCTTGCTGTCGTACGCCGCGCACACCGGGTCCGAGGCCCATCGCACCGCCGCCGAGCAGGCGTTGGGCGTGGTCAAGGCGCTGGGCCCGCGGGTGCCGCGCTTCATCGGCTGGGGGCTCGCCGCCGCCGAGGCGCTGCTGGACGGGCCGCGTGAGGTCGCGGTCGTCGGACCTCCGGGCGACCCCGCGACGCGCGCTCTGCACCGTGCCGCGCTGCTCGGTATCGCACCTGGCGCGGTCGTTGCGGCGGGGGAGCCTGACAGTGGGGAGTTCCCGCTGCTCGCGGACCGGCCGCTGGTGGGCGGGGGGCCCGCTGCCTATGTCTGCCGGCACTTCGTCTGCGCTGCTCCCGTGACGGACGAGGCGGGGCTGGCGCGGGGGCTGACGCCGTAGGGGGCGGGCGCGGTCCGGGAACACGATCAGGTCGGCTCGCCGGGGGTGCTCCGTGGCGCCCGTCCGCCCCTGGCGGCGGGGATCAGGCGTGCTGGTACGCCACCAGGGAGATGCCCACGTAGTGGACGACGAAGGCGGCCAGTGTGAACGAGTGGAAGACCTCGTGGAAGCCGAACCAGCGCGGGGACGGGTTCGGGCGCTTGATCCCGTAGATCACGCCGCCCACGCTGTAGAGGAGACCGCCGATGATCACGAGGACCAGTACCGCGACCCCGCCCTTGCGCATGAAGTCCGGCAGGAAGAAGACCGCCGCCCAGCCCATGGCGATGTAGCAGGGCGTGTACAGCCAGCGAGGGGCGCCCACCCAGAACACCCGGAAGGCGATTCCCGCCACCGCTGCCGCCCAGACCGCCCATAGGAGCACCCGCGCGGTGGAGTCCGGCAGGAGGAGCAGCGTCAGCGGGGTATAGGTACCCGCGATGATCAGGAAGATGTTCGCGTGGTCCAGGCGGCGCAGTACGGCCTCGCCCCTCGGGCCCCAGTCGCCTCGGTGGTAGAGGGCGCTCACACCGAAGAGCAGACAGGCGGTGAGCGTGTAGATACCGCAGGCGATCCGGCCGCGCGTCGAGTCCGCGAGAGCCGTCAGCACGATGCCCGCGATGATCACGGCGGGAAACATCCCGGCGTGCAGCCATCCGCGCAGGCGAGGCTTCAGTGCCTTCGGGTGGTCGATCTCGGTGGTCACGTCGGTCGCGGCTGAGGCGGCTGCTGTCATGACCGGAATGCTACCTACGCCTCCGTAACCTCACGGAGCGGAGTGCCCTCGGTGTGCGGACATTCATATGGACAGAGTGGCCATGCTCACGTGAGAGGTCCTCTGGACATATGCGCACACGGCACGGATGATCAGATGAGTGCGGTCGGCACCGGATGAGCGGCTACGAAGCATCCGGGTCGCAGCCCCCACGGGGCAACCAACTTCAGACCCCTCACTTAGGAGCAATCGTGGCGCGCGACAACGCGGCTCCCGGCACCGTCCCCACCAACCACCAGGAACTCATCGCATGGGTCGATGAGATAGCAGCGATCACGCAGCCGGACAGGGTGGTCTGGTGCGACGGGTCCGAGGCCGAGTACGACCGCCTGAGCGAGGAGCTCGTCGCCAAGGGCACCTTCCGCAAGCTGGACCCGATCAAGCGCCCGAACTCCTACTACGCCGCGTCCGACCCCTCCGACGTCGCCCGTGTCGAGGACCGCACCTTCATCTGCTCCGAGAAGGAGGCGGACGCGGGCCCGACGAACCACTGGAAGGCCCCCGCCGAGATGCGGGACATCTTCACCGGTGAGAAGGGGATCTTCCGCGGCTCGATGAAGGGCCGGACCATGTACGTGGTCCCCTTCTGCATGGGCCCGCTGGGCTCGCCGCTGTCCGCGCTCGGCGTCGAGATCACCGACTCCGCCTATGTCGCGGTCTCCATGCGCACCATGACTCGCATGGGACAGGACGTCCTCGACCAGCTCGGCGAGGACGGCTTCTTCGTCAAGGCGGTGCACACCCTGGGCGCCCCGCTCGCCGACGGCGAGGCGGACGTGCCGTGGCCGTGCAACAGCACCAAGTACATCTCGCACTTCCCGGAGTCCCGCGAGATCTGGTCGTACGGCTCCGGCTACGGCGGCAACGCGCTGCTCGGCAAGAAGTGCTACGCCCTGCGCATCGCCTCGGTGATGGCCCGCGACGAGGGCTGGCTCGCCGAGCACATGCTCGTGCTCAAGCTGACCCCGCCGCAGGGGGAGCCCAAGTACGTCGCCGCCGCCTTCCCGTCCGCCTGCGGCAAGACCAACCTGGCCATGCTGGAGCCCACCATCTCGGGTTGGACCGTGGAGACCATCGGCGACGACATCGCCTGGATGCGCTTCGGCGAGGACGGCCTGCTCTACGCGATCAACCCCGAGGCGGGCTTCTTCGGCGTCGCGCCCGGCACGGGTGAGCACACCAACGCCAACGCCATGAAGACCCTGTGGGGCAACGCGGTCTTCACCAACGTGGCGCTCACCGACGACAACGACATCTGGTGGGAGGGTATGACGGAGGAGACTCCCGCCCACCTCACCGACTGGAAGGGCAACGACTGGACGCCCGCGTCGGACACCCCGGCCGCGCACCCGAACGCCCGCTTCACCGTCCCCGCCTCGCAGTGCCCGATCATCGCGCCCGAGTGGGAGGACCCGAAGGGTGTGCCGATCTCGGCGATCCTCTTCGGTGGCCGCCGCGCCTCCGCCGTCCCGCTGGTGACCGAGTCCTTCGACTGGCAGCATGGTGTGTTCCTGGGTGCCAACGTGGCCTCCGAGAAGACCGCGGCCGCCGAGGGCAAGGTCGGCGAACTGCGCCGCGACCCGTTCGCGATGCTGCCGTTCTGCGGCTACAACATGGGCGACTACATGGCCCACTGGATCAAGGTCGGCCAGTCCGCCGACCAGGCGAAGCTGCCGAAGATCTACTACGTGAACTGGTTCCGCAAGAACGACGCCGGCAAGTTCGTCTGGCCCGGCTTCGGCGAGAACAGCCGTGTGCTGAAGTGGATCGTGGAACGCCTGGAGGGCAAGGCCGACGGCGTCGAGACCCCGATCGGCATCCTTCCGACCAGGGAGTCGCTGGACACCGAGGGCCTCGAAATGCCCGAGTCGGACCTGGACTTCCTGCTCAAGGTCGATGCCGACGTCTGGCGCGAGGAAGCCGCGCTGGTGCCCGAGCACCTCAACACCTTCGGTGACCACACACCGAAGGAACTGTGGGACGAGTACCGCGCACTGGTCACCCGACTGGGCTGAACCCCCACTCGGAGCTGAGGCCTGGGCCCGCACCGTACAACGGCGTACGGGGCGGGCCCAGGCCTTTACCCGTCAGCAGCGGTGAGAGTGGCACCCGGCCCGCGCGTCTCTGCGGCACGCGGACCGGGGCCGTTCAGGGGGCGCCGACGAGTTGCGCGTCGCGCAGGGCGGCGGTGTGGGCGTCCATCCGCTCGGCCGACAGGATCGCGACGACCGTGTCGGCGCGCGAGGCGGCGACGACGAGAGCGCGACCGGCGAGCGCGAGGGCGCGCTCGTGCAGGACCGGGGGCTTGGCGCCGGTCGGTCCGGCATGCCTCACCGGCGGGGCGCCGCGCAGCCGGGCGACCTCGGCGGCGATGCGGTCGGCCTCGGTCGTCAGACCGAGCTCGTCGGTGACGGTGAGAAGCGCGGCGAGGTGGCCGGCGAGCTGGATGTCCAGCTCGTCCTCGCGGCTGCGGTGCGGGAAGTCGCAGGTGTCGGAGGCGTCCGCCATCGAGTGAACGGACTTGGAGCGGATCGGTTCGTACATGGCGGATGGCCTCCCTCGCGCTGTCAGGAGGCCATCCTAGCTTGGATTCAGTCTAAAGTTGTGCCCGATCGTGAAAATGCTGCCGCAGGGCGCCGTCGGTCGCCGGGGTGCGGCGGCGCCTTCAGGGGCTCACGGCTGGCTGTAGCCGTCCAGGAAGGTCCCGATCCGGGTCACCGCGTCCGCCAGGTCCGTCGCGTTCGGCAGGGTCACGATCCGGAAGTGGTCGGGCTCGTGCCAGTTGAAGCCCGTCCCGTGCACGACCATGATCTTCTCGGCGCGCAGCAGGTCCAGTACCATCTGCCGGTCGTCCTTGACCTTGTAGACGCTCGGGTCGAGCCGGGGGAACAGGTACAGCGCGCCCTTCGGCTTGACGCAGGTCACCCCGGGAATCCGGGTCAGCAGCTCATACGCCACGTCCCGCTGTTCGAGCAGTCGTCCGCCCGGGAGCACCAGGTCTTCGATCGACTGCCGCCCCTGTAGTGCGGCGGCCACCGCGTGCTGCGCCGGCATATTGGCACACAGGCGCATATTGGCCAGGATCGTCAGGCCCTCGATGTACGAGGAGGCGTGTGCCTTGGGGCCGCAGACGGCCAGCCAGCCGCTGCGGTAGCCCGCCACGCGGTAGTTCTTGGACATCCCGTTGAAGGTCAGCACCATCAGGTCGGGCGCGATCGCGGCGGTCGGTGTGTGTGTGACCCCGTCGTAGAGGATCTTGTCGTAGATCTCGTCGGAGCAGACCACCAACCGGTGGCGCCGGGCGATCTCGGTGAGCCCGCGCAGCATCTCGTCGTCGTAGACGGCCCCGGTCGGGTTGTTCGGGTTGATGATCACGATCGCCTTGGTGCGGTCGGTGATCTTGCGCTCGATGTCCGCGAGGTCCGGCATCCAGTCGGACTGCTCGTCACAGCGGTAGTGCACGGCCGTACCGCCGGAGAGCGAGACGGAGGCGGTCCACAGCGGATAGTCCGGAGCGGGTACGAGCACCTCGTCGCCGTCGTCGAGCAGCGCCTGCATCGACATCTGGATCAGTTCGGAGACGCCGTTGCCGAGATAGATGTCCTCGACGGAGAGCGGGACGCCCTTGGTCTCGTAGTGGCTCATGATCGCGCGGCGCGCGCTGAGCAGGCCCTTGGCGTCGCCGTAGCCATGGGCGTCGCCCACGTTGCGCAGGATGTCCTCGAGGATCGCCGGGGGGCACTCGAAGCCGAACGCCGCCGGATTTCCGGTGTTCAGCTTGAGGATGCGGTGTCCGGCAGCCTCCAGCCGCATCGCCTCCTCGAGTACCGGGCCCCGGATCTCGTAACAGACGTTGGCGAGTTTGGTCGACTGGATCACCTGCATGACGTGAGCTTACGGGGGCCCCGGGCGGCGCGCCCCGTGTTTTGGGACACGTCGCGCGGCGGTCGGGATTCAGGCGCGGATGGCGGGGGCGCGGACGGCTCGCCATGGCTCGCGGTATCGCCCGTCGGGGTGAGGGGTGCGGCGTTCACGCGCGCGGCCCGGCCGGTGTGACGGCGACGATGCGGGCGACCGCGCTCACCACGGCGGCGCGGTAGCGCTCCCGGCGTGCGCGCTGCCACGCGGTGCCGTCCGCGTCGACGGCTGGTCCGCCAGGGGCGGCGAACCAGGACTGGGCCAGGGAGAGTACGAGGGTGAGGATGTCGGCGGGGTCGATCCCCGCGTCGAGGCGGCCCGCCTCCTGCTCGGCGGTCACGGCCGCGACCTTGCGACGGTAGGCCTCGGCGCCGGCGGCCGAGGTTCCGGGGCGTTCCAGTTGCTTCCAGGCCACGAGCCGCATCAGCTCCGGCCGGTCCGCGAGATGGTCGAAGATCGCCCCGGCGTATCCGGGCAGGTCGCAGGCCTCGAACGGAACCGACTCGGCGCCCTGCTCCATGGCCTTCTGGAGCACGACGTCGAAGAGCTGCTCCTTGTTGCCGAAGTAGACGTAGATCAGGCGCTTGTTCGCGCCGGCCGTCTCGGCGATGCGGTCGACCCTGGCGCCCGCGATGCCGTACTCGGCGAATTCGGACAGAGCCGCGTCGAGCAGGCGTGCCTTGGTTGCGCTGGAATCCCGTGCCACAGCGGCAGCCTACTGGGTAACTATCCAGTTATTGACAAGGGGCGACGCCCTGCCTCATCGTAGAACTAACGAGTTAGTTACTTGATTGATCCGCCTGTCGGCAGAGGATGTGCAGAGTGATGGAGCAACACGCACTGGGTTCCCAGGGTCTTGTGGTCGGAGCCGAAGGGCTCGGCTGCATGGGGATGAGCGCCATCTACGGCGCGACCGACGACACCGAGTCACTGGCGACGATCGACCGCGCGCTGGAGCTCGGCGTCACCATGCTGGACACCGCCGAGGGGTACGGCCCGTTCACCAACGAAGTGCTGGTCGGCAAGGCCGTCGCCGGTCGTCGCGAGCGAGTGGTGATCGCCACCAAGACCGGGGTCGAGTTCACCGAGGACGGTGCACTGGTGGGGCTCAACGGGCGGCCCGACCACATCCGCCGGGCCGCGGACGGTTCCCTCCGCCGCCTGGGCACCGACCACATCGACCTCTACTACCTGCACCGAGTCGACCCGAACGTGCCCATCGAGGAGAGCGTCGGCGCCATGGCCGAGCTCGTCGCGGCCGGCAAGGTCCGCTACCTGGGGGTCAGCGAGGTCGCGGCCGCGACCGTCCGGCGCGCCCATGCCGTCCATCCGCTGACCGCGGTGCAGACGGAGTACTCGCTGTTCGAGCGCGGGATCGAGAGCGACGGCGTCAGGGCGGTGCTGGCGGAGCTCGGTATCGGTCTCGTCGCGTACTCGCCGCTCGGCCGGGGTTTCCTGTCCGGGGCCATCACCTCACCCGAGGACTTCGCGGACGACGACTTCCGTCGTGGCGACCCGCGTTTCCAGGGTGCGAACTTCGGCCGCAACCTCGCCGTCGTCGACGAGGTCAGGCGGCTGGCTGACGAGAAGTCCGTCACTCCGTCCCAGCTGGCGCTGGCCTGGGTGCTGGGTCAGGGCGCGGTCCCGATCCCCGGCACCAAGCGTCGCCACTACCTGGAGGAGAACGTCGCGGCCACGGCGGTCGACCTCACCGCCGATGACATCGCCGCCATCGAGGCCGTGGCGCCGCGTGGAGTCGCTTCCGGTGACCGCTACGCGCCCCACCTCATGCAGACCCTCGACGGTTGAGGTCGCGCGGCCCCCGGCCTCCGGGTCATGGGTCCGGCCCCCGGCCTCCGGGCCATGGGCCCGGCCCCCGGGGCTTGGGGTTCGGGTCCCCGGTCGGCTCGTGGCGGCGCCGACTCGAAGTGCGGGTGCCGTTGCCGGGTCCCTTGGCGGCGGCGGATGGCGTGGCGCCGCCGGCCCGGCAGTCGGGGTGGCCGAATATCGAATAGCTCATCTGTTCGGTTTCTCGCTATCCTGGAACCATGGCCGCAGTCCCTCTGCAAGGCTCGCTCTTCGATCAGACCGACGAGATCCGCCTCGGTCCGCTGAGTCGTACGGACGTCCGCCGTACGATGCTCGGGGACGGCGCCTGGCTCGATGCCCTGCCGGGCTGGCTCTCCGGAGCGGACGCCCTCTTCGAGGAACTGCTCGCAGGTGTCCCCTGGCGCGCCGAACGCTGGCGAATGTACGACCGCGAGGTGGCCGTACCGCGCCTTCTCGCGCACTACCCCGTCGGGGAGTCCCTCCCGCACCCCGTCATCGCCGAGGCCAGGGACGTCCTGTCCGCGTACTACGCCGACGAACTCGGCGAGCCCTTCGTGTCGGCGGGGCTCTGCTACTACCGGGACGGCCGCGACAGCGTCGCCTGGCACGGTGACACCAACGGCCGCGGCTCCCGCCAGGACACCATGGTCGCCATCCTCTCCGTCGGATCCCCGCGCGACCTCGCGCTGAGATCCCGCAGCGGTCGCCATGCCCCGGTCCGCAAGGCCCTGGGGCACGGCGACCTGGTGGTCATGGGCGGTTCCTGCCAGCGGACATGGGAGCACGCGGTGCCGAAGACCGCGCGGGCGGTCGGGCCACGGATCAGTGTCCAGTTCCGGCCGCGCGGGGTGAGCTGAGCGCCACGGGGCTCCGGGTCCGCAGGCCTTCGGGTTCGTCGCCGGGCTTGCCGAGTCGAACGGCGGCGACCCGGAGGCGCTCCGGGCTGACCGGTGACGTATGCGCCTTCCCGTGCGTTCCGGGCGCCGCGGAGGCGCGACGCCCGGCGAGTCCCGCCGCAGTAGCGGACGCCGGCGAGTCCCGCCGCAGCGACGGCGCGGCGGGATCCGTTCGACAGCACAGCCTCTGCGTCAGCCGTCCGACGGCCGCAGCCGGCAGCGCGCGGGGCCCGTCGCGCGCAGTGTGATCTCCGCCGTGACGGGCACCTCCGTGTCCACCGCCTCCAACTCGTAGGCACGCAGGATCATCGACAGCGCCAGCACCGACTCCAGCATCGAGAAGTGCTGACCGATACAGGCCCGCGGTCCGCCCCCGAACGGGAACCAGGCGTACCGCGGCCTCTCCTTCTCCCTCCCCGGGGCGAAACGGCCGGGGTCGAACCGTTCGGGCTCGTCCCAGTACCGGGGATGGCGGTGCGTCACCCAGGGCGCCACGATCACATCAGCCCCGGCGGGGATCTCGTACCCTCCGATCTCGATCGCCGACACCGCCTGCCGTCCGATGACCGGCGCCGCGGGATAGAGCCGCATGGCCTCCTTCAGCACCTGCGTCAGATACGGGAGCGCGTCGACGTCGTACGCCTCGGGTGTGCGGCCCGCCAGCACCTCCACGGCCTCCTCCCGTGCCCGGGCCTGGAGTTCGGGGTGCAGGGCCAGCAGGTGCAGGGCGAACGCCAGTGAGGTGGCGGTGGTCTCGTGCCCCGCGAGCAGGAAGATCAGCACCTGGTCGCGGATCTCGGACGCGTCCAGACTGCCGTCCTCGGCGCTGCGTGCCTGAGCGAGCAGCGTCAGCAGATCGTCGCCCTTCGCCGCCTCGCCCTCCGCGCGCCGCTGCTCGATGATCCGGTCGCACACCTCGTAGAGGTCCCGTGTCGCCGACGCGGCCTCACGGTTGCCGGGCGTGGGCCATGACCGGGGCGGGTTGACCGGTGAATAGCCCCGGCGCAACGTGTAGTTGCCGATCACCGGGAAGCAGCGCTCGATGACGTGCACCGCTTCGTCGACATCCGTGCCGAACAGGATGCGGGCGACCGCGCGTAGGGCGAGTCCGGTCATCTCGTCGACCACGTCGACGGTGCCGTCCGGGGCGTCCTTCCACCGGGTGAGCAGCGCGGCGGTCTCGTCCGTGACCGCCCCGGCGTATCCGTCGACCCTGCGTCGGGTGAACAGCGGTTGGACGAGGCGGCGTTGCCGCAGGTAGTCGTGGTCCTGGCTGGTCAGCAGGCCGTTGCCGAAGGACTCCCGGACCTCCTGGTAGAAGGTGTTGTCCTTGCGGAAGCCGGCCGCGTCGGTGGCCAGCACCTGCTGCGCGCCCTCGGCGGAGAACACGCCGTACAACTCCATCCGCAGCCCGGGCGGGCCTGCGGTGAACCTGACGATGTCGCCGTGCTCCCGTTGTGCCCTCAGATAGGTGCCCAGGGAGTCCCGCTTGAGGTCGAACAGCGATCCCAGCAGGGGTACCCCGGCCGGGCCGGGGATCTTGCCGACCGCCGCCGTCATGTCGTGACGCCTTCGGGTAAGGCGGTCCAGTCAGCCGACTTGGACCACATGAGAGGCTCGCTCATGGTTTCTCCGCCATTTCTCTGATTCTGCCGCCGAATCCGCTCCGTCGGAGTCCGTCGGCGGATCATGTCATGCGTCCTGACGGGCGGACGAGACCTGTCTCAAAGGCGAAGACCGCGGCCTGGGTGCGGTCACGCAGACCCGACTTGGCGAGAATCCTGCCCACATGGGTCTTCACGGTCTGCTCGGCGACGACCAGCAGCTCGGCGATCTCGGTGTTGGAAAGGCCCTGGGCTATCAGGGACAGCACCTCGGTCTCGCGCTCCGTCAGCGCTCCCACGCGCGCCTTGCCCGGGTCGCGCGAGACCGTCCGGGTGACCCGGGAGTACTCGCCGATGAGCCGCTTGGTGAGATTAGGGGAGAGCAGCGCCTCGCCTGCCGCCACCACCCTGACCGAATGGGCAAGTTCGTCGGCGGAGGCGTCCTTCAGCAGGAAACCGGAGGCCCCCGCGCGCAGTGCCTCGTACACGTACTCGTCCAGGTCGAAGGTGGTCAGGACGAGGACCTTCACCGTGGAGTCGGCGGGGGCCGTGATGCGCGCGGTCGCCTCGATGCCGCCGAGTCCGGGCATGCGGATGTCCATCAGGACCACATCCGGGGCGAGTTCGGAGACCTGCGCGATGGCGTCATGACCGTCGACGGCCTGGCCGACGACCTCGATGTCCGGTTCGCCGCCGAGGAGCATGGTGAAGCCCTGGCGGACCATCATCTGGTCGTCGGCGACCAGCACACGGATGGGGGGCGGGGGCGTCGTCATACGGGGTCCTCGGCCGGTGCGGTGGTAGGAATGGTAGGAGCGGTGGGCAGGATCGCGGTCACTTCCCAGCCGCCGTCGGGCGTACCGCCGGCGGCGAGCTCGCCACCCAGCATCGCGGCGCGCTCGCGCATGCCGAGGAGCCCGTGCCCGGCGTGCGGTGTGTGCGTGCCGGGCGACTGCGCCCGAGGCGCAGGGGGCGGGGTGTTGGTGACCCGCAGCGCCAGTGTCTCCAGTCGGTAGCGGAGTTCGACTCGGACCGTGGCGCCGTCGGCGTGCCGCATCGCGTTGCTCAACGCCTCCTGGACGATACGGAACGCGGACACCTCGACCCCGGGAGGCAGCGCCCGTCGTCTGCCGGTGGTCTCCGCGGTGACGGTGAGCCCGGCACCGCGCACATTGTCGACCAGCTCGTCCAGCCGGGCGAGAGTGGGCTGCGGAGCATGGCGTACGCCGTCCGCCTCCGCGTCCTCGGCGCGCAGCACACCCAGGACACGGCGGAGTTCGGTGAGCGCCTCCACCGCGTTCTCGCGAATACCGGCGAGGTTCTCCTTGAGCGCGTCCGGGGGGTCCTCGATCAGACGCGGTGCGACCTGCGCCTGGATGGAGATCACCGACATGTGGTGGGCGACCACGTCGTGCAACTCGCGGGCGATGCGGTTGCGTTCCTCCAACAGGGTGCGCCGGGCACGTTCCGTGGCGGTGAGGACCTGCTGCTCGACGAGCCGTTCCTGCGCGACCCTCCGGGTGCGGCGCGAGCTGCCGACGGCCACGGCGCCCGAGAAGCAGATCACCACCCACGGGGTGAGCACCCCGTTGTAGGCGGGGGGCGGCATCAGGATGGTGTGGTACAGCGCCAGCAGCATCGCGGTCCCGAGCGCCGTCACCGAGGCGAAGGGGCGGACCCGCAGTGAGAGGAACAGCAGCACGAGGGTGTGCAGCGCGATCGCGCCGGCGGTCCACGGCCAGTGCGCGTCGCTGCCGCCGTTCCACCGCAAGTGCGCGGCCAGGAAGAGCGCGAAGGTCGAGAGCCAGTACGCGGGCGCCGGCCGGAAAAGCGCCAGGACGGGTGCCGCTGCCTGGAGTGCGGCGACCACGCCCACCAGGGGCACCGGGGCCGAGCCGGAGAGGTCGTTCATGTTGAGCATCAGCAGCAGCACGGCGAGCAGCACCACATGGACGTGCGGCAGCCAGCCCAGCCAGCCCGTGCGGGGCAGCGGTGCGCGGGCCACCGTCCACAGGTCCTCGCGAACGGCGCGCATCGCCGCCCTTGACGCGGCCGGCAGCGGCCGTCTGCGCCGACCCCCGTGGTGCGCGTCTTCCCAGCTGTCGGTGGCACCCCCGCTCTCGGTGGCGCCCCTGCCCTTCGCGGTGCTCCCGCGTTGGGCGTCTCCCCGGCTCGTCGCGTCCCCCTCGCTCACAAGCCGCATCCTAGGGACGGCCCCTCACGACCCCGCGGGCGGTCCGCTGTTCGCGTACGACCCGGGAGCCTTCCCGGCCCGTCCGCGGCCGGTTCCGCCGCTTGCCCTGCCCCTGCTCGTACGAACGGAACGCCGCCCAGCACGCCGCCAGCGCCGACGCGAACACCGGCAGCCAGGCGAGGCGTGCGAACGCCCAGCCCGCCCCGTCCGGGACGGTGTGCAGCCCCGGCAGCGGGTCGCCACCGAGCAGACCGGTGGCGGTGACCGCCATCATCGCGGTCTGGTGCCACAGGAAGACGGTCATCGCGGACAGGTTCACCAGCGCCACCACGGCCCATGCGGCGGGGCGGCGCAGCAACCGGCGCAGGGGATCCAGCAGCAGCAGGGCGGCGCCGCACTGCGCGAGGCCGAAGCTGACGGCGGCGAGGGTCGGCGGGTTGAGGTTGGAGACCTCCGCGCCGGGGACGCCGACCATGGAGGCCGGATAGCCCGCCACCACGATCAGCAGGGCGGTGGTGGCGGCCCCGCCGAACAGCAGCGTCCAACGGGTCGCGGGTCGCGGAAGTCCGTCGCGGGCCCAGAGCGCACCCAGGCAGTAGGGGACGGCCCAGCCCGCCGCCACGTTGATCCAGCCGGTTCGCTCATCGGCCGACAGCGGCCCGAAGCGGAGCAGGTCCACGTGCAGTACGACAGCGATCGGCCACAGCGGGTTGAGCCGCGCCAGCAGAGGTGTGGCCGCCGTAAGAGCGGCGAACACCAGCAGGAACCAGAGCGGGGACAGCACCAGCTTGAGGAGCGTGCGCACCGTTTCCACACCGGCGCCGGACACCAGCAGCGCGCCCGCCACCACGGCCCACACCACCAGGACGGCGGCCACCGGCCGGAACAGCCGGACCATCCGGGCGGCGAGCCACCGCCGGTAGCTCTCGCCACGGGCGCGTGCCGACGCATGACCGGAGGCGCCGACCTTCCCGCCGACCAGGAAGAAGACGGCGAGCGTCTGGAACAGCCAGGAGACCGGTGTGAGCTCGGGCATGTACGACAGGGGGCTGGTGGCCCGCACCGTGCCGCTGTCCGCGACCAGCGCGGTCACCAGCCAGTGCCCGAGCACCACGCCGAGAATGGCGAGGGCCCGCAGAGCGTCGACGGCGCGGTCGCGGTTCGGGGGGGTGGCGGCCTCGATCCGCCGGACCAGCTCATGCACGGCTGTACTCCTCGGTCGCCTCGGAGCGGCCCTGGGAAGGGGTGCGCCCGGCGACGATCCGGGCGATGCTCGACAGCGCGACCGAGCCGGGCTTGAGGTAGTCGCTGTGTCCGACATCCCCGGCCGCGAACACCCGGGCGCCGAACTCGTCGGACACCGGGTCGTTTCCGCCCAGGCCCAGGTCGGCGAACGGCAGCCGCAGGCTGACGTGGGGCACGGACGCGATCCAGTCGCCGGACCCGCGCCCCGCCCAGACGGTTGCCCCGGTGCGCAGCGACGCGGCGGTGTCCACTCCTGCTCCGGGGCTGCCGTAGAACACGATGTCCGAGACGTCCGCCATGGCGGCGGCCGTTGTGCCGGCCGCGGTGACGCCGCAGACCACCGAGCCGTACGAGTGGCAGAGCAGCGAGATCCGGGCCGTCGGTCTGAGGGTTCCGAGATCCGAGACGAAGGACGCGAGCCGAGGGGCGGCGTCCTCGGCGCGGGCCGGGGTCAGCACCTCAGGGCCCACCGTGGCCGGTGTCCGGTACCCGAGCCAGGCGATCACTGCCACCCGTTCGCCCAGTTCCTCGCGCAGGTTCTCGGCACCTGCCCGGAAGCGCTGGTAGGTGTCGAGGCTGGTGTCCGAGCCCGGTACCAGTACGGCGACCCGCTCGGCGGTGGAGAGGTGCCCGAAGACCTCGGCCGTGCGCCCGCCGTCGCGGCCGTCGAAGGCGAGGAACTGCCGATCCGGCGCCGCCAGCGCGCGCAGTGCGGCGGCTCGCCGCCGGTCACCGTGTCCGGCGGCCATGCGTTCGGCGGCCCGGATGCCCTCGCGGGTGGCGGCGTAGCGCTCGGCGAGGTCGGCGGGCGTTGCCGCCCCGCGTATCGGGGCGAGTACGGGTGGAACGGGTGCGGGGACGGCCGACGGCCGGGCCGCTCCCGACAGCGGCACAGCCACCGATGCCATCACGAGGGCGGCCAGAAGGGTGCGGCCGAACCGGCGCCTGCGCGGGCGAGTTGCCATGGTGGATGTGCTCCTCTTGTGCCGGATGGGTGGCTGCGTCCGGGGGAGAAGCTATGGACCGCACGGCCTGGTTCGCGTCACACCAGGGAGCCCACCTGCGAGGTAGCTCCCAGGTATGACGGGTGTGACGGCCGCAGACGGTGGCGGTAGCCTCGTGGCTCCGTGCCCGCGGCCGAGCGCCGAACCGGGTCCGGCGACCGGCAGCCGGCGACCGGCGGACGGCGGGCCGGGTGGGAAGACCGGGCGGGGAAGCGGGCGGGGAAGAGTGGGGAAGAGCCGACTGCTCATGTGGATGCGGACTGCGGGCGGCGCGCGCCGACTGGGTGCGGCCGGGTCGCTCGCGATGGCCGTGGGTGGGCTGGGCGCCGGAAGTCTTCCGGCGCATGACCCATGGGGGCTGTGGCAGCAGCGGGGTTCCCTGACGACCGTCGTGCTCGTCTGCGCCGTGCTCGCGTACGCCGGTCTCACTCTGCTGGTCGTTGCCTGGTGGGCGGACCGGCGACGGGTCGCCGATGAACGGCCGTCCCGTGGTGACCGGGTGCGCGAGACCCTCGTGACCCTTGTCTGGTGGACCGCGCCGCTGCTGCTGGCACCCCCGCTCTACAGCGCCGATGTCTACAGCTATGTCGCCCAGGGCGCGATGGTCCTGGAAGGCCACGATGTGTACGCGCACGGGCCTTCGGTGCTCGGCCCCGACTCGCTCGGCGCCGACGCGGCGGCGAGCGTCGGCGGGAACTGGACCGATACGCCGGCACCCTACGGCCCCGTCTTCCTGCTGCTGGCGAAGGGCGTGGTCTGGATCACCGGTGGGACCATGGTGCCCGCGGTGTGGGGCATGCGGCTGCCCGCGCTCGCAGCGCTGGCACTGATCGTCTGGTCGGTGCGTCGGCTGGCTGTGGAGTGCGGTGCGGATGAGAGCCGGGCGCTGTGGCTCGCGGCGCTCAACCCCCTGCTGCTGATGCATGTCGTCGGCGGAATGCACAACGACGGGCTGATGATCGGCCTGATGCTGGCCGGGGTCGTCTGCGCACTGCGCGGCCGGTGGCTGCTGGGCAGCGCGGTCGTCGGTCTCGCGATGATGGTCAAGTCACCGGCCGCCGTCGCCCTGCTCTTCATCGCGGTGATCGTCGTGCGGGGCGGGCGTGGGACGGCCGCCGTCCGGGTGGCCAGGGCCCTGGTCGGCCCGGTGGCGATCGCCGCCTCGGTCGCTGTGGCAGCCACCCTGCTCGCCGGCACCGGCTTCGGCTGGCTGCGTACCCAGAGCGTCGCCGCGTCCGTGAACACCCCGCTCTCGCTGACCAGCGACATCGGCCTGGCGGTCGGCCATCTGGCCCGACTGGCAGCCGACACGGACCCGATGGCGGTCAAGAACGCGATCCAGACCCTCGGCCTTGCCACCGCCCTCGCCGTGATCGCCTGGCTCGCGGTCCGTTCCCTCAAGGGCCGGCTGCATCCCGTGCCCGCTCTGGGTCTGTCCCTGCTCGCCCTGGTCGCGCTGTCACCGATGGTGCAGCCCTGGTATCTGCTGTGGGGCACGGCGACGGTGGCGGCGGGCGGTCAGGTGCGGAGCGGCGGCCGACTCGTCGGCGCGTTGATGGTGCTCTCCACGGCCCTGGTGTACGAGACCCAGCCATCCGGCCACACTCCCGCGTACGGCTTCGTGCTGGGCGCCTTCGCGGCGGTGCTCGCGGTGCTCGCCCTGCGGCGTGGGGCCGGACGCCGGGATCGGGTCGCCGCAGGGCAGCCCGCACTGCCCCTGCCCCGGCCCCGTACCGAGCAGGACCAGCCCGTCGACTCCCAAGCCATGGCTTGGAGAGCGCCAAGCCAATTCAAGGATTGACTGGGATGTCCGTTCCGGTCGAGGATCAACGCAGGGCCCAAGGGCGGCAACCCGTCCTCCGCCCGCCGAGGCCCGGACCGGAGCGGGAGCAGGGGGACGGGTGCCGACCCGCCCTTCCGCACCTCCCCCCCCCGGGTGTCAGGAGCCGGCGGACCCGTCGATCCCCTCCCGAAGGAAGTCCGCGTGGCCGTTGTGCCGTGCGTACTCGTGGATCAGATGCAGCAGCACCAGCCGCAGCGAAACCTGCTCGTCCCAGCGCGCCTGGTACCCGGTCACATCGAGCGACTCCGCTTCGCGCTCGATACGGCGCGCGTGCTCGACCTCCGCCTCCCAGGCGGTGAACGCCTCCGCGCGCGTCGACTTCGTCGCGTCGTACGCCACCTGGTAGTCGCCCTCGGGTGACCAGACGAGCGGTACGTCCTCACCCGCGATGACCTTGCGGAACCAGGTGCGTTCCACCTCCGCCATATGCCGGACGAGGCCGAGCAGCGAGAGCGTCGATGGCGGCATGGACTGGCGTCGCAGCTCCTCGTCGGTGAGTCCCGCGCACTTCATCGCGAGCGTCGCGCGGTGGAAGTCGAGATAGCCCCGCAGGCTCTCGCGTTCGCTGCCGAGCAGGGGCGGACTGGGGCGGGCGTCTTCGGTCATGGCGGCACTGTAGGCCGGGAGGGCGCGCGGACCGCGACCTTTTTCCCGGCCGCCTTCCGCTGCGTCTGCGCGCCGGGTGTCCCGGGGCAACCGTCTGCAGTCGGCCCGGTCGGCCCGGTCGGCCCGGTCGGCCCGGTCGGCCCGGTCGGCCCGGTCGGCCCGGTCGGCCCGGTCGGCCCGGTCGGCCCGGTCGGCCCGGTCGGCCCGGTCGGCCCGGGACACGTACCGACCGGACCGACCGGCGATCCGGAAAGGGTCCCGGACGGGGGCCTGTCAGAAGAACGTACGGATGTAGTCCACCACCGTCCCGTCCGCCTCGACCAGCGGAATCAGCTGCCACTTGTCGAACGACGTACACGGGTGCGACAGACCCACGCCAACCCAGTCGCCGACCTCCAGGTCCGCCGCATCCTCCGTACGCAGCCAGGTGTGCTGGTCGGACAGACCGGTGACGGTGACGCCGTCGGCCGGGCGCACCTCCCCGGTGCGGGCGTCGCGTACCACCTGGGCGTCGGGCAGATCCAGGTCGTGGGCGGCGTCGCGCTTGCCCGCGTTGGTGAACGCCTGCTGCGGGGTGGGCCGGGACACCACCTGGGACCACAGGCGGAACGCGGGCTCCAGGGCGCCCTCGGCCGGGACCCGGTTGAACGGGGTGAGGCGCCGGTAGTGGCCCGAGTCGTGGGAGACATACGCCCCCGAGCGCAGCAGCTTCAGGACCGGCCGGGACAGCTCGGGGAGCTGCCTGAGGACATCCGCCACCGTGTCGAACCAGGCGCTGCCGCCCGCGCTGACGATGATCTGCTCCGCGTCGCCGAAGTGACCGCCCTTGTCGAGCAGGGCGGCGAGCGAGACCAGCCGGTCCAGCCAGTCGCTCACCCGCTCGGGGCTCGCGTCCGGGACCTCGCCCTCGTAACCGGCCACGCCCACCAGCCGCAGGGTGCGGCTTGCTGCGACGGCCTCGGCGACGGCCACGCAGTCGGCTTCGGTACGGGCGCCGGTACGGGCCCCGTCCCCGGCCGCCAGCTCGATCACCACGTCCAGCGGGCGGCGGCCGTGGCCCGCCGCGCTGAGGGCCTTGTCCATCAGCTCGACGCCGCGCACCGAGTCCGCGTAGCAGACCAGCTCGAAGTCCTGGTCGCGGTCGAGCTCGGCGGCGAACCAGCGCAGGGCCACCTCGTCCACCAGCTCATTGGCGAGGAAGATCCGCTGGATGCCGTACGCCCGGTAGACCCGTGCCTGGTGCGGGACGGCTGCGGTGATGCCCCACGCGCCGTGCTCCAGCTGGCGTTCGAAGAGCTGCGGTGCCATGGAGGTCTTGCCGTGCGGGGCGAAGGCGAGGCCGTGGCGCTCGGCGTAGGTCTCCAGGAGAGCGAGGTTGTGGTCCAGGGACTCGGCGGACAGCGCCAGCACGGGGGTGGTGAAGCCCCCGTCGAACAGATTGCGGCGCTGGGCGGCGAGCTCGCCGACGGTCAGCCCTTCGGCGTCCGGGGGCAGCCCCTTGAACCGGTGGTCGACGCGCTCGTCCGCGAGGCGGGCGACGGGGCGGCTGGTCATGAGGGCCTCCTGGTGGTGCGGTTGCCGCCCCAGTATCCGGGTTCACCAGGAGAGACGGACGAACGGGGCGCCCGGGCCACGGCTACGACCGCCGTGGCCGCTGCCGTCGCCGCAGCGGCGGCAGCCGGGCCCCCATTCGCTGTGGCGCACCGGCGTCAGCTCGTGCAGTACTGCTGCTCCTTGCCGATCGACCGGTACATGCAGTCCGCGTTCTCCACGAGCTGTAGCACCGCGTCGCGGTTTCGGCTGGTCTCGCGCTCGATCACTTCGTCGGCCGGGTAGAAGCCGCCGCCGAAGATGCTGGTCGGGTACATCTCGAAGGTGTAGCCGAAGATCTTCTGGTTGCCCCACAGCCAGTCGTCGATCGACCCGTCCGTGATGTACAGGTCGCTCGACTGCTCGGGTGTGTAGCCGTTGCTCGCCGCCATCTTCCGCCCGACGGCGGCGAAGGCGTCGCGGTCGTCCTGGGTCAGGCCGGCGGCGGTGTCCGCCGTGGTGTAGCCGTAGGGCCAGAGCACCAGCTCGCTGTACGTGTGGAAGTCGATGCCCGCCTTGATCTGCTGCTTCCCACCGACGACCCGGGAGCGTACGAAGTCGGCGACGACCTTCACCTCGGGGGCGGACTCGGCGGTCTTGCCCCGGTAGGTCTGGGAGCTGGTGGAGCCGGACGAGCCGCCGCAGCAGCCCCACTTGAAGTTCCAGTTGCGGTTCATGTCCGTACCCACGTACGACGAACCGGTGTTCGGTTGCCGGTTCTTGCGCCAGCTGCGGTAGCGGCCGGTGGCGATGTCGTACTCGCCGCCGTCCGGGTTGAGGTCCGGCACGATCCAGATCTCGCGGCCGTTGACCGCGTTGGTGATCCGGGAGTCGGTCCCGTAGTCCTCGCCGAGCTCGCGCAACAGGTAGAGCGCCATCTCGACGGTCAGGTGCTCGCGGGCGTGCTGGTGGTGGGTGAAGAGGATCTCGGGTTCGTTCTCGTCGGTGCCGACGTTGTCGCTGACCTTGACGGCGATGATGTCGCGGCCCTCATAGGACTTGCCGATCACCTGCTTGCTCATGATGTTCGGGTAGGCGGCGATGCGCTGGTTGATCTCCGCGTTCATCTCGGCGTAGTTGTGGTACTTCGAATCGGATGACGGGAAGTCGAACGCCTTGGCCGTCGTGCCCTCGGCGGTGCGCACGGGCGGCGCGGGCAGGAGTTCGAGCTTGTGGCCGATGCCGCGCAGCCGTTTCGCCTGGGCGGCGTTGGCGCTGATCACGAGGGAGTGCGCGTCGACCTCGTCGATCGACACGCCGGTGGAGGCGATCGCGGTGCGCTCGGCGACGGTGGACGGGCCGTGGATCTCGTACTGCCTGGTCTGCTCCTCCTGGAGGGCCACGGGTGTGACGCGGTCCCGGTCGGGGGAGGGGGTGGGAGCGGCGGCGGCGGCGGCGGTGAAGGGCGCGGCCACGGCGAGCGCGAGCAGGGTCGCGAAGGCGGCGGACCGTGTGGCGGACCTTCTGCCACTGCCGCGGATACGAAGTCGCATGCTGGCTCCTGGGTAGGGAGTGTGGGGGTTGCTCTGCGACGTGCGGGTGTGACGGGCACATGGTGAGGGCGTGGCATGCTCCGGTCAAGGGGATAGGTCGGTCAATCGGCCATTCGGCCCACGAGTTGGGAAAGGCGGGACCTCGACCATGACAGGCACCCAGGGCGCCGAGGACACCGAGGCGGAAGGCGCGCGGACACCGGCGGCCCGGACCCGGACCCACCGGACCCGCAAGGCGAGCTGGAAGCATATCGGCCCCGGCATCGTTGTCGCGGCAACCGGCGTCGGAGCCGGTGACCTCGTGGCGACCCTGATCGCCGGCAGCAAGTTCGGCTACACACTGCTGTGGGCCGCCGTCGCCGGCTGCCTCGTCAAGATCTCGCTCGCCGAGGCCACCGGACGCTGGCACCTGGCCACCGGCCGCACCATCCTCGACGGCTGGCGCAGCCTCGGCGCCTGGACGTCGGTCTACTTCGGCTTCTACGTCGTCGTGTGGGGCTTCATCTACGGCGCCACGGCCATGTCGTCCACGGCCCTTCCGCTCGCCGCGCTCTTTCCCGAGACGCCCGGCGGACTCAAGACCTTCGCCATCGCCGCCGGCCTCATCGGCCTCGCCCTGGTCTGGTTCAACCGCTACGCACGCTTCGAGAAGCTGATGACCGTACTCATCGGCATCAAGTTCCTCATCGTCGTCTACGTCGCGGTGCGGGTCGTCCCCGATCTGCCGGCCGTGTTCGCCGGACTCGTCCCCGTGCTGCCGAACGGCTCGTTCTTCTACACACTCGGCCTGATCGGCGGAGTAGGCGGCACCATCACCATGGCAGCGTACGGCTACTGGATCAACTCCAAGGGCTGGACCGACGCGTCCTGGATGAAGATGATGCGGCTCGACAACCGCGTCGCCTACCTCACCACCGGGGTCTTCGTCGTCGCCATGCTGATCATCGGCGCCGAGCTGCTGCATGCCTCCCATCTCGCGCTGGAGGGCGGCGGCGACAAGGGGCTGCTCGGACTGAGCGACATCCTGGAGGCGCGCTTCGGGGTCTTCACCGCCAAGCTCTTCCTCATCGGTTTCTGTGCCACCTCCTTCTCGGCTCTGGTCGGGGTCTGGCACGGGGTGAGTCTGCTCTTCGCCGACTTCTCCGAGCGGCTGCTGCGCAGCAGCCGGGGCATCGAGGAGAACGCGGTCGAGGAGGTTGCCGAGGGCCGCCGTGAACGCTCCTTGCCCTTCCGGGCATACATGCTCTGGCTGACCTTCCCGCCGATGGGCCTGCTCTGGCTGGACGAGCCGTTCGGTCTCGTGGTCGCGTACGGCGTGCTCGGCGCGCTGTTCATGCCGTTCCTGGCGCTGACCCTGCTGTGGCTGCTCAACTCGGGGCGCACACCGCGGGAATGGCGCAACGGATGGCTGAGCAACAGCATGCTGGCGGTGGCCGGCCTGTTGTTCGTGGTGCTGTGCGTGCAGCAGGTGCGTGAACTTCTCTGGTAGCCAAGGCCGTCACACCGAAATGCCGGTCGCGGTGTTTGCCCTGCCGTCACATGTGGCACGCATGCCCCGTTCAGCCTTTCGAGTCCAATCCCGCGACCGGAATCGGCCAAGAAGGGAAAACGCGGATCACCGGATGCCCCGTCTGTCCGGCTTTGATGTCGACTGTGGGGCCGAATGCCGTGTGGGTTCCTCATGTTGGGTTTTCGGGCCAGTAAGACGCAGATAAGGTGCTGATGCAGCCGTACCGGGCAGGAACGATCTGCGGTCGCCGGGTCCTGGAGACCGGGAGACCGGAGTGGACGGGGACTGAGAGTGCCGACTGTGATCGCGTCGACCAGTGCGGACCTGGTGCTGCCGCCCACCGACCAGCAGACGCCGACCGCCGCCGTCGTCCAGGCGCCCGAAGCCCAGCCGCTGGACACCGCGCTCGCCGACATGCATCTGCTGCTGGAGCAGCACGGCTATGTGGTCGTCGTGTATCCCGCGTCGGTGTCGACCGCCCAGGAGCAGCGGATGTTCGCCATCCGGGCCATGCTGGAAAGCGACCGTATCGCCCTGCTCAGATCGGATCTGCCGCCACTCGGCGTGGCCGCCCTGGTGCGCCAGTTACGCCAGCTTTCGGTCTGCGACTTCAGCGCGGGCGTCATCGCCTCCGCAGCGCGGCTGCTCGCCCACTACGTCTACGCGGGCGCGGTGCTCAACTCCGTCACCCGCCTCGACCGGGTGCCCGTGAGCCTGAGAACCCACGCCAAGTCCTGGCTGCCCGGCTCGCAGTTCGCCGTGCTCGCCGGGCCGAACCCCCGACTGCACCGGATCGGCACGAGTGCCGAGGTCCTCAGCGGCCCTGACTTCGCCACCCAACTGGTCGTGGCCGGCGGCCAGGCGTCCGCCGAATGGGTGACCGGCACGCTCGCCCCCGCCTGGCAGGTCCAGGGCGTCCAGGAAGCGGCGCTGCCCGCGGACTCGGCCCGCTGGTGGGGCACGCCGAAGCTGGCTGAGTTCGCCGCCTTCCTGCCCGACGTCTCCGTGCTCTACCAACTGGTCGCGTCCGTACGGCGGGCCCGCTGCCACTGGTGCTCCCTGGAACTCATCGGCGACCGCTGCGGCTTCTGCTCCGCCCCCCTGACCCTGCCCGAGCCCGAGAACCTCCCGAGGGCGCTGAACCCGACCTGACCACGTACCGCACCAGCGCGCGCCTGCCGCGCCCGTCCCCTGTCCGCTCTGGCCCACGTATGCGAACGAGGTTGTCCGGCCCATGAACTCACGCCAGCGTCGCGGCGTCATACTCCTGCTGCTGTCGGTCCTGTGTGCCTTCGGTGCCTTCGTCGGCGTGCTCTCGGTGATCAGCGACGTGAACGCGAAGGTCGGACCCGAGGTGGCGGCTTACGAGATCACATCGGACGTGCCGCCCTACACCGCACTCAGCCCGAGCCAGTTCACGAAGGTCACCATGCCGGAGCGCTGGCTCTCGGAGAACGCGGTGACCGACCTCTCCCAGATCGGCGGGAAGATCGCGGTCACCCGCCTGAAGAAGGGGTCGCTGCTCCAGAGCGACATGATCGTGGATCGCCCCGCGCTCCAGCCCGGTGAACAGGAGATCGCCATCATGATCGACGCGGCGACAGGGGTGGCGGGCAAGATCAAGCCGGACTCGCGCGTCAACATCTACGCCACCTTCGAAGGCGAACGGGAAGGCACCACGGCCCAGTCGGACCAGTCAAGGGTCATCGTGTCCAACGCCAGGGTCGTCGACGTCGGTCGGCTCACCGCACTCGAACCGGACCGGGACAACCGGGGCAACCAGGCCACCGAGGCCGTACCGATCACCTTCGCGCTCAGCACCATGGACGCCCAGCGCGTGGCATACGCCGAGTCGTTCGCCAAGCACGTGCGCCTGGCGCTGATCGGCCAGGGCGGCGGGGCCGCGATCGCCCCTGGCGACCGCACGTACACGCTGGACAAGGACAAGTGAGGACGGGATGACCACCAGGATCCTCCCAGCCATCGGCGACCCCGAAGCGGCCAGGTCCGTCACCACACTGCTGAGCCGGCTGCCCGACGCCGAACCGTCGGCTCCGGTCGCCGACTCGACCCAGCTCATCGACACCCTGGGGCGACTCGCGGGTGAGTCGCTCGACGAGCTGCCCGAGGTCGTGCTGGTGCACGAGCGGATCGGTCCCGTACCGGCACTGGACCTGGTGCGCGAGGTGGCCCTGCGCTTCCCCGCCGTCGGGGTCGTGCTGATCACATCCGACGCGAGCCCCGGCCTGTTCTCCGCCGCGATGGACTCGGGGGCCAGGGGCCTCGCCGTGCTGCCGCTCGGCGTCGAGGAGCTGGCCCACCGGGTCCAGGCCGCCGCCCAGTGGTCGGTCGGCGTACGCCGGCATCTGGGGGCGGGCGGCGAGGAGCCCACCGGGCCCGCCGGCACCGTCGTCACGGTCACCGGGGCAAAGGGGGGCGTGGGCACGACCGTCACTGCGGTCCAGCTGGCCCTGGCCGCCGCCGCCTCCGGCCGCACGGTGGCGCTGGCCGACATGGACATGCAGACCGGCGATGTCGCGTCGTACCTCGATGTGCAGTTCCGCCGCTCGATCGCCGACCTGGCCGCGGTCTCGGACATATCCCCGAGGGTGCTGTCCGACGCGGTGTTCAGCCATCCGACCGGAGTGGCCCTGCTGCTGGCCCCCGGTGACGGAGAACGCGGCGAGGAGGTCACCGACCGCTCGGCCCGGCAGATCGTCAGGGCTCTGCGCTCCCGCTACGAGGTCGTCGTCATCGACTGCGGAAGCCAGATGCACGGCGCGAACGCGGCGGCCGTCGAAATGGCCGATACCGCACTGTTGGTCACCACACCCGACGTGGTGGCGGTGCGCGGCGCCAAACGGGCCGTACGGCTCTGGGACCGGCTCCAGATCCGCAAGGCGGAAGACACCGTCGTCGTGGTAAACCGTCACACCCGTGGGACGGAGATACAGCCACCACTGGTCCAGAGGATCACGGGCACCAGGGTGGCCGGCACGGCGATCCCGGCGAACTTCAAGGAGCTCCAGGGGGCGGTGGATTCCGGGCGTATGCACGAACTCGACGCCAGGAGCACGGTGAAGCAGGCACTGTGGAGCCTGGCCGGAGAACTGGGTCTGGCGAAGCTCCCCGAAGGGGCCGGGCGGACCGGTAAGTTCCGAGGCGACCGGGCCGACCGGGGGGCGATCGGAGGCCGCCGCAGGCGTGGCGACTCCAGGGAGTGGGAGGGGCGCGCTGACCGATGACCGGCTTAGGCAGTCAGTGGCCGAGGTCTGACCGGCTCCGGGGCCGGTCCCGTGCCCGTGGCCAGGGCCGTCTGCTGGGACGGCTGCTGGGAGGGTTCCAGGGCCGTCTGCAGGGGCGGTTCAGGGATCGCGGGCAGACCGCGATCGAGTTCCTGGGCGTCACGCCGCTGATCATTCTGCTGCTGGTGGTGCTCTGGCAGTGCGCCCTGATCGGCTACACGTACAGCCTGGCCGGAAACGCGGCCGACCAGGCCGCACGGGCAGGCGCGGTGTCCGAGGACGGTGCCGGGCAGCGGGCATGCCAGGAGGCGGCGAGGGAGGACCTCCCCACCGCCTGGGTCGCGAACATGGAGGACACGGGGTGCGACGCCGGAACGGGCCTTTTCACGGCGACCGTCGTGTTCCAGGTGCCCGCTCTCGTGCCCGGCGTACTCGACTTCCCGATGCGGGTGACCGGCAAGGCGTCCGCCGTGAGGGAGCACTGACATGCCCGACATGAGCCGGTACCCGACCGAAGCCGGGTCCGCGATCAGGAAGCGAACGGAGCGGGAACGCGGCCAGGTCGCCATCGAGTACCTGGGCTTCCTCCCCCTGTTGCTGCTCGTCGGCCTGCTCGCCATCCAGCTCGGTATCGCCGCCTACACCGCGAACCAGGCCGGCACGGCGGCCCGGGCCGCCGCCCGCGCCGCGAGCGTGGACGACCCGAAGATCAGCCCGGACCAGGCCGCCAGAAGCGCCGTCAGCGGCTGGGTCGCCAGGAACATGACCCCGCGGTCGAGCTACGGCGACGACCAGGTCACGTACACCGTGCGGATCAAGGTCCCGTCGCTCCTGCCGGGCGTGGACTGGGGCACGGCCGAGCGCAGCTCCACCATGCCCCGGGACTGAAGAGGAGTCACGCGTATGAGCCTGCGGGCACGCATCACCGCCCCCGAGGAGAACGGCGGGGGGCGCGAGGACGGCCGTCTGGTCGCCACGTACCGCACCAAGCTGCTCGAAGAGATCGACCTGGCGGAGATGTCGTCGCTGCCCGCCGCCGACCGCCGGGCCAGGCTCGAACGCGTGCTGGGCCACATCATCAGCCGTGAAGGCCCGGTCCTATCCACGTCCGAACGCGCGCAGCTGATCCGCCGGGTGGTGGACGAGGCACTCGGACTCGGCATCCTGGAGCCACTCCTGGAGGACGCGTCCGTCACCGAGATCATGGTGAACGGCCCTGACCAGATCTTCGTGGAGCGCGGCGGCAGGGTCGAGCAGCTTCCGCTGCGCTTCGCCTCCCACGAGCAGCTGATGCAGACGATCGAGCGCATCGTCTCCACCGTGAACCGCCGTGTGGACGAGGCCAACCCGATGGTGGACGCCCGACTGCCCACCGGGGAGCGCGTCAATGTGATCATTCCGCCGCTGTCCCTGACCGGAGCCACCCTCACCATCCGGCGCTTCCCGCAGAGCTTCACCCTCCAGGAGCTGATCGGCCTCGGCTCGATCGACGAGCACCTGCTGTATCTGCTGTCCGGACTGGTCCAGGCGAAGTTCAACATCATCGTCTCCGGGGCCACCGGCACCGGAAAGACCACCCTGCTCAACGCGCTCTCCGGGCTGATCCCCGACCACGAGCGCATCATCACCATCGAGGACTCGGCCGAACTGCAGCTCCAGCAGTCCCATGTGATCCGGCTGGAGTCCCGCCCGGCGAACGTCGAGGGCAAGGGCCACGTCACCATCCGCGACCTGGTACGCAACTCGCTCCGGATGCGCCCGGACCGTATCGTGGTCGGCGAGGTACGCGGCGGCGAGTCGCTCGACATGCTCCAGGCCATGTCGACCGGCCACAACGGCTCGCTGGCGACCGTCCACGCCAACAGCGCCGAGGACGCGCTGATGCGGCTGAAGACCCTGGCCTCGATGTCCGAGGTCA
Organism: Streptomyces sp. SCSIO 30461; assembly: GCF_037023745.1. Classification (NCBI taxonomy): domain Bacteria; kingdom Bacillati; phylum Actinomycetota; class Actinomycetes; order Kitasatosporales; family Streptomycetaceae; genus Streptomyces; species Streptomyces sp. SCSIO 30461. The sequence goes on from NZ_CP146101.1 coordinate 1,236,662, forward strand.
AGGTCCCCTTCGAGGCGCTGCACGACCAGATCACCAGCGCGGTCGACGTGCTCGTACAGCTGACCAGGTACGCGGACGGCACCCGCAGGGTCACCGAGATCGCGTACCTCGACTCCCACGGACGGGACGCGGACCCCTTCGGCCGTGACCCCACCGCTCCGCTCGGGCGGGACGCCTACGGACGCGGTGTCTACCGCATCGTCACCGTCGCCCGGTTCGAAGCCCAACCCATGGGGGCCGACGGCCGGATCCACGGCCGGTTCTGCCACCACCCGCTGCCACGGCGCCTGGCCGAGCGCCTCTACATGTCCAACCAGCCCATCCCGCAGGCTTTCGGTGTCGCCGCGTTCCCCAACCAACTCGCCAGCCGAGAGGCCCTGTAGGTACCCGACGATGGACAACCTCGTACTGCTCACGATCGGCGGCACCCTGCTGTGCTGCGTGCTCGCCGTCATGGGCGTCCAGACGTACGCCAAGGGCAGGGCGGAACGCGCGGCACTCGTGGACCGCCTCTCCTACGCCGGGCAGATCGAGCCGGCGGTGCCGGGCAGACAGCGCCGATTCCGGGGCGTGGACCGCAGGCTCCGGGGAACGGCCCTCGGCAGGAGACTCGAATTCAAGCTCGCCGCCACCGGACTCGATCTCACACCAGGCGAGTTCTTCGTCTACGCCGTCGCCGCACTGGCCGGCCTGTGGCTGGTCGCCGCGTCCCTACTGGCCGCGTTCTTCGGCCCGGTGGCCATGCTGATCGGGCTCTGGGGGACCAACACCTTTCTCAACTGGCAGCGCGCCAAGCGCACCGAACGCTTCATCAACCAGCTTCCCGAGCTCACCCGCGTCCTGGCCAACGCCACCGAGGCCGGCCTCGCGCTGCGTACCGCGATCTCCATGGCAGCCGAGGAGCTCCAGGACCCGGCGGGCAAGGAGCTGGGCCGCGTCGCCCAGCGGCTCGCGGTGGGAGAATCCCTGGACGACGCACTCAGCGAGCTGACCGATCGACTGCCCTCACGCGAACTGGTGGTCCTGGTGACCACCCTCGTCCTCTCCAACCGCGCCGGTGGCACGGTCGTCAGCTCGCTGCGCAACCTCACCGAGACACTGGAAGAGCGCAAGGAGACACGGCGCGAGATCCGGACGCAGCTTTCCCAGGTGACCGTGACCGCCTACGCGGTTCCGGTGTTCGGTCTGGGGGCACTGCTTCTGATGAACCTGGTGATGCCGGGGGCGCTGGACCGGATGACGGGGGCGGCCATCGGCCAGGGTGCCGTGGTGGTCGCGCTGGCGCTCTACGCGATCGGGTTCATCGTGATCCGCCGCCTGTCCCGTATCGACGTGTGAAGTCCGAGTGAGGGAGGAGGTACCGGACATGGGGATGCCGTACATCGGGCTGGTGCTCGCCACCGTCCTCGCCATCGGCGTCTACGGGACCATTCACGGCATCCGGATGTACCGCGCCGACGCCAAGCTTCCCGGAGACCTCGTGGTGGCCCTGGAGATCGGCGCAAGCCGTACGAGCGCCGTGGGTTCCGGAATCGACCGCCTGGGGATGCGCTGGGCACCGCTGGTGCTGAGGATGATGGGCCCCAGGGCGGTCGACCGGAAACGTCGGCAGATCGACCTCGCCGGCAACCCAGGCGGCCTCACCATAGACCGGTACGCGGCGCGGCGGGCCGTCTACGGGGTGCTCGGCTTCTTCGGAGCCTTCACGACGATCATCCGCGGCGAGATCCTGCTCACGCTGCTGCTGATCGCCTTCGGACTGTTCTGGATCGAGGTCGGCATCTGGTCCGCGGTCCGTGTCCGCAAGGAGCACATCGAGCGGACGCTGCCGGACTTCCTCGATGTGCTGGCCGTCGTCGTCTCCGCCGGCCTCGGCTTCCGGCAGGCGCTGGAGCGGGTGGCCGAGAAGTACGAGGGGCCGTGGGCGGACGAACTGTCCATCACCCTGCGCCAGATGGACATGGGTGTCAGCAGGCGGCAGGCGTTCGACGAACTGCGCAAGCGCAACGACTCGGAACAGGTGGGGATGTTCGTGACCGCACTCCAGCAGGGCGAGGAGCTGGGTGCACCGATCGTGGACACCCTCATCCAGATCGCCAACGACATGCGGCGTGCCGACGCCCAGAACGCCCGCCGGAAGGCGGCGAAGGCGGTGCCGAAGGCCACCTTCGCGGTGACGTCGTTCCTGCTGCCCGGCACATTGGTCCTGCTGACGGTCGGATTCGTGTACGGCGCAGACGTCGACTTCAGCTTCCTGACGGGCGAGTGATCGGGAACCTATGGCACAGCACCCCAAGCGCCGGTCCGCAGCGCATCCGCCCGTGGTTTCGGCGTTGCCGCCGACGGAACGGGACCGGCCGCTACCGGCCCCGGAATCGGCGGCTGCGGAGCCCGAATGGCTGCCCCCGCCCGGCATCCAGGTCAACGCCCTACAGGCACTCTGCCGACAGGTCTTCGGCTTCCGGCTCGCGATGATCGCCATCGCCACCCCGTTCGCCGTCGAGGGCGCGGCTCCCGGGTTCCCCCAGTGGCTGGTCGGCGCGGCCATCGTGGTCACGTTCATGGGCTCGTACGTCCTCTTCCGGGACTGGGAGCGCTTCGGCCCGTACTTCCTGCGCCACCCCTGGCTGCTCGCCGTCGACGCGGTGTTCGGGGCGTTGCTGCTGATCACGGGCACGCCAGAGTCCACACTCGCCTATGTCACGGTGTGCACCCCGCTGCTCGCCGGGCTGGTGTACGGATGGCGGGGCGCCGCGGTCTTCGCCTCGCTCCAGACGGTGATCATCTTCCTGGTCTACGGAGGCAACAGGCAGCTGGAAGCCGACGGCGCCGCCACTCTGCTCCTCCCCGGGTTCTGTGTGATCGCCGGAGCGGTCGGAGTCACCCTGCGGAACCTGCTGCTGCGGATCGGCGGGGCAAGCCAGGCACTGACCGAGACGCGTGCCCGCCTCGCGGCCAACGAGGCGGTGGAGGAGGAGCGTCTACGACTGGCGCGGGAGATGCACGACTCGTTCACCAAGACACTGCACGGTCTGGCACTCGCGGCCGACGCGCTGGCGAGGTCGGCGGACCGCACGGACCCCCGCACCATCAGACACCAGGCCGAACTGGTCGCACACGCCGCACGCCGCGCCGCGGCCGAGTCCCGCGAGCTGCTGTCCGACCTGCGCCGCGAGCCCAGGACCCAGGACCAGGAGCTGGGCGGGGTGGACATCGGCGCGGAACTGTCCGCATGCGCCACCCACTTCGCCCACCGCGGCGGCGCCCGCATCACCCTCCACCGACTCGGCACCGTGCCGACGCCCCTGGTCCCGCGAGCCGTCGCCCGGCAACTCCTGACGGTGGTCTCGGAGGCACTGGAGAACGCCCACCGTCACGCGGAGCCCACCCGTATCGAGGTGTCGACGTGCGTGGACGGCGAGGTCCTGCGGGTCAGCGTGTACGACGACGGCCCGGGGCTGCCCCCGGGCACCACACTCGACCAACTCAAACGCGACGGCCACTACGGACTTGTCGGCATGGTGGAACGCGCCGCGTCCATCGGCGCCCGACTCCGCATCGGCCGTGGCCAGGCCGCGAGCGGTACCGAAGTCCGCCTGGAACTGCCCCTGTCGGCCATCGCCCCCGGCAGCACCCCCCGGAAGGAGGCCGCCGGATGCCGGACGACTTCTCAGCACACCCTGCACAAACCCCTCTTCGCGTCGTGGTCGCCGACGACAATCCGGTCATGAGGGCGGGCATCGGCGCCCTGCTCTCCGACCGGAACGACGTCTCCGTCGTCGCCGAGGCGGCGAACGGCCGCGAAGCCTGCGAAGCCACCCTCCGGCACCGCCCGGACGTCGTACTGCTGGACGTGCGCATGCCGGGCGTGGACGGCATCTCCGCCCTGCCGCATCTGGTCGAGCTCGCCCCGGTGATGATGCTGACGTACAGCCGGGAGACCGAGATCGTCCACGAGGCCCTGAGACGCGGCGCCGACGGCTACCTCGTCCATGGCGAGTTCACCCCCGAGCAACTGGTCCAGGCAGTGCGCGACATCAAGAACGGCCAGGCCCACTTCACCACGACCGCGGCCAACGCCCTGCTCCAGCACGTGCGGCAACCCGCGCAGCCACGCCAGGGTCTTTCGCAACTGCAACCTTTTGTGGCACATTCTTATGAGGCAGAAGGACTGGGTCCTTGTGCGAACAGGACCGGGTTCGGGCTGAGTTCGCGGGAGGTGGAGGTCATGGACCTGATTGCGTCCGGGATGAGCAACCAGCAGATCGCGGCTGCGTGCTTCATCAGCGAGAAGACCGTCAAGAACCACATCAACCGCATCTTCGCCAAGCTCAACACCACCACCCGGAGCAAGGCCATCGCCCACTGGCTCGGCACCGCACCGGCCGCCGGCCGCGGTGGCGGCCGAGGACGCCTTCCGGCGGAAGGCGGACGGCCATGACCCGACGAACACCCCGAAGACGCATCGCGGCTTGGGCCCGGGAATGGGTCCCAGGGCCCTGTTCGGAGGACTCGGTTCAGGCGTACGTTCCCCAAGAGACTTACGCGTCGGCAGACATCTCGTCGGCCGGACCCGAAGGGGATCACGATGTCGAACACCATGCTGAAGACCGCTGTTCGTGTGCAGGTCCGCGTCAGTGGCTGGGCGAACACCGCCGTTGTGAGGATCCAGAGGCGTTACGGGAGCGGGGATCGCGGACAGACGGCGTTCGAGTACTTGGGGATCATCTTGGTCGTCGTGGCGATCATTGGTGGGATGGTGGCGACGGGGATTGGCGCGGCGATCACCACGCGAATCACCGGTCTGGTGAACAGCATTACTGCGGGGAAGTGATCGAGAACGCGCGAGACCGTGGGCAGGCCTTCCCCATCTACATCATGATGGTGGCGGGCCTGCTCTTTCTTGCGTTTGCATTCTTCGCGGTCGGTAAAGCGTCGGCAGTGCGCAATGGGGCGCAGGGGGCGGCAGACGCCGCTGCTCTCGCGGCTGCTCAGGCTGTCAGGAATGCTATGGGATCGAAGTTCCTCGCGGCTCTCTTGGTGCCGAACGGTTTGGAACAATTCTTCAAAGAGGAAACTGTCGACCAAGCCGCATGTGCTGAGGCGCAGTACCTGGCTGGCGCCAACCGTGCTGATTTGGTTCCGAACGGCTCGGGTGACCTCTGTGACTGGAGCGATGGGAACTTTCGAGACGACGTTACTGTGCAGGTTATGACTCGTTACACGGTGGGTTCCTCGGTAATTCCTGGAAGCGAGAGTCGCCATGCTACGGCCAAAGCCAGTGCCGCAGTTGAATTCCGGTGCTCGTGGGAAGTTGTTCACAGCTCTGTGGGTGTTATGGATGAGAAAGATGGAAGGGATGGCCTGATCGAGTTCTCATGTGATGGTCTTGACGTCTTCACGGTTGACCCTTTGCGACCGGACTCCTGGGAGAAGTTGAGCAAGGAGCTCTTCGTTGTGCATTTGATTGACGATTAACAAGTAGCGAGTAAAGGAAAAGGGTCATGAACATGCGGCATACCGCGAGGGCGCGGCGGGCAGCAAGAAGTGCCTTGGTAATAGTGGCTATGGCTCTCGCGCTTGCTGCATGTGGTGGCGATGGTGGCACCTCAGCGAAGAACCCGGCTGCTGCATCCCGGCCCGTTGCTGAGCGATCGCCGCAGGCGGGTAATGCTGCTGGAGACAAGGGTGTTCCCTCTGTGCGGCTAGCTGAGATTACCGGGCAAGTGGGCCTCGTGATGATCGTCAATGAGGTCAAACGTGACTACGGCGGGTTTGTCACGGTAAGTGGCGAGATCAAGAACACGAGTGATCAGGTGCGCAGTATGTCAGGGATGGAGGGTTCTGAGAGTGCGATTGTGGCTCAGAACCCCAACTCGGTCGCAGGTGCAATGCTTGTGGACAAGGTTGGCAAGAAGCGCTACTACGTGCTCCGGGACACCGATAGTCGCTGCCTGTGCACAACGGCAATCACCCCTGTTGCCGCCGGAGATTCGACTCCGGTATTCATGCAGTTCCCTGCGCCCCCTGCGACAACCACTGAGCTTGACTTCACGCTACCTTCGTTTGGCGTGGCAACGCTGAAGATTTCCGGGTGAGGGTAGCTGTGGATGGCATTCGCCTGTCAACGCGACCTGTTAGAACATCAATTGTGGTCGGTGCGCTGCTTGTGGCGGCGCTTCCTTTCGGTAGCGTCCCCGCAACTGCCGATGACGAGCCTAGTGTGCCGCCCGGCACCGAAGCCTCGGCGGAACCGCCTGTGGGGATCGACGGGCAAGATCCTGACCTCAAAATGGCTGAAGGGGCAACTCTAGGCGAACCAAGAGTCCTTGACATCGTCCAGGTCGTAGAAGAACAAGGCGGCGAAGAACGCCGCGAGGACACCAACGCCACCGTCAAGTTCGCCCTACAGGCCGAGGTCCTCTTCGCCAAGGACAGCGCCGCCCTCGGATCCGCAGCCAACGCCCGTATCGTGGCGATCGCCGCCGAGATCAAGAAGCAGAACGCGGCCAAGGTCCGTGTGTTCGGCTTCACGGACAACCTCGGCACATCCGCGCACGGGGACGTGCTTTCCAAGCAGCGGGCCAACGCGGTGCACGGGGTGCTGAGCAGGGAGCTCGGGGGCGGTGCCGTCACCTTCGAGATCCGCGGGTACGGCGAGCAGTACCCGATCGCGGACAACGGCACCGAGGAAGGCCGCAAGAAGAACCGAAGGGTCGAGGTCTCCTTCCCGCGCGGTCAGGGAGGCTCGTAGAACGGTAGCGGCGCCCGGGAGGCCGAGACGGTGGAGGTCGGCAGGGCGCGAGAAGGCTCGTGTACATAATCGACCGCATGTCCCAGCACCCCCGTTTCCTGCTCGCCCGCCTGCGCAGTGCCCCCGCCGCCCCCGCCCTGCTCGGGTACGCGGCCGTCCGGCTGATCGGCATGGTGGTCCTCGCCATCGCCGCGGCTGCCACCGGCAAGGACGGGCTGCACCGGCTCAAGGGGCGGTGGGACGCAGTCTGGTATGTCCGGATCGCCGAGAACGGCTACGGGTACGAGGTGACGCTGCCCGACCACAGCGTGCATTCCGATCTCGCGTTCTTTCCGCTCCTGCCCGCACTGGAGCGGGGTGTCTCCGAGGCGCTGCCGTTCCTCGACGCCGCGACCGCCGGGCTGGTGATCGCGTGGGTCGCCGCGTTCGGTGCCGCGTGGGGGATCTACGCCGTCGGGGCGCAGGTCGCGGGGCACCGGGCGGGGGTGCTGCTGGCCGTGCTGTGGGGGGTGTACCCGACCGCGTTCGTGCAGTCGATGGCGTACACGGAGACCGTGTTCACAGCGTTCGCCGCCTGGTCGTTGTACGCGCTGCTGAACGGCCGCTGGATCACCGCAGGCGCGCTGTGCGCGTTCGCCGGGCTGACGCGCCCGTCGGCTGCCGCGCTTGTCATGGCAATCGGGATCACCGCGCTCGTATGCCTGGTACGTGGCGGCTTCGGGTCGCTGACCTGGCGGATGGCGGCGGGAGTGGTTCTGGCGTCGCTGGGGTGGCTCGGGTATGTGGTGTTCGTGGCCGTACGCGAGGGCAGCCCGACCGCGTACTTCGAGGTCCAGGCGGCCTGGGGCAACAATATCGACGGCGGGGCCGCGCTCGCCCGGTTCGTGGGGAAGCAGCTCACGGGGGCGGCGCCGCTCGCGGGGGTCGGTCTCATCGCCGCGCTCGGGCTGCTCGGTTGGTTGGTGTGGCTCTGCGTCAGACAGCGGCAGCCGCTGCCCGTGCTGGTCTACGCGATCGGGATCGTGGTGATCTCGCTGATCGGTGCTGCGTACTTCGGCTCCCGACCGCGCCTGATCATGCCGGCGTTCCCCATGCTGCTGCCTCCGGCCGCCGCATTGGCCAGGATCAGGCCGCGCTGGTCGACGACCGTGCTGGGGGTGCTTGCGGTGGCATCCGGTGTGTGCGGGGCTTTCACGCTTCTCGGCTCGGGCCCGCCGTGATGCCGAGCCGGACGCCCGGCCGCACACCCCAGCGCTCCAACGCCCCCGCCTCCGCTTCCAGGACGTGCCGGGCACGCGGCCTCGGCATTCCCAGCCGCCCCGGCTTCATGGTCCGCACCGCCAGTACCCGGAACCGCCTGTCCAGGTAGGCCACATCGATGGTGAACCGCATCCGGAAGGTGTGCACGCTGTTGGCCGGGGTCAGCAGGATCGCACCGTCGACACCGTCCCGGCCCAGCAGGCCACGGGTCCGTGCGCGGTACGAGGCCGCGATCACCAGGCCCACGGGTGCGCCCAGGCCCGGGATCGTCAACTCGCCTTTTCCGTCACGCCGGATGCCGTCGCCCATGGGCGACGACCGTACCCGGACGTCCTAGGCTCGGGGCGTGGACATCGGGTACGTCGTTGTGATCGCCGCCGCCACGCTCTGGGGGGCCGGGGCTGGGGCCCTGCTGCCGCGCGCCGCGTACCGGCTGGCGGTCGAGCCCGGGGAGGCATGGCGGGACGTCTGCCCGTCCGGGCATCCGATCACCGGGGTGGCGGGCGGCTGGCTCGGTGCGGCCCGGTGCGATGCCGGTCATGGCGAGGACCGCCGCGGCGACGCGGCTTACCGCGGCTCCGTGTCCATCCCCGCCCTTACCGCGGCCGGTTGCGCCGGACTCGCCGCCGCTGCCGGAGTGCGGCCCGAGACCGCCGTATGGGTGCTGCTCGCGCCCGTCGCCGTGCTGCTCGCGCTCGTCGACCGCCGAGTGCACCGGCTGCCGGACCTGCTGACCCTGCCGCTGGCGGCGGCTGCCGCGATGCTGCTCGGTGGCGCGGCGCTGGTCCCGGGCGCCGCCGGGTCCTGGACGACGGCGCTGCTCGGCGGACTCGTACTCGGCGGGGCCTACTTCACGCTGTTCCTGGTCAATCCGCAGGGCATGGGCTTCGGCGATGTGAAGCTCGCGGTCCCGCTCGGGACCGCTCTCGGCTGGTACGGCTGGGAAGTGCTGTTCGCCGGGGCCTTCGCGGGATTCCTGCTGGGGGCGGTGTACGGCTTCGGGCTGGTGCTGCTGCGGCGGGCGAGCCGCAGGTCGGCGATCCCGTTCGGGCCTTGCATGATCGGCGGGACGCTGGTCGGTCTCCTCATGGGGGCGGTGCTGGCTGCGTAGGCGACGCCGCTCCAGCCTCTAGCATGCGGGCGTATGCGGACATTCTTCGCCAATATGGCGATCCTGCCTGTCCATGCCCAGACGGTCGAAGCGCGCGCCGCACGCCCGTCACGGAACTCCGGCCGCGCGGCGGGGGCGCTCCTTTGCCGGGGATGGGCGGCGGCGCTGTTCGTCCTCTATTCGATCGTCGCCGTACGCCGTCACCTGCTCCTGCGTACCACCGGCTATGACCTGGGCATCTTCGAGCAGGCCGTACGCGGCTACGCCCACCTCCGTGCGCCTGTCGTCCCGCTCCGCGGCGACGGGTTCAATCTGCTCGGCGACCACTTCCATCCGCTGATCGCCGTGCTCGCCCCGCTGTACCGGGTCTGGCCGTCCCCACTCTGTCTGCTTGTCGCACAGTCCGCGCTGCTCGCGGTCGCCGTCGTCCCGCTCGCCCGCTGGGCATGCCGTGCCCTCGGTCGGCGCGCGGCGCATGTCGTGGCCTTCGCGTACGGAATGAGCTGGGGCATCGCGTCAGCCGCGGCCTTCGACTTCCACGAGGTGGCGCTCGCCGTACCGTTGCTCTCCTTCGCCCTGGAGGCACTCGGGCACCGGCGCTGGCGGCAGGCGGTCGCCTGGGCCGCGCCGCTGCTGCTGGTGAAGGAAGACCTCGGGCTGACCCTCGCCGCGGTCGGCGGGTACATCGCCTGGAAGGGACCGCGGAGGCTCGGGATCCTGACCGCGGCCGCCGGGCTGCTCGGTAGTGCGGTCGAGATCAAGCTGCTGCTCCCGGTGTTCAACCCGGGCGGTGGCTATGCGCACGGTGCCAACCTGGCCGAGGCGCACGGCTCCCTGCTCGCCACGATCGCGTTCGCCCCGCTGGACGTGCTGCGCCCGGACGTCAAGGCCATCAGCCTGGTGCTGGTCTTCGCGCCGAGCGCGCTCCTCGCCCTGCGCTCCCCGCTCTCGCTGGTCGCCGTGCCGACGCTGGGCTGGCGAATGCTCTCGGACAACGTCTTCCACTGGGGCACCGCCTTCCACTACAGCGCCGTGCTGATGCCCGTCGTGTTCGCGGCGCTGATCGACGCCCTTGCCCGCTACCGGGAGGCTGCGCCGAATCAACCCCTCTCGGCACGCCACCTCCGTGCCTCGCTGCTGACGGTCATCGCCGTGACGCTGGTGATGCTGCCGTCCTTCCCTCTCGCTCAGCTGGCCCAGCGGGCCACCTGGCGCACCACCTCTCATATCGAGGCCGCGCAGACGCTGCTGCGGCGCATCCCGGACGGGGCCACGGTCGCAGCGTCCAACCGTCTGGCGCCCCAGCTCACTTCGCGCTGCCAGGTGGTGATCTTCCCGACCTGGCCGGTCGAGGGGCACCTCTACGAGTACGAGCAGAAGCGGCTGCCCCGCCCCACGGCGGAGTGGATCATCCATGACCGCAGGGCCCCGGAGGCCTGGCCCTACAAGACGGGTCACTGGCCCTACCCGATCGAGCAGCAGCTCGCGGAGCTTGAGGCTGCGAAGCGCTCGTACGGCTACGCGGTCGTGGCCGAACGGGACGGGGTCACGCTGCTGCGCCGTCGCGTGTGACCTCCCCGGCTCGCTGCGCCGCGGCCGTGTACGACCTCCCCGAGTCGGCCCTGTACGACCGCCGTCCGCGTCGGCCGCTTACGGCACCGTGCACCGTGCCGCGTACGACCGCTCGGCGCGTGACCGCTCGCTGCGTCAACCGGGCGCCCGGTGCGCGGGGTCCCCCGTCGGGAGTAGCCGCTGTCGCGGCCCCGCCCCGTTGCCGACTGTGGCACGAGCCCGCCACCGGCCGTTTTCCCCCGCCTTCCCCCTGCGTGCCCTTCTCCGCACCGCAGTCCGCCGTTTTCGGAGAGTAGTTGTGGTGTGCCGTGGCACGCGCCGAACCTCACGAAGGGTTATGGTGGAAGCCCCCCCTCGGGCCGGTCCGTATCCCCCCCACGGACCGGCCCGTTTTCTCTTCTCCCCGGCCTCGTCAGTTCCGGGCGGCCCAGATGTTCGTCCCCGCGGTGTCCACCGCGAAGGCGTCGATCTCCGTCAGCTCGTCATCGGACAGCGGCGGCGCGGACAGCGCGGCCACGTTCTCCTCGAGCTGGCGCACACTGCTTGCGCCGATCAGCGCGGAGGTCATCCGGGGGTCGCGCAGTACCCACGAAAGCGCCAGCTGGGCCAGGGACTGACTGCGGCGCTGGGCGATCCCGTTCAGTCCGTGGAGCCTGCGGAGCACGTCGTCGGAGAGCAGTCCGGGGTCGAGCGACTTGCCCTGCGAGGCACGCGAGCCCTCCGGGATGCCGGTCAGGTACTTGCCGGTGAGCAGACCTTGGGCGAGCGGCGCGAAGGAGATGCAGCCCATGCCGGCGCCCTCGAGGGTGTCCAGCAGATTGTCGCCCTCGATCCAGCGGTTGATCATCGAGTACGACGGCTGGTGGATCAGGGCGGGGACGCCCATCTCCTTGAGTAGCCCGGCCGCCTCCGCGGTCTGCTCCGCGCTGTAGGACGACACGCCGACGTACAGCGCCTTGCCCTGCTGGACGGCGGACGCCAGCGCGCCCATCGTCTCCTCCAGCGGGGTGTGCGGGTCGAAGCGGTGCGAGTAGAAGATGTCGACGTAGTCGAGCCCCATTCGGCTCAGCGAGGCGTCGAGCGACGACAGCAGGTACTTGCGCGAACCCCACTCGCCGTATGGGCCGGGGTGCATCAGATAGCCGGCCTTGGTCGATACAAGCAGCTCGTCCCGGTATGGGGCGAAGTCCTGGGCGAAGAGCTTGCCGAAGTTGAGCTCGGCGGAGCCGGGCGGGGGGCCGTAGTTGTTGGCCAGGTCGAAGTGCGTCACGCCCAGGTCGAATGCGCGGCGCAGGATCGCGCGCTGCGGTTCGAGCGCGCGGTCGTCGCCGAAGTTGTGCCAGAGGCCGAGGGAGATCGCGGGGAGCTTGAGTCCGCTGCGGCCGCTGCGGCGGTACTCCATGGCGTCGTAACGGCTCTCGGAGGCCCGGTAGGAGGAGCGGGAGTAGGGGGAGTAGGGGGAAACGTTCACGCTTCTCTGCTTATCACGGACTTGTGACAGACCGGGTTGGGCCCCTGTGGGCGGTGCCAAGTAACCTGACCGCATCGGGGGCAGCCGCGGTACGCGAGAGGCGTGCGGCGCGGCGGGCCGAGAGCCACGAGGATGGTGCGTGCCGGCCCGGACGGAACCGAGAGGGTGTGGACTGAGTGAACCTGCGCGACCTGGTGTACGGGCTCTACGAGCGCCGTGTGGAGGGCCGCCTCGACCACGCCCAGGTGCCCAAGCACATCGGCGTCATCCTGGACGGCAACCGCCGCTGGGCCAAGGCGTCCGGCGGCACGACGGAGCAGGGTCACAAAGCGGGTGCGGACAAGATCCACGAGATGCTCGGCTGGTGCGCCGAGACCGACGTCGAGGTCGTCACCCTCTGGATGCTGTCCACGGACAACCTGGACCGCCCCGAGGAGGAGCTGGTCCCGTTGCTCGGCATCATCGAGGACGCGGTGCGGGGTCTCGCGGCGGACGGCCGCTGGCGGGTCCACCACGCCGGCACCATGGACCTGCTGCCCGCGCGGACCCAGGCGGTGCTCAAAGAGGCCCAGCAGTCGACCGCCGGGAACAAGGGGATACTCGTCAACGTCGCCGTCGGCTACGGCGGGCGCCAGGAGATCGCCGACGCGGTCCGCTCGCTGCTGACCGAGCACGCGGCCAAGGGTACGACGTTCGACGAGCTCGCGGAGATCCTGGACACGGACCTCATCGCCTCGCATCTGTACACCCGCGGCCAGCCCGACCCCGATCTGGTGATCCGTACCAGTGGTGAGCAGCGACTCTCGGGGTTCATGCTCTGGCAGAGCGCCCACTCCGAGTACTACTTCTGCGAAGTGTTCTGGCCCGCCTTCCGCAAGGTCGACTTCCTGCGCGCGCTGCGCGACTACGCGGCACGCCACCGGCGCTACGGCACCTGAGCGGCGCCTCGCACCGGACCGTCGCGCGGCACCCGGTCGTGGCCACGGCACCCGACCGGCCTAAGGGCTGTCCCGTAATTCCCAGTGGATCAGCGCGCGGCGTCAGATGCGGTGCATCGCAAGGCGGAGAGTCGCTCGCATACTGGGTGTATTCGGGCGATTCGACAACGCGGCGTGGGGGCACCTCCCGGCGAAGCCAGGGGGAGTGCCGTAGCTGGCGTCGCGCGCCCGCTGGGGATTACGGGACAGCCCTTACGCGGGCTCCGGCTTCCGCGTTCGTTGCGCCGGTCCACGCGCCTGGCAGCGTCCGGGGGTATCCGGTCAGCCGCAGCAGCCGCCGCGCTCGGACGCGTCCAGCCGGAGGAGCCTGAGGCGCGCCGGACGGATGAATCCGCCTCACCCTTGACGGTTGCCATGTCGCATTCGGCGCGGTTTGGCGTGCTGTTGCACCAGTCACTCGTGCGGCGGTGACTTCACGCCGCTCGGCCTTCCCGGGCGGCGCCCGGTGCGGGCTCGCCCGGCGGCCGTTCCTCGGACGGCCGCGTCCTCGGTCATCACCTGTTCATCGACGCGTCGTCATATGCCATTGCATGGCCACGCTCGTTCGAGGGAATATCCCTTCCAGGTCGACATCCGGACACCGGCCGGATGCCGTTCTGCTGCGGGTGGTGCCGAGCCGCCCGCCCGGGAGGCCCTTTGCGCCAGGACGACCGTGCGTTCAGCACGGAAGGAACGGAGGGCCGGTGCCCGGCCCGTGCATCGCGGCCGGACACCGGTCCTGTCGCCCCGCTTCCGGTGGGGAGACCTCCAACCCGCGACGTCGTCGCACCCCGATCTCAGCCGAGGGGGTACGTCCTTCCGTGGTGAACAGCACTAAGCGCCGCATGCCCGACAGGCGCACATACGTTCTCGACACCAGCGTCCTGCTGGCCGACCCGCACGCCATGGCCCGATTCGACGAGCACGAGGTCGTGCTCCCGATCGTCGTGGTCACCGAGCTGGAGGCCAAAAGGCATCATCCGGAGCTCGGGTACTTCGCCCGGCAGGCACTGCGCCTGCTGGACGACTGCCGGATCCGGCACGGCAGACTGGACGCCCCCATTCCCGTGGGCGACCTGGGGGGCACCCTCCGAGTGGAGCTCAACCACTCGGATCCAGGTGTGCTCCCCGCGGGGTACCGGCTGGGTGACAACGACTCCCGGATCCTCGCCGTGGCGCGCAACCTCCAGGCGGAGGGGTACGACGTCACCGTCGTCTCCAAGGATCTCCCGCTGCGGATCAAGGCCTCGTCCGTAGGCCTGCTCGCCGAGGAGTACCGGGCCGAGCTCGCCATCACGGACTCCGGCTGGACCGGAATGTCCGAACTGGCGCTTTCGGCCGAACAGGTGGACCTCCTCTATGAAGAGGAGACCCTCCATGTCCCCGAGGCCTCCGAGCTGCCCGTCCACACCGGATTGGTGCTCCAGTCCGAGCGGGGCAAGGCGCTCGGGCGGGTCACGGCCGAGGGGAACGTCCGCCTGGTGCGGGGCGACCGTGAGGCCTTCGGTATCCGTGGGCGCAGCGCAGAGCAGCGGGTCGCCCTCGATCTGCTGCTCGACCCGGACGTCGGAATCGTCTCGATGGGCGGCCGGGCCGGCACCGGGAAGTCCGCACTCGCCCTGTGTGCCGGCCTGGAGGCGGTGCTGGAGCGCAGACAGCACCAGAAGGTGATGGTCTTCCGTCCGCTGTACGCGGTCGGCGGGCAGGATCTGGGCTATCTGCCGGGCACCGAGGCCGAGAAGATGAGCCCGTGGGCGCAGGCGGTCTTCGACACGCTTTCGGCGGTGGCGGGCCGCGAGGTCATCGAGGAGGTGCTGGGGCGGGGGATGCTGGAGGTGCTGCCGCTCACCCATATCCGTGGGCGATCGCTGCACGACGCCTTCGTCATCGTCGATGAGGCCCAGTCGCTGGAGCGGAACGTCCTGCTGACCGTTCTGTCCAGGATCGGGGCGAATTCCAGGGTTGTCCTCACTCATGACGTGGCGCAACGGGACAATCTGCGCGTCGGCCGCTATGACGGGGTCGTCGCCGTGGTGGAGAAGCTGAAGGGGCATCCGCTGTTCGCCCATGTGACGCTCACGCGTTCGGAGCGCTCGCAGATCGCCGCCCTGGTGACCGAAATGCTTGAGGACGGGGTGGGTTGATGGTTTGTGATGCGGACTGACCGGGACTGATCGGTTCTGTCCTGGTCGTCCGTCAAAGGAGTTGGCGCCGCCCGGCGAAGCGAAGGAGCTTAGTCGGGCGGCGTCGTGCTGTGCGGCCGTTTCCGGAAAACCCAAGGGGCAAACGGGGTGTGACCTATCCCACGTAACGAGGAATTGCCTTGCGCCCTCGCCTTCCGGCAAAGTCTTGCTTCCGTCAGGCCCCGCATACGGCACAACTGCATCCTCAGGGATGTGGAACCTCATAACTCAACAGACTTCGCCGTATGCCGCCCGAGCACCACGCGGCACTCCTCGCAGGGGAGTTGCCCACCGGGCCCGCGCCCCCCGTGGCCTAGCAAGTAGGGGTGCCAGTGCCAGGGGCACGATTGCGTCCGCGAGGTCACCTGTGCGGGCGCTGCTGGAAGGAAACCGTGTGAGCCGGATTTCGGTCCGGGGATTCGCGGTGGCATCCGCCACTGCGGTCACCACTGTCGGCGCCGTCGTTGGCGTGGCCTCGGGTACCCCGCAGGCCGCGGACAACGACTTTGAGGCCTCTGCCGCGGACGCGACGCTCCTCGCGGACATCCCCGTAGGCGAGCAGGCCCAGGTGCAGGTCGCGTCCCTGTCGCAGCAGGCCGACGCCCAGGCCGCCGCTGCGGATGCCGCTGCCAAGAAGTCGGTGGAGGAAGCGGCCCGTATCCAGGCCGCCAAGGACGCCGAGGCGAAGAAGAAGGCCGCTGACGAGAAGGCGGAGCGCGAGGCCGAGGCGAAGGCAGCCGAGGCGCGTGCGAGCCGTTCCGACGTCCGTGACGCCTCCAGCTTCCCGCAGCAGGGGTCGTACAGCGTCTCCGATGTCCAGGCGATCGCACGCCAGATGGTCCCGGGCGACCAGTTCCAGTGCTTCAGCAACATCGTGGACCACGAGTCCAGCTGGAACTACCGCGCCGACAACCCCAGCTCGGACGCCTATGGTCTGGTCCAGGCCAATCCGGGCTCCAAGATGGCCTCCGTCGACTCCGACTGGCAGACCAACCCGGCCACCCAGATCAAGTGGGGCCTCAACTACATGAACGAACGCTACGGCAGCCCGTGCGGCGCCTGGTCGTTCTGGCAGGCCAACAACTGGTACTAGGCCTGCGGGAGTAGTTCTCCGCGCCCTGGAACCCCCCGCCGTGCTACGGCGGGGGGTTCCGTGCGTGTACGGTCGTGGCGGACCCCGGGGGAGAGGGAAGCGACATGTCGAGAATGCCAGGGTGGCTGCGCCGGGTCGGCACCGGTCTCAACCGGTGGGGAGAGCGGCTGGAAGAGCGGCGGGCCGCGGTCGTCCGGGACGACGACGGCCTTCCGGACAGCGGTGTGTCGGCCGACACCGGTATGAGCCCCGGCATGCGCGGTGGTCCTGGCGAGCACGTGCACGACGGCCCGGGCGACAGCGGTGATTCGGCCGCCGGTCGGTCGGTCGTGCCCGCTGACCATGTGCCGGCGCCTCCCGCATACGCCCCCGCCGTCGCCGCAAGACCCGACCCGGTCTCCGCCATCCCCTGGGGTATGCGGGTCGCGGCCGAAGCAGGTTGGCGGCTGCTGGTGCTCGCCGGCACGGTCTATGTGCTGATGCGGGTGATCAGCGCCGTCCAACTGGTGGTGCTGGCCTTTGTTGCCGCCCTGCTGATCACCGCGCTGCTGCAGCCCACCGTGGCCCGCCTCAAAGGGCTGGGCCTGCCGCGTGGGCTCGCCACCGCCGTCACCGCCATCCTCGGCTTCGTCGTCATGGGCCTGGTCGGCTGGTTCGTCGTGTGGCAGGTGCTGGACAACCTGGACAACCTCGCCGACCGGGTCAAGGACGGAATCGAGGAGCTCAAACACTGGCTGCTCAACAGCCCGTTCCATGTCACCGAGCAGCAGATCAACGACATCGCCCAGAACCTCCAGGACACGATCGGCACCAACACCCAGGAGATCACCTCCGCCGGGCTCCAGGGTGTGAGCGTGATGGTCGAGATCCTCACCGGGATGCTGCTGGCGATGTTCTCCACGCTCTTCCTGCTCCACGACGGGAGGCGCATCTGGCAGTGGACCCTGAAACTGGTGCCCGCCCAGGCGCGGCCCGGTGTGGCCGGAGCGGGCCCGAGGGCCTGGCGGACGCTGACCGCCTATGTGCGCGGCACGGTGGTGGTCGCACTGATCGACGCGATCTTCATCGGTCTCGGCATCTACTTCCTCGATGTGCCGCTGGCCGTGCCGCTCGCGGTGTTCATCTTCCTGTTCTCGTTCATCCCGCTGGTGGGTGCGGTCGTGTCAGGCGCGCTCGCGGTCATCGTGGCGCTGGTCACCCAGGGCGTGTTCACCGCGCTGATGGTGCTTCTGGTGGTGCTGGCCGTGCAGCAGATCGAAGGGCATGTGCTCCAGCCGTTCATCCTCGGACGGGCGGTGCGGGTCCATCCGCTGGCCGTCGTGCTCGCTGTCGCCGCCGGTGGTCTGACAGCCGGCATCGGGGGAGCGGTGGTGGCGGTGCCCCTGGTGGCGGTGGCCAACACGGTGGTCGGCTATCTGCGGGCGTACGGCCGGACATACCCGGTGCACCCGGGCCCGGGGCCGCACGGGGCGACGGTGATCGATGTGGCGCCTACTCCGCCGCCGGTGTCTCTGCCGCCGGTGTCGCCCTCGGCTCAGCCGCAGACCCGCCCGCCCGAGGAGCAGAAGTAGCCGTCCGCGGCTTGCGCCTGCCCGCTTCGAGCAACTCGGTGACATCAAGGGTGACCTTGGCGCCGATGGAGTCGGGCAGCAGCGAAGCGCCCTCGCCCGGCTCAGGCCAACGAGCCGAGCGAAGGGCGCCCTGAGTGGTGGTGCGGTGGAGCCTCAGCCGCCCATGACGGCTTCGGCCTCCAGCGTCGTGCCGACCGCCTGGATCACCGAGGCGATCTTGAATGCCTCCTGGATGACGTCGCGCTCGACACCCGCCTTGCGGAGCACCTGCTCGTGCGAGTCGAGGCACAGGCCGCAGCCGTTGATCGCGGAGACCGCCAGCGACCACAGCTCGAAGTCGACCTTCTCGACGCCAGGGTTGCCGATGACGTTCATCCGCAGACCGGCGCGCATCGTCCCGTACTCGGAGTCCGACAGCAGGTGCCGGGTCCGGTAGAAGACGTTGTTCATCGCCATGATCGCCGCGGCCGACTTGGCGGCCGTGTAGGCGTCGGCGGACAGGTTGGCCTTGGCCTCCGGCTCCAGCTCACGCAGCACGATCGGTGAACGAGAGGCGATCGCGCAGGCCAGCACCGTGCCCCAGAGCTGCTGCTGCGGCAGTTCGCTGTTGCCGATGACCGAGCCGAGGTTCAGCTTGAGGTCCTTGGCGTAGTCCGGCAGCGCGGACTTCAGCTCATCGAGGGCCATGCTCACTCACCGGCCAGCAGCTTGACCGCGTCCAGGGTGTCCTCGCCCTTGGTCCAGTTGCACGGGCAGAGCTCGTCGGTCTGGAGGGCGTCGAGGACCCGCAGGACCTCCTTGGGGTTACGCCCGACGGAGCCGGCGGTCACCATCGTGAACTGGATCTCGTTGTTCGGGTCGACGATGAACACGGCACGCTGTGCGAAGCCGTCCTCGCCCTCGATGCCGAGGTCGCGCATCAGCTCGTGCTTGGAGTCGGCCAGCATCGGGAAGGGCAGGTCACGCAGGTCGGCGTGGTCCTTGCGCCAGGCGTGGTGGACGAACTCGGAGTCGCCGGAGAAGCCGAGGATCTGAGCGTCGCGATCGGCGAACTCGTCGTTCAGCTTGCCGAAGGCGGCGATCTCGGTGGGGCAGACGAAGGTGAAGTCCTTGGGCCACGCGAAGACCACCTTCCACTTGCCCTCGTAGGACTTGTGGGTGATCTGCTCGAACTCCTTGCCGCTCTCCAGCGAGACGCAGGCGGTCAGTTCGAAGGTGGGGAACTGGTCACCGACAGTGAGCACGCGCTCTCCTTGCGATAGGAGGCCCTTGTGGGGACTCCGTGTGGGTTGGACGGAACCCCACCCTGTCACGGTGTGATCAATAGGGGGAAATCGAAGATGCCGACCGCATTGATAGCTGTGGCCGATAGGTGAATGCCCTTTGCCGCCGGTCGACGGCTTCCGGTCGGGGCGCCGGTCGGTGACGGCGTTGATCGCGGCTGCCGTTAGACTTGCCCGCTGTGATCGGGATCGGCTATCAGTGATGCTCTCCGGTGGTGCTTGTCAGCAACGCTCGGTATGGCCCCTATGGCCCGGTAGGAAATGGCCCCTATGGCCGTAGGAATCCGTGGGGCTTCTCGGCAGTGGGGACACGGTGGCGGTGAACGGGGTGAACGGGGTGAACGGGGCGGGTCGGGGAAAGCAGCCCAGCCTGGCACAGCTCCGGGCCTTCGCCGCCGTCGCCCGGCATCTGCACTTCCGGGACGCCGCCGCCGCGATCGGGATGAGCCAGCCCGCTCTGTCCGGCGCCGTGTCCGCGCTGGAGGAGACGCTCGGGGTCCGGTTGCTGGAGCGTACGACCCGCAAGGTGCTGCTGTCGCCGGCCGGTGAACGGCTCGCCGTGCGTACCAGGGCGGTGCTCGCCGCGGTCGGTGAGCTGATGGAGGAGGCCGAGGCGGCGCGGGCACCGTTCACCGGAGTGCTGCGGCTGGGAGTGATACCGACGGTCGCGCCCTATCTGCTGCCGGCGGTCCTGCGGCTGGTACGCGAGCGCTACCCGGCGCTCGATCTCCAGGTACACGAGGAGCAGACCTCCGCCCTGCTGGACGGACTCGGCGCCGGACGGCTCGACCTGCTGCTGCTCGCCGTGCCTCTCGGAGCGGCGGGAGTGACCGAGATCCCGTTGTTCGACGAGGATTTCGTCCTGGTCACCCCGCAGGAGCACTGGCTCGGCGGGCGGGTGGACATCCCGCGCCAGGCGCTGCGCGAGCTGCCGCTGCTGCTGTTGGACGAGGGGCACTGCCTGCGCGACCAGGCCCTCGACATCTGCCGTGAGGCGGGACGCGGCGCGGACGGCGCCCCGGTCACCACGACCGCGGCGGGGCTGTCCACGCTGGTCCAGCTGGTCGCGGGAGGGCTCGGGGTGACGCTGCTGCCGCGTACCGCGCTCCAGGTGGAGACCGGGCGCAACGACCGGCTGGTCACCGGGTATTTCGCCGAGCCCGTGCCCACCCGCAGGATCGCCCTGGCGATGCGCTCGGGAGCGGCCCGCCAGGGCGAGTTCGAGGAGTTCGCGGTGGCGCTCCGGGAGGCCCTGGCGGACCTCCCGGTGCGTGTCGTGTCCGATGGCGACTGAACCGGGCACCTTTCGGCCTACTCCGTGCGCAGCCCCTCGGGCCGCATCATCCGCAGCAGCGGCGGCATGCTGAGCAGCGTCACCAGCAGCACGACCCCGGCGCCGAGCCCCGTCATCGTCCCGATCGTCGCCCAGTCCATGACGACCGGCGTCGAGACCATCTTCAGCAGCACCACCCCCAGGGTCACACCGACCGTCGTGGACAGGAACAGGCCGAGCATGACCGGAACGGCTGTCTGCCACAGCACGGACAGGCTCAGCGTCGAGCGCTTGGTGCCGAAGGCGATCAGCGCCGACAGCAGCTTCTTGCGTTCGCGTAGTTGCTCCAGTTGGGAGACCAGCAGACTTGCGCCGATCAGCAGCAGGACGCACGCGGCGCCGACGAAGAGTCCGGTACGGATCGAGGCGAAGCGGTCGGACGTCACGCTGGACTTGATGTGGAACGGCGTCAGCATCGGATCGGCTTTGAGGATGGCGGTACGCGCGTGCTCGATGGCGTCCGGCACAGACCGGTCCAGCTGCACGTAGATGGTCGCGAACTCGTCCGTGGCGATGCCCCGTGGTGCCGCTCCCAGGGTGGCGAGGATGCCGCTGCGCGCGACGCCGCTCGGATCCTTGCGGCTCATCACCGTCTTCGTGGACGCGGGCAGCGTCCAGGCGATCGGGCCGGATCCGTTGTCGCCGTAGATGCCGCCCGTGTAGAGCTTCCTGCCGGGCCAGGCGAGTGCCTCGTCGTCGGGAACGAGACCGCCCTTGATGACGAAGGTGTCACCGTCCTTGCATGACGGGAGCTTCGCGAGCTCGCGCAGTGCCGCGCAGCTGCCGACGGTCAGAGCGGCTGACTGCTCGGGATCCTTGGGGGTGAGCGCCGCCTCGGTCATGAGGATCGAGGTCGCCTTGGCCACTCCCTTGGTCTGGCCGATCTGCCGGGCGATGGCATCGCTGCGGGCCGCTGCCCCCGTCGATGACGGAACCAGGACGTCGATGGCCGCGCGGTTGGGGTCGGCGCCGGTGTTCCGGGTGTAGTGGCTCTCGACGCCCGCGAACAGCATCTGGAGTGCGATCGCGCCGGCGACGGAGACGCCGATGCCGTTCACCAGCCGGGCCGCGGCCCCGCTGTTCGTCTGGAGGCGCCGCACGGCAAGCTGCCAGGCGACGGAGCCGGAGCCGGCGAGCCGCGCGACGGCCGTCTCGACCAGCCACGGCAGCAGCGCGGTGATGCCGAACAGAAGCAGCACCACTCCGCCGATGACCTGCCACTGGTTGAACTCGCCGTTCTCGTTGCCCTGTCCGACCATCGGGTACAGCAGGGCGAGGCCTACGACCGGCGGCGCCAGCCGGAGAGCGATCCGCCGCCGTGGTGGTTTCGCCGTACGGACCACCCCCAGCGGTTCGATCACCACACTGCGCAGGGTGAACAGCGTCACCGCGACGGCGGCCACCGGCACGGCGAGGACGACGAGCACCGCCAACCACGGTGCGGGGGTGAGGTCCCAAGGGAAGACACTCAGCCGGTACAAGTCGATCGAGCCCGCCGACCGGCGGGCCGCTGCGAAGAGTCCGGCGCCCAGTGCCAGCCCGATGAGGGAGCCGGCGAGCGCCTCGCCCGCCGCTATCCGGTGCGTCATCCGGGAATCGGCACCGACCAGCCGCAGCGCGGCGAGGCGCCGATCGCGGCGTTCACCGCCGAAGCGCACGGCTGCGGCGATGAAGACGGCGACCGGCATCAGCAGGGCGACGAAGACCAGCAGGATGAGCAGGGTGAGGACCGGGTCAAGAGGCTCCGGCTCCACGGAATTGTCGAAGCCGGTGACCCTGGGGACCTTCCCGTCCACCTGCTTCAGGGTGTTGTCACCCGCGTAGTAGACGAGTTCGCCTGGGCCGACCAGGCCCTCGTTCCCGATGACGGCGGTGACCCGCTGGTCGAGGCGCTCGCGCAGGAGCGCGCCTGCCTTCGACTTCAACAGGGTCTCGAGCGCGGGGGAGACGGCCATCTCGCCGGGACCGGGGAACTCGCCGAGCCCGGGAGGCAGCGGTGCGTCCGGGCCTTCCGGCTTGAGGAGCCTGCCGTAGATCTCGCTGTTGTGGAAGCGGGTGTCGGCCTCCGCGATGAGCAGGGTGTCGCGTCCGGGGGCGTCGGCAGTGGGTGCGGTCTGGTCGCCCCGCGCGTCGGCGCGGGCGTCACGCGCGGCCATCGCGTTCGGGATCGAGGTCGTGACCAGAAGGAGCGCCACACCGAGAGCGACGCCGACCCCGGTGAGCAGGGTGCGGGTCCAGCCCTCCCGGCCGCCGCTGACGGCGAACCGCGCGCCCATGAGCAGATCGCGGAGCCAGGTCCGTGACGTCCGGGCGGTGCCGGTCATATGGCCCGCTCCATGTCCCGGGACTTGCCGTCGCGTACGACGATCTCGCGGTCGGAGTAGGCGGCGACCCGCGCCTCATGGGTGACCAGCACGACCGCCGCGTTGGCGGAGCGGGCCGCGTCGGTGAGAAGCTCCATCACCCGTTCGCCGTTGAGGGAGTCGAGCGCCCCGGTCGGCTCGTCCGCGAAGAGCACCCGGGGGCTGGTGACGAGGGAGCGGGCCACGGCGACGCGCTGCCCCTGGCCGCCCGAGACCTCGCCGGGGCGCTTGGCCGCGAGATCGGCGACCTCGACGCGCTCCATCCACTGCAGGGCGGTGCGCTCTGCGTCCTTGCGCCGGACGCCGTTCAGCCGCAGTGGGAGCGCCACGTTCTCGACGCAGGTCAGTTCGGGCACCAACTGGCCGAACTGGAAGACGAAGCCGAACTCGCTGCGGCGCAGCGCGCTGCGCTCGGCGTCCTTCATCGCGGACAGTTCGCGGCCGTTGTAGGTGATGGTGCCCTCGTCGGGTGTGACGATCCCGGCCAGGCAGTGCAGCAGGGTCGACTTGCCCGAGCCGGACGGGCCCATGATGGCGACGACTTCGCCCGGGTGGATGGAGAAGCCGGCGCCGTCGAGTGCGTGTGTGGGTCCGTACGCCTTACGCAGGCCGTCGGCGGTGAGCAGGGAACCGGCGGGAATCATGCCGCGACCTCCTTGGCGAGCTGGGTGAGTCGCGCACTCGTCAGTTCCAGCCAGCGCAGATCGGCTTCGAGGTGGAAGAGCGCGTGGTCGCAGATGAGCTGGTCGGCGAGATCGCCCCGTCGTTTGCGGTCGGTGAGGATGCGCATCAGCCGCAGATGCTCCGAGCGCTGGGTGTCGAGCAGTTCGGCGGCGCCGCGGCCGGTGAGCAGCGCGAGGACGACCTTGGTGTACAGCGTCGACTGGAGGTACGGCTCCGGCTTCTCGGGCGTCGCGAGCCACTGGCCGACATCGGTGATGCCCGCCTCGGTGATCGCGTACCGCTTGCGCTCGGGGCCGCCGCCGGCCTCGATGCCGTCGACCTCGACGAGGCCGTTCTTCAGCAGGCGCGACATCGTCGAGTAGACCTGACCGTAGTGCAGGGGCCGGTCATGGCCGAACTTCTCGTCGAAGGTGCGCTTGAGGTCGTAACCATGGCGTGGACCGGACTCCAGGAGCCCGAGGAGCGTGTGACCGATGGACATGCCCCTGACTCTACACAGCACGTATACATGGTGTGTATACGCGCTGTGTAGAGTTAGCTGTCGGACCGTCGTCTCCGCAGGTCAGGAGCGATTGTCACGATTCGGAACCAGCGCCTCCTGGCCTTGAGGGCGGTGGTCTGCCTGCGCGCTCATCAGCGCTGAAATCAGGACGGTTCCGATTCGGGGCGTGACTTCGGAGGCCGCCCCCGAGGCGGGATCGGCCGGACCCCGCCCGGCAGCCGTCCCGCCTCCGCAAGCGCCCGTCGCAGCAGGAACTCGATCTGCGCGTTGGCGCTGCGCAGATCGTCGGATGCCCAGCGGGCCAGCGCCTCGTACACCACCGGGTCGAGACGCAGCAGCACCTGCTTGCGCTCAGGCCTGCCGCGCTCGGGCTTGCCCCGCCCGGGCCGGGATTCGCCGTGTGCGGGCCCACCGGGCGCCGGCTTGCCGCGGTCCGGTCCGCTGCGCGCCGATTCCTCGCGCTCCGGTGGCCCGTCGTGCCCCGTCCTGGGGTCGGTCACTGGTACAGGGTGCCCGTGTTGAGGACCGGCTGAGCGGCGCGGTCCCCGCAGAGCACCACCATCAGGTTGGACACCATGGCCGCCTTCCGTTCCTCGTCCAGTTCCACGAAGCCCTCCTCGCCGATCCTTGCCAGGGCCGCCTCCACCATGCCCACCGCACCGTCCACGATCTGCCGGCGCGCGGCGACCACGGCCCCGGCCTGCTGGCGCTGGAGCATCGCCGAGGCGATCTCGGGGGCGTATGCGAGGTGCGTGAAGCGGGACTCGATGATGCGCACGCCCGCGGCCTCCACCCGTGCGTGCAGTTCGACCGCGAGCTTCTCGGTGATCTCCTCGGCGTTGCCGCGCAGCGAGAGCCCGTCCTCGTTGTGAGCGTCGTACGGGTACTCGATGGCGATATGCCGTACGGCCGCCTCGGTCTGGGTGGAGACGAACTCCAGGAAGTCGTCCACCTCGAACAGCGCCTGCGCGGTGTCCTCGACCTTCCAGACCACCACGGCGGCGAGCTCGATCGGGTTGCCGTAGGCGTCATTGACCTTGAGGACCGCGGTCTCGTGGTTGCGGACCCTGGTCGAGATCTTCTCCCGCGAGGTCAGCGGGTTCACCCAGCGCAGCCCGTCGGTGCGGATGGTGCCGCGGTAGCGCCCGAAGAGCTGCACCACCCGTGCCTCGCCCGGCGCCACCATGTTCAGCCCGGCCATCGCGAGGAAGGACGCGGTGATGAGGAGTACGCCGAGCACGACGAGAGCCGCCTTCGCGCCGCCCCCGGTGGCCGCGGCTCCGGTGAAGATCAGTCCGACGCCGAGCGCCAGGCCCGCGAGTCCGAGTGGCAGCGCCAGTCCGCCGCCGATGCTGTGCGCTGTGAACTCCCGTACCTGCGGCTCGGGTATCTCGGGAGCGTCCGTCGCCAGGGATGTGCTGGTCGCGGGCATGTTCGTCCCCCCGTTCCCCCGGTCGCCGGAGCGCCCGGTCTCGCTATCAATGTGATTGCACATTATCTGACTCGGCAACCTCGCGCACCACTTGTGAGTCGGTTCCATTGAGGCGGGTGCTGATTCTCACGTCCGGAAAAGACCGGATGACGTGCTCTTTGTCATGAGGAGCGGTGCTAGCTTTCTGAGCTGATTTTCTCGACGACCTTGACGACCTTCACGAGTCGGACGAGTGAGACGAACCGGACCAGCCGGGCCAGCCGAACGAGCTGAACGGGCTTGACGACGAGGAAGAGCGGAGCAACGGGGCGATGGGCCGAGCGGAAGCGCGACGGGCCCGGCAGCGCGGGGCGCGCCGGGCCACGAACAAGGGGGCCGTGAAGAAGGGCGGCATACGCCGCTTCTTCACCTGGAGGAAGGTCCTTGGGACCTTCCTCGGCCTCTGTCTCGCCGCGATGGCGGCGTGCCTCATCGTCTACTGGCTGGTCCCGGTGCCCACGCCCAACGAGGAAGCCCGGCTCCAGAGCAACGTCTACAAGTACAGCGACGGCAAGGTCCTGGCCCGGACCGGTGAGGTCAACCGCGAGATCATCCCGCTGGAGAACCTCACCCCGGAAGTCCAGCGGACCTTCGTCGCAGCCGAGAACAAGTCCTTCTACGACGACTCCGGCATCGACCTCAAGGGCATCGCCCGCGGTGTGTTCAACACCGTCACCGGCAAGGGCAAGCAGGGTGGTTCGACCATCACCCAGCAGTACGTCAAGAACTACTACCTCACCCAGGACCAGACGATCACCCGCAAGCTCAAGGAGCTGGTGATCGCCGTCAAGGTGGACCAGGAAAGCACCAAGGAAGAGATCCTCGCCGGGTACATCAACACCAGCTACTACGGGCGCAACGCCTACGGCATCCAGGCGGCCGCCCAGGCCTACTACCGGGTGGACGCCAAGAATCTGAAGGTCGAGCAGGCCGCCTATCTCGCCGCGTTGCTCCAGGCGCCCAGCCAGTTCGACTGGGCGGTCGCCTCCCCGAAGGCCAAGACGGCGGTCCAGAACCGCTGGAACTACGTCCTGAACAACATGGTCGAGATGGACTGGCTCGACGCGTCCAAGCGGGCAGCCCTGAAGTTCCCCGTACCCAAGGAGCCCAAGCCCGCGCCCGGAATGGAGGGCCAGACCGGCTATCTCGTCGCCGCGGCCAAGGCCGAGCTGGAGAAGCGGTACCAGGTCACCCCGGAGCAGATCGAGGCCGGTGGCTGGACCATCACGCTCAACATCGACCAGAAGAAGCAGGAAGCGCTCAAGAAGGCCGTCGACAAGCAGTTGGAGGCCAAGCTCGACCGCAAGAGTGACAAGCTCGACGCGACCGTGCAGGCGGGAGCGACCTCCGTGGACCCGAAGACCGGCCATGTCGTGGCGATGTACGGCGGAATCGGCGCCACCCAGCACTGGTTGTCCAACGCCACCCGCCGCGACTACCAGCCCGCGTCGACCTTCAAGCCCGTGGTGCTCGCCTCAGCGCTGGAGAACGGGGCCGAGACCCAGGACGGCGAGAAGATCACGCTGCAGACCCGCTACGACGGCACCAGCAAGCGGCCCGTCGAAGGCAGTGACGTGCCGTTCGCCCCCGAGAACGAGGACGATAAGGACTACGGCCGCATCAGCGTCCAGAAGGCCACCAACAGCTCGGTGAACTCGGTCTACGCCCAGATGATCGTGGACGTCGGCCCGTCGAAGACCAAGCAGACGGCGCTCGCTCTGGGGATGCAGGACGGCGACGGCTGGCCCGAGCAGCCCGCGATGTCCCTGGGCACCATGGGCGCATCCACCTGGGACATGGCGGGGGTGTACGCGACCTTCGACAACCACGGCAGGCAGGTCACGCCCTCGATCGTGAAGTCCGCGAAGAACAAGGAACTGGCGGACGGCGAGATCCACGTCAAGGACGGGGTCGGGGAGCGGGTGCTCAGCCAGGAGGCGGCCGACAGCGTCACCAAGGCGATGATCGGCGTCGTCAAGAACGGTTCGGGCCGCAACGCTCAGGGCGACTACGCGGCGGCGGGTAAGACCGGTACGTCGGAGAACAACAAGTCGGCGTGGTTCGTGGGCTACACACCCGAACTCGTCACCGCTGTCGGGCTCTTCGGCGAGAAGCCGGACGGCACCGGGCAGGTCACGCTGACCGACACCATCAACGAGGGCCGCGCCAACGGTGGTGGCGTACCGGCGCTGGTCTGGCAGGCGTACACGTCCGACGCCCTCGGCGGGGGCTCCGACGAGCAGTTCGACCTCGATGTCCCTGACCTGGTCGTCGACGATCCCGAGCCGTCCGACGAGCCGAGCGACAAGGACAAGGACAAGGACAAGGAAGAAGACAAGGACAAGAACAAGGACAAGGACAAGGGCGACAAGCCCCGGGACAAAGACCGTCCGGGCGACCCGGGCGACAACGGTGGTACCGACACGGGTAGTGACAACGGCGGTACCGACACGGGTAGTGACAACGGCGGTACCGACACGGGTAGTGACAACGGCGGCACCGACACCGGAAGCGACAACGGCGGCACCGACACGGGTAGTGACAACGGCGGCACCGACACGGGTAGTGACAACGGCGGTACCGACACGGGTAGTGACAACGGCGGCACCGACGACGGAGGGGCCGGTGACGGCACGAGCACCGGCACCGGTGACCGCAAGCCGCCGAAGTCGGGATAGCGGACCGCACACACGAAGCCCGGAAGCCGAAGAAGTCCGGAAGTCCGAACGGGGGCGGGGCCAGGCGCATCAGCGCCTGGCCCCGCCCCCGTCCTCGCGTTCCCTCGTCAGCAGCGTGCCGGCAGCTCGAACCACACCACCTTGCCGGTCGAGAGCCGGGTCGCGCCCCACCGTCTGGCCAGCCGGTTCACCAGGAACAGCCCACGACCGCCCTCGTCCGTGTCACGCGCCCGCCGCTGTCGGGGCAACTGCGGTGAGTCGTCGCCGACTTCGCAGCGCAGCACGTCCGTGCGCAGCAGGCGCAGTGTCACCGGCCGCTCCGCGTACCGCACGGCATTGGTGACCACCTCGCTGACCAGCAGCTCCACCGAGTCGGACAGCTCCTCAAGACCCCAACGGGCCAGTGCTCTGCGGGCCAGCCTGCGGGCTCGGCCGGGCGCCCGCTCCTCAGGCTCCAGATACCAGTAGGCGACATCGCTCGGCGCGATCCCGTCGAAGCGGGCGGCGAGCAGCGCGATGTCGTCATCGCGGTCGCCGGGACCCAGCACGTCCAGCACGTCGTCGCAGAGTGCCTCGAGCGGCGGCGAGTGGTCGGGGCCTGTGAGCTGGGCGGTCGCCGCCAGCCGTTCCCTGAGCTGCTCGATCCCGGTCCACACGTCCCGCAGCCGGGACTCGACGAGACCGTCCGTGTAGAGCAGCAGCGTGGCTCCGGCGGGTGCGTCCAGCTCGACCGCCTCGAAATCCACCCCGCCGACGCCGATCGGCGCACCCGGGGGCACCCGGAGCACCTCCGCCCGGCCGCCGAGGTGGAGCAGTATCGGCGGCGGATGGCCCGCGTTGGCGATGGTGATCCGGTGTGCGACCGGGTCGTACACCGCGTACAGACATGTCGCCATGCGGTCGGTGCCCAGCCGCTGGGCCTGCTCGTCCAGGTGGTGCAGCACCTCCTGCGGGGGCAGGTCGAGACCCGCGAGGGTCTGGGCCGTGGTGCGCAGCTGGCCCATGATCGCGGCCGAGGTCATGGAATGGCCCATCACATCCCCCACGACCAGCGCCACCCGGCTGCCCGGCAGCGGGATCGCGTCGTACCAGTCACCACCGACCCGAGCCGTCTCGGCCGCCGGGAGATAGCGCGACGCGAGCCGCACACCGGTCGGCTGGGGGAGCCCCTCGGGCAGCATGGTGCGCTGGAGTTCGTCGGCGATGTACGCCTCGCGCCCGTACAGCACCGCCTTGTCGATGCCGAGCGCGGTGTGGGTGGCCAGCTGGGCGGCCACCAGCAGGTCGTTCGGTTCGAAGGCCGGGCGGTCGGGCCGACGAAGGAAGATCGCCGCTCCGGTGACCCGGCGCCTGCCGCGCAGCGGCGCGAGGATCGCGCGATGGCCCGTCGGCAGGGTCCGGCCGTCGCCGAGCAGTTCGGGCAGGGCGGCGCGGGCCGCGGCGGAGTCCCCGAAGACGGGCCGCACACCCCGCAGCACCTCGGCGAGCGCCCCACCGGTCTGCACCTCGCACAGGTCCGCCACCGGCAGGTCGGCCTGCGGATTCAGCACCGGCACCTGGACGGTGTTGGTGACCAGCGCGTTCTCCGTGTCCTCGTCGGTTAAACGCAGCCGGTCGGTACGCCGCAGACGCAGCACGAACGGTGAGACCGGCCGCTCGTCCCCGACCGGCAGCGGGTCGCGCAGATAGACCAGGATCGCGTCGGAGAACGTCGGCACGGTCGCCCGGCACAGCCCGAGCACGATCTCGTCCAGGTCGATCCCGCGTGCGATACGGCGGGTCGCGGCGCCCACGAACCGCAGCCGGTCGCCCTCGCGCCGGGCGGCACCGGCCCCGTCCTGCGGCGGGCTCGGAGGCGCGGGTACGCCGGTCGGTCCCGGCGCGGAGAGCGGGCCCTGCGCGGGCGCCTGGCCCGGGACGGCGGACGCGGAAGCCGCCGCGGAGGAAGAGGCCGACGGCGCTGAGGAGGCTTGAGGCGTGGATGCCCCCTGGGGCGCCGATGCGGCCTGGTCGGAGGCAGCCCCCTGCTGGGTCGATGCGGCCGGGCTCGTGGCTGCGGCGGCCGGTGCCGGCGACTGGGCGGGCACGTTCCCGCCCGACGGCGTGGCCGGGTGCGTGCCCGCCTCGTGCCGTGGCCGGGTGCGCTCCTGAGACCGGGCAGCGAGGGGCTGCCGGCCTTCATGGGAGGTGGGATGCTCCGTCACGCGTGGGATTCCGTCCGTCCGGGCCGGTGGTACGAGGTCAGGGCCGGTTCTCCGGATCGTGCCGGACACGTCGGGTAGCCGGGCCATGGCGTCTCGGGTGCCGCTGTGGGTGTCCCCACGGCCCCGGGCGCCGACATCCCAGGGCCTTTGATGTATCCCCTACCCACTCCGGGCGGGGCGTCGACAAAAAGAAGGAGATCCGGGCCCACATCAAGCACGGTCTGCTCCCCCTCGTGGTGACTTGCGGTCAGTTCCGGTGCGGTGCTGAGTCGTTGCCGATTCGTCTTGCCGATCCATTGTGCGGTCGCTGTGCGACGGCTGTGCGATTTTCTGCGATGTGGTGCGGCGTTGTGGCGTCTTTGCGATGTGGCCTTGCGGAGGACGATCCTACGTTTGAACCCCGGGGGCACATCAAGGGTCTCACGGCCTCGTCATGCCGACCTGCAGTCCGGCGCGTGATTCCAGTCGGCCGGCAGCTCGGGGATCGGCCACCCAGGATCGGGCCGCCAGTCCTCCCAGCCGTCCGAGAACGGCGGACCCCAGGAACGGATGACCTCGACGGCCGACTGCCCGGCCGCCCGCACCCGCAGCGCCTGCCGGGCGTCCATCAGCCCGGACTGCTGCGCCTGGTCGAACTCGTCCTCGTCCAGCCAGCGCCAGCTGCGGTCGGGGCGTACGGAGATGTCGAGGAAGTGGTCCTCCGAGTCGACCCCGCCCACCCACCGGGTGCGCGGCTCCTCGAGGTTCACGTACCAGTTCTTGAACCGCCAACCGCTGTCCCAGAAGAGCCACACCGACCAGGGCTCGTGCCGTCTGGCCAGCTTCAGCACCCCCATGCCCGACCAGTGCGCGCGGGCCGTGGTGCGGGGCGCGGTGTAGCGGGTGGCGAGCGGCTCCTGGTGGACCGGGCTGCCATCGCTGAGCACGGGCCGTACGCACTCGGTGCCCGGCGCCATCCATACGGCCAGCAGGTCGTCGGTGTCCTCGACCACCGTCACGGGTCGGCAGATGTGCACGTCACCGGAGGAGTTGCCGCGGTAGCGCCACAGGATGTGGTCCCCGGGCGCCCAGTGCGGGAAGTCTGCCGTACCTGTCATGCGCAGATCTTAGAGCCATGGGCCGTGGGGCGCTGCGGTGCAGGTCACGGGGCCGGGTGGGGAGCCGCCCGGCCCCGCGCGTGCGTCAGGGATGCTGCTCCGTGGATGCGGCGGGAGTCATCCGGCGCAGTCCCCCGGCGCCTCAGGGATGGGTCATCCGCAGCACGTCCAGTGTCTCGTCCAGCTGGTCCAGCGTCAGATCACCGCGCTCCACGTACCCGGACTCCAGCACCACCTGACGGATCGTCTTCCGCTCGGCGAGTGACTTCTTGGCGACCTTCGCCGCCTCCTCGTATCCGATGTACTTGTTCAGCGGGGTGACCACCGAGGGCGAGGACTCGGCGTACTCACGGGCACGCTTCTCGTCGGCGGTGATGCCGTCCACGGTGCGGTCGGCCAGCAGCCGGGACGCGTTCGCGAGCAGCCGCACGGACTCCAGCACGTTCCTGGCGATCACCGGCAGCATCACGTTCAGCTCGAAGTTCCCAGCGGCCCCCGCGATGGCGACGGTCGCGTCATTGCCCATCACCTGCGCCGCCACCATCAACACCGCCTCCGGGATGACCGGATTGACCTTGCCCGGCATGATGGAGGAGCCCGGCTGGAGGTCGGGCAGCGCGATCTCGGCGAGTCCGGTCCGCGGACCGCTCGCCATCCAACGCAGATCGTTGGCGATCTTGGTGAGTGAGACGGCGATGGTACGCAGCTGTCCCGAGGTCTCCACCAGACCGTCCCGGGCGCCCTGTGCCTCGAAGTGGTCACGGGCCTCGGTCAGCGGCAGCCCGGTCGCCCGAGCGACCTCGGCGATGACGGCCGCCGAGAATCCGGGCGGGGTGTTGATGCCGGTGCCCACCGCCGTACCGCCGAGAGGCAGCTCGGCGAGCCTGGGCAGCGAGGCCCGCAGCCGTTCGACGCCGTAGCGGATCTGGGCGGCGTATCCGCCGAACTCCTGACCGAGGGTGACGGGCGTCGCGTCCATCAGATGGGTGCGCCCGGACTTCACGACCCCGGCGAACGCGGCGGCTTTGCGCTCCAGCGACGCGGCGAGGTGCTCCAGGGCCGGGATGAGGTCCCGGCTCACGGCCGCGGTGGCGGCGATGTGGATGGAGGAAGGGAATACGTCGTTCGACGACTGCGAGGCGTTGACGTGGTCGTTCGGGTGGACGGGGCGCCCGAGGCGCTCACCGGCGAGCGTCGCCAGGACCTCGTTCGTGTTCATGTTGGACGAGGTGCCGGAACCGGTCTGGAACACATCGACCGGGAAGTGCTCGTCCCACCGCCCTTCGGCCACCTCGGCCGCCGCGTCCTGGACGGCCTCGGCGATGTCCTTGTCGAGCACCCCCAGCTCCGCGTTCACCTTGGCGGCGGCGGCCTTGATCCGGGCGAGTGCCTCGATGTGGGCGCGTTCGAGGCGCTGCCCCGAGACCGGGAAGTTCTCCACGGCCCGCTGGGTCTGCGCCCGCCACTTGGCGTGGGCGGGAACCTTCACCTCGCCCATCGAGTCGTGCTCGATCCGGTATCGCTGGTCAGACATCTCCAAACCTCCTGTGCAGGCTGAGCACTTGCCGAGGACCATGTATTCCCGCGATCCCATGGTCCCGGCAAGCGCTCACCGGAGGTGTCGCCCGATGTCAGCCCAGGCCGGGGCCCCGAACCGGGATGCTGGTGAAGGTGGGCGCCGGCGCGGGGTTCTGGAAGAAGTCCGCACCCTTGTCGTCCACCACGATGAACGCGGGGAAGTCCTCGACCTCGATCTTCCAGACCGCCTCCATGCCGAGCTCCTCGTACTCGACCACCTCGACCTTCTTGATGCAGTCCTGGGCGAGCCGGGCCGCAGGGCCGCCGATCGACCCCAGGTAGAAGCCGCCGTGCGCCGCGCAGGCGTCCGTGACCTGCTTGCTGCGGTTGCCCTTGGCCAGCATGACCTTGGAGCCGCCCGCTGCCTGGAACTGCTCGACGTAGGAGTCCATCCGGCCCGCCGTCGTCGGGCCGAAGGAGCCGGATGCGTAGCCCTCGGGGGTCTTGGCCGGGCCCGCGTAGTACACCGGGTGGTCCTTCAGGTACTGCGGCATCTCCTCGCCCGCGTCCAGCCGTTCCTTGATCTTGGCGTGCGCGATGTCACGCGCCACGACCAGCGGGCCGGAAAGCGAGAGGCGGGTCTTGACCGGGTACTTCGTCAGCTCGGCGAGGATCTCGTCCATCGGCTGGTTGAGGTCGATCCGGACCACGTCGGCGGACTCGGCGGACTCGCTGAGGTGCTCGTCGGTGGTCTCCGGCAGGAAGCGCGCCGGGTCCGTCTCCAGCTGCTCCAGGAACACGCCGTCGGCGGTGATCTTCGCGACCGCCTGGCGATCCGCCGAGCAGGACACGGCGATCGCGACCGGGCAGGATGCGCCGTGCCGGGGCAGGCGTACCACCCGGACGTCGTGGCAGAAGTACTTGCCGCCGAACTGCGCGCCGATGCCGATCCTCTGCGTCAGCTCGAAGACCTTCTCCTCCAGCTCCTTGTCCCGGAAGCCGTGGCCGAGCACCGAGCCCTCGTCCGGCAGCTCGTCGAGGTAGTGCGCGGAGGCGTACTTCGCGGTCTTGAGCGCGAACTCGGCCGACGTGCCGCCGACCACGATCGCCAGGTGGTACGGCGGGCAGGCGGCGGTGCCAAGCGAGCGGATCTTCTCCTCCAGGAACTTCATCATGGAGGCCTCGTTCAGGACGGCCTTGGTCTCCTGGTAGAGGAAGGACTTGTTGGCGGAGCCGCCGCCCTTGGCCATGAAGAGGAACTTGTACGCGCCGCCGTCGGTCGCGTACAGCTCGATCTGCGCGGGCAGGTTCGAGCCGGTGTTCTTCTCGTCCCACATGGTCAGCGGAGCCATCTGCGAGTAGCGCAGATTGAGCCTGGTGTACGCGTCGAAGATGCCGCGCGAGAGCGCCTCCGCGTCGCCGCCCTCCGTCAACACGTTCTGTCCGCGCTTGCCCATGACGATCGCCGTGCCGGTGTCCTGGCACATGGGGAGGACGCCCGCGGCCGCGATGTTGGCGTTCTTCAGCAGGTCGAGCGCGACGAACTTGTCGTTCGACGAGGCCTCGGGGTCGTCGATGATCTTGCGCAGCTGGGCGAGGTGCGCCGGACGCAGATAGTGCTGGATGTCGTGGATCGCCTCTTCGGCCAGCTTGCGCAGCGCCTCGGGCTCGACCTTGAGGAACGTACGTCCGTCCGCCTCGAAAGTGGAGACACCCTCGGCGGTCACCAGGCGGTACGGCGTGGTGTCCTCTCCCAGCGGGAGCAGATCGGAGTACTGGAACTCAGGGCTGGGCATGACGGCCATTCCTCACTCGGCAGACTGCGGCGCGGCCTCCGTTGGCGCGCGCGCCCACAAGCGTAAGGCGCCTGTCCGAGTCCGGTCTTGTGAGGTAGGGCTCAGTCGGCTGCGCGGTCGCGCAGGGGCGGGCGCGCCGCGCGACCCGGACCCTCCGGAGCCCGGAAGCCGTGGCAGGGCGCGTTACCGGAACCGGCTCGCTCGTACGGCCTGATCCGAACGGTAGGCCTAGTCGCGATCTATCGCGTTTCGCTACCCTGACTCCGTGGACCTCGAGAAGCGTGCATCAGCGGGCTCCGGCCCCGTCCAGTCCGGGCCGCCTGTCGTTCCAGCCGGCGGCAGCCCCGGCACGCATGGCGTCGAGAACGGCGCGGACGCGACGGCCGGAGCCAAAGCGGGCGCCGGTGCCATCCGCGCCTCGGACGCCGACCGCGACCGGATCGCGGACATCCTCCGGGAGGCCCTGGCCGAGGGGCGGCTCGACCCGGAGGAGCACACCGAGCGCATCGACGCGGCCTACCGCGCCAAGACCGTGGGCGAACTCGAGCCGATCGTGCGGGACCTGCCGGCGGCGCGGCCCCGCACCGAACCGTGGACGGCGTACGACGAGGGCACGGGCACGGGTATGCCCAGCGGCCCGGCCGAGAACCTGGTCGCCGTGTTCTCCAGCGCCACCCGGCGGGGCCGTTGGCGGGTGGGCGCGCGGACCAACGCCTTCGCGTTCTTCGGCAATGTCGAGATCGACCTGACCGAGGCGATGTTCGGGCAGCGGCTGACGGTCGTCAACGCGACATCGGTCTTCGGCAACGTCGAGGTGCGTGTCCCGGAGAACATCACGCTGCGCGGTGGCGGCACGGGCATCCTCGGCAACTTCGAGGTGGTCGCGCTGGAGGGCACCGACCCGCAGGCCCCGGTGGTGGTCGTCAACGGCTACTCCGTGTTCGGCAACGTGGAAGCCAAGCCGAAGCGCGGCAAGCGGGTCACCGATCTGCACGGCAAGCTGCGCGGGCACCTGGGCCGCTGACTGCGCCTGGGGATTCGGCGGCACCCGGGATTCGGCGGCGCCGACGGGCGCGGGCGCGTCGGGCCCGCGCGGCTGGTGCGGATCTGCGGGCGTCGCACTCGGATCTCGGCGCAACTCAGTGCATAGGCGCGCGTACAGCGGGTAGGCCTTGCTGCATCGTCTCCCACTCGATCGCTTGACGTTCGCTCGATCGCTCGCGAAGCCGTCAGCCCAGCCGTCGTCAGTCGTCAGGAGTAGACCGTGCTGCAACTGCCGCATCAGCCCATGCAGGTAGCCGCCGTTCCGCCCCAGCGAACCTCTGCTCGGGAAGATCAGGACGCGCCCTGGCATACGGCGGCCGTGTGCCGCCGGGACGAAGCCGGGCTGTTCTTCGCACCGTCCAAGGAACCGACCGCGGCGCGGCTCTCCCGCGAGGAGGCCGCCAAGCGGGTCTGCGCCCGCTGCCCTGTCCTGCTGGAGTGCCGCGAGCACGCACTGCTCCAGCCCGAGCCCTACGGGGTGTGGGGCGGCCTCACCGCGGCCGAGCGCCGTGTGGTGCTGGCCCGTCGCAGGCGGCGCGAGACCGAGCTGAAGAAACCCGCTTCTTCGGTGGCCTGACCGAGTGCCGTTCCGTCCGGGGCAGGCACGAGTGCCTTTCGTGCGATACGGGTGGACGTGAACGGAAAGGGCAAGGGCGCCCCCACCGCGTGGACCGCGGATGAGGACGCCCCTTTCCGTACGCCCGTTCCGTACGTCTTTTCTTGAGCGACGTCTACCTTGAGCGTCGTCTCTACTGGGCGCGGTCGAAGTCGACGGCGCTGTACGCGCGCAGCTTCGACAGCCGGTGCCAGGAGTCGATCTGGCGGATCGTCCCGGACTTGGAGCGCATCACCAGGGACTGCGTGGTCGCGGTCTCCGCCCGGTAGCGCACACCGCGCAGCAACTCGCCGTCGGTGATACCCGTCGCTACGAAGAACACGTTGTCGCCACTGACCAGGTCGTTGGTGTAGAGCACCCGGTCGAGGTCATGGCCGGCGTCGATGGCGCGCTGCCGCTCCTCTTCGTCCTTGGGCCACAGCTTGCCCTGGATGGTGCCGCCGAGGCACCGGATGGCGCAGGCGGCGATGATGCCCTCCGGCGTACCGCCGATGCCCATCAGCATGTCGACGCCGGTGCCGTCGCGCACGGCCATGATCGCGCCCGCGACGTCGCCGTCCGAGATGAACTTGATCCGGGCGCCGGTCTCCCGGATCTCCTTGACGATGCCCTCGTGGCGGGGCCGGTCGAGGATGACGACGGTGACGTCCTCGGGGGAGGAGTTCTTGGCCTTGGCGACACGGCGGATGTTCACCGCGACCGGGGCGTTGATGTCGACGAAGTCGGCGGCCTCGGGGCCGGTGACCAGCTTGTCCATGTAGAAGACGGCGGACGGGTCGAACATGGTGCCCCGGTCCGCGGCGGCGAGCACGGCGATCGCGTTGGGCATGCCCTTGGCCGCCAGGGTGGTGCCGTCGATCGGGTCCACGGCGATGTCGCACTCCGCGCCGGTCCCGTCGCCGATGCGCTCTCCGTTGAAGAGCATCGGGGCCTCGTCCTTCTCGCCCTCCCCGATCACGACGATCCCGTTCATGGACACGGTGTGCACCAGGGTCCGCATGGCCTTCACGGCCGCGCCGTCAGCCCCGTTCTTGTCGCCCCGGCCGACCCAGCGGCCGGCGGCCATTGCGGCGGCCTCGGTGACCCGGACGAGTTCGAGTGCGAGGTTGCGGTCGGGGGCCTCGGGGGAGACCTCCAGCTGGGACGGGAGATTGTGCTCGGTCATCGGAGCGCACCTTCCTGTACGACGACGGCCGGAAAAGAGAGGGTGCTGTGACTCTATCGGTACGTCGACAAATTGAGCAGTGGGCCCCACGTTTGAGCGCTAAACCTTGATGCGACCATAGTGCCGTGGCAGGTATGCGAGGCAAGCAGACGGTACGAGGAATGGTCCAGTCGCTGGCGGTGGTGCTGGCGGCTGCTTTCGTGGTCTATCTCTTCGTTCCGAGCGATGACAGCGCGGATCCGCTCAAGGCGGTCGACTACCGCGTCGAGCTGCTGACGGCGCGACGGGCCGCGCCGTACCCGGTGGCGGCGCCCATCGGGCTGCCCGAGGGCTGGAAGGCGACGTCGGTCTCGTACAAGCGCCAGAGCGGCGACCAGTGGCACCTCGGGTTCCTGGACCCGGACGGGCGCTATGTCGCCGTCGAGCAGTCCACGGCTCCGGCGAGCAGGTACATCCCGGACGTGACCCAGCGGGCGGAGAAGACCGAGCGAACCGAGCAGGTCGCCGGTCTGGCATGGGAGCGCTGGGAGGGGCCGAAGTACGACGCGCTGGTGCGGACCGACGAGAAGGGCTCCATCACCGTGGTCACCGGATCGGCGCCGTTCGAGCGGCTCGCCGAGATGGCGGCGGCACTGGACACCGGGAAGCCCTGACGGGCCCGGACCTGGCCGGGCGGGTACGGCGCGGGCGGACCGCCGCGCGTACGGCAGGGCATTCGCCGCACGTACGGCAGGAGCGCGACCCGCGTCAGGCGGGCGCGCGAGGAGGCCGCCGGCGAACCCGGGTCAGGGTGTCGGCGGCCTCGTGCCATGGCCGTGAGGGGCGTTGTGCGGCCTGTCAGACGGTCGTGACGACCTCGTCGAAGGGCAGCCGCGGCGAGCGCGGGAACCAGGCGCCATCGCCCGGCTTGCCGATGTTGACGACCATCAGGGGAGTGTGGTCGTCGTCCAGGAACTCCTTCTGGAGCCCGGCGAAGTCCACACCGGTCATCGGGCCCGCCGCCAGGCCGGCGGCGCGGACACCCACGATGAAGTAGGCGGCCTGGAGCGCCGCGTTCAGCAGGGCGGAGCGCTCCCGCGCCGGACGCTCGGCGAAGAACATGTCCTTGGCCTGCGGGAAGTGCGGAAGCAGCGCGGGCAGCTCCTCGTGGAACTCGTTGTCGGCGGCGAGGATCGCGACCAGCGGAGCGGCGGCGGTCTTGGCCCGGTTGCCCTCGGACATGTGAGGCACCAGGCGTGCGCGGGCTTCGGCGGAGCGGACCAGGACGACGCGCAGTGGCGTCTGGTTGAAGGCCGTCGGGCCGAATTTCACCAGGTCGTAGATGGCCTGCACCTGTTCTTCGGTCACCGGCTCGTCGGTGAAGGTGTTGGCGGTGCGGGCTTCGCGGAACAGGAGGTCCTGGGCTGCGGCGTCGAGTACGAGAGACATCGGCATACCTTCCGGGTGTGCAAGGGGGTGTCAGGTACGCGGACGACCGTACGGCCGAGATGGGTTAACTTTCAACTAAATCGCGGATCGCGTGAGCCTATTCACACAACTTTCAACTAAATCTCGTGCGGGTTCGAGGGCTCAGAACGCCGAGGCGTCCTCGTCGTCCCCGTCGGCGCCGTCCGGCCGCCGATCCGCCAAGGCGGCGTCCAGCCGGGCCCGAGCGCCCTCCAGCCAGCGACGGCACACCTTCGCCAGCTCCTCGCCCCGCTCCCACAGGGCCAGGGACTCCTCGAGAGTGGTGCCCCCCGCCTCCAGCCGGCGTACGACCTCGATCAGCTCGTCGCGCGCCTGCTCGTACCCCGGCGAGTCCGAGCCCGCCGCGTCGACCGAGCCCTCCATGCCTGGTGTCCCCTCCACGTCCACTCCAAGGCCCGCGCCCTCGTCCGTCTTCGCCGTCATGCGCTCCACCCTAAGTGCGGGGTCCGACAGTGACCGTGAACTCGCCTTCCGAGACCCTGGCCCGCAGTTCCTCGTCCGACGAGACCTCGCCGGGCGCCCGTACCACCGCGCCGTCCGCACGCTGGAGCACCGCATACCCCCGCTCCAGAGTGGCGGCGGGGGACAAGGCGAGCACCCTGGCCCGGGTGTGCGACAGCTCGGATTCGGCTCGGTCCAGCAGATGCCCGAGCACCCGGTGGCTCCTCGCGGCCAGCGCCTCCGTCTCATGCTCGCGCTCCTCCACCATCCGGTGTGGATGCTCCATCGAACGCCGGGCGAGAGCGTGCGCGAGCCCCCGTTCCTCCCGCTCGATGAGTCCCCGCACCATCCGCAGCGCCCGGTCCCGCAGCGCCTGCACCCGCTCCAGTTCCTCGCCGACGTCGGGTACGACCTTCTTCGCCGCGTCCGTCGGTGTGGACGCACGCAGGTCCGCGACCAGGTCGAGCAGCGGTGAGTCCGGTTCGTGCCCGATCGCCGATACCAGCGGTGTGCGGCACTCCGCCACCGTCCGGATCAGCTGCTCGTCCGAGAACGGCAGTAGATCCTCCACGCTCCCGCCGCCGCGCGCCACGACGATCACGTCCACGTCGGGCAGCGCGTCAAGCTCCCGAACCGCCTGGACCACCTGCGACACGGCGCGCACGCCCTGCACCGCCACATTGCGCACCTCGAAGCGCACGGCGGGCCAGCGCCGCCGTGCGTTCTCCAGTACGTCGCGCTCGGCGGCGGACGCCCGGCCGCAGACCAGGCCGACCAGCTGCGGCAGGAACGGCAGCGGCTTCTTCCGGTCGTGGTCGAAGAGCCCTTCGGCGCCCAGCGTCCGCTTCAGCCGCTCAAGCCGTACGAGCAGCTCGCCCATGCCCACCGGACGTATCTCCGTCGCCCGCAGGGAGAGCTGCCCCCGCGGCGCGTACCACTCCGGCTTGGCGAAGAGCACCACCCGGGCACCCTCGGACACGACATCGGCGACGGCGTCGAACACCTGGCGATAGCAGGTGACGCTCACCGAGATGTCGTACGAGGTATCGCGCAGCGTCATGAACACCACCCCGGCCCCTGGCCTGCGGGAAAGCTGGGTGATCTGACCCTCCACCCAAACGGCACCGAGCCGGTCGATCCACCCGCCGATGAGCCGCGACACCTCACCGACGGGTACCGGGGCTTCGGCTGACGTAGTGAGACCCATGCCCGCGAGCGTATCGGCACCCGCCGACAGCGCTCCGGCGGCGCCGCACGCACAGGGCCGCACGGCAAATACGGCAGATGCCGACATGGCGCCCGCGCGCCGCCGTCAGCCCTGTGGGCGATCGTTGCCCTCCGACGGCCGCCCTTACGATGGGACGCATGACTGCAACGAACGCCCGCCGCGTCCTGCTCGCCGCACCTCGTGGCTATTGCGCGGGCGTGGACCGTGCCGTGATCGCCGTGGAGAAGGCCCTGGAGCAGTACGGCGCCCCGGTCTACGTGCGCCACGAGATCGTCCACAACAAGTACGTCGTACAGACCCTGGAGAAGAAGGGCGCGATCTTCGTCGACACCACGGCGGAGGTGCCCGAAGGCTCGATCGTCATGTTCTCGGCGCACGGCGTGGCGCCGATCGTGCACGAGGAGGCCGCCGAGCGGAAGCTCGCGACCATCGACGCGACCTGCCCCCTGGTGACCAAGGTCCACAAGGAGGCCATCCGCTACGCCAACGAGGACTTCGACATCCTCCTCATCGGCCACGAGGGCCACGAGGAGGTCATCGGCACCACCGGTGAGGCCCCCGACCACATCACGCTGGTCGACGGCCCGGGCGATGTGGACAAGGTCGAGGTCCGCGACCCGTCGAAGGTCGTCTGGCTCTCCCAGACCACGCTCTCCGTGGACGAGACGATGGAAACGGTCGACAAGCTGAAGACCAAGTTCCCGCTGCTGGTCTCCCCGCCGAGCGACGACATCTGCTACGCGACCCAGAACCGCCAGATCGCGGTCAAGGAGATGAGCGCTCAGGCCGACCTGGTGATCGTCGTCGGCTCGCGCAACTCCTCGAACTCCGTGCGCCTGGTCGAGGTCGCCCTGACCGCCGGGGCGAAGGCCTCCCACCTGGTCGACTTCGCCCATGAGATCGACGAGTCCTGGCTGGACGGCGTCGGCACGGTGGGCGTCACCTCCGGAGCTTCGGTCCCCGAGGTACTGGTCGAGGAGGTCCTGGAGTGGCTCGCACAGCGCGGCTACGAGGACGTGGAGATCGTCAAGACCGCCGACGAGTCCCTCACCTTCTCCCTTCCCAAGGAACTGCGCCGCGACCTCCGCGCCGAGGCCGTTTCGCTTGTCGAGGAGTAACCGCCAGCAGTTCCTCGTAACGTTGTGTCCATGAACGTCTTCGGAGTGGACATCGGCGGATCGGGAATCAAGGGCGCTCCTGTGGACCTGGAGCGCGGCGACCTCGCGGAGCCGCGCCACAAGGTGCTCACACCGCATCCGGCCACGCCTGACGGCGTGGCCGACGGCGTGTCCGAGGTAGTGCGCCATTTCGGCTGGTCGGGCCCGGTCGGGATCACGTTCCCGGGTGTGGTCACCGGTTCGGTCGTTCGAACGGCCGCCAACGTCGACAAGAGCTGGATCGACACGGACGGCGGCGAACTGCTGGGCGACAAGCTCGGCCTCCCGGTCACCGTCCTCAACGATGCCGACGCCGCGGGCATCGCCGAGATGACCTTCGGCGCCGGCAGCGGCCGCAAGGGCGTCGTGATGCTGCTGACCTTCGGCACCGGCATCGGCAGCGCCCTGTTCCACGACGGGCGCCTCGTGCCCAACACCGAGCTCG
The DNA here is from genome assembly GCF_037023745.1 of Streptomyces sp. SCSIO 30461. Classification (NCBI taxonomy): domain Bacteria; kingdom Bacillati; phylum Actinomycetota; class Actinomycetes; order Kitasatosporales; family Streptomycetaceae; genus Streptomyces; species Streptomyces sp. SCSIO 30461. The sequence goes on from NZ_CP146101.1 coordinate 1,279,146, forward strand.
GCCATCTGGAGCTGAACGGCCATGAGGCGGAGAAGCACGCGTCGACCAAGGTCAAGGACGACGACGAACTGAGCTGGGAGCACTGGGCGCGCCGCGTCCAGAAGTACCTGGAGCATCTGGAGATGCTCTTCTCGCCTGAGTTGTTCATCATCGGCGGCGGGGTGAGCCGCAAGGCGGACAAGTTCCTGCCGCTCATCAAGCACGTTCGGGCGGAGATCGTCCCGGCCCAGCTCCAGAACAACGCGGGCATCGTGGGCGCGGCGATGGCCGCGGCACGACGCTAGTAGATTGTCGCACCTAAGTATGGCTCTGATTGGTGGAGTTGACGGTCGGGCAGTCTCCCCTCGTCGCTTCACTTCGGCCGGGCGGGGGTGCCATGTCGTCACAAAAGAAGTATCCGGTTGCCTTGAGTGCTGAGGATCGTCAGGCGTTGGTGCGGGTGACCACGACGGGAGTCCGCAGCGCGTCGATGATCAGACGGGCGCGGGTGTTGCTCGCGCTGGATACGTCGGTCGGCGAGGTCGATCCGCGGGCGGTGATCGCGGACCGGGTCGGGGTGTCGTGCGAGTCGGTCCGGCTGGTCTCGAAGCGGTACGCGGAGACCGGCGGCGATGTGTGGGCCACGGTCGGCCGGAAGGAACGCGCCTGCCCCCCGGTGCCCTCCCCGGTGACCGGTGAGGTCGAGGCGAGGCTGATCGCGCTGGCCTGCTCGACACCGCCCAAGGGCCATGCCCGGTGGTCGCTGCGCCTGCTGGAGAGGCACGTGGCGCTGATCGAGGACATCCCGAACCTGGACCACTCCACGATCGGCCGGGTTTTAAAAAAACGGAACTGCGTCCTCACCTGAAGAAGTGCTGGACCATCCCGCCACGAGCGAACGCGCAGTTCGCGGCCCGGATGGAAGACGTGCTGGCCGTCTATGCCCGGCCCTATGACCCGGCGCGTCCGGTGGTGTGCATGGACGAGAAGCCGTACCAGCTGCTCGGCCACGTCCGCGATCCGCTTCCCCCGCGGCCCGGCCGTGACCGCCGCGAGGACAACGAGTACGTCCGCTCGGGGACCTGCTCGATCTTCTGCTGGGTTGAACCGCTGCGCGGATGGCGACGCGTGGATGCCCAGCCCCGCCGGACCAAGGTCGACTGGGCGCACCAGGTCGAACACCTGCTGACCGTGGACTATCCCGACGCCGCCACGGTCGTGCTGGTGATGGACAACCTCAACACCCACACCACCGCCTCGCTCTACGAGGCGTTCGACCCGGGGAAAGCCTTCGCGCTGGCCCAGCGCCTGGAAATCCACCACACCCCCAAACACGGGTCCTGGCTCAACATCGCCGAGATCGAGCTCTCCGCGCTCACCCGCCAGTGCCTGGACCGCCGCATCGACGACCTCACCGTGCTCAACACCGAACTCGCCGCCTGGCAGCAGCACACCAACAGCAACCAGCGCCAAGTCGACTGGCACTTCACCACCGACGACGCACGCGTGAAACTACGCCACCTCTACCCAACCACACAGCAAAACTAAGCCGCGACAATCTACTAGTGCCGCGTCAGACGACGTTTGCACGCGAGGGAGCGGCGTCCGGTGCATGGGCCCGCTCCGGGTCCTCCCGGGTCGAGGGGGTGGGGTATCCCCGGGCCCTCCCGGGCCTGGGGATAGATCGCCCGGCGCCCGATCCCCTTCGTAGTGGGCCTACTCGAGCCGCCGTCCTGGGAGCACCTCCCAGGCGAAGCTCTCGGCGCATCGCGATGGGGCGAACCTTGCCTGACGGCACTAGTGTCGGCCGTCCGGGTGCCGCAGTGCCTGCCCCGGGCGGCCGTCGGCCTTGCGGGGCGCCGGGCGACGAGCGGGAGCGCGGCGCATCAGCCGGACCTTCCGCACGGTCGTGATGACCCCCGCGACCAGGGTGCCGCCGTACAGCCACCCCGCGTTGACGGCCAGCGCCGTCACCACGGCCATGATGTGGCCCCCGTAGCCGCCCACGCCGCCCGCGACCGGGATGACGCCGACGGTGAACGCGATCGGCACACTGATCGGCGCGGTGACCAGGTCAGCCTTGCGTACCCACAGCGCGGTCAGAGCGCTGACCGGCAGGAAGAGCAGGCCGTACACCAGCGGTGAGCCGTCGAGCAGCAGCTCGTCCAGCGAACCGATCAGCAGCATGACGGCCGAGGCGAAGAGTCCGGCGCCGAGCCCGGTCAGGCGGGGATTCGGCAGCCTGCGCAGCGCGAGGAGTACCGGCGGTACCGGACGCCCCGGCCGTGGGGCGGGCCGTTTCGGCTGCCCACCGCCACCCGGCCCGTCGGTATGCCCCGATCGCGCCGGCCGGTCCTTGCTGCCCGGCCGTGCCGTGACCCGGTACACCGAGGCGCCCTCGATGAGGGCGCCCTGCCCGGAAAGAGGGGCCTGCGGCCGTGGCCGCTGCTGCGAGGGACCTGTCCTGTGCTCCACGGATCAAACGTAGGTCTCATCGCATGAGGGTTCCGCCACAAGACACGCCCTTTGGGTGACCTTGGCCATGAGTTCGACGCAAACCCGTACCCCGCTCGTACGCGAGAGCCCCGATGACGGGCTTCCCCGGTTCCCGTCGTCGGCTCCGCTGACGCGCCCGTAAACTGGTGGATCGGCCCACCCGGGTCCGGGCCCCCGGCCCACCGCCAGTCCTCACCCAGGAAGTCGCCAACGTGTCGCTCACGATCGGAATCGTCGGACTGCCGAATGTCGGCAAGTCGACCCTGTTCAACGCCCTGACCAAGAACGACGTGCTGGCGGCCAACTACCCGTTCGCCACGATCGAGCCCAACGTGGGTGTGGTCGGCGTCCCCGACACCCGTCTCACCAAGCTCGCCGAGATCTTCAGCTCCCAGCGGATCCTCCCCGCGACCGTCGATTTCGTCGACATCGCCGGGATCGTCCGCGGCGCGAGCGAGGGCGAGGGGCTCGGCAACAAGTTCCTGGCGAACATCCGCGAGTCCGACGCGATCTGCCAGGTCATCCGGGCCTTCAAGGACGAGAACGTCGTCCACGTCGACGGCAAGGTCTCGCCCAAGGACGACATCGAGACGATCAACACCGAGCTGATCCTCGCCGACCTCCAGACCATCGAGAAGGTCCTGCCGCGCCTGGCCAAGGAAGCCCGCATCAAGAAGGACGTGGCCCCCAAGGTCGCGGCGGTCGAGGCGGCCAAGGAGATCCTGGAGCGGGGCGACACCCTCTTCTCCCAGGGCATCGTCCAGGGCAGCGAGAAGGCGGAGCTCCTGCACGACCTGCACCTGCTCACCACCAAGCCGTTCCTCTACGTCTTCAACGTGGACGAGGACGAGCTCGTGGACGAGACCTTCAAGAACGAGCAGCGCGCGCTGGTCGCCCCCGCCGAGGCCATCTTCCTCAACGCGAAGCTGGAGGCGGACCTCGCGGAGCTGGACGAGGAGGACGCGATCGAACTCCTTCAGTCCGTCGGCGCCGAAGAGCCGGGCCTCGCCACCCTCGCCCGCGTCGGCTTCGACACCCTGGGTCTCCAGACCTACCTCACCGCAGGCCCGAAGGAGTCCCGCGCCTGGACCATCAAGAAGGGCGCGACGGCCCCCGAGGCGGCCGGTGTGATCCACACCGACTTCCAGAAGGGCTTCATCAAGGCCGAGGTGATCTCCTTCGCCGACCTGGTCGCCACGGGCTCGGTCGCCGACGCCCGCGCGGCGGGCAAGGCGCGTATGGAGGGAAAGGACTACGTGATGCAGGACGGGGACGTGGTGGAGTTCCGCTTCAATGTATAGGCCACGCATTACCGTGGATCTGGTGAATTAGCAAACCGCCAGGTCAAACGGGGTCGACCCGGATTCGGGTCGACCCCGTTCGCGTACCCGCGGCTGGATTTTGGCTGGATTACCTGACGCTTCGTCACCTGCCGTCATCCGTCGTTCTCCGCACGCTGGCTGGATCGCGGCTGGATGCGGCTGAACGGCGAGTCAGTTCGGAGGGGCGGCGTGTATGCCCGTGTGGGCCGAGCGTTTCGGGCCGTTGCGCCCTGGGGGCTGGATGGGGCGAACGGCCCTGTCGTCGTCCGCACAGGCGTCGGCCGGACGCCATGACGGTCCCGCGGACGCGCTTGGCCGCAGGTTCGAGTCCTGGGCGGGGCACTCGGAACATGGGGGTGGACGGAACCGCTCGGCGGCGGCGGGCATCTGGTGATCGAGACGGCTGTGCAACTGAAGCGGTAGGCCGGAGTAGGGCGAGCCCCGCGCTCCACTCTGCTGGAACGAAGTCTGCGTGATCGTCTCACTGGTGAACTCGGTGACTCGGGATTTTGGAGGGCTTTCCCGCCCTTGATACCTCTCGCGGACAGACGGACCTTCCATCACGAGAGCGCGCCGCAGAAGGACTCCACCTGGCGATGATGTGTTTTGTCCAGGTCGGCATCTATCGCCGGTCACTCGGCCTGGGGCGACATCAACCATGTCTCGAAGCCGCTCAGGTACTCGCCCATGTCCCCGAGAGACATCGGCGACGACTCGTACTGCACCGAGAGATTGACCTCGTACAGCTTGTAGGCGGGTTCCGCCTCCCGTGCCGCCGCGCACGCAGCCGCCAGCGCCCGGATCGCGCGCCCCCGGTCGCCGGCTTCCACCGCCTCCACGAGGTCGGGCCACAGCGTGTCACCGATGTAGTCGACGAGCTCCTCGACATGGGCCGCCGCCCGGCGGGCTCGGTCCTTGATCGCTTCCTGCTCGGCATCGGCGCGATGCCCGGCTCGCCGGGAGTCCCGTTCGTCGGAATCTGCCCAGGCATGGTCGCCCCAGATCTCCTCCCAGTGCTGGTCCGCCCGCGCGAGGTCTGCCGCAAAGTCGCGGTCCAGGTCTTCCTGTGTGAGCCGAGGATGCTCCCCCGAGTCACCCCTCTCGAACGCCGACAGCGGAAGAGTGAGATCGGGCATGGATCCGTCATCGCGCAGGGCGGTGAGCAGCAGTACGGCGTCGATCGCGGGGAGGACCTCCTCCATGTCCACCAGTCCTCGCAGGGATGCGAGGGACTGTTCGACAGCCATGTAGTCGTACTCGGCGATCTGGTTGTCGAGATCGCCGTGAAGATCGAGGAGGGCGCCGCCGATCGTCTCGATCTCATCCATGCGCGCCGCGATCTCCATGTCGAGACGCTCCACGATCTGCCGCAGCTCGTGCACGTCCTCGACCTGCTCTTCAAGCTTAGCCACCGCTTTGGCCAGCTCACCCATGTCATGTCCCCCTGCTTCTTGGCGGTTGCCGCATTCCTCAGGAGGCAGGCTAAGGACTCAGGCTGCCCGGTCCGCTGTCATTCGGCCACGGGGACGACTGCCCCTGGATCACGTTGCCCGGTCATTGTCATGAAGACATCCGCAAGCCTGATAACCCGCATTATCAACTACCAGAAGACGCCGGGATAGCGATCGTCGTATGGTTCTAGGCGAAGCCCCGGGGAGCGACGAAAAGGCCAGCCTGACGGCCAGAGGGCTGATGCGGCGAGAGATGAACAGGGGGGTGCGTACCGTGGCTACTGTTTCGCCGGACACGACGCTACGCGCCCCGGCACCACTCTTGGTGTCGATGACCGAGATTGCCGCTTTCGCCCGGGTGAAGCGTCCCGTCGTGTCCACCTGGCGCCGACGTCACCGAGACTTCCCCGCTGCCGTGTCCGAGAACTCGGGAAGGCCACTATTTGACGGTGTCCAGGTTGCCGAGTGGTTGATCGCGTCCGGCCTGGGCAACGCCGACCCGACGGATCTCCGGTCCGAGCTGGCTCTCTTCGGCGTCATCGCGTTGCGGGAGCGGTTCACGCCGTGGCAACTGGTCGAAACGCTGGGCAGCCTTCTGTGCCTGCGCCGACTCGACCGGGGCCGACCGCTGACCGACGGCACAAACGGCCCTCTGGGCGACGCCGAAGCGGAATCGGCCTTGTGGTCCGCCGTGCTGCGCCGCGCCGAACGGATCGACGCGGAGGACGATTTCGTCCTACGGGAACTGCGCTCTCTCGACGCCACCGCGGCCCCGCTCGCCCGACTCGCCGAGGATCTGGTAGAGGCCGCCTACGACGAGCGCGGCGCATACGAGTGGCTGCTCGCCGCCCGCTCCCGACTCGGCCTGGACTCGCTCGCCGCCGACGCCGTCGCCCCGGAGCTGCGCCGTCTGCTCACCCAGCTCACTGACATCCGTGTCCGGCTGGAGCACGGTGAGTCCCTCACTATCGCCGACCCGCACGCCAGTACCGGCGACCTGCTCGTCGCGCTCCTTGACGACACGGAGGACCGCGAAAACGTCAAGGTCCTGGCTGCCGATCTCGACGAACGGCTGGCCCGCATCACTTGCCGCCGCCTCCTCCTCGCGGGCGTAAGCGAACTCGACCTCGACGTCCAGACCGGCCCCGACCTGGAGGAGCGCCTCGCGGACCCGGACCTCGTCGTCACCCAGCTCCCCTACCGCCCCGGCGAGGACCGTTCCGTGTTCGCCGCATTGGCGGAGATCGAGCGCGCCGCCGACCTCCTTCGCCCCGGCTGCACGGCCATTGTCCTTGGCCCGGCCGACGCGCTCGTGGATGCACTCAAGGACACCGAGGCATCTCGGCTCCGCTCAGCCCTTTTGCGCAGCAATGTCGTCGAGTCCGTCATCGCGCTCCCCGGTGGTGTCCTGCCTTTCCGCCCCGGGTACCGTCCCGCGCTGTGGACGCTCACCCGCGGTCCCGTCCCCGAGGCGGAGGGCAAGGTGTTACTGGCCGACATCAGCTCCGAGCAGCTCACGACGGACGTGCGCATGCGGCTCGCCGAGGACGTCCTCCTCTGGCGCGCGGAAGGCTTCAGGGCGCTCGACGGCCATGACCCGCGTTACGGCCGTGTGGTCCCTGTCGCCGACCTGGATCGGGCCTTCGGCGGCGCGCTGACCCCGCCCGCGCCGCCCGCCTCCGCGATTTGGTCCGACGAGGTCACCGAACGCCCAGCCCTGATCGCCGAGGCCGAGGCTCGCCTGGAGCGCGCGACGGCGGACGCACGCGCGTACGAGGGCGAGCAGGGCTCCTACCGAGGAGGCGTACTGCGCCGGGTCGGCCTCCTGCCTCCGCGTACGACCCTTGGCAAGCTGATCACCGGACGCAGGGTGACCCGGCTCCCCGGCCACCGCGTCGATGACCGGCACCTCGCCCCGGATGGCCACCACGCCGTCCTCGGCCCCGAGGAGATCACGGGCAAATGGCCGGTCGGCGTGCGCCGCATCGACCGGCTGGTCCTGGCCACTGGATACGACCGGGTGGCGCTCACCGAGCCCGGCGACGTCGTCTACACCCTCACGCCCCGCCTCGGCCTGTACGTCGACCATGACGGCTTCTCGGTGGTCGCATTCCCGGCCCGCGTACTCCGCGTCAACCCCGACGCGGCCCGGCCGCTGACCCCGCGCGTTCTGGCGGCCGTGCTGGGTGCCGCTCGGGGCACCTCCCGCAGCCCCAGCGCGGTGCGGGCCGCCCGCCGCATGGAGGATTACCAGCTCCCCGACCTCGACCCGGACGAGGTGTTGCGCTTCGACGCCCTGCTGGCTGAGACGGAACGCCGGGAACGCCTGCTGCGTGCCCAGATCGACGCTCTCGCCGAGGCCCGGCGCCTGACGGTCGCCGGCTTGGCGGACGGCACGCTTACGCTGGCCGATCCGCTTGCTCCACTCATCAACCGCACGTAGCCCATCAGTTGGAAGAAGGAACAATGCCTCCCCGCAAGCGAGCCGCGGCTGCCGCCGGACAGGGCGAACTGCTCAGTGTCTCCAGCACCAAAGAGATCCAGGACATCCTGTGGAAGGCCGCGGACAAACTCCGCGGCTCCATGGACGCTGCCCAGTACAAGGAGTTCGTGCTCGGCCTGGTCTTCCTGAAGTACGTCTCCGACGCCTTCGCCGAACGCCGCGAGGAACTGGCCGCCGACCCCGAGCTGGCCCAGATCCCCGAGCACCGCCGGGCGGCCTTCCTTGAGGAGAAGGACGAGTACACGGAGAAGAACGTCTTCTGGGTGCCCCCGACTGCCCGCTGGGACCACATCTCCGAGAACGCGGCCAGCGCGGAGGGCGGTGTCGGCGTGCTCCTGGACACGGCCATGGACGAGGTGATGAAGACTAACAAGCCCCTCACCGGCGTCCTCCCGAAGATCTTCAACCGCGACAACGTCGACCAGAAGCGCCTGAAGGAACTCGTCGACCTCATCAGTGACGCGCGCTTCACGGGTCATGGCGACCGCCCCGCGCAGGACGTCCTGGGTGAGACCTACGAGTACTTCCTGGAGCGCTTCGCCCGCGCAGAGGGCAAGCGGGCCGGCGAGTTCTACACCCCGGCGAGCGTGGTCCGCCTGATTGTCGAGGTGCTGGAGCCGTACGAGGGGCGGGTATACGACCCGGCGTGCGGCTCGGGCGGCATGTTCGTGCAGAGCGGCAAGTTCGTCGCGAAGCGGCGCGGCAAGGACCACACTCACGACATCGCGGTCTACGGCCAGGAGGCCAACGAGCGCACGTGGCGTCTGGCCAAGATGAACCTTGCCATCCACGGCATGGACCCCAAGGGTGTGGGCGACCGCTGGGCGGACACCTTCGCGGAAGACAAGCTGCCGGATCTGAAGGCCGACTTCGTGATGGCCAACCCGCCGTTCAACATGTCGGACTGGGCGAGGAAGTCGGACGACAGGCGGTGGCGTTACGGCACCCCGCCCCAGTCAAACGCCAACTACGCCTGGCTCCAGCACATCGTCTCCAAGCTGGGCGACCGAGGCAGCGCGGGCGTGGTCCTGGCGAACGGCTCGATGTCGTCCAAGCAGTCGGGCGAGGGTGAGATCCGCGCGGCGATGGTCGAGGCGGACCTGGTCTCATGCATGATCGCCCTGCCAAGCAACCTTTTCCGTACGACAGCGATCCCGGCGTGCCTGTGGTTCCTGACGAAGGACAAGTCCCCGCAGGGCGCGAAGGCGCTGGAGGACCGGCGGAGCCGGGTGCTGTTCATCGACGCGCGCGCGATGGGCACAATGGTCGACCGCACGGAGCGGATCCTCACAGAGGAGGACTTGGAGAAGATCTCCGACACGTATCACGCGTGGCGGGGCACGAAGTCGGCCAAGGACAAGGGCCTTGCGTACGAGGACGTGCCGGGATACTGCTACAGCGCGACGCTGGAGGAGATCGAGAAGCGCGACTATGTGCTGACGCCGGGGCGGTACGTGGGAGCGGCGGAGGCCGAGGAAGACCCAGACGCGGAGCCGGTGGAGGAGCGGATCACGCGACTGGCAAAGGAGCTGTTCGAGCAGCTACACGAGTCGGCGCGGCTGGATGCGGTGGTGCGGGAGCAGTTGGGGAGGATCGGTGGCTGATTGGCGTAGCGTCAAGATCGAAGATCTCGCCGCCCCCGGTAAGAACTCTTTGGCCACAGGCCCCTTCGGGTCGGCAATTGGTTCTAGATTCTTCCGAGAAGAGGGGGTGCCTGTCCTTCGGGGCAGCAATTTGAGCCTCAAGGTCGGGGACCGGTTGCTTGACGATGAGATCGTCTTCGTGGATGAATCCAAGGCCGACGAATTCCCCCGCAGCGTGGCCCGTCAAGGAGACCTGGTATTCACATGCTGGGGCACTATTGGCCAAGTTGGATTGGTGGACAATCGCGCCAGATTTGACCGATACATCGTCTCCAATAAGCAGATGAAGCTTACACCGGATCCGAACCTCGTCGATTCGCTGTTTCTGTACTATTGTCTGTCGTCCCCAGAGGCCCTGGCTCAGGTGCAGGGAATGGCCATCGGTAGCTCGGTGCCAGGATTCAACCTTACCCAGCTTCGCCAGGTAGAAATTTCCTGTCCCCCGCTCGCCGATCAGAAAGCCATCGCTGAAGCCCTTGGGGTGCTGGATGACAAGATCGCGGTCAACGAGCGCATCGCGACCACGGCTCGCGAGCTCGGTCTCACCTTCTATTCCCAGAGGCTTCATGATGACGACTCCGTTGAAGTAGCTGTGGAGCCACTCACGACTGCTCTGACTCGCGGCGTCGCTCCGAAGTACACGGATTCTTCGGATGAACTCACGGTGCTCAATCAGAAGTGCGTTCGCGGCGGGCGTGTGAACCTTGACCCCTCCCGCCTGACTCTCCGGGAGAAGGTTAAGGCCCACAAGCTGTTGCAACTTAACGACGTGCTAGTGAATTCAACGGGTGTTGGCACTCTCGGGCGGGTTGCCCGCTGGACCTTGGATCTGGAGGCGACTGTCGACTCGCACATTACGATCGTGCGCTTCAATGAGGACAAGGTCGACCCCGTTTGTGCCGGATTTGCCATGCTGCGTGCCCAGCCAGAGATCGAGGCGATGGGCGAAGGCAGCACCGGTCAGACCGAACTCCGGCGGTCCCAAGTCGGTGAACTGGAACTCATCCTGCCAGGCCCTGCTGGCCAGAAGGAACTGCGTCCCAAGCTGGATGCGCTGGAGGAGCGAGCGGACCAGGCGCTCAGGGAGTCTCTGTCCTTGGCCGCTCTCCGAGACACCCTCCTCCCTCAACTGATGTCCGGCAAGCTCCGCGTCCGAGACGCAGAGAAGATCGTGGAGGAGGCCGTATGACCACCGAAAGCGGCAGCGAGCCCACTCACACCCCCGCTCACCTCGACACCAAAATGACTGAGTCTACCTGGGAGCACCTCGCCCTGGACGAACTCGCCCAACTTGCCTGGCAGGCCAAGCCCGGCAAAGACCTCGCCCCCGGCACCGGACACCGCCGCGACTGGGATGACCTGATCCTGCACGACGAGCTTCAGCTGGCTATCGAGAGGCTAAACCCGGAGCTGACCGCCACCGCCGTCCACGAGGCCCTCCGTATCGCCACCGACCCCACCTCCCGCGAGGCGTATCCGGAGAACCAGCAGGCGCACGAGCACCTCACTACCGGCATCCGGCTGACGTATACTGACGAGTTCGGCGCCGAGCAGACGCCGACCGTCCGGCTCGTTGACTTCACGGACCCTGGCGCGAACAGCTACCTCGCGGTCAACCAGGTCACTGTCCGGGAGACCGACGGCAGTCACCGTCGCTTCGACATCGTCCTCTACGTCAACGGCCTGCCCCTCGCCGTCGTCGAGCTGAAGAGCGCCTCAGATGAGAACGCGACCCTCAAGTCCGCGCACGCGCAGCTCCAGACGTACGTCTCGGAGTTCCCGATCGCGTTCCGCTACAACGTGCTCTGTCTCGTCTCCGACGGCATAACAGCCAAGTACGGCACGGTCTTCACACCGTACGAGCACTTCGCGCCCTGGAACGTCGACGACGAGGGCGAGCGCGTCGACACCAACGCGCCCGGCTACGACGGCCTCGACGCGTTGAACCTGGCCCTCCACGGCCTGTTCACCCAGGACCGGTTCCTCTCCCTCACCCGTAACTTCGTCAACTTCCCTCCGTCCAAGCCGGGCGAGCCCCTCTCCGGCAAGCGCATCGCGAAGCCGCACCAGTACTTCGCGGTGAACAAGGCGGTGAACGCGGTCGTCGAGGCGTCCCGCTCGACCGGGCAGGCCGGCGTCGTCTGGCACACACAGGGCGCGGGCAAGTCGGAGGAGATGGTGGAGACGGCGGCGCTCGTCCTGCGCCACCCGGCTCTGAACAACCCCACCATCGTCGTCATCACCGACCGCAACGACCTCGACGACCAGCTCTACGACACCTTCCTCGACAGCGAGAGCCTGCTGGAGACAAAGGCTCACCAGATCAACACTCGTGAAGACCTCCGCGTCGAGCTGAAGAGGCGCACCGTCGGCGGGATCCTCTTCACCACCCTGCAGAAGTTCGGCCTGAGCAAGGAGGAGAAGGCGGCCGGCAAGTCCCACCCGCTCCTCTCCGAGCGCCGCAACATCCTGGTGATCGTCGACGAGGCGCACCGCTCGCACTACGACAGCCTCGACGGGTACGCCCGCCACCTGCGCGACGCCCTCCCCTACGCCACCCTGCTCGCCTTCACCGGTACGCCGATCTCCAAGGCCGAGGCCGACACCCGTGCCGTCTTCGGCGAGTACATCGACGTCTACGACCTGAAGCGCGCCGTAGACGACGGGGCCACGGTCCGCGTGTTCCACGAGCCGCGAATCATAGAGGTCGACCTGCCCAAGGGCGTCGACCCGGGCAAGCTCGACGAAGAAGCGAACACCCTCACCGAGGGCATGGACGACGCCGAGCGCCGCCGTGCCATCAAGTTCGCCACGGGGATGAACACTGTCTATGGGGCGCCCGTCCGGATAGCGAAGCTCGCCGACGATCTCATCGCCCACTGGGAGGAGCGCCGGGAGCTCGTCAAGCCTGACCTCGGTGGTCCCGGCAAGGCAATGGTCGTGTGCATGACCCGGGACATCTGCGTGGCGCTCTTCGATGCGCTGGCCGAGCGACGGAAGGGCTGGGTGGGCAAGGAAGCCGATCAGGGCGTTATGAAGATCGTCTTCCACAGCGATCCCTCAGACGAGGAGCGCCTACGCAAGCACGCTCTGCGTCCGTCCCAGCAGAAGGTTGTCCAGGCCCGCGCCAAGGACCCGGACGACGAGCTGGAGCTGCTCATCGTCCACTCGATGCTGCTCACCGGTTACGACGCGCCGCCCATCCACACCCTGTACATGGACCGCCCCATGCAGGGCGCCAACCTGATGCAGGCCCTGGCCCGCGTCAACCGCCGGTTCCGGGGCAAGCAGGACGGCCTCCTCGTCGGCTACGCGCCTCTCACCGACAACCTCGCCAAGGCCCTGCGCGAATACTCGGACCAGGACCGGAAGGACCAGACCCTCGGCGCGGACATCGAGCGGGCCATCACCGAGGTTAAGAACGAGCTCTCGACCATCAAGGGGCTGCTGGCCGGGTGCCATTGGAGAGAGTGGCTCGCCCACACCGGGCGCCCCGACTCCCGTAAGCGCGCCCTCCGCCTGACCGCCGACTTCCTCCGCGACCCGAAGAACCCGGGCAACCAGGTCGAACCCGGCGCCAAGCCGCTCTCCGTCCGCTTCAAGGACAGCGCCGCCCGCCTCGACCGGTTCTACCGCGTCTGTTCGATGAGCCGCGAGATCGCCGAGCGTTGCAAGGACCTTGACGACTGGCGCCGCGACATCGCCTTCTTCAGCGAGGTCCGGGCCTGGATGATCAAGCTCGACGCCGCCCAGCGCGAGGCGAGCGGGGAGCCGCTCAGCGCCGAGGTCCAGCGCTACCTCCAAGCCCTGGCGGCCTCGGTCGTCGACGCCGACGAGATCACCGACTTGTACGCGGAGGCCGGGATCGGCCGGCTGGACATCACCCGCCTCAACGAGGCGCAGCTGCGGAAGCTGGAGAACTCCGAGACCCCGCACCTGGTCACCGAGGCGCTGCGGCGTCTGATCCAGCAGAAGATGCGCGAGGTGACCAAGCACAACGTCGTCCGGAACGAGAGCTTCTCCAAGCGCCTCGACGACCTCATGAAGCGGTACATGCTCCAGCAACTCACCAGCGCCCAGGTCATCGCCGAACTAGCCGCCCTCGCGAGGGAGGTGTCGGCGGAGGCTCGCCGCGGCGAGAAGTTTGACCCGCCGCTCAGCCACGCCGAGCTGGCGTTCTACGACGCGGTCGCTCACCGCGACATGGCCGAGGCGATGGAGGGTGGCGACGACACACTCGCCAAGATCGCACGCGCCCTCGTCAAGGACATCCAGAAGAACCTCTCCGTCGACTGGCTCTCCCGCGAGCCCGTCCGAGCCAAGCTGCGCACCCGCATCCGCCGCGTCCTCGCGATGTTCGACTACCCGCCGGAGGAGGAGCGCGAGGCGGTCGACCTGGTCCTCAAGCAGATGGAGATCGTTGCCGCGCTCTGGGCACCCGCCGCGAATTAGCGACATCTATGGGCGGGTGTCCCCAGCGGCGCCCGCCCGTGAGGGCCATGTGCGCTCAATACGGTTGTGTCGCACGGCATACGCTGCCGGGCCGCCTTTCTCGACGGCCCGATGCCTCCAGCACCGTGTTCAGCGCACGTGCTAGCTGTATTGATCACGAGCGTTGTTGACACTCACGGGTCTTGATCATGGCGAAGACCTCCGGTGTGGTGGAGCTGTCTAGGACTGCACCGCACGGAGGTCTTCGTGTCCCACCGTAATGCCCGCCTGACTGTTCACGGCAGGCGGCAACCACCACCGCTGCCACTCGGCACTCGGCGGCCAGCTGCCGATCAGCCGTGTGAACAACGCTGCAGGTCAATACAGCTAGCTCCAGCGTCGGCTTTGCTCCGGACGCCCGCTCGATCTGTGTGATCCGCGTGCTCACCACATGCACCTGTCACCGAGCTCGGCCTGGGTGAGTCCGGCCGCCGTACTGAGCCTGCGCACCCGTGCGCCAAATAGCGCCGCCATCGACGCTGGTGTCAATTCCGTTGGCCATAGCGTCACTTCCGCTCCTTACCGACTGAAGGGTAGGGCTGCGTCATCTGTCGAGCGTAGGGCGACCCGACGACTCTTGAGCGGACCTGACGACTCGCGTATGTCGCGGGATGTCTCGGCTCGACAGACATTGACCGACAGGCCGTGCAGGCAGGAACGACCACCGAATAGAGCGAGCCACGCGAGCTCCCCTCCCTCAGAGGGCGATAAGAGCCAACTAGCCCTGGTTTGCGTGGCCAGTCGGAGAGCCCGCAGGCGGACTTACCGGACAGAACCCCCTCCAGAGAGGCGGGGAGTCAGCGGTCGAAGCCCGCCGACGAGGCCCTCCGCGTGGATTCCGCGGCAGGCAGCCCGCCACCGGGTGGAGCGGATCAACATCAAACGTGGGGAACTGGCTCTTAGGGGTCGTCGATGAATTAGTGGGTTGCTTGGGGTAGTTGGGCTCGTTGATGTGGTATGAGGCGCTTTGATGGATCGACGGGGTCGTTACGGGCGAAGCTCGAGGCGGTGACGCCGTATCTGAATGAGCGGCAGCGCCGGATCCTGTACGGCGCGGAGGCCCGGCAGCTGGGGCACGGCGGGATCGCCGCGGTGGCGCGGGCTGCGGGGGTTTCGAAGGGGTGCGTCAGCCGGGGCCTGGCCGAACTCGACGCCGTCGCGGAGCCGGACAGGCGGGTGCGACGGCCGGGAGCGGGCCGTCCGGCCCTGGCGGACAAGGACCCGGGCCTGGTGCCGGCCCTGCTGGAGCTGGTCGAGGACAGTACACAGGGCGACCCGATGAAGCCGCTGACGTGGACGACGAAGTCGTTGCGCCGCCTGGCGGACGAGCTCGCCGCCCAGGGCAGGAAGGTGGGCCGCGACACCGTCGCGGCCCTGCTGAAGGCGGCCGGGTTCAGCCTGCGCGGCAACGCGCGGGTGCTGGCCGGCAGCCACCACCCGGACCGGGACGCGCAGTTCGGGCACCTCAACGCCACGGTGGCCGACTTCCTGAAGGCCGGTGACCCGGTGATCAGCGTGGACACCAAGAAGAAGGAGCAGATCGGGCTGTTCGCCCGGCCCGGTCGGGAGTGGGCCCCGCCCGGCGCTCCGGTCAAGGTCCTCGACCACGACTTCCCCTCCCACGCCACCGGCACCGCGATCCCGTACGGCATCTACGACCTGGCCCGCAACACCGGCTTCGTCGTGGTGGGCACCGATCACGACACCGCCGCATTCGCCGTGGCCAGCCTGCGCCGCTGGTGGACCGAGGAGGGACGGGCCGCCTACCCGCACGCGAAACGACTGCTGATCACCGCGGACGGCGGCGGCTCCAACAGCTCCCGCGCCAAGGCATGGAAGGCCAACCTCGCCGTTCTCGCCACCGAGACCGGCCTTCAGATCAGCGTGTGCCACCTGCCTCCCGGGACTTCGAAGTGGAACCGGGTCGAGCACCGCCTGTTCTCCTTCATCTCCCTCAACTGGCGCGCCCACCCGCTGACCAGCTACGAAACCGTCCTGAACCTCATCTCGGCGACCACCACCCGCACCGGGCTGACCGTGACCGCCCGCCTGGACACCGGCACCTACCCCACCGGAATCGAGATCAGCGAACAGCACGCAGCCGCCCTCACGATCCGCCCCGACGACTTCCACGGGGAGTGGAACTACACGATCCCGCCCCAGCCCGGCATCCCCGACGTCCCCCTCCACCCGCCCGGCCCCAGATCCCACCCCCGCACCGCGCACACCTTCGGCGCGACCCTGGCCACCCACCCCCTCTTGACCGGCCTCGAGCGCCACGACCTCGACGATCTCACCGCGGGCGTCCGCGACCGGTTGGACACCCTGCCGCCCAAGGAGCGGCCCCGGCACCGCAAGATGACCACGGAGAACATCATCTGGGCCGCCGTCCTCGACCAGCGCGGCCTGTCCCGTTCCTTGATCTCCTATCTCTTCCGCATCGGGGAGAACCAGATGAGATGCCTGATCAAGCAGGTCCGCCCGCACCTCGAGGACCTCGGCCACCACTCCGAACCCATCCCCGCCCGGCTGATCGACCCCAGCGACCTCGCCAACTACGTCATGCACGCGACAGCCGCGGCTCGCGAGAGCGAAACACCCCACTAATTCATCGACGACCCCTATTATCGCCCTCTCAGAGGGCGTTTGGGGAGAGAATGTTGCGCTAAGTCGCCCCTACGGTTGGTGAATTCGGGTTGATTCGCACCTTATGTTCGGCTTCACGGCCCCTGAGTGCCGAACTAGGCGCCCGTTTAGTCAGCTTCTCGGCATTGGATTCCGTCTGGTTTGGATATGGGGTGAAAGTTCCCGCCGGTGCAGATCTTCCAGGCATTTCGGACTATGCGCGTTGGTGATAAATAAGGCAAAGCGGGTTGAATTGCCCATCGCGAATCAACATCAAACGCCCACTCATAGCGCAGTTCGTCTCCTCACCCCAAGTTGCGCAGCTCGCCAGACGCTTCGCCGTTCGGCTCACGGAAGAGTGGGTCACCCGCCGGCGTCTGACGCGTCATGCACGGTCGCCCTCATCGTCGGCGATCTCGCCCGGAACGCCGTACGGCACGGTCGGGTCCCGGACGCGACTTCGGTCTCCGGCTCGCCCTCGACGCGGCCGTGGGTCTGGTGCGTATCGAGATCGCGGATGCCGCCTCCGCTAAGCGGCTGCCGATGGCCCCATCCTCGTCGCATTCGACGGTGAGTCCGGTCGAGGGCGGCTCCTGGTGGACGTCCTGGCCCTGCGTCGGGGGTCGGCGCCTCGTCAACTGTGGGCAAGACTGTGTGGGCGGAAGTACCTCCCGAGGCGTCAATTCCCTACTTGTGTCCGAGATTTGTGATAACCCGGGTTATCGCCAAGCTCATAGATCGCAGCATCTCTCCGTCTCTAACGTCTGTCCCGTCATGCCGGGCTCGCGCACAGCCGGAGGCTCACCCCACCCGCGCACCGCTCCCGCCCGGCTGACTCTCCATCGGAACGGACCGCGGAAGGGCGGAGAGCGACATGGCGGGACACCTCGAGCACATCGAACCCCCGGAGCACGTCGAGCAGGACGGGCAATCCTCCAGCAGCAGCGGCGGCTCCTCGACGCTCTCGCGACTGGCCGACCGCCTCGAGGCGTCCACCCTCGCCGAGGCGACCAAGGAAATGCTTCGCGAGGCGCTGGGCGGAGCGGAACCCGACTTGGACGCGCCCATCGGCCCGCGCGCGGACCACCTAGTGTTCCTCGAGTCCATCAGCGTCAGCGGCTTTCGCGGAATCGGCCGCAAGGCGCGTCTGCCGCTGGGCGCGAAGCCCGGCGTGACCCTGGTGGTGGGGCGCAACGGTTCGGGCAAGTCCAGCTTCGCTGAGGGCGCCGAGACGGCGTTCACCGGCCGGACCGCCCGCCTCGACAGGCAGCGCGGCGAGGTTTGGCGCCGGCACTGGCGCAACCTGCACGACGGGGGCGAGCCGAAGGTCGAGGTCCGCCTCGCCATCGTGGGGGACACCCGGCCGTCCACGCTGACGTGCACCTGGCCGGGCGATGACGTCACGGCCCCCGAGGTCGAGTTCAAGCGGCCGGGACACGGTCGGCGGCCCTTCGAGGACGCCGGCTGGGAGCCAGCGCTGAACAACTACCGGCCCTTCCTGTCGTACTCCGATCTCGACAAGGTCATCAGCGGAAAGCCCAGCGAGCTGTACGACTCGGTCGCCACCATCCTCGGGCTCGGCGAGCTGACGGCCGCGGACGAACGGCTCCAGGCCGTCGAGAAGGCGCTCAACTCGGCGGTCAAGACGGCTGAGGCGGAGGTGCCCGCACTCGTCGAGGCGCTGTCCGCGCTGGACGATCCCCGGGCGGAGCGCGCGCTCGCGGCCGTCAGCGGGACGGGGACTCCTGACTTCGACGGGTTGGACGCCCTCGTATCCGGGCTGCCCGACGCGTCCGACGACCGTCTGAGGGAGCTGCGCGCGACCGTCGAGCTGGCCGCTCCCGACCTCAAGGCGGTCGGCGCGGCTGTGGACCGTCTGCGCGAGGCCGTCGCCGTACTGGACGACGTACGCGCCTCGGGCGCCGAGGATGCTCACCAGCGCGCCGAACTGCTGGACAGGGCCCTGGAGCACGGCCGTCGGCACCCGGACGAGGACACCTGCCCGCTGTGCGGGTCCGACCGGCCGCTCAACGCGGCATGGGCCGAGCGGGCCGCCGAACAGGTGGCCGCCCTGCGGCGGGAGGCCGCCACCGCCGAGGAAGCCTGCACCGAACTGCGGAACGCGGTGGACGCCGTCCGTTACCTCGTCACGCGGGTCCCCGCATGGCTTCCTGCCCCGCTCGTCGACCCCTGGGAGGAGTGGGCGGCCTGCCGGGTGATCGACGAAGCCGAGCGGCTCGCCGCCCGCGCCGAGACCGCCGCGCTTGTCCTCGCCGACGCCTGCGCGGCTCTGCGGGAGGAGGCCGCACGGGAGCTGGAGAAGCTCGACGAACAGTGGCGGCGCTGCGTCGCCCGCCTCGCCGCTTGGCTCGACCGGGCCCGTGGCGCGCACGCTGGCAAGCCCCGGCTGCGCCAGGTCAGGGCGGCCCGCAAGTGGCTCAAGGAGGCGTGCGCGGAGCTGCGCGAGGAACGGCTGCGTCCCTTCGAGGACCATTCGCAGCGGATCTGGGAGGAACTGCGCCAGCAGAGCAACGTCGACCTGCGTTCCGTACGCCTGACCGGCGGCGAGAAGGCGGCCGTGCGCAAGCTCGTGATGGACGTGTCCGTGGACGGCACGGAGGCCGCCGCGCTGGGCGTGATGAGCCAGGGCGAGCTGCACTCCCTCGCACTGTCGCTTTTTCTGCCGCGTGCCGCCGCACCGGACAGCCCCTTCGGGTTCGTTATCATCGACGACCCCGTGCAGTCCATGGACCCGGCGAAGGTCCACGGCCTCGCGAACGTCCTGCACGACCTCGGCGAGACCCGTCAGGTCGTGGTCTTCACCCACGACACGCGGCTCCAGCGGGCCTTCACCAATCAGGAGCTCCCGGTGACGGTCCTGGAGGTGGAGCGGGAGGCGCGTTCGGCGGTGACCGTGCGCCGCGTGACCGATCCGGTCGGCCAGGCGCTGGACGACGCACGCGCCCTCGCCCGTACACCGAACCTCCCGCCGGTCGCCATGACCCACGTACTGCCCGGCCTCTGCCGCACCGTCCTCGAACGCGCCTTCTCCGAGGCCGCGTGGCTGTGTCTGCACCGCGCCGGACTGACCGAGCACGAGGCGGAGAAGACCGTCACGGCCGCCGTCAAGCTGATGGACATCGCCGCCTTGGGGCTCTTCGGAGACCCGTCCAGGACGGCTGACGTCTACCGCGAGCTGCGCAGACGGTGTGGTCCCGGGGCGGTGGACCTTATCAGGCAGTGCCAGGAGGGCGCGCATCCGTCCGGCACCTCGATGCTGGACCCCCTTCGGTTCGTGGGGGACGTCGCAACCGTCGCCCAGACCGTGCGCAAGCCGGAGGAGGCCACCCAGTGAACGCGACGATCCGTCAGTTGCTCGACACCGCCGACCTGCTCATCGAGGACTGTGGCGGTCCCGCCACCACTGGTCCCGTCACGGGCGGGCCCGCCACCGCGGGGGCCGGTGCATCCGTACCCGCCCCGCCGACCGTGCTCACCGCCACCGTGGCGAGCCGGTGCCGCGGTGCCGCCTTCGCCCTCCGCGCCGCGCTGGAGAGCGCGGTCGCCGCCCGTCTCTCCGCGCACGGCGCGCCCCGCACGATCCGTGAGGGCTCCATGCGGGCCGCACTCCTCTGGCTCCGCGGCTGTGCCGAAGCCGGGACCGCTCGCCGGGCGAAGGCCGCGTGGAGCCAGCTCTGCCTCGGCTGTCACTACCACCAGTACGAGATCGGCCCCACGGAGGGCCAGGTACGCGCCTGGCGCAGCGAAGTCACCGCGATCGTCGCGCTGTTGGCCCACTGATCACGACCCGGCGACATCGGCTGCTGGGTCGGTCACGGGGAAGCGGGCCCTGAACCGCTGCGGCGCGAGGGCCGCTGCCAGGAGGAGAAGCACATGAGAACGACACCACGAGGGCGGTTATCGTCGCCCCGCACAAGGAGCGCCACCATGGCAACCCGTACGTCCAAGCGAACCCTGTACCGGCTCAGGGGCGTCACTCCCACCGTCGACGCGATGTTCGACGCCCTGGACGCGAACCAGCTGGAGCGGGTCCACGCAAATCTCGACGTCCCCGAGAACCTCGGTGTACCGGCGGTCCTGGCCACCGGCAGCTTCGAACAGCCCGTCGCGAGCTGGTGCGACGAGATCGTCCGTACGACGGGTATCGAGGTGTCACTGCCGGTCAACTGCTCGGACGGACTGCTGATGCTCGCCGTCGACGGCAAGGTGTACGCCAGCGGTTACGACCAGGGCTTCCGCCTCGTGCCCGACCGGCTGAAGGACCACCGCATCTGGCTGGGCTTCGCGTCCCACCTGGTGACCCCGGGAGGATAGGGGACATGGTGTCGCACACCCCGGGCGGAAGGCGCACAGACATCACCCTGCTTCCGGGCGGCGCCTCGTTGCGGAGCCTGGGCCGCGGCCCCGACCACGGCGCGATCTCGATCGGTGCCTCGACCGCGGCGTCGACTCGGCGACTTCGGGCAATCTCGGGCTCGTTGCCAACGCCGTGTTGCCGTCGAACCAAGCCCAGCATGGTTCATGCGTGGCTCCAAGTTGCCATGGGCCGGTAGCGCTTGTTGGCTGCCATGAGGCGCACTGCGCCAGTACAGCTGTGCGAGACCGCCGCGCCGTGATAACGACGGTCCCGGTCTGCCGGCACGACACTGAGGGCTTTCCATCATCGGTCTGAGCTGGTCAGATGCAGGCAGAGGACGGCTTGGACGAGGTGCGTGATGCGGGTGGTCGAACAGCGGAGCTTGCGCAGGAGCCGCCAGGATTTCAGGGTCGCGACGGCCTGCTCGACAAGAGCGCGAATCTTCGCGTGGGACCGGTTGACCGCCTGCTGTCCCGCGGAAAGGGTCGCCCAGCGGCCCCAGCACGGGACGCGGACCGTGCCTTCGGCGCCGCGGTATCCCTTGTCCGCCCAGCACTTGATGCCGCCTTGGGCGAGTGCGTCGATGATGCCGTGCTGACGGGCGGCCCGGACGTCGTGGGTGGCACCGGGCAGAGCCGGTGAGGCCTATAGGAGGCGGCCCTTCGGATCGGCAATGACCTGCACGTTCATGCCGTGTTTCTTGTGTTTTCCGGAGCAGAAGGGCCGGTCCGCCGCGATCCGGTCGATCGGCAACAGGGTTCGGTGTTCTTGAATGGGGCGAATGGATCAACACCCTGCCAGGAGCCCGGGGTGAAGTAGCCGAGCGCGGCAAGGAGTTTGCGGTAGAAGTAGCTCTCCGCCCAGAGGAACGGGACGTCGGCCCAGCGGCGTCCGAAATAGCCTTCGCCCCACTGTTGCCATGCGGTAGCGGACCAGATCGTGACGGCGCGGTCGCCGGAGGCCGAGGCCAGCAGGGGCGCGTTCGGGGCGAGGGCCACGGAGCGCATCCAATCGCGATACCCGGCCTTCTCGTCCAGGAGTCCATCGGCGGCGAGGTCGTAGAGCCGGACGAACTCATCCTCGTCCGAGGCGGCGACGTAGTGAACTGTCCCGTCCACGGCAAGGACCACACCGGGGCACGCGCGAAGCTGCACGCCCGGATTCGTCGTGACCTCGCCAAGTTCGACTATCCGTCGAAGGAGGAGGTGATCAAGCTTATCCTCAAGCAGATGGAAACCTTCGCCCGGGAGTGGGCCCCGCAGGCGTGGTGAGATCGCTGTCGGCCGGTCAGTGGCGAGGGCAAGTGACGGGTGGCATACGGCATCACACTGCCGACCACTCAGTAGCAGCCTGCACAGGCGGGAGGCCCCTGCAAGGTGAGGCCTCGCGTCGAGCAGGCGGCGGCGTGGTTACAGGTGCTCAACGTTCGGTCCCTTGAGGCGCGCTCGGCAGTCCAGGACGTAGGGCGCGTGCTGTTCGATGAGGGGGAGGCCGAAGGCTGTGTGGTCGGTCAACAGGACCACGGCGTCGGCTGCTTTCAGGCTGGTCTTGGTGAGCCGCGGGAGGACAGTGCGGGGATCCAGGCTGAAAGGCTCGTTGACGTGCGGGTCGACGACTCGGATCCGTGCGCCGAGGGCAGTCAGGTTCTGGGCGATCGTGATGGCCGGGGAGTGTCGCGTATCGCCGGTGTCGGGCTTGTAGGCGATGCCGAGGAGGAGAACGTGTGACTCGTTGACCGGGAGGCCGCGGGTGTTGAGGGCTTGCGTGAGCCGGTGTACGACGTGGGTGGGCATGGAGTTGTTGATCTGGTTGGCGGTTTCGACGAGGTGCAGGGGGGTGCCGGTGCGTCGGCGGATCTCCCAGGAGAGGTAGGCCGGGTCGACCGGGAGGCAGTGTCCGCCTACGCCGGGGCCGGGGTCGAAGCGCATGAAGCCGAAGGGTTTGGTGGCGGCGGCGTCGAGGGCTGTCCGGATGTCGGTGCCGAGGTGCCGAGGTGCCGGGCGTGGAGGGAGATTTCGTTGACCAGGGCGATGTTGACCTGGCGAAAGGTGTTCTCCAGGAGTTTGGCGAGTTGGGCGTCGCGTACGGAGGTGACTTCGACGACGGTGTCGACGAGGTCGCGGTAGAAGGCGGCGATGGCCTTCAGCGAGGGCGCGTCGACACCGGACACGATCTTGGGGGTGTTGCGGAGAGTCCATGTCCGGTTTCCGGGGTCGATGCGTTCGGGGCTGTACCCGAGGTGGAAATCGGCTCCAGCGCTCAGACCGGAGGCGGACTCCAGCAGGGGTCGCAGGAGATCTTCGGTGGTGCCGGGATAGGTGGTGGACTCCAGGACCACCGTGCAGCCGGGGCGCAGGTGCGGTGCCAGGAGACGGGCGGCGTGCTCGACGGCGGAGAGGTCGGGGGAGCCGTCACGGAGAGGGGTCGGCACCGCGATGATCGCGATGTCGAACCCAGCCAGGTCGGCTTGGTCCCCGGTCGGGGTGTAGGTGCCATACTCCAGCGCGGAGGTGCGCTCGCAGTCGGGGACGTCCGGGCTCGGTGACTGCCCGGCTTGGAGACATTTCAGCCGTACGTCGTCGGTGTCGAAGCCGACGACGCGGTAACCGGCCTCCGCGGCCCGGATGGCCAGGGGGAGGCCGATATACCCCTGGCCGAGTATCGCGATGCGGTGCGGAGCCGTTGCGGCAGGTCCAACGGTGGCCATGGGCGGATCACTTGACCGGTTCAGGGAGGTCAGCGGCCAGGAGACGTTCGTGGAGCTCGCCGAGCGCCGTTCGGTTGCTGTCGAAGCGCAGGACGTCGAGGGCGGCGTCGTATCCGAGCCACTGCAGCGCGGTGTGCTCATGGGAGATGACAGCGTCGACTCCGGTGAGGTCGACGGCGAAGGAGTGTTCCGGGATGACGTAGGTTCCGGCCGGCCAGTGGGTGCGGTCGGCGAAGAAGCGGGCCGGGACGCTGGCCGTGGTCTGCAGCGGGTAGAGCGGTGCGGGGCGATTGAGGCCGAGTTCCTCGCCAGCCTCGCGCTGTGCGGCCTGAGCAGGGGTCTCGGTGTCCTCGCCGCCGCCGGCGACGGCCTGCCATACGTTCATGTCCTCGCGTCGCAGGACGGCGAACTCGAACTGGTCGCCGGAGCGGCGGAAGGGGACGACGAGGATCTGGAAGGGTGCTCGGGGCATGTGGATGATCTCCCTGGTCAATGTGTGGTCGGGGCTGGGTGTTCGAGCAGGAGGCGACGATCGTCATGGATCTTCCTCGCAGCCCGTATGACGTCGGCGAGTTCTGCGGGGTCGTCCAGCAGCATTCCGGAACCGGCTGCCTGCCCGTAGCGGATCAGCGTGGAGCAGGCGGTGCGCGTGGCGGCGGAGGCGGTCCGGGATGGGGAGTGGCCGCGGCTCATCGGGTCGGCGTAGAGCGGCAGACCGCGCTGCACCGCGGGAACGGCGTGGAGATCTGCGACCTGCTGAGCCCGGACAATGTACTGGTCACGGTGAAGCGCGCCCAAGGTTCCGACGCGCTGAGCCATCTCTCAGCCAGGTGCTCGTAGCCGTACAAACTCTGCGGAACTCCCCAGAGGAGAGGGAACGGTTCGCCGAGGAGGTGGTAGCTGCCCGGCAGGGGCGC
This sequence comes from Streptomyces sp. SCSIO 30461, assembly GCF_037023745.1. Classification (NCBI taxonomy): domain Bacteria; kingdom Bacillati; phylum Actinomycetota; class Actinomycetes; order Kitasatosporales; family Streptomycetaceae; genus Streptomyces; species Streptomyces sp. SCSIO 30461. The sequence goes on from NZ_CP146101.1 coordinate 1,303,658, forward strand.
GGGCTGCGGAACTTCCAGCCTTCCAAGGTCGTCTCTACGGTCCTTCTGAAGGATGGCTTCGACCTCGCTTCTGACACTCTGTTCTTGTTCTCGCAGGTCACCCTGGTACAGACGGCCCGAAGCTCGAAGCGTGGGGGCAGGCGGAGGTCGTCGGCATCGCCTCCAGCCCGTCGGCTGTCAACTCGATAGGGATCAGGCGGTTGACGGCGTAGTCGCCGCCATCGCAACGCGGCGTGTGGATGCTGCGGCTATTCCCATCACCTCCGATGTGTGGCTGTTGTCGGTGGCTTCCGGTATCAATCGATGTGGAAACGATCATTGGCCACGGTCTCGGGGCACAGGGGTGGGGTAGCAAGTGACTGATCAGTCGGTATTCGTTCTTGGGAGCGATCTGCAGGCGCTGGAACCGGCCGCGTTCGAGACTGAGGCGGAGTTCCAGGAACTCCTCGCACGCCACCCGAGGGTGCTGGATTTCGGCTCGCTGGCCGATGGTCAGCCCTTGCGGTTGGTGCTGGTAGCGCGGGAGATGGGGGTGCCGACGAGTGCGGAGACCGGTCCGGCGTACTGGCTGGACCACCTTTTCGTCGACGCCGACGGGGTACCGACGCTGGTGGAGGTCAAGCGGGCGAGCGATACACGCATCCGCCGCGAGGTGGTGGGGCAGATGCTGGACTACGCCGCGAACGGAGCGCGCCACTGGCCTGGAGCGCTCCTTCAACGCTCTTTCGAGGAGACCTGCGCTGCGGACGGCCGACCACTGGAGGAGTCGTATGGGGACTTGCTCGGCGACCGCTCCCCGGTGGAGTTCTGGACAATGGTCGAGGAGCGGCTGGCCGCCGGGCGGATGCGGCTGTTGTTCGTTGCGGACCGGATCCCGCTGGAGCTGAGGACGATCGTCGAGTTCCTGAACCGGCAGATGCGGCAGACGGACGTGTACGCGGTCGAGCTGACCCAGTACCGTGGCGACGGAGACCTCCGCGTCCTCGTCCCCCGCATCCATGGGGAGGTCGCCATGGTGGCGAAGTCCCCATCCAGCCGTCTCGCCACACAGCGGACCACGCGTTACGAGATGGACGCGGCGATACGGACGCGCCTCGTCCCGGAACATAGGCGAATCGCGACCGCGCTTCTTGATCACGCTGTAGCCAAGGGTCGGTTGGAGGGTGGTACGGCCAAATACCCGAGCATGTCCGTCTACTATCCCGTCGCCGGTCGGCATGTGCCGATCTGGACGCTATCCCTGTATGACAATCCCGCGAAGGAGGAACTCGCCTTCAGCTTCGGATCGATCACCCACCACCTCGGCTGCGACCGGGCGGCCGCGTTCGGTGAGTCGTTGCCGACTCTTTCCGAGCTGGAGAAGAAGCTGGTGGTGCAACGGGAGAAGGGCTATAAGGGTTGGCCGTCAGTCTCTCTAACCGCCCTGGCCGCCGAACCCGGAGCGACGGAGGGAATCTTGGCCGCTATCCAGGACCTCATGGATGGTCAGGAAACCTCTGCCTGACCAGGGCCAGGGTTCACTGAGTCTTTTCCAACCTCAGTTTGAGCTGGTCAGGTGCAGGGTGAGGACGGCTTGAACGAGGGTGGTGATGCGGGTGGTGGAGCATCGCAGCTTGCGCAGGAGCCGCCAGGTCTTGAGGGTGGCCATGGCTTGCTCGACGAGCGCGCGGATCTTCGCGTGCGAGCGGTTGGCGGCCTGCTGACCTGCGGAGAGCGTCTCCCAGCGACCCCAGTAGGGCACTCGTATGGCGTCGCCGGCGCCCCGGTAGGCCTTGTCGGCGCAGCACTCCACGCCGGCTTCCTCCAGGGCGTCGATGATGCCGTGTGTTCGCGCGGCCTTGTGTTGGGTGCCATTCAAGATGAGCATGGAGTTGCCACTCAGGGTGAGCATGTGGGGCGATGAGAATGCCCTGCCGGACTGCGTCCGGCAGGGCATTTGATGGTCACGGTGTCACTGAGAGGGCGATAAGAGCCAGTTCCCCACGTTTAATGCCGATCCGCTCCACCCGGTGGCGGGCTGCCTGCCGCGGAATCCACGCGGAGGGCCTCGTCGGCGGGCTTCGACCGCTGACTCCCCGCCTTTCTGGAGGGGGTTCTGTCCGGTAAGTCCGCCTGCGGGCTCTCCGACTGGCCACGCAAACCAGGGCTAGTTGGCTCTTATCGCCCTCTGAGATGGTCGGGGTGCCGGTCGCGGTGGTGGTTATTCCTCGGTGACTTCGGCGACGGCGGCGCGGGCGGAGGATTCGTCGACGATGGACTTGTTGTCGGCGTAGGCGGACAGCAGGGCTTGGACGGCGAGGTTGTTGACGGCGCGGGGGTAGCCGCGGGCGGTGTCGTGGATGAGGGTGATCGCGTCGTCGGAGAAGAGGGTGTCGGAGCGTCCTGCGAGGGCGAGGTGGTGGGCGAGGTAGCTGGTGGTCTCCTCGCCGGTCATGGGCGGCATGTTGTAGCGGATCGCGATCCGCTGGTCGAGGGCGGCCAGCATGCCGAGTTTGATGTTGCGGCGCAGGGTGGGCTGCCCGACGAGCAGGCAGGCCAGCGGGCTGGTCGAGTCCATGTCGTGGTTCGTGAGCATCCGCACGGCCTCGAGCTGTTCGTGATCGAGGAGGTGGGCTTCGTCGATGACCAGGACGGGGACGCGGCCGCGTTCGGCGTGCTCGGTGGCCGGTGCGTCTGCGGCCTGCGGGATCAGGGTGGAGCGGTGGGGTTTGGGGACGCCGCCGAGGCGGGTGACGATGGCCTGGTGGATGCCGGCGACCCCGACGGCGGGGTTGGGGAGGTAGATGACGGTGTGTCGGGGGTGGTCGAGGGCGTCGAGGGCCGCGCGGACGGCGACGGTCTTCCCGGCGCCGACCTCGCCGGTGCTGAGGTTGAACTCGCGATGACGGCTGGTCGTGACAGTTCGTGATCCCTGCGGTATGCCGTGTTCATGAGGTACGCGCAGGGAGGCGGGCTGACGCCGAAGGGGCAACAGGCCCGGGAACGGGTGCGGTTGGAGGCAGGCGCGCGGTTCGGGCGGGGTGAGAAGACCGCTGAGATCGCGGCCGGGTTACGGGTCGGCAAGCGGCAGGTAGAGAAGTGGCGCCGGTCCTGGCGCGAGGGCGGCCTGAACGCCCTGCGCTCCAAGGGGCCGATGTCGGTGGAGCGGCTCTCGCCCCGGCAGTGGGAGCGTCTGGAGCGGGAGCTGGCACGGGGACCGCTGGCGCACGGCTGGGACGAGGGCCAGGGCTGGACACTGGTGCGGATCAAGACGCTGATCGGGCGGATGTTCCACGTCGGCTACACCGTGCAGGGTGTGTGGAAACTGCTGCGGCGGCACGGATGGTCCGCGCAGGTGCCCGCTCACCGGGCGATCGAGCGGGACGACGAGGCGGTCGAGGTATGGAAGGACGAGGTGTGGCCGCGGGTAAAAGTGCCGCGGCGGACCTGGGCGCCTACATCTGCTTCGAGGACGAAGCGGGCCAGGGGCTGAGGCCGCCGAAGGGACGTACCTGGGCGCCGCGCGGCCAGACCCCGGTGATGCGGGTACGCGGCAGCAACCGGGGCCGGGCCTCGGTGGCCGGCGTCGTGTGCTTCAAGCCCGGTGCCCGGCCGCACTTCTTCTACCGGCTGCACGTCTGGCGCGGACGCAAGGGCGAGCGCAAGAGCTTCGCCTGGAGGGACTACCGCGAGCTGATCGTGCTCGCGCACCACCAGCTCGGCACCCCGATCGTGTGGGTGTGGGACAACCTGAATGTCCACCTGACCGGCGAGCTCGCGGACTTCATCGCGGAGAACGAAGAGTGGCTGAGGGTGTTCCAGCTGCCCTCCTACGCTCCCGACCTCAACCCGGCCGAGGGAGTGTGGTCGCTGCTCAAACGGTCGCTGGAGAACTTCGCCGCCGCCAACCTCGATCACCTCGTCCGCGTCATGAAGCGCAAGCTGAAGAAGATCCAGTACCGCCCGCACCTGCTTGACGGCTGCCTCGCCGAGACCGGCCTGTTCATCGAACCGCCATGACCACCCCGCCCGCTATCGCGAGTTCAACCTCAGTGATCACGCCGAGGCAGCGTTCGCCGATGCACCAGGTGATGCGTGCCGCGGCCTGGGCGTGCGAGGAATGGCGGTGCAGCATCCCGGGGGCCAGGTCCTTGCCGAACGGCATGGCCGTGAACCCGTAGTAGCCCTGGATCTTGTCGATCAACGTGGTCCTTCTTCCAGGTGGTCGATGAAGTCTTCGAGGTCGCGGGCTGCCTGCTCGGCGCGATGGTGCAGGGCCAGTGCGAGGAAGACCGCCCGCTTCGCCAGTGCGGACAGCGGCCGGCCGCCTCGGCCGGTGGTCTGGCGAAGGGCGAGGTCAAGGGCCCTGTCCCGCAGTCGGCGGGCGGCGGCCTCGGCGTCCTCCAGGTCCCAGATGCGTTCCTGGACCGGATTGCCGCCGATGCCGGTCACCGGCCCTCGCCGGTCTGGTCGGGCAGCAGGGCGGTGTAGTTGATCTTCTGTCCGAGTTCGTTCGTGCGGGCGGTGTCGATCAGGCGGAGGTAGTCGATGCCGGTGGACGGGGCCGGCGGCGCCTCGGGGATCTCCGGCTTGGCCTTGGGGTGCGCGTGCCGGGTGACCTTGTGTGGGACGGCGAGGCCGAACGGCCGGTTGTTGAAGCGGACTTCGATCTCGGTCATGTCGAACGGGTCGAAGACCAGCTCGACCTTCCGGCCGATCAGTGCCGCGTCGACGTTGTAGGTGTTGGAGTGCAGCGAGACGGTCGCGGTCTTGGCGACGGTGCGGTGCTCGGACCAGCGGAAAGCCTCCCGTAGCTGGGCCGCAGTGGGCTGCGGGAACGGGGAGCCGGCCAGCCACCGCTCGATTGGCGCCCGCCCGGTCTCCGAGTGCACCGCCCGGTGATAAACGCCTTCCACCCACGCCGTGAACAGGCGATTCAGCGTCGCCAGGTCGGTGATGTCGTCCGGGTTCACCTCGACGAGGAACTGATCCCGCACTGTTCGAAATAGCCGCTCGATCTTCCCGCGTCCTTCGGGGCGGCCCGGGGTGGAGTGGATCAGCTTGATGCCGAGCCTCGCGCAGGCTCTGAGCAGGGCTTTGTCCACGAAGGCGGAGCCGTTGTCGACGTAGACGCCTTCCGGGACCCCGCGGGCGGCGAGGGCCGGGCGGAGGGCGGCGGCAAGGCGGACGCTGTCCTCGGCACCGCCCCAGCGGTGTCCGACCACCGCCCTCGAATGATCGTCCACGAAAGCGAACAGATACGTCTTGCGACCTGCGATTTTCGGGCCGTGCAAGGCGTCCCCGACCCAGAGTTCATTGGGGCGGTCGGCCTCGAACCGGCCGAACGCAGGCGGTGCCTGCCCGTCCGGGCGGTTCAGCAGGTCCAGACGACCCAGGTGGCGGTGGACGGTGCGATAGGACGGGCCCCAGCCCAGATGCTGGGTCAGGATGCGTACCACCTGAGCGGTCGTGCGCTGCGGGTTCTCCCGCTTCAGGGCCGCGGCCAGGTCCAGGACCTCTTCCGGAGTTCGCGGTGTGACCTGCCTGGTCGGCGGCAGCAGGGCGTCGAAGCCGCCCTCGCGCCAGTTGCGAAGCCACCGGTCCAGGGTGCCGCGGCCGACAGTGATCTGCCGGCCGAACGGGTCCGTATGCGTGCGCGCGGCCAGCTCGCGGACCATCGCCCCGCGCTGGGACGGGCTCAGGGCAGGGTCGGCCGCCTCGCGGATCAACTGGTAGCGGAACAGCGCGACCTGGTGGGCCCGCTCGGCCCGCCGGCGTTCCTCCTCGTCGACCAGAGCCATCGTCGGTGACCTCCAAAAGGCTGCGGGACATGTCAACGAGCGATCATCGGCCCGCACCACCGCAGCCCGTCAGGGCCAACTCGTGTTGATCGACTTCAGCTGGTCGGCAGCGGCCAGGAAGGCGCCAGCAGCGAGCCACGGCTCACAGCCGAGGCCACCCGCCAAACCGGCGCGGTGACCACCGGGAACCGTCCCCGCACCGCCATCGCGGCGGCGATGACCGCGGCGACCGCGTCGGCGAACACCGAGACCGCGGGCGCCGGCAGCACCACCGAGGGATCATCGGCGAGCGCGACCAGATGGGAGGTGAAGAACCCGGCCACCGCCCCCGCCCGGGCAGCGAACCGGCGCAGCCACCCCCGCACCGTCGACCGCGGCCTCCCCAGCAGGTCCGCGATCCTGCGGTGCCCGGCGCCGGACGCCTTCATCTCCAGGGCGGCCCCGATCACCTCGACCACATCCGCCCGCCGCGACAAGCCGCTGACCGGCAGCAACACGTGCGTCAGCCCACAACCCGAGCACCGGGAGCGGCGCGGCCGTACGTCCAGACGAACATCACCCGCCCCGCGCAGCCCCCGCAGCCGGGCCCATCCCCACGGCGCCAGCACCCCGCCACACGACGGACACTCAAACTCGCCTGCCACAAGCCGCCGTTCGACATCACCGGCGTCCGCCTCTACCGTGATCAAAGCGCCTCCGGGCGCACCCGAACGGCCCTCCCGGCTTCGCGACCAACGACAACGGGAGGGCCGTTTCCCGATCAAGACATGGTCACCGTGCCCCTCGGCACCCCGGAGATCAACCCACCTGCAACGATCAGCCCATCATGCTCAACCGGAATGACACCGTCCTACCCCGGCCATGCTCATCCTGAGTGGCAATCAACACCTTGATGTCGTGGACGGCTCCAGGGAGTGCGGGCGATGCCCATAGCAGCCGCCCCGCCGGATCGGTGATCACCTGCACGTTCATGCCGTGCTTCTTGTGTTTCCCGGAGTAGAAGGGCCGGTCGGCGGCGATCCTGTCGATCGGCAGCAGCGTCCCGTCGAGGATCACGAATGCCTTGGTGGAGGCGGTCTTCATCGCTTCGGCGAGGGTCGGTGCGAGAGTGGCCAGGACATCGATGGCCTCGGTGATGTACCGGTAGGCGGTCGTGGTGCCGACGCCGAACCCGACGGCGAGTTGAGCGTAGGTATGGCCGCAGCGCAGGTGCGCGAGGACGAGCAGGGCCTGACGCCCCACGCTCACCCGGCGCCAGCGTGTTCCCCGCTCCTGGCGGCGGGCCCGCAGACGAGCAGACAGGAAGCGCAGGGTCGAGGTGGACACATCCACGCCGGACGGGTAGACAAGCACGCGGAAGCTCCTGGTGGACAGGCGATCTTGGTCGTGAACCCGTCTACCAGGAGCTTCTTCACGTCCGGACGCCACCCCTCCAGCCAACTACCCACCCATCCAACCAGGTTGGAAAAGGCTCACTGGCTCGCCGGTTGGTGCAGCGGAGTAGAAGCGCGCTCAGGCGCACGGGCGTTCGAGCGCTCGGCGAATTTCTATGCGGTTCCGATGGCCTCGTCGACGGTGCGGCCGATGCACTCACGAAGCGCGCCGGAGGAGACATACGAGAGCGCGTTCGGTAAAGAATCTACGGCAACGTTGAACTGGCTTTGCTGCCAGCGGAGATAGGCGTCCAGGAAGAGGGCGACAGCGCCTGTGGCGTCGGGCTGGATCTGTCGTATGTACAGCACGATCAGGGAGAACGCCCAGCAGGCGTGGAGGAAGCCGAAGACGGGACGGTCAGTACCCCGCCAGGGAGAGAAGAAGGTGGCGTTGCTTGGGAGATTTACGGCGTGCGCGGCCAAGGCGTCGTTGAGCCAGTTGTGGGCGGCCTCGTGGATCAGGTCGCGGGCCAGGACCTCGGGGTGGGCGGTGTAGTCGGTGAAGACGGTGCCGGGGAGGCGGGTGAGTGCCCAGCTGTGGAGGGTCTCGTCGAGGCGGCGGTGATTGAGCAGGCAGATGACGGGGGCGTGTTGGGTGAGCAGTGCGCCGAAGCCGTGTTCGCTGGCGGACACAAGAGCGGTACGAACGAGAGTCTGGGCCTCGGACGGGGCAGGGCTGGTGTCGGGGCGGACGAGGTAGTAGGCGGTTTCGGAGATCTCCGAGCGGAGCAGGTCCGTGGGGCGCGGGTTGAGGATGATGTGCGAGCCGGTGGACAGGTGCGTAAGGTCTTGCGACGTCGTACTGCGGCACCAGGCGAGGCGGTCAGCGTCCCGGGAGCGCGCGGCCTGTTCGGCGCCTTCGAGTAGGTGGTGGGCCACGGCGTAGTCGAGGGCGGACGAGCCGAGGCGGTTGCCGAGTACGGAGGCGATGCGGCTGGTCCGGACGCGCTGGTGGTCGGCGATGCCGTCGAGGGTGACCAGGGCTTCCGGGGAGAGGATGCTCATCTGGGCTCCAGGGGGTGGAACGGGGGCCGGACCCGGCTGGTCCAGCCCCCGTGGCGGTCAGGGCGTGGTGGTTGGATTGGTGTCATTTGGCTCGGCCGTGGCGGCGAGCCAGGTCTCGGTGGCCGCGTTGGAGGTGTGCGCGGTCGTGCGTACCATGTTGCTGTCACGCAGGGACGCGACCGCCTCCAGGAACTCGTCGAACGTCTCGTCGTCTGCCACTGCTCGCTCTCTCCTCGTGATCGGGGCCGTGGGTTGGGGTGAGTGCCGGTGCGGGCGGGCCTCGAGGTCCGGTCATGGCGCCGCGACTCCCTAGTCGGAGACGAAGAGGGTGAGGAACTTGCGTACGCGGCCAGTGCGGACCGGCTCGGTGCCGTGGACGAGTTGGCTGCCGAAGACCACGAGCGTTCCGGGAGCGGGTGTGACGCTCCATCGGGTGCGGGGCATGGCGCGAAACCAGGGCGAGGACATGTCCGTTCCGTCATGAACGAAGCGCATACCCGGGGCGTAGCCCGACTCGGCCGGCGCCTCGTCGGCGGCCCAGGAGGCGTCGCTGCCCGAGGTCTCGACGTAGAACGCGCCGCCGGTGTCGTGCGTGTCGGTGAGTGTGACCGTGGCGGCGGCGATCTGGCGGGGCCGGGCGAGCGGATCGGGGGCGATGCCGTCGGCGTGCGGGGTGATGTATTGGCCGGCGGCGTACTCGAGATAGATCCACGGTCGGTGGCCGGTGACCGACGGCAGTGTGCGTGTGACGGCGGCCATGTGGTGCTTCAGGGCCTGGTTGAGGAGGGCGGTCGCCTCGTACGGGATTGCGGTCATTTCGACCCGCCCGACTGGTTCGTAGACCTCCTGTGCCTGGGCGCGGGAAAGGCCGGGGATCTCGTGGATCGTGGTGCGGCGGGCCGTGCCGTACTGGTCGCGCCCGAGGGGACCGAGCGCGTCGTCCATAACGCGGTTGAGGCGCTCGATCTCGGTCGGCGTGAGGAAGCCCTCGACGGTACGGATGGACAGCGTCTCGGCGATGTGGATCACTGCTGGACCCCGCTGGTGTGATCGGCGTCGGCCGGGCAGCCGCAGTCGGTGGACGGCGGCGCGGAGAACGTCTCGGCCAAGCTCTCGGTAAGGACCTTCACGGCTCGCTCGAGGTCCTCGAAGTACTCCGTAGACGTGGCCTCGGTAGCGGGCGCGAGATGGAGGTCGAGTGTCGGATACACCCTGCCGGTGGTGCGGCAGGTGAGCTCGCTGCGGCCGAGGACCAGCGAGCACGTCCTGGGCAGGGCGGACTCGGCCCGGCCGGCTGCGCGGCACAGGCGCGCTGCTGTCCGTGCGTACTCGGCGCGGTCGCGCGGCAGGACGCCGACCGAGAGGAACCGGGGCTCGGCTTCGGGAATGCCGTCGTAGGCGTGGCCCTGGCAGCTGTCGTAGGTGGCCGTGCCCCAACCCGCGGTGAGTACTTCGACGACAGGGCGGACGCCGGGCTCGATGCCCTCAGACCACTGGGGGTGGTGTGGGTCGAGATCGTCTGCTTCGTGCACGCCGGGGAGGCCGACCGTGTTGATGTTGCCGTGGGCGCTGACCGGAAAACTCGGGGGTTCGACGGGCATGGCGATGTGGCCCCTGGGGCTGTGCCGACGGGGTTGAGGGGCGGTGCGGTGGTGTGTCAGGCGCCTGCCGGGGTGAGGGTGACGTCGTGGCCGAGGGCGGTGAGCTGGCGGACGAGGTCGCGGGTCTTGCGGGCGGGATCGAGGTTCTTGGTGTGCCAGTCGGGGCCGAGGTCGCGGTAGCGGGCGGTGGGGTCGTTCAGGAGGTGCCAGACCGTGACCAGGATGGAGCGGGCGACGGCGACCAGTGCTTTGAGGTGGCCTCGGCGTTTGACGATGCGGCGGTAGCGGGCGCCGAGGAAGGTGTCGGTGCGGGCGGCGGAGATGGCGGCTTCGCCGAGTGCTCCGCGCAGCCAGGGGTTGCCTTTGCCGGCGGGTCCGGAGGTGTTCTTCGGGCCGGACTGGAAGGTGCGTGGGGATAGGCGGGCCCAGGAGGCCAGGTGGTCGGCGGTGGGGAACACGCTCATGTCGGTGCCGATCTCGGCGAGGATGACCTGGGCGGTGGCCGGTCCCACCCCGGGGATCTCGTCCAGGCGCTCGACGTCGGTCAGCGGCATCAGCATGCCCTGACCGGGCCGGTCGTCGTCCCTGTCACCGTCCCTGTCGTCGTGGGTCGTGGACAGCTCGGTGAGACGGGTGGTGATGCGGGCGGTGAGCTTGTCGATCTGCATGGTGAGGTAGTCGACGGTGTCCAGCAGCATCCGCAGCATGAACGCGTGGTGTTCCTCGAACCCGCCCGCCAGTGCCTCTTGAAGGGCCTGGGGGCTGGCTTTGATGGTGCCGTGTGCCAGGTCGGCCAGGGCCCTGGGGCTGCGTTCGCCCGCGATCAGCGCCTCGAGCATCGCGCGGCCGGAGACGCCGAAGATGTCGGAGATCACCGAGGACAGCTTGATCTGCGCGTCCTCCAGGAGCTTCTCCGCGCGCTGCTTGTGCCGGGTGCGCTCGTGGGTGAGGACCGCGCGGGAACGGGTCAGGTCCCGCAGCTCCCGCACCGGCTTTGGCGGCACGAACGAGGCTCTGAGCATGCCGCGTTCGGCGAGCTTGGCCAGCCACACCGCATCGAGCCTGTCGGTCTTCGGGCGGCCAGGCACGTTCTTCACGTCACGCGCGTTGACCAGCCAGCATTCAAGCCCCCGCGCCTCCAGGAGAAAGAAGAACGGCTTCCAGTACGTCGAGGTCGCTTCCATGACCACCCGGGTGACGCCCTGGCATATCAGGTGGTCCGCGAGATCCAGGATGGCGCCGCTGGTCGCGGCCACGTGCCACACACGCTGTACTCTCCGGCCGGGCTTGTCCTCGTGCGGCACCCGGGTGCACACCATCCCGGATGCCTTGGCGATATCGATCGCCGCGACCCGCTCCACCAGCTCCGGTCCCTGCTCGCTCTCCTCGGCATCCGTCTCCGCCACGGGCGCGTGCCCCTTCCCCCTCGTTCCGTTCGTACAGGCGGCGCCCGCCCCAAGGGGCCACGGGGAAGACGAAATCTGACCGGCGTGCTCTACGGCAACAAGGCAAGGCCCCGCAGCGGCCCCTGCACCAGACTGACCTACGGGCTTGGTGTCCCAACGAGCAACCGGAGTCGGCGAGCGGGCGCCGCGATCATGTTTTCACGCCGGCAAGGCGTTCCCCGACAGGGACCAGAAGGGCTGACCTGAAGGCGTGCGTGTGGGCGGAGGGCGGCGGGGTCGTCCCACCGGGCAAGGAACGCTGCGACGTGGTGCATGTCGTTGGGATGGATGGGCCGCCAGCGCAGCCGGGAACAGCGTGCACCGGACGGGTGGTCCGGCTGGGCGAGCAGGGCGGCGACGCCGTCGATGAGGTGCATGCGGTGGGCGCAGTAAGCGTCTTCGTCGCCCGCGGCAGCGAAGCGGAGGCGGACCGCCGGGCAGCCGGCGCCGCAAGTATCGCGGTAGTCGCAGGTCAGGCACCTCGTCACCAGGGAGCGTGCCTGTCGGAGCAGGGGAGAGCCGTCCTGGGCATCAGCGACGTCTGCCTCGGTGTGTACGTCGCCGAGGGAAGCGAGGCCGGCCTGCGGCCAGGGCAACTCGTCGCAACTCCCCAGGCGGTCATCGGGATAGAGAGTCAGGACGTGGTCGCACTTCAGGTCGGAGAAGTGGCAGGAACGGGGCCGCAAGCCCTTCAGACGGCGGATGACTGAGACGACGGGCTCCAGCTTGACACGGCGGAACATGCCGCTGGCGACCCAGTGGTGTGCGGTCTCCAGGACGAAGTCGGCGTACTGCTGCGGTGTGATCGCCCAGTCTGGACCGGTGGGGCCGATCGCCCGTCGCTGGAGCGTGCGGCTGGCCGGCGTACGGGATCCGGCGACTGCGGTCGACCGGGTGACCGTCGCGTCGAAGCACGGCACCAGGTTGACCGTCGTCACGGCGGGGGAGGAGGCCAGATGCTCCATGACCTCAGAGGCACGACCGAGGACGTACGGGGTGACGGCGCAGATGATGCCGACTCGGCGGTCCCGACGGCCGAGGAGGTTCAGGGCTTCGACGACTCGGGGGTACGTCGGGCGGCCGTCGTAGCCGACGCGCCAGGAGTTCCCGAGTGCGTCGCCGTCGAGCGAGATGCCGATCTCCAACTCCGGGTAGTGCCGGTCGAACAGGTCCAGCCAGGTGTCGTCGAGTTGGAGGCCGTTGGTCTGGAGGCTCACGCGGATGACGTTCGGGTGTGCGGCGAGTGCGTCCAGGATTCCGGCGACCCGTTCTCGGCCAGCGGTCAGGGGTTCTCCGCCGTGGAGTTCGACGCTGAGCGGACGTCCGGAGAAGATCGCGCCGAGGCGGTGGACCTGCGCCGCGTTGATGCGGGCGCCGCCCGGTGACTCCTTGCGCTTCTCGAAGCAGTACAGGCAGTCGATGTCGCAGGTCTCTCCGCGGAGCTTCAGGATGACGGAGACCGCCGTGTCCGGCCCGGTGCTCGACAGCGGGGCGTAGACACTCTCCAGGTCGGTTGGTGAGGTGCGGGTGACGGGCATCAGAGGGACTCCCGAGGAGGAAGGGCGCTTTCTACGCGCCATCGGTGGAGACCGCAGACAGCCACCCGAGGAGCTGTCCGCCGGTGACGGTGAGGCGGACGTCGCCTCGGCGCAGGAACCATCCGTCGGTGTACCGCTGGGGCAGCCAGCCGGCGTCAGGCGCGGCCAGATCGGGCGGGTCCTGCACCAGGTCGTCAATGGGCCAGCAGCTCAGGAGCGCTCTGGTCACGCGCTGCTGAACCGGGCGGAACCATTCCCATGTCTCCGCGCGGGCCGTGCCAATCGGGGCATGCGACGGTGAGCGCGAGGCGCTGGCGAGCAGCGGCAGCCACTTCTCGCCCAGGACCGGATGCCCGGCCGCCGCGCACTCGAGCGCGGTGAGGCAGGTCTCCAGCTTCCGGCACACAACGTGGACGGGTTCGGCCAAGCCGTCCTCGACGAGACCTGTCAGGTCCTCGGCGAGACTCGCCGCGACCTCGGCTTGGTCGGCGATGGCCCAGCGCCGGTAGCCTTGGCGCTCTCCGGCGTCGAGAACCGACCGCCAGCCCTCGGAGCCGTAGGAGAGGGCGGTACGCAGGCACATGAGGTCGTGCATCGAGGCGCGTACCCGGCGGAACGATCCGAGGTCGTCGCGGCGGATGTCGAAGGACCGGAGCAGGTAGCGGAGTTCCTCCGTCCGCTCCGGCGCCGTCGCGTGGAGGTCGACACGGACGCCGTCCACGACGCGCGACTCCCACACCGGAAGGTCGCCGTCCACGATGCCGCGCAGGTCGATGTCGCTGGCCGCGTGGGCGAAGCCGCAGGCGAGGGCCCCCTCCAGCCAGACCTCGCGAGCCTTGCCGGAGACGAGCAACTTCCGGGCGACTCTGCCAGCGATCTCCCGTCGCAGCTGTGCCGATGGGTTCACCGGCGGCCTCCTTCGATCAGGGTCTTGTCGTCAGCGGTGATTGCCCTGAGGAGATCGATGGCCCATCGGTCGAGCGCGCCGCGTACGTCCGCCCGTTGGGCGCCAATGTGGGGCGAGACCAGGAGGTTGAGCGGCGCCGTAGAGCCGGCGAGGAGGGGGAGATGCTCCAGTTCGACCGGGTCCAAGGCGAGACCCGAGAGTCCGCCGTCCGCCAACGCCTGCAGGCAGGCGGCGACATCGAGGGTCTCCAGTCGCCCTGCGCAGATCAGCAGAGGCCGATACGGAGACACTCGTGTCAGGAACTCCTCGCCGATGAATTGCCGGGTCGTGGCCCGCAGCGGCAGAGCGATCACGTGTACCTGCGACTGCTCCATGAGCGCCGCCTGCGACAGCTCCCGCAGACCGGGAGGGTTCGACGGCCACGCGGCGTAGGCTGTGCGCGCCACATGCGGGGCGAGGCCCCGGCCGGCTGCCAGCCCAACCGGGCCTGCGCCCCAGACGCCAGCGGCCAGGGTGCCGAGCGGCACTCCCATGCACGCCTCCTTCTCGTGGCGGCCGAGCAGAAGCGCGTGCTGTCCCAGAGGGATCCGCCGGGCCAGGGCTAGAGCAGAGGCGAGGACCCACTCGCCCACGGCGGCTGCGCCGGCGTCGGCGTTGCGGTGCAGCGTGATCCCACGGCGCTGGAGGGCGCTCACGTCGATGTGGTCGATGCCGGAGCCGGTCCGTACGACGTGTCGCAGGCGAGGTAGCGCGTCGAGCTCCCGCTCGCCGAGTCGGACACCGGAACGCAGGACGACCACGGCCGTGTCGGCCGGCAGAGGCAAGTTCAGGTCCAGCAGATCGTGCACTAGGACGCCGGACAGCTCCCGGCGGACCGCACCCGCGTCCGCTGCCCCGCGCACCACGAGGACAGAACTCATCCGAGGGACTCCGGCTTCTCGTACCGGCCGAAGGCCAGATCACCCTCGCCGCCGACGACGACGCTCACGGGCGACGGCACGCCGAAGTACCCGTCGCAGGCGCGCTTCACCCCGGGGAGACCGTCCCAGGCCCGCGGATTCACCACCGTGTCCGCGTAGTCGTCGACCAGCAACACGCCCGTCGGCACCAGGCGCGGGACGCAGTGCGTGAGCCCTGTGAGGGTCGACGCGTAGAAGTCGCCGTCCAGGTAGGCGAACGCGATCGCGTCGGGCAGTTCCGCGGGAAGTGTCTCGTCGAACCAACCTGGATGGATGACAGGTGTTGGCCTGCCCCAGGCGTCATGCGTCGTCCGCACGTCGTCCGGGGACGACCGTAGCTCGCCGGCCGCCAGGTGGTCAGAATCCTCGACTCCGGGCACGGGCATGCCCTGGAAGGAGTCGTAGACGTGGATCTCGCGGTCGCGGTCGCCTAGTGAGTCCAGCACGCTTCGGACCCACAGGGCCATGGCGCCCCGGTAACTGCCGAGCTCGACGACTGCTCCCGGCAGGCCGCGGGCGGTCAGGGCGGCGAGCTCGTCCGCGATCACGCGGAGCCGGTCGGCACTGACTGTCCCGGAGTGCTCCCGCAGCAGCCAGTCCCGCAGATGCTTCAGCGTCGGATCCATGAAGGTCACCACCTGTCCACGAAGGGGTCGGCGAGCTCCCCGCTCAGCGCCGCCAGCAGCGGGCGGTTGATCCGGGGCAGCAGGTACACGTCGCCCAGACGTTCCAGCGGAATCCACTCGACGCCCACCTGGTCGGGCTCCGGCGGGTCCGGCACACGCGGTTCGGCGTCGTCCACCTGCTCGGCGAGGAAGTTGAACTGAACCTTCTGTACGCCCCCGAACTCGCCCTTCCACGAGTCGGGGACGTACTCGACGACGCACAGCAGACGGCGCGCCACGACCTGGAGACCTGTCTCCTGGGCGACCTTGCGCGTCACAGCCTGGCGCAGGTCCTCTCCGACCTGAGCCTTGCCGCCCGGGAGGTTGTAGTGGAAGCCGGACTCGTCGTCGTAAGACAGCAGGAGGACCGCGCCATCGCGCACGATCGTGGCCTTCACGCTGACGCTGATCCGGGGCAGCTCGGGTATCAGACGCATGACAGCGCCTCCGGCTCCCCGACACGCATCAGGTCGCCGACCTCCGCGAGAGACCCCGCGACGGTGGAGCGGAAACTCCCTCCGCGCTGGAACTGGCGGGCAGCGACGCGCATCCCCGCGAGGGCCGCGCGGCTGAGCTGGTTCGCGTAGATGCAGAGGCGGAAGCCGGCCTCTCCGAGCTCGGAGGCGCTGAGATCGGGGAAGGCTGTCGGCACGCTCACCAGCGGAACACCGTGGTTCCACGCCTGTCCGATGGCCCGTGCCTCCGCCCCCGTCGCGTCCTTGGAGTGGATGAGCACCGCGTCAGCTCCGGCCGCGCTGTACACCTCGGCCCTGCTGATCGCCATGTCCAGGTCCTCACCGGCGATCAGAGCCTCGGTGCGGGCCACCACCATGAGGTCGTCGCCGACGACCTTCCGGACGCGCTCGACCTGTTCGCACAGCAGGTCCCGGTCGGCGAGAGCCTGGGCCCGGTGGGCCGCGAAGCTGTTGCACTTCGGGTACGCGCTGTCCTCGATGCACACCGCCGCGGCGCCGGTTCGCAGCAGGTCGTAGGCGAACCGCTCCGCGGTCCGCACCGAACCGCCCGCGTTGTCTATGTCCACGATGACGGGCAGATCGGTGACACGGCCGAGCGAGGCGACAACGTCGGCCAGGTCCCTTGGGCCCAGGACGTTGGCGTCGGGCAGCCCGGAGGCCGCGGACACCTCCAGGCCGCTCACCCACAGGGCGTCGAAGCCGGCCTCCGCCGCGACATGCGCGGCGAGCGCGTTCACCGCGCCGATCGCCAGCAGCGGGTGGTTCCGTTGGATGTGATCGAGGGCGTCGCGCAGACGCATCCCCTTGGTGCCGTCAGGCATGGGTCTCACCTCCTTCCCTGCGGGCGGCGAGCGGCGGCACCAGCTGCCGTTCGCGCAGCACGTCCCAGGCAGCGAGTAGCACCTCGGAGCGGGGCCGGCGGGCGTCCAGACGGACCACGTCGCCAAGGAGCGGAAACTCACCGGGCTTCGTGACCACGGCCTCGTAGGTCTCGCGAACTCGGCTCTGGACGTCGTGCACGTCCCAGTCGGCCCGGACGGCGTCTCCCTGCCTAGCCTGCGCGCGGCTCATCGAGGCGTCGGTTTCCAGGTCCAGGACGAGCGTGAGATCGGGTGCCACGGTGAGACGCGTGGCCAGCGCCTCGTACGTCTCCGACACCTTCATGCTGTGCTTGACGGAGAAGAAGGCCAGTTCGCTGAGCAGCCAGCGGTCCGCGATCACGGGGCGGACCAGCCGCTGGGGGAGCACGAGGCGTTCCAGCGTGGCCTGCTTGTCCGCTGTGATCGCGGACAGGTAGGAGTCGCGGTTCGCGACGTCCGGCTGGTACTTGCCGCTGACGATGGCAGCCGCCTGGTAGGGGGCGAGGAAGTTGGTGGTGAGCACGCACAACGGGGTGACGCCGTAGAGCCCCTCCCAGAGCCGGAACAGGCCCTTGCGTAGTGTCGTCTTCCCGGTGCCGTCGAGTCCCTCGACGACGATGAACGGATAGCGCTGGTTCATTCGACCTGCCCCGCTCCAGTGCCACCGGCGTACTTGGTGAAACGCCCCCGCCAACGGGCGGTCGTGGAGACCAGGTCCACGAGACGCAGCTCCGCCAACTCGTCGATGAGGCCAGGAAGCTCCGGCTCCACATGGATGCCGGCCTCGATGGCCCGGCAGTACGCGGCGCGGAGCGCCGGGTCGTCGTCGGAATCACGCAGCGCTGCCTCCAGCACCCGCATGACCATGCCGTGGGCGACGACGCGCACCGCGGTGGTCAGCGCCTGCTCATGGAGCGGGTCCGGGTGCGGCTCCAGCGTGATGTGGTGCACCCCGCGGTGGCGGATGACGGTGAAGAAGCCCACCCACCAAGCGGCGGCACCGCTGACGGAGGTCACGGCTTCAGACCAGGTCCCGCCGGACTGACCCGCGAGGACGTCCTGGGCGGCGTCGGCGGCGCGCTGAAGCACTCCTCGCCGGTCCCGCGGCTCCGATCCGTACCGCCAGGGCAGTTCCCACCAGAAGTCCAGCTCGGCCCGCTTCAGCAGTGCCAGCAGGGAGTCGCAGTCCCCCGGCAGCGGAGACGGGCGCTCGGTCAGCGCGAACACGTCGGTGCCGGGCATGTCCGGGAGTGCCGCCCCCTCGGCGACGACGGTCCGCCATTCGTCGAGATGGAGGTGGAGCCGCTGTGTCAGCAGCCCGTCCGCCAGCGTCTGCCAGGCATAGGCCAGCGGCGGCGAACCGGGCGGCCGGGAAGGCAGGTTCAAGGAGGTCACAGGTCGGATCCTCACGTCTGGGGAGCCGCGGCATGCAGCTCCGATCGGTGGTGTCCTCCACGATGACCGTCACGGAGGCTCCCGCTTATGAGCATTTATGAGCTCTGTCCGCGTAAGGCGCCCGATCGTTCGCGTGGCGCGGGAGAATGCCGACCATGGTCGACAGCGGACAGCGGCGGTGTACGCGCTGCGGTGCCCTTCTCAGCCGCTTTAACGCCGGTACCAGATGCGCCTCGTGTCAGGTCGGATCTTCAGCACGACGGGCGGACCCCGCCTTCTGGCGCGATCCGACGGTCCGGCGAGCCTTGGCTGCCTGGGAACTCGGTAACGTCGTCAAGCTGTTCAGGAAGCACACCGGCCTCTCCCAGGCCGGCGTGGCACGGATGGTCAACATCGACCAAGCCGAGGTCAGCAGACTCGAACGCGGGCTCAAGCAGATCCGTGACCGACGCCAGTTCGTCCAGTGGACCGACGCCCTCGGAGTTCCAGAGGAGCTGCTCGGCCTACTGCCCACGGCCGATCCGTATGTCCCGGAGTCACAGGGCCGGCCCGGAACTGCGGACACCCGAGCCCAGGGGTACGCGGTGCTGCCCGAGGGGCCCGGACAGCTTCTGTTACCCGCCGGCCGGTCCATCTCGACGACGGCGCTTCCCGTGCTGACTCTTCCCGCGGCCTCCTTCCTCGGGGACAGCCTGATGCTCGACTCCCGTCCGGAGTTGGTTGCCTGGCGCACCATGCCCATGCGCGCGCTGATCGTCGCCAATCGCACCGTGGACGGCACGACACGGCAGTTCGTCTCCGACGCCCGACCGATTGGCGCACGCACCGCCGCCTCCGCCCCGGTCGACGTCCCCGCCGCGTACGAACTGGACGATCTGACCTACGGCATCCTGTGGGCCGTGTCGGGATTCGAGGCGGCACTCCTCGGTGACGACCGGGTACTGCCCATGGCGCTGGCGTCGCTCACCGCCTTGCCAGGCTCGTCGGTCGCCGCCGATCAAGCCCTGACCGACGTCTCCCGGATGCTTATCGGTTCGGAGACCTGTGCCCGGTACATCCTGGGCCACCGCGACCACCTGGGCGATTCGCCCGTCTTCTGGACCAGGGAACAGCGCGGCGAGGAGGCTGCCACGTGGCTGTTCTTCCGGCACAAGTACCAGTACCTCGAACGAACGGCACCCCGAAGACCAGACGGTGCCGGTGGCCGGGGGTTCTGCGTCCCCGAGACGGCGGTCGTCTCCTCGCCCGCATACGAGCGCGTTCTGCTGTTCCTCGCCATCGCGCTCATGGAGTCCTTCGGTATCCGCACCTGGGTGACCGACGACGGAGGCTTCGCTCACACCGACGGTTTCGCACTCTCCCCCGGGCGCCGGGCGGTCATCGCCTCATGGGTACGGACCGAGGGGGAATCCCACCTCGCGGTCACCGCGCGGCCGGGAACCCTGCGTACCTTCGCCGAAGTGACCGGCCACGCCAGCAACCACTCGGCCACGGCGGCCGATCAGGCCGGACAGCGCCTCGTCGCAACCGCGGAGTACCTCGGCCTCGACACCTCATGGCTCGCTCGCCGCTGCGCACAGCTTTCAGCTGTAGGTACGGAACGGCTCGCACGGCCGCGCAGCCGGATGCTCGGCCTCGAAGGGCTGGACGCTGCCTGCCGGTTCGTGGCCGAGCAGCTGATGATCATTCCGCGCACCCGGACGGTGCCTACCCGATAGCCTGCGTGAACCACTCGTGAAGCCGCGCTCGGCGGCGTCCGGACAGGGGAGCAGGGGATATGACGGAGTCGATCAGGAACGTGGCGGTCTTCTCCCTCGGCGGCACGATCGCCATGACCACGGATCCCACCACCGGGGGCGTCGTACCCGCGCTCTCAGCCCACGAACTCCTCGCCGCGGTACCCGCCCTGGCCACGAGCGGCATCGGCCTCAAGGTGCGGGACTTCCGACGTCTGCCCGGCGCCTCCCTGACCTTCGAGGACCTCACCGAACTGTCGGCCGCGATCACGGCGGAATTGGCGGCCGGAGACATCGACGGCGTCGTCATCACCCAGGGCACCGACACCATCGAAGAGACGGCCTTCCTCCTCGACATCCACCACGACCACGAACAGCCGGTCGTCGTTACCGGCGCGATGCGCAACCCCACCCTTCCCGGCGCCGACGGCCCGGCCAACCTCCACGCCGCAGTCCTGGCCGCCGCCGCCCCCGCCCTCGGGGGCGCCGGCTGCCTCGTCGTACTCGGCGACGAGATCCACTCGGCCCGGACCGTACGCAAGTCCCACACCACCAGCCCCGCCGCCTTCACTTCACCAGCAAGCGGCCCGATCGCGCGGATCGCGGAGAACCGCGTGAGGTTGGTGGGCGGCTTGCCCCACCGCGCACCGCTGGCCGACGCCCCCACTCGCGAGGCGCGCGTAGGGTTTTACACCGTCACCTTCGGCGACGACGGCGCCTTGCTCGACCTGTGGGACGGCAACTGCGACGGACTCGTGGTCGCGGCCTTCGGCGTCGGACACGTCCCGGAGCGTCTCGTCGAAGGGCTCACCAAACTCGCGTCCAGCATCCCCGTGGTTCTGGCCTCCCGCATCGGCAACGGACCTGTCCTGTCCGACACATACGGCTTCTCCGGCTCCGAGAAGGACCTCCTCGGACGAGGACTCATCGGCGCCGGAGACCTCGGCCCGTACCAGGCGCGGCTTCTGCTGCACGCCCTGCTCGCCCAGGGCGCCGACGGCGCGGCGATCCGCGAGACCTTCACCACCGCCTCCATTAGCTGACCCCACCTCTTCAGGAGACACCCGCACATGCGTGCTCACGAGCTGACCGTAGGCCGTACCTTCGGCGTCACCTTCGACCACGGGGAGGACTTCTTTGAGGCGCTGTCCACCTTCTGCCGGGACAACGGTGTACGGCAGGGCTACATCCCCTCGTTCATCGGAGCCTTCGCGGAGGCCGAGATCGTAGGCGCCTGCGAGAAGCTCCCGGATCCGGACGCACCGGTCTGGGCCAAGACGTACGTCACCAACGTCGAGGCGTTCGGCGCCGGCACCCTCGCCCACGACCCTGCCACCGGCGGGATACTCCCGCACATCCACGTCTCCGCCGGACTCAAGGCCCAGTCGGCCGATGGCAGGACGAGTCACCTCCTGAGCGCCAAGGTCCAGTTCCTCAGCGAACTGCTGATTGTGGAGGTCACGTCGCCCAGCATGACCCGGCCTCGCAATCCCGACCTCTACGACGTCCCGCTGCTCACATTCGGCTGACCGGCAGGAGCTGGCGAATCCAGGGGTGGCCGGGCGCGATCATCTTGATCGCGTCAGCCAGCCAGGCGCGTGCCGGAACGTCAAGGAGCGGCAGCACCGCTTGGAAGTCGGTCTCGTCCTTGTCCCTGGCTGCCTTCGCCTTGTAGAAGAGCTGCACCTCGGGCGCGAGATACGGGATTCCCGACTCGCTCGTGCGCCCGAGCCGGTCGACCGGGAGCCGGATCGCGGGGTGGCGCCGCGACACCCACTGGGCGCCCACGGCCTCGTCCAGCATGAGCTGGATAGCCCAGGGAGTCTCCGGCGTGCGACGGCACCAGATGTCGTGGAGCGGCGGCGGAAGGACCTCTCCGGGATGCCACGGTCGCAACTCGCCTTGGCCGGGCGGGTCCGCCACATGCAGGTCCCAGCCACCTAGGACATCACGTACGAGAGCCTGGTCGCGGCGCAGGACCAGGACGTCGAGATCACCGTGCGGGCGCAGTTCACGGCCGACCGCGAGTTCGATCGCGTACCCGCCCGCGATCCACCATGGGAAGTCCGCCTTGGCGAACACTGCGGCCACATCCTCGGGGCGATCCGGCGTCCAGCACCCCAACACGTCAGCACTCACATGTCCATGCTCTCAGCGACCAGGCAGGCGGAGCCGAAGGCCGTTGACACGGCGGGGCGACAATCTGAGCCGACCACTCGCGCACCCCGCGCTCATAAACGCCCATGAGCGTCAGGGGCACCAGCGGCCATCTTTGAATGTGTGACTCGCGACCGCCTCGTGGCCGGGGCTGGAGCCACGATCCTCCCGGGTCCGTACGCATATAAAAAACAGGGTGACTTCTGCGGCGATACGCCTCCCGGCGATGTCCTGCCGCATGCACACCCGATCACATCGGAGCTCCGGGGGAAGGGAACTGACGTCATCACAGGAGGTTCGCCGTCCGATGATCAGTGCGCCGTCCGCCACTCTGGGCCTCGTATATCGCTGGAGCGACCACACCACTAACCCGACGGGTGAAGCACGCACGGTTCTGCGACGCGTTCTCAAGGACCTTGGTCTGCCCGGTGAAGCCATCGATGACGGAGTCCTGGCAGTATCGGAGCTTGTGGCGAACGCGCACGAGCACGCATGCGGTCCATACGAGCTGCACCTGCGCTCGGCCGCCGGGAGGTACATCTGCGAGATCCACGACGGGGATCCTCTCCTCCCCACGGACCTCTACTTCGCCTCCGCATCCTCGTGGACAGTTGTCACGACTGCGGGAGTGAGCGGGCCGCTCTCAGAGCGGGGACGGGGTCTGCGGATCGTGAACGAGTTGGCCCAGGGACAGTGGGGGTTCCGCGTGACGGACTGCGGGACCAAGGCCGCCTGGGTCGCATTGGCCGCGGCTTTGGGGCCGACGGCGACTCGCAGCAGCCAGACCTGATGACCCATGGATCCGAGGGCGACCCGGCGCACGAGCGGCATCCATGCCGTAATTGCGGGAAGTAGAGGTGCGTCAACGACCTGGGCCGCCGAAGGCGTGTTGGCTCTCGGTTTCGTTAGAGCAATATTTCAAGCGGACCTCGCGATGAATCGAACGAGCCTCTGGAAGTCGTTCATTGATTGTCGCATGTCGCGGTGAGAGTTATTGAAATAATTCACGAGATGGGTATTCCGCTCTTGGGTGAGTAGCGGTGTGGTGGTCGTGTCTCAACCGCTATCGCCCGGAGGTCTCTGTAGTGGCAATGCTCATTTTCACCGTTGGGGCTTTGCTGCCATGTGTGACGGTGGCTTACCCGTACGCTCTGTGTGAGACGCGAGATTGTGTACGTCCCGGGCGTGGCCGTCACCGCCGCGTCCTTCGCGGGCGGCACGCAGCCCGGGGAGGACTGCGATGAGCGCGCACCGCGGTGTGGGTGACACCCCGTACGTGGTGTGGCGTTGGGTGAGAAGTACCCCTAACGCGCCTGCGCAAGCACGTATCGCACTCCGCTGCGCCCTCGTCGAACTCCGTCTCGACGACGAGGCGATCACCGATGCGGTACTGGCAGTCTCGGAGCTCGTGACGAACGCAACGAGGTATGCAACGGGACCCTACGAGATGCGCCTACGTCGTATCGCAGAGGAGATCTTCTGTGAAGTGGAGGACCACGATCCGCGGATCCCGGATATTCCCACCTTCCCGGTAGCGGCTCCGTACGCCCCGAATAGCGAAAGTCGCGGCGGTGGTTTGGATGCCCTGTGCGCGGTGCTGTCCGAGCGAGGGCGAGGTCTGCACATCGTCCACGAACTCTCCAACGGATTTTGGGGGTTCCGGGGTGGAGAGCGTACGAAAACGGCGTGGTTCGCGGTGTCGGCATCAACCCAGTGAGGGCAGTTTATCGGGCTTGCAGATGAGCTCTTTGAAAGTGGTGGTCGTCGCTCATTAGGGCGATGGCCGCCACCTTTCGTTTGTGAGGCCGGTTACCCAAGCAGCGGGCGCAAGTGACGAGCCGGGAGCTGGACGGAATTCACTCTCCTGTCGTGGTTGGCGGGAGGAACGCCGGGTAACCCAGTCACATCCAGTAGCTCAGAGTGGTTACCCGGGTGTGGTGGGTGACGGAACGTGGGGGATCATGAGGGCGCGACGGCGGGGCGAGGTACTGGCAGAGGCGAGCGTGTTGGTCGCGGGGCTGTTGCTGGCGGGCTGCACGAAGGGCCCATCAGGCGCCCAACCGCTGCCTGGGGCATCGCGAGATGTGGCTCCGTCGCGTACTCACGTCACGGAGGCTGCTGGGGCCCTCGCTGCCTACCGGGCGATGTGGGATGACCTTGGCGTGGCCGCGAAGACCTCGGACGCGAGCCATCCCGGACTGGGAACGCATGCGTCTGGTGCGGCGCTGCAGCTCCTGCGTTACATGATGAGACAGGACCGTGCGAAGGGGGTCGTTGCCAAGGGGAGTCCTCGACTCAACCCGTCTGTGGAGGACAGCGGCCCGGAAAAGGTGGTGATCCGAGACTGTGCTGACGCCACTCACTGGCTGCACCATACGACGGACGGTGAGCCGGAGAATGCTGTACCGGGCGGCCATCACCGTATTGACGCAACTGTCTCCCAGCGAGGCGGCCGTTGGCGGGTTGACCACCTGTACATCGGGCAGGTCGGGAGTTGCTGAGGCCGTCTACTTTCCTGTTGCCGGTCACGGCTTGTGCTGCGGTGCTCTGCGCTGCGCATGGCGTGAGGGCTGACGACGTGTTCAGTACGGGTGCCGGGGTGACTTGCGGTCCCGCTGCGTGCGAAGCGGAGGCAAAGAGTGTCAAGAGGGGACCGGCCGTCACGGCGCAGCGCTGGTCCCCTCGCCGCGCGCTCCCGAATCGGGGCGCCAGCGGGCCGGTGGAGCCTCCGACGATCGCGTCGAGTGGGTGGGAGTACGACCTGGGTGATGGCCTTGGGATCTTGCCGCGGTTTGACCCCGAGGATGGGAAGAAGCCGAAGCCGGGGCAGCCGGTTTCCGTGGAAGTCGTCGTCCAGCGAGCGGTGAAGCAGCTGAAGTTGCCGAAGCCGGTGATCCGGACGAGTCCGCCCGAGGATCTCGTGCAGGTGGTCCATGTCCCCACCTGGATGTGGGTGGAGCAGTCTGCCTGGGGACCGGTTGTTGCCTCGGCTTCTGTGGAGGGCGTGACCGTCACGGCGACGGCCAGGCCGCGGAATGCGGTGTGGTCGATGGGGGACGGCGGTCAGGTGACTTGCCTGGGGCCGGGAACTCCGTTTTCGGATGTCTATGACCCGAAAGAACCCTCTCCGGATTGCGGTTACACCTATCAGCGGGCGTCACCGTCGACCTCGGGTGGTGCCTACTCGGTGTCGGTGCAGGTGACGTGGGATGTCGAGTGGAATGGGGGCGGGAAGAGAGGGGTCGTGCCCGGACTGGAGATGACCGCGCAGCGGCAGCTGGTGGTGGGTGAGGTCCAGGCCGTCGTGACGCGCTGAGGCGAGCTGTCCGGTCGGTCTGCAAAAGGGGACCGAGCCGGTCGATGACCGGCATCTTCTTGATCGTGAGGTGAATTGTGGGTGCCCCCATGTCTTCTTCGGCCCTGAAGAGCAGCGGGTTCAGGGTGCCGGGCGCGCGT
This sequence comes from Streptomyces sp. SCSIO 30461, assembly GCF_037023745.1. NCBI lineage: Bacteria > Bacillati > Actinomycetota > Actinomycetes > Kitasatosporales > Streptomycetaceae > Streptomyces > Streptomyces sp. SCSIO 30461. The sequence continues at coordinate 1,329,071 of NZ_CP146101.1, forward strand.
CAGCCGAGTCCGGAGGATCCGCCTGTGGTGACAGCCGGTCGGCAGCGTCGGCTGGGCTGGGTGTGGGCAGGGCTGGGGGCGGTGGTGGTCTCGGCGGTCGGGTTCACACTCATCGCACAGGCCGTGGGGGAGCGGGACCAGGTTCTGGTGCTGGCTCGGGATGTGTCGGCCGGGCAGGTCCTGAAGGCTTCTGACCTGCGCGCTGTCGAGGTGGCGGCGGACACGGGTGTGGTGCAGGTTGCGGAGCGGGGCAGCGTATTGGGTCGGCGGGCCAGGGTTCCATTGGTGGCAGGTGCGTTGCTCGCACCCGGTCATGTCGGCCCCAGCGCCGATTTCCCCCCGATCGGATTCTCGCAAGTGTCGCTCGCGGTGGAGGTGGGTGGAGCACCACCGGATCTTGTACGCGGTGAGCGTGTGGCGCTCCTTCCCGGGGCTGCCGACGTCAGGGTGGACGCGGAAGCGCAGGCGAGCGTTCCTTCGGCGGTGGTGGGGACGGTGGCAGGGGTGCGGGCATCGGAGTCAGCAGGTGGACCGCGTGTGGTGACGGTCTTGGTGGAGACCGCGGCTGCACGCCGGGCAGTCCAGTTGGAGCATCCGCGTGTGGTGGTGTTGTCCGCGGACAGGCGTGATGCGCCGTGAGGCGGCTGGTGGTCGTCGGTTCGGTGGCCGGCGCGCCAGGGGTGACGACGACGGCGCTGGCAGCCGCTGCCGCGTGGCCTTCGGATGCCGATGGCGGGGTGCGGCCGGTCGTGGTGGAGGCGGATGTCTCCGGCGGTGACCTCATGATCCGTTTCGGGCTTCCGGCAACGCCATCGTTGCTCGATGTCGCGGCGGCGGCTGGACAGCCGCATTCAGGGTCCCTGCTCGGAGCGGTGAATGAGATCCCCTTCCGGACTCGCGTGGTGGCCGCCGTGCCCGGGCGCGGTCCGTGCCGCGAAGCCGTGCGGCTGCTGGCTGGTGGGGTCGGTCGACAGGTGTTGCTGGGGGACAGCCACGATCGAGGAACCGTGCTGCTGGATGTGGGGCGACTCACTGAAGATGTCGAGCCCCTGCTGGCGGCGGCCGACCGACTGGTGCTGGTATCCCGTGGCGGAGCGGAGTCCCTGACTCATGTGTCGGCCGGTGGTTTCGCTACTGAGGCAGGCGCTGGCCGGGTGACGCTCGTTGTGGTCGGGCCGTGCCCGTATCCGGCAGAGGAGATCGTGGGCACGCTCGGGATTCCGCGGTTGTTCTTCCTGCCCTGGGACACCAAGAGCGTGGCCGCCATGAACAGCCCGAAACCGGGTGCCCTGGGCACCAGGAGGCTGCGGCCTTCGCCGCTGATGAGCGCCGCACGGCTGCTGGCCCGTCAGATGGCGGAGCCTCGGAAAGAGATTCCGACCGATCTCTCGCGCGGCGGTCACGGTTTGGAAGACAGCGAGCAGCTCTTGACGGGTGGAAGCCGGACAGCTGCGGTGCGGGTGCGAGAAGTCGAGGAGAGCGAAACGTGAGCGAGCAGCTGATGTCCTTGATTGCGGAAACCACTGGCGGCGAGGGCGAGCTGGCGCATCTGGTGCGGCAGCGGGTGGCGGCCCGGCTGACAGCCTACGTGGGTGAACGTGAACACGCCGGGCTGGTGGCAGAGGACGAGGGCGCGCGACGGGCCACAGTTGACCGTCTGCTGGCGGAGGAGCTGGGCGCGCAGCGGCGTCAGGCTCTGGCCGAGGGGCGGGCGGTGATCGACGTCGCGGCTGAGGAGCGGGTGACCCGAACCGTTAGGGACGCGTTGTTCGGCACGGGGAGCCTGGAGCGGTTGCTCGCCGACACCGGCTTGGAGAACATCTGTGTCAACGGCAGCGACAACGTGTGGGTCAAGGACGAGACCGGTGCGTGGCGGCGTGAGAGCCCGGTGGCTGCTTCGGACGAAGAACTGGTGGAGCTGGTCCGCACGCTCGCGGCCCGTACCGGCGGCGAAGAACGGCGCTTCGACCGTGGCGCACCCCGTCTGAATCTACAACTTCCCGACGGATCAAGGCTCTTCGCCGTGATGGCTGTCACGGGCAGGGTGTCGCTGACGATCCGCCGGCACCGGTTCCCCGCCGCCTCGATGGCGGAGCTGGTGCGGTTGGAGGTGTGCGACGAGCAACTCGCCGCCTTCCTGCGCGCCCTGGTCCGTGCACGCAAGAACATCGTGATCGGCGGCGGGACCAACGTAGGCAAGACCACTGTGCTGCGAGCCTTCGCTCACGAGATCCCGCCGCACGAGCGGCTGGTGACCATCGAGGACACCTTCGAGCTCGGCCTGGACGCCGACCCGGTGGCGCACCCGAACGTGGTGGCCATGCAGGCCCGGGAGCCGAACATCGAGGGCCGGGGTGGTATCGACCAGGCGGAACTTGTGCGGTGGGGGCTGCGCATGTCTCCGGACAGGGTCATCGTCGGGGAGATCCGCGGAGCGGAGGTCATCCCTATGTGCAACGCAATGTCCCAGGGCAATGACGGCTCACTGTCCACCATTCATGCCTCCACCTCACGAGGGGTGTTCACCAAACTCGCCTCCTACGCGGCCCAGGCGCCCGAACGGCTGTCGTTGGAGGCAACGAACCTGATGGTGGCCTCCGCGGTCCACTTCGTGGTCCATCTCGGCTGGGCGAAGGACGGTCGCCGCGTAATCGACTCGGTGCGAGAAGTCATCGACGCCGACGGAGCCCAAGTCGTTTCCAACGAGGTGTACCGGCCCGGCCCCGACGGGCGTGCGGTTCCCGCCACTCCGCCGCGCAGCGAGACCCTGAACAGCCTGGTCGCGGTGGGGCTGGACCCGCGCCGCGCTGCTTTCCCGCGGTGGGGAGCCGCGTGATGACGACCGGGCTCGGGCCCGGTGCGCTGGCGGGGGCAGCGGTGGCGTGCGGGGCGATGTTCGGGTGCGGCCTGGTGGCCATCTGCCGCGGCACGATGCGGCACGCTGCCCGGGAGAAAGGGACCGGCCTGTGGCGTGCACTGGCGGAGCTGCTTCCTGCCGACTGGACCACTCGGCGCGTCGTGATAGCGCTGACAGCGGGTGCGGTGGCCGGAGCATTGACGAGATGGCCGGTGGCGGCCGTGCTCACCCCCGTCGCCATGCTCACCTTGCCCGGCTTGCTGGGCCCAGACCGGCAGGCGGCGCGGCGTACGCGGCGGATGGAGGCGCTGGCCCTGTGGACCGAGATGCTGCGCGACACGCTGTCCGCCGCGGCCGGTCTGGAGCAGGCGGTACTGACGACCGCGGATATCGCCCCGGCGCCACTCGAGCCGGAGTTGCGTGAGTTGGCCGCCGCCGTGCGTGCGGGGCGCTCTCTGCCGACAGCGCTGCGGGCATTCGCCGACGAGATGGACGACCCACTCGCCGATGTGGTGGTAGCCGCGCTCGTGATGGCGGCCGAGCAGCAGGCCAGCCAGCTCGCCCCTCTGCTGGGTGAGCTGGCCGACTCGGTGCGCGAACAGGCTGCGATGCGACAGCGCATCGACGCCGGGCGCGCCAGCGTGCGTACCGGCGTGCGGGTCACGGTCATCACCACACTGGCTATGACGGTGGGGCTCGTGGTCTTCAACCGGGCCTATCTGGACCCGTTCGACACGCTGACCGGACAGGCGGTTCTCATGGCGGTCGGTGTTCTGTTCGCCATGAGCTTCACCTGCCTGACCGTGGTCGGCCGTATCGAGGAGCCGGTCCGTCTCGCTCCGGCAGCCCCGGTCGGCCGCATTGAAGCGAGTGCCGAACAGGGCGGTGCGCGGTGATCGTCACGCTGCTCGGCGCGCTACTCGGCGCGGGAGCGACCGCCCTCGTCTACGGGCTGCGCCCACCCCGGCCCGCTCTCGCGGACGTGCTCACCGCACTCAACACACCCGTACCGGCGGCTGTTTCAGGCACACGGGTGACGGACGCGACAGAGTGGGGCACCCGGCTCGGACTACGCGCCGTACCGCTGGTGCGGGCGCTCGGCTTCCCCAGCGAGTCGCTGCGCGCAGACCTGACCGTGTGCGGTACGGATGAGAGCCACCACCTGGTGGCAGGCAAGGCCGTCTGTGCGGCAGCCGGACTCCTCGCCCCCTGGGCCGTCGCATTGCTGCTGCGTCTGGGCGCCGGGGTTGAGGCGGGGTGGTTGATGCCGTCGGCCGGATCGCTGTCCTTGGCCGTGTTGCTGTTCTTCGCGCCCGACCTGACCGTGCGCAAGCAGGCTGCCAGGCGGCGCCGCGAGATGCGCCACACGCTCAGCCTCGTCCTGGACCTGACGGTGATCGCGCTCGCCGGCGGTGCCGGCATCCAGCAGGCGCTCACCCAGGCCGTCGCCTCGCCGGGCGGGTGGGCGGCGAGCAAGCTACGGCACGCGCTCCACATCGCGCAGCTCACCCGCACGAGCCCCTGGAGTCACCTGGGCGAGCTCGGACGGCAACTGGACGTGAGCGACCTGGCCGAACTCGCGTCGACGCTGAACCTCGCGGGCAGCGAGGGCGCAAAGATCCGCGGATCGCTTGCGGCGAAGGCGCGAGCGACGCGCCGCCGCCGCATCTCCGAGGCCGACGGAGCCGCGCAGGCGGCCACCGAGCGGATGTCGCTGCCCGTGGTCGGCCTGTTCGCTGCCTTCCTGCTCCTGATCGGCTACCCCGCCCTCGCCCATGTCCTGTCCATGAACTGAACGCCCCTCCTCACCGTGAGATCGAAGAAAGAGCACTCATGATGTTCCACCTCGACGCCCTCGCCGGTCTGGCGCGTGCTCACGTTGCCGATGCTCGCCGCCACCTGCGCTCGGATGCGGGATACACCACCGAGACCATCGTGGTCACGGCCTTGCTGGCCACCCTGGCCCTGGCGGTGGTGGGCATCATCGTGGGCAAGGTGCTGACCAAGGCCAACGGCATCGACCTCGGCGGCTAGATGACCGCGTCTTCACGTCGGCAGTGCGGTGATCGTGGGGCGGTGAGCCTGCAATTGGTACTGGTCGTCCCGCTGTTGCTGCTGATCGCGCTGCTGGTGGTGCAGTTCGCTCTCGTCTGGCATGCACGGCACATCGCTCAGTACGCCGCCGAGCGGGGGCTGGCTGCCGCCCGCGTCGAGGACGGCACCGCGGCAGACGGCCGGGCGCAGGCAAGGCGCAGCCTCGCCGCATTGGGCGACCGAGTCCTGATCCGCCCTTCCGTGATCGTCGAACGCACCGCCACTCGGACCACCGTGCGGGTCAGGGGGCCGGTCATCCGGGTAGTGCCCGGCCTGACACTGCATGCCGCGGGCACAGCTTCCGGGCCCACCGAGAGGGTCACGACAGCGACCGGAGGCCAGCCGTGACCCGCAGGGCACTCCGCAGGCGAGACGAGCGGGGTTCGGCGGCGATGGAGTTGGTGCTGGTGACACCCCTGCTCGTGCTCGTCCTCCTGGTCGTGGTCGCATTCGGGCGACTGGCCGATGCACGCTTGATCTTGGCGGACGCCGCATACCAGGCTGCCCGCGCCGCCTCCCTGGCCCGCACCGAAAAGGAAGCCCGGGCCCAAGCCGAGGGCGTGGCGAGTGCGGCACTGAACGAGGCGGGAGCTTCATGCACGCGGCCCAGCGTCCGCCTGGTTACCCGCGGCCTCGCACCAGGCGCCACGGTGACTGCGCAAGTCTCGTGCACCGCGGAACTGGGCGACCTGACTCGCACAGGGCTACCCGGTCGCGTACGCCTCGCCGACACGGCGCATTCCGTCGTCGACGTCTTCAGGAGCACGCCGTGAACAGACGCGTCCGAGCACATCCTGCCTCCGGCCGACTTCGATCGACCTTCTGCCATGATGACCGCGGACAGCTCACCCCGTTCGCCGTCGGCGTCATCGCGGCGCTGTGGCTGTTCGCCGGAATCGTCGTCGACGGCGGACTCGCCCTCGCCGCCAAGGCCCAGGCTCTGGATACAGCTCAAGAAGCCGCCCGTGTGGGTGCACAGCAACTGGACGTAGGCCGACTGCGCAGAGGCAGCCAGGTCCGACTGCTGAAACAGAGAGCCGCGGCCGCTGCCCGCGCCCACATCGCTTCGACCGGGGACACAGGTACGGCGTCGGTCCGGAGTGACGCCGTCACCGTGCACGTCACCCATCACCAGAGCACTCAGGTACTGCAGCTCATCGGCCTGCGCACCCTCACCGTGCACGCCACCGGCTCCGCACGCGCGGAACGCCTCACCCCCTGACAATCGATCACCTGGCTGAGGAGAGCGACGGCGGCAAATGATCACCCATTCCCCTTGGCGTCAGCGCCTGAACGCAGCCGTCACGGCCGTCGGCACCCTGGCCCTTGCGCTCACCCTCCTGGCAGGGATGCCCTACGTACTGTGGCGGGCCGCAGGCATCCCCTGGCCGGAACACGTCTCCTCCCTCGCTGAGTTCGGCCAACGGCTCCTCCAACCGGTCAGCGATCCTCTGATGATCGACCTGCTGGCCGTCACGGGCTGGCTGTGCTGGGCCGCCTTCGCCTTCAGCGTCATCCGCGAGACCATCTGGTACACCACCCACCTCCCACAACTGCTGCGCAGCCGGCACGCGCACCATGAGCATCTGGCCACACTGTCACTGCGGGGCTCCATGGCCGCCCTGTGCGTCGGAACCCTCGTCGTCGCCGTACTCACCCTGTGCCGCCCCCACCCGGCCGGCGCCCAGCAGCCCACCTCTTCGGGCGAGCTACGAGCGCACATCGCGGCAACAGCCCCGATCGCTCCCGTCCCGGTCGCCTTCGCCTTTCGCACGGCCAAAAACGCCGCGGACTCCACTGAGGCCATGCCCCCGGGCAGCAGCTCGTCACCTGCCGTACCGCACGGGCAGGCACAGGACCTCCGGCACATTGAGTACACCGTCATCGAGGGCGACTCCCTCTGGGACATCGCGCACACGCACTTGGGTGACGGGATCAACTGGCCGCGCATCTACGCGCTCAACAAGGACCGCACCCAATGCGATGGCGCCCGACTCACCGACCCGGACCTGCTCAGGCCGGGATGGCAGCTGACCATCCCCGCCACCTCAGCCATCGCTCGCCCATCGACACCGCCTCCGGCGGACCCCCCGCCCGTCACGCCCCCGACCTCACCCGCCGAGAACTCACCGGCTCAAGCACCCTCTCACCAGCACGCTGATACCGGCCGTTCACAGCCAGGCGCCCCGACTCCCGCCAAGATCGATCGGTCGAGCGGTGCCAGCACCACCAGGGCGGACGCAACGCAAGGCCCGGCTGCGATCAGCCTCGGAAGCGCCAGCCTGATCGGTATCACCACAGCAGCAGGCCTGCTGGCCGCACGCCGCTACTGGTTCTGGCACCAACGACGACTCAGAGAGCCCGACAAGGAGACGGAAGTACCCGCCCTGAGCCCACTGGTGGACAAGGCGGCACGGGCAGCCCACGCAGCCACTCAACCCCGCCTGCCACAGGATCCCGACGCTCTGATCACCCGCCGCACCCCGCCGCAGCAACCCCAGCCCTCGAGCACAGTCACCATCGGCGTTCGGGACGACACCGAGGTCCCGCTCGACGCTCTCGCCACTCCAGGAGGCTGCGCCTGGGTCGGGCCCGGTGCCGAAGGCGCTGCCCGAGCCCTGCTGGTGGGCATCCTCACCGCCGCCGAACGCCAGCGGCCCAAGCCTCCGCACGTTCAAGCGATCGTTCCCAAAGACGTGGCCGACAGACTCCTACCCGGCCTTCCGGCGCAGTTCACCGCACTGACCCAGAGCAGCGACCTCACACAGGCCATTCGAGCGGCCGAGCAGCGACTGATCGCTTACGCCCGAACCCAGGCCGAACTCGAGGCCGGGCCCGTGGCAACCGAAGCGGAGCATGCCCACGCCGCCGAGCGGAGCAGCCCCGGCACCCTGCTCCTGCTCGCAGTGCCGGACGCCGCAACCACCGGTCAGATGCAGGCACTGGCCGCCCGCAGCCGTCCCGGCGGCCTGATCGTCCTCACTCTGGGTACCGCTCTGCATGGTGCCGCGCGCTGGCAAGTTTCCGCAGACGGCACCACCATCCCCCAGTCGTACACAGACCGTCCCAGCCCTCTCCGGCTGTTCCACCTCAGCCCCGAGGCAGGCCAGGACATGACGGACGTGCTGCTCACCGCCCACGGGCAACGCCCTCGGCTGCGCATTCTCCCCATCCCCCACCAGCCCGCGCACGACAAGCACCCCGAACCGCCGACCGAGTCCGAGTCCGAATCCGACGACCGACCCTGCTCGCCGTACTCAGTGGATACGGCGTCACGGCCGACGCAAACCAAACCGGTACGCCTCCACGTCCTTGGACCCATCACCCTCTACGCCCGAGGCAACCCCGATCCCATCGGTACGAACCTGCGCAGCGAAGTCCATGAATTCCTCGCCCTGCTAGCCGCCCACCCCACCGGCCTGCTCGCCTCCGACATCGCTGACAAACTCCACCTCGCCCCGGGAAGCGACCAAAACGCACTGAAAAACCTGCGCCGCGCCGTCCGGCGAGCCCTACGTGCCGCCACCGGAATCACCGCGCAAGAATTTGTCCTCCTTCAAGGAGAATTCCATAAACTCCATCCTGACCTCGTGGAAATCGACCTCGCCGACTTCACCCGCTGCCTGAAGGGAGCCTTCTCCGCGCCGTCCACGTCAGGCGACGGAGACGAGAACACTGCCTTGGCCGTCGTGTGTGACGCTCTGACCCACTACCGAGGACCCTTCGCGCAAGGCAGCGACTACCTGTGGGCCGACGCCATCCGCGAACACCTCGCCACCCAGGCCTCCGACGCCGCCTTGCGCCTGGCCCGCCAAGCCGAACGAGCCGACGCCGCACCCCAGGAGCGGACCGAAGCCCTCGCGCTCCTGGAGCACCTGGGCACTCTGCACCCTGACCACGAGAGGCTGGCGCAGCACACCATCCGCCTCTACCAGACCGCAGGGCGCCACGACGCAGCCCGGCACACGTACACCCGCCTTGAGCGCCACCTTGCGGACCTCGGCCTCGCACCAGAGCCAGTCACCAAGGCCCTGGTCACGCCCAGGAGTCCAGCCGGTGTGACGCGGTAGACCGGCAAGTCCCGCAGGGCCTCTCCACCACTTTTCGGGCGAGTGTGACTCGATGGCGTTCGCCCCGTCGTTTCTGGTGTCGTATCCACCGTCACTTACGGGTGCGCGCTTGGATACGACACCCCAGTGAACGGGAACCCGGCAGGTCAGGCGGCACGCGAGCCACGGCCGGGCGAGGGCGACTGTATATCGGTGCAGCAACACATCCCGATCCACCACCAGCCGGCCCCGGCGCCCGCTGCCCACCAGCACGTCGCTGCCGTCATCCGCCGCCCTACTGCAACCCCTCATTGATGCCTCTATCTCGAACCACTCGGCCATGCACGCTTGCTTGACACCCGCACTGTGAGGCGCGGCGGCACCCAGGCGCAGCCGAGGGCGGCCGCGCCGGTGGCGTGATTCGCGCGTGCAGTCGATTTCCCGAAATGTCGGCGCCGCGCCTACGCCTGGGAATCGGTCGTCCAGGTCACCGGCGACGACGCCTTGCGTCGTACCGCCGGGAATTCCCCTGAAATAGGGTCGTGAATTCGCGAGAATTCCAGCATTCCTAAGTCGAAATACGGCTTTAAGTGATGTGCGGGTCGAGCTATATTTGAATTGTTCCCGGAGAATGCGGGAAAGGGAACCCCTCGACGAACTCCGCCCGAAAACGGATGACGGGTGGAGTGCGCCCAAAAACGGGCCTGGGGTTCTCGGATTCGGTTTGGCAGTGTCTGCAGAGAAGGGCTTTATGAGATGACCGCTACCGCCGCACCGATGCCCGAGCCGTCGGGGACCGGCACGCAGACACCCGCGTCCCGTGCGCCGAATAGCTCGACAGTGGCTGTGAGTTCACCCTCGGGTCCGGGCGGGAAGGCGCGTCCGGGCCAGCTACGGGCGATGATCGCGCGAGTGCTGTCGGGGAACCCGGCGGCCATGTACAGCGTCACGGAGCTGTCGGGGATGCTGGGGCATTCCGGCGGGGCGGTGGGCAATGCTTGCGAGACCCTGACGGTTCGGGGTGAAGCGGAACGGTGCGGCTCCAAACCGCGCATGTACCGGGCGACGGCATCGACTTCCGCTGCCGCCCAGTTCCCCCCGGGGCCTTTGCCCGTCCCGAGCCCAGGGCCGACGGCGCCGCGCCGGTCCGCCGCACCAGCGGCTGCGGCTTCCCCGCCGGGCGGGCGCCCGGAGCCGATCATCCGCCCGAACGGGCAGCGCTACCACCCGAGGGCATTGGCGCAGTTGCCGGATGTGGAGGCGCTGCGGCGGCTGCGTCAGGCGCAGGTGGCGGTGTTGCTGTACGGGCCGCCGGGCACAGGGAAGACCTCGCTGATCGAGGCTGCCTTCCCGGACCTGATCACGGTGGCCGGGGACGGCGACACCACGGTCGGCGACCTGATCGGGGAGTACACCCAGGACGCGGGCGGCGGCTACCAGTTCATTCACGGACCGCTGGTGACCGCCATGCAGGAAGGCCGCGCCCTCCTCCTGGACGATGCCACCCTGATCTCGCCGAAGGTGCTGGCCGCCCTCTATCCGGCGATGGACGGGCGCAGACAGATCCAGGTCAAGGCCCACAAGGGCGAGACAGTCACCGCCGCCGACGGGTTCTATGTGATCGCCGGACACAACCCGGGTGTTCACGGGGCAGTCCTCACGGAGGCTCTCGCCTCCCGGTTCAGCGTGCAGATCCAGGTGGGCTCCGACTACGACCTGGCCGCCTCCCTGAGCATCGACCGCACGGCGGTGCGGATCGCCCGCAACCTCGCCACCCTCCAGCAGGCAGGCGACACCGGATGGGCTCCACAACTACGGGAGCTGATCGCCTTCCAGAAGATCGCCGACGTGCTGGGCACCGAGGCGGCCTTCGCCAACCTGGTCGGCATCGCCCCCTTGGAGGACCGGGACACGGTCGCCGAGATCGTCACCAAAGTCATCGGCCGCCCGGTCACCGCCCTGACCCTGGGCCGCCAGCTCTGACCCGACCCGCCCGGGTCCGGCCAAGTGCCGGGCCCGGCCCCCACCACCAACCCCTGGAAGGGATCCCGTCTGCCATGCCCGCACCCGCTCACGTGTTGCTCGCGCCGCCCGCACCCACCGACGCCGAACTGGCCCACGCCCGCTGGGAGGACGACGGCGGCCCCGCGCACGAGCCGAGGCCGGGCCCGCAGACCGGGCACTGGCTGCGGATCGCCGCCGCCCTGACCACGCGCCTGCCCGAACTGACCGGACGCGAGGACGTGATCGTCACTTGCGAGACACAGACCCGCTCCGGCGCCCCGGCGTCCTTCTTCCCCGCCCGGGCCGCCCTGGAGATCGACCGGGCACTCTTCGCCCCCCTGCACCCGACCGCCATCGACCCCACCCGGCCCGGAGACGAACACAACTACCCGGTTGCCTGGGGAGCGTTCACCCACGAGGCCGCGCACGCCGCCCACAGCCGATGGACCACCCCGCCACCGCTGCGCGGCACCGCCCTGGACGCGGCGGCCCAGATGCTGGAGGAATCCCGCGCCGAACGCGCCCACCTCGCACGCCGCCCCGCCGACCGCACGTTCCTTCGCTCCGCCCTCCACACCCTGGTCCTCGCCGACTTCACCGCCCAGACACCGGGAGACGCGTGGCAGGCCGGGCTCGCCGCCGCCCTGATCCTCGCCCGACGCGACGCCGAAATCCTCGACCCGGACGAAACCCTGCCCGTCCAACAAGCGGTCAGCGGCATTCTCGGCCCACACCGGCTGGACACCCTCCAAACCATCTGGACCGCCGCGCACACCACCGCCGACGAGGACACCCAGAGCATGCTGGAACACGCCCGCGCCTGGTGCCAGGCCCTCGGCGCGGCCCCCGACAAGCCGGAACCGGCCCCGGACGCGCGTTGCGGGCACATCGGTGAACTGGCCGAGGCGATCGGCAACGCCACCGCCCGGGTCACTGCCAACGAGGCCGCCCAGCGCGAGGCCCAGGCCCGCGCCACAGCCACCCGCACCGCCCGCACCCGGGCGAAGGCCGCCCAGGCCGCCCACGCACGCGAGGCCGCCCGGACCGCCCAGAAGGTCTTCGCTCCCGGGGCACGCCCCTTCACTCCGGACAGCCAGCGAGGCAAAGGACAGCGTCTCTCCTCACCGGTGACCGGGACCCGGCCGCCCACCCCGGCGGAGAAGGCGGCAGCGGGGCAGCTCGCGCGGGTCCTGCGGGCGGCGGCCTTCCGGGAACGCACCATCACCGTCACCGCCTCGGCGGCCCCGCCCGGACGCCTGAGCATGCGAGGCGCACTGGCGAGGGACGCGCAGAAGGCGGCGGGAGCGATGCCCACCGCCCAGCCCTGGATCCGCACCCAGCGCCGCCAAGGCCCCACCCCACCACTGCGGGTCGGTATCGCGGTCGACGTCTCCGGCTCGATGCAGGCCGCCGCCGCACCGATCGCCTCCGCCGCCTGGATCGTCGCCAAGGCCGCCGCGCTCACCGACCCGGACTCGCGTACCGCGACCATCGCCTACCGCCGATCCCTGACCGCGATCACCATGCCCGGCCGCGCCCCTACAACGGTGACCGAGTTCGACGCGGCTGGCGGCGGACACAGCCTCGCCGAGGCCACCGACGCCCTCACCGCCGCACTCGACCTCACCACCCCTGGCGCGGGCCGCCTGCTGGTCATCGCCTCCGACGGCTACTACCGCCCCGCCGAAGCCGCCACCGCCGCCGAACGCGTCACCGCGCTGCGCGCGGCAGGGTGCGCGGTGCTGTGGCTCGCCTTCGATCCCGACCCCCGCCCCCTGCCCGGCACCACCCTCCTGGAACTCACCGACCCGGCCCAGGCCGCCGCCGTGATCGGCAAGGCCGCCACCCGCGCCCTCGCCACCACCAACCCCTGACCCCGGTGCCGCCCCCGGGTCACGACCGAGGGACGGCACCCCGGAACAACCGCACCGCAAACAAGGGAAGTCCAGACATGGCCCCACGACGCAATCCCCCATACCTGATCTCCCCCTGCCACCTGGCGGGCCCGGACGCCACCGCTACCGGCTCCCTGGTCATGTGGCTGCTGGCTGACGGCTGGCAGATCGGTTCCCACGAGCACGCCATCGTGTTCAGCCGTCGCGAGGAGGGCGGGCTGCTGGAAGCCCTCCAGGTCCGAAACCGCACATCGCCGGTCCAGAGCACATGCCCGGCCTCCTGGAGCTGGGAGTTCACCGCCCGCCGGGCCCCCGGAGTAGCTGCCGCCTGGAAGGTGCGCTTTGCCCCGGCCACCCCGCCTGAACTGATCGCCACGCTCGCCACCGCCCTCACCGACCCGGCCCAGGAGCTCTCCGACCAGGGTCGGCCCCACTACCTGAGCGCACCGCTGCCGCACGAAGCGGCCACTCGGCCGCTGGACGCGGCGGGCTGGATGCGCGATCTCGCCCAGGATGAGTGCGTGTGGTACGGGCCCGACCAGCAGACTGTCGTGGTCACACCGCTGCCGCCCAGCATCTGCGGCAACGTCGGCACGAACTGGCTGCTGGCTGCCCGGCGCGCCATCGATGACACCGCCCTGTGGTACGCCACCGCGCACCCGCTCACCCCGACCCACCTGATCCGCGCCCTGTGCACCAGGCTCGCCGACCCCGCACCCGTACCCCGGCAGGCGTGCCCCGGTCCGGAGGTCGGGAACTTTACCGTCATCCGCCCCTGAGCCTCCCGGGCGTGCTGCCCGGCACGTTCCGGGTCGGGCAGCACACCCGCCCAACCGCCCGCGTCCCGCAATGACGACAGGGACACCTGCCACGGCGCCGCTCGCCGCAGCGCACGCATCCACGCGCGTACGCCGCACCACCCGCCACGGGCCCCACCGGACGAGCAACGCGGGCTGCTCGCGTACGGCTGACTGCCGCCCTCGGCCCGGAACTGCACCAGATCACCACGGCCCCGAACCGGCTGCGGCGGCATCACCACCCGGCAAACCGCCCTTGGCCAACGCCAATGGCCTCGCCCCTCCGCCGACGAGACCACTCCCACCTGCCGATTCGGCACAAACGCCAACTGTTCGGCCCCGCCGCCGGACACCTTGAGAAAGGACTGAACGGCATGCTCACACCTGATCTCGGCGAACACCGCGTCCTCGTCCACAAGATCCTCGACTACAGCCGAAACCTGTTGGAGGCAAACAATGACTCGTGCCCTCCTATGGCCCGACTACTGCGGAGCGCGACCGACTACATCTGCGACCAGCAGGTCGGCCGGGTGTCGCCCCACCACGCCGCATGGCTTGAGGCCGAGGCCGCCGCGCATCTCATCACAGCCGCTGGATGGCACACGACGGGACTGACCGACCCCACCCTGCCCCAGCAACTGACGCTCCTCGACCACCACCCGCGCGTCGACCGCCTGCGCTTGGTGAACATCGCCGCAGACCTCAGCAACCCGGAGCGACCGGCACGACCCCGCACCGTGCGCATCCCCGCACCCCGTACCCCCACACCCCCCAGCCCTCGCACCAGCGGCAACCCCGGACGTCCGGACCGCCACCGGACGAAATCCTGCAAGTGCGCCTGCAACCAGGAAGATGCCTGCGGCGGCTGCGGACACGACGGCTGCGCAGGACACTGATAAACCACAGCGCCCGCCAAACGCCCTCAGCAACCGGACAGCCCAGCGGGTCGGCTGCGGCGAGGCCGCGCCGGCGGGTGTGGCCAGAGCTGGTCACACCCGCCGAGGACACCAGTGCTCACCGGGTGAGCAGCATCAGCCGCTTGTGGGCGCTGGTCTCGTCGACGATGGGCTTGCCCTCGGCGTATGCGGAGATCAGGGCCTGGACGGCGAGGTTGTTGACGGCGCGGGGATAGCCGCGGGCACTGTCGTGGATCAGCGTGGTCGCGTCGTCGGTGAAGAGGGTGTCGGTGCGGCCGGCCAGTGCGAGGTGGTGGACCAGGTAGGAGGAGGTCTCCTCGTTGGTCATGGACGGCATGTTGTAGCGGACCTGGATGCGCTGGTCGAGGGCGGCCAGGACGCCGAGCTTGATCTTGTGCCGCAGGGTCGGCTGGCCGATCAGCAGGCAGGCCAGCGGACTGCTGGAGTCCATCTCGTCGTTGGTCAGCATCCGGATCGCTTCCAGCTGCTCGTGGTCGAGCAGGTGGGCTTCCTCGATGATCAGGATGGGGACCCGCCCGCGTTCGTTGTTCTCGGTGGCCAGCAGGTCGGTGGCCTGCGGGATCAGCGTCGACTTGTGCGGTCGGGGGGACGCCGCCGAGCGCGGTGACGATCGCGTGGTGGATGCCGGCGACCCCGACCGCGGGGTTCGCCATGTAGATCACCTTGTGGCGGGGGTGGTCCAGCTGGGACAGCGACGCTCTGACCGCGACCGTCTTGCCCGCGCCGACCTCTCCGGTGATCACTCCCAGGGCCCGTTCGCCGATGCACCAGGTGATTCGGGCGACGGCCTGCGCGTGGGAGGAGTGCCGGTGCAGCATCGAGGGCGCCAGGTCTTTGCCGAACGGCATGCGCGTGAAGCCCCAGTGCGCCGTCAATTTGTCTATCAACGCCCGTTGTTCCTCTCCAAGTAGGCGATGGTGTCGTCCAGTTCGGTCGCGGCGCCTTCGGCCCGCCGGTGGAAGCGGACCGCGAGACGCAGGGCCGGGCCGGTGGGCCGTTCGTGATCGAGCATGCGGCCGGCCAGCCGCAGCGTCCGCTCCAGCAGCAGGCGGGCCGACGCCTCCTGGTCGTCGAGCTCGTCGAGCCGGTCCTGGACCGGATTGCCGCTGGTCACGAGCCTTCCTCGGTCAGGTCGACGGCTTCGACGGGCTGGTCGGAGCCGGGCAGGAACACCTCGTAGTTGATCCGCTGCCCGAGCTCCTTCGTGCGCTCGGTGTCGATCAGGCGGAGGTAGTCGATGCCGGTCGGCGCCGGCGGCTCGGCGGCCGGGGTCTCGGGCTTGGCCTTGGGGTGCGCATGCCGGGTGATCAGGTGCGGGATCGCCTTGCCGAACGAGCGGCCGCCGAAGCGGACGTCGATGTCGGTCAGGTCGAAGGGGTCGAAGACCAGCTCGACCTGCCGGCCGATGAGCGAGGCGTCGACGTTGTAGGTGTTGGACTGGAGCGAGACGGTGGCGGTCTTGGCGACCTTCCGCAGCTCGGACCAGCGGAAAGCCTCCCGCAGCGCGTCCGGGGTCGGGGTCGGGAACGGCGCCCCGGCCAGCCAGCGTTCCAGCGGCTGCTGCCCGGTCTCGGAGTGGACCCGCCGGTGATAGACCTGTTCGACCCAGGCGGTGAAGAGCCTGTTCAGCGTGGGCAGGTCGGTGACCTTCTCCGTGTCGACCTCGACGAGGAACTGTTCCCGGACAGTTCGGAAGAAGCGTTCGATTTTGCCTCTGCCCTGCGGGCGTCCCGGGGTCGAGTGGATCAGCTTGATCCCGAGTCTCGCGCATGCCCTGAGCAGGGCGGAGTCCACGAAAGCGGAGCCGTTGTCGACGTAGACGCCTTCGGGGACGCCGCGGGCGGCCAGCGCCGGCCGAAGAGCCGCCGCCAGGCGGACGCTGTCCTCGGCGCCGCCCCAGCGGTGCCCGACCACCGTCCGGCTGTGGTCGTCGACGAACGCGAACAGGTATGCCTTGTGACCTGCGATTTTCGGACCGTGCAGGGCATCGCCGACCCAGAGTTCGTTCGGACGCGTGGCCTCGAACCGGCCGAATGCCTCCGGCGCCTGCCCGTCCGGGCGGGTCAGCAGCTCTAGCCGTTGAAGGTGCCGGTGGACCGTGCGATAGGACGGACCCCAGCCCAGGTGCTGCTGCAGAATCCGTACCACCTGCGCGGTCGACCTGGTCGGGTTCTCCCGCTTCAGCGCGGCCGCCAGGTCCAGCACCTCCTGCGGCGTGCGCGGAGTGACCTGCCGGGTCGGCGGCAGCAAAGCGTCGAAGCCGCCCTCGCGCCAGAGCCTGAGCCAGCGGTCCACCGTCCCCCGCGTGACCTTGACCGGCTTGCCGAACGGATCCGTGTGCACTTTCGCGGCGATCGCCCGGACCATCGCCCCGCGCTGCCGCGGGCTCAGGGCAGCGTCAGCCGCCTCACGGATCAACTGGTAACGGAACAAAGCGACCTGGTGGGCCCGCTCGGCCCGCTGTCGCTCCTCCTCATCGACCAACGCCATCCAGCGGCCCTCCCAGAGCGGTTGCGGACATGCCAACCGCCAGGGTGGAACCGGGCCCACCGCTTCCGTCAGGGCCAGGTCGTGTTGATCGTTTCTGGGTTCAGGCCGACGGCCAGCCCGGTGACAGCAGGCGGCCGTGACAGGCCGCCGACGCCAGCAACCAGGTAGGCACCTTCACCATCCCCAGCCTCGCCGCGGCGGCGAGGGCGAACCCTGTCACCGCGGACACCGCGTCCCGGACCGCCGTCCCGGCCGGAGTCGGCAGCACCAAGGCCGGATCGTCGGCCAGCGCGACCAGAAGGGACGTGAACACCGCCGCGGTCCGGCCCGCCCGGCGCGACCAGCACCGCAGCCAGCCCCGCACCGTCGTGGCCGGCCTGCCCAACCGCGTGGCGATCCGCCGAAAGCCCCACCCCGTCGCCGCGAGTTCAAGCCCGGCGCCGATGACCTCCGCCACATCCGCCCGTCTGACCAGGGACGACACGGGAAGCAGGATGTGCGTCGCCTCGCAGGAGCGGCACCTGGCCCGGCGCGGACGCACCACCACGACCCCGTCCAGAACTCGCAGGCTCCGCGACCGGCCCCAACCCCACCGGACAAGCACTCCACCACAGTCCGGGCACGACAACTCGCCTGCCGACAAGCGCTGTTCGACAACCGAAGCTGTCACATCTACCATGATCAAAGCGCCCTCCGTTGGCGCTCACACGGCCCTCCCGGACGCGGCAAACGAGCGGGAGGGCCGTGGTCATGTTCAGGACATGATCACGGTGCCGCCCAGCGCTCCGAAGAACAACCCTCCTGCACCGACTTGCCCACCATCACCATCACCAACGGCACAACACCGCCCGTTCATCACGATGCTGAGTGGCTATCTACACACGGTCAGCTTCCCCGTCGGCGCGAGCCACGGCATCACGCCCTCCAGCGCAGCCTTGGCGTCCTTCATCTCCAGCCCCATCCACACGTCATCCAGTCTCCCGGGCCTTGCGGTCCGGCGGGGCGGGAAGCCGGAGGCCGCACCTACGGGTGGGAGCTGGGGATGAGCCGGTGGGGGCCGGTGACGGCGTAGGACGTAGCGTGGAGCGCCCACAGCAGACCCGCACACCCACGGTACGGCTCTGCTGTGGGCGCGAGGCCGTCGAGGTCCCGCTCGAGTAAGTCGCCAAAGCGCAGGTTGCGGCCACAATCGGCCCGTCCGCGATCACCCTATGCCTGATGGGCAGTCAGTTTTGATGTCAGCTGCCGCGCACCTCATCCGGCTGACCTCGGGCTACATCGCGACCAAGAACGCGGCGGACGCTCGCGGCCCCTATTGCTGACATGCCGTCCGAAGGGGGTGGGCGCGGCCGCCCCGATCCGCGCCTTGACCAGGGGCTATGCGGAGACCGCTGTTACACCACTCGGCGGGACACCATCCGGTCACCGGGGGCGGGCGGCTCCGACGGATGCGCTCAACTGGCCAGCTGGAACGCTCAATCACACCGAGTTGTGCGGGTAGCCGGATCACATGAGCCGAAGCACGATAGTTGTCATCATCGGCCTCCGTTGACCTGCGGTTTCGACCGGACGAAGCAGCCTGGTTGTCACCGGTGAGGCAAGCGGTTCGTCACACGCCCTGACTCGGCAGCATTCCTGTCCCCGTCTACAGGAGGGTGTGTGACAGGCCGACAGTTCATTGGACCAGGTCTGTGTGTGGATGTTCGGGGGAGGTCGGGCAGACGTAGATCTGCATGTTGTCCGTGCTGCCTACTTCTACCCGCGTCGGCTGCGAGGGGCTCTGGCCCCGGTAGTGAGAGTCAGCCAGGGCGGCCTGGTCTTCCTGCGGCGCCCAGCTGCGACCTTCACCGCCGCCCCACTCAAAGGAAGCGATCGTCAGCAGCGGGACCATCTGCACCTCGCACACAGCGCAGTAGCGACGGTACGGGTCGGTGCGGCCCCACAGAGGCCAGCCGCCGACCTTCCAGCCGGGTGCGTTGCCCAGGTGAACGTGGTAGAACTCGCGCGGATACGCTGCGTAGGAGCTGTCCACGCCAGCGCTGGCTGCCTGCCACCTGCTCCAGTCATCCAGCATCAGCTGCAGCTCCGGGCTCAGATCCAGGCTGTTGGGGTACTCAGTGATCGCTTCTGGCGCCAGCACGCACGGCTCTGGCACGTAACCCGGATAGTCCGCCTCGTACGGTTCCGGTGGTGTGGCGAGGATGTCGCCGACCTCTGCTGCCGAGCGCCAGAACAGGGCGGTCGACGGCTTGTAATGCGGTTCGTGCTCGTACGGGCACCAGAGAACCTGAAGCAGATCGGCCTTCCCGGGCGGCCGCAACAGGGGTATGTCACGCAGGAACAGCTGAGCCACGGGCAACATCGGGACAGGGCATTCGGCGGGATAGGGAGGGCCGGCGTCGAGCCGCTCGGCGAGCCGCGCGGCATCGCGCTCCTTGAGCGCCTCCTCCTCGGGTGTGAGCGTGGCAGCCCGGCCGTCAGGGCGCCACCGGGACCGCAAGCGTCTTCCGAGCCGCACTTCGGTCGGTGACTCGCGGAATCCGGTGTCCACGTGCAGGTGCGCGTCTTCGCAGTGCGGCCACGGCTCCCCTGCCGGCCACAGCAACGGCCCCCCGACCGAGCTGTCCCCTACCGAAGGCGACCCCGGACGCGGATGCAGCCGCACCGCAGGCCGCGCCAACGGAGCCAGCTCGGGAAAGACCGCGGTCACCTGGACGGGCCTCGGCGGAGTAGTACGTACGAAAACCATGCCGGTGATCCTGCCACCAGCCACCGACAGTCCACTGCTGCCTCAATTGGCGTCAGCGTTGATGTCCCATCTCATTTGAGTTGGCAGCGGGTGGCGCCGTGACCTGCAGGGCTGCCAGGTGGTGTGGGAACTGGCTCGGCCGGTGTTCTCAGTCCAGTTGACTCTCGCGGAACCGGGGCTCACGCGGCGGAAGGGCCCGGAGCGCCGGAACCGGCCCATCTCATCGAGGGCTGCGCAGTACCACCGGAATCTGAGCGTGGACGATCACATGGCTGGCGAGATGAGTTCACGTCCCCAGGGCAAGGAACTGGCGGGCGCCGCGGAGCTTTGTCCGGAGCCGGTCCTGGGTGGCGCGGACGTCGAGGCGGACGTCGAGTGCTCCGGGAAGACTGCTCTCGGCCCGCAGGCCGGTGGGGAGCCGGGACGCGTCGAGCCCGTCACGCCGGGCGATGCGGGTGCCGAGTTCATGGCGGCTCACGGCATCGGTTCCTGCCAGGTGGTGGACGCCGGCCCGGTCGCTGGACGCGAGTTCCAGCAGGGCGGCGGCCAGGTCGGCGACGTGTACGGGGCAGCGGATGTCATCGGTGAACAAGGCGCCGGTGCGGGTGCCGGCCGCGAGGTCGTGCACCGCGCGTACGTGTTCCGATCGCTGGTCGCCGATGATCAGAGAGGTGCGGGCGACGACGGCTTCCGGGTTCACGAAGCGGATGCCGGTCTCTGCGGCGGCCTTTGCCGCGCCGTAGGGGGTGACGGGGTCGGGGAGGCGGGTCTCGTCATAGTGCACGTCCGCGCCGGAGAACACGGCGTCGCTGGATACATGGACCAGGCGGCTGCCGCGCTTCGCCGCGGTCATCGCCAGGCGGACCGGCCCCTCGGCCGTGACCGTCCAATCGGGCCCCCCGCTCGTCGCGTTGACGATCACGCGAGGCTCCACCTTGGACATGACTGCCTCGATGCGAGTGGAGTCGCGCAGATCGAGGGCGTGCCACGAGACCTTCGGAGTGCCGCCAGGCCGGGTGGCGAACGTCGCAGCCGTCGAATGGCCCGCCGCAATCGCCTGGCGGACCAGCTCAGTGCCCAGGAAGCCACTGCCGCCGATGATCAGGATGGTCATGGTGCAACACGGTAGAGGAGCTGCCACGCACGCGCTGGTAAGAAGCCGTTGTCGTAGCGAGCTTGATGGGCATTTCCGCAGTTCAGGCATGATGCCGGCATGGCGAGGCATGCTCGGGCCGTTGGGTTGTGCGGCTAACCGACCGGGGCTGGGCCGACAAGCCCACCCCGGGACGGTTCACGCCCGCCGCCGGGCCAGCCGGCGGCTCATGAGTATCGTCATCGACCACAGCACGGTGGGGCAGCGAATCGTCTCGTCTTCGCGTGATCGCCAACGAAAGAGCAACCAATGCAACCGATAGTCCTATTCGACCTAGACGGCCTTTTGATCGACTCCGAGCCGATCTGGGACGCGGCAAAGCGTGAAGTGTTCGGTCCGCTTGGCCTGCACCTCACAACGGAGATGCAGGTGGCGACGCGCGGGCTGCGGCAAAGGGACATGGTGGCCTATTGGTTCGATCGGGCCACCATTCAAGCCGACCCCGACGACGTCGAGCAGCAGATTGTGGCCGCCGTGTGCCGTAGGTTGGATGGAGTGGCGCTGAAACCCGGTGCCGAACACGCCGTCTCAACGTGCGCGCGTGCATCGAGGGCGATGGCCGTCGTGTCATCTTCGCCGGAGTCGGTGATTCGGCATGCGCTCGCGAGTACCGGCCTTGACCGATCTTTCGGTGCCGTGTTTTCGGCCGAAGACGACGAACACGGCAAGCCCCACCCGGGCGCCTATCTCCGCGCAGCCGCCGCCCTCGGCGCGTCACCCGACGAATGCATTGTGATCGAGGACTCGCTCAACGGCGTCCTCGCTGGCGTGTCAGCCCAGATGACTGTCGTGGCCGTTCCCGAGACCGCTGATCGCTGCGATCCGCGCTTTGCGATTGCCACTCACGTACTGGAGTCCCTCAAGGATCTCGATACTTCTGTACTCGGCGCGTATGTGTCCAGTGGGAGCCGGGACGTCACGTGGGCATCGCGTGCTGCGGATCCTCAGAGGGCGATAAGAGCCAACTAGCCCTGGTTTGCGTGGCCAGTCGGAGAGCCCGCAGGCGGACTTACCGGACAGAACCCCCTCCAGAAAGGCGGGGAGTCAGCGGTCGAAGCCCGCCGACGAGGCCCTCCGCGTGGATTCCGCGGCAGGCAGCCCGCCACCGGGTGGAGCGGATCAGCATTAAACGTGGGGAACTGGCTCTTATCGCCCTCTCAACCGTTCCGCGAACCAGATCGTGCAGTATGACCGTTGACCTGCTGGGATGTCAGGTCGCTTGAGAACGCGGCGGTCCGGGGTTCTCAGGCGATCTGGCTCTTACGGAAGTCGCGGTCTCGGTAGAGGCAGAACCTCCGGTAGAGGGGGTCCTGGGTTCCGAGGGTGGTGTAGATCCGTGCGAATCGTCGGCTCAGCTCGGCGGTCGTCGCGAGATAGAGCTCCTTGGGATCGGGGGCGGCTGTGGGCGGGTTGAGGATCAGGTGCGTCAGCACCACGATCTCGGGGAACGCCTCAGCCCGTCGGCGCCACCGCCGCGCGCCTGCGGTGAAGTGACCGTCACGGGGGTTGGTCGCCATGTGCACCGCGGTCAGCTCGCTAACCCAGTCGGCGACCTGGCGGTGGTTCTCCAGGGCGTCCAGGGCTTCGCGCAGCCGCAGCCGTTCGTCTCCCTCGGCGACCAGTCGCTTCTCGTTGAGGGCGTCCATGATGCAGATCTGCCCGACGCGCAGGAAGCCGCGGTACTTCTGCCCGCCGGCCTCGATGCGGGCGGCCTACGCCCTCGACGGACGGGCAAGCCCGGCAAGCCGGAACCGGGCTCTCGCGGGGTACAACCATTCCTCTCCTCCGTCCGTCTGATCACGCGAGTCACGAGACTCCCGAACTCACTCGGTGCAGCGTGAAGGCATCCTCACCGCTGACCCTCTTCTCCACACGAGGAAACACATGCGTATACGTGTCACTGCGACCGCCGTGACGACCTGCGGTGTTCTGACTCTGGGCGCTCTCACAGCCCCCGGCGCGCAGGCCGTCGGAGGCCCGACGATCACTAAGGTAGTCGTCAACGGTGGCAAGAACATCGTGGTGGGCCCGACTACCGCCACGAATTTCACCGCAACAGTGACCGCCTCGGACCGCTCTGGGGTCATCGAGACAGGGCTTGAGCTCTGGTACGGCGGTTCCAAGAGCGAAGCGAAGGGGTGGATCGCCAGGGCAGGCGATCTCAAGTGCAAGGCTTCCAGTTCCACCACGACCACCTGCACGATCCGTTTCCAGGTCATGGCCAATCGCAGGGCATTGGTCAACGAGGTAACCAACTCTTTCGCGGGCACCTGGCACGTCTCCCCTTCTGCCTTTTCCAGGAACCGGGTGCAGACCGTGGACGACTCCTTCACCACAGTCAAGGTGCAGCGTGCCTCCCAGCTCACCGTCAACGCCGCGCCAGAGCCTGTGAAGAAGGGCAAGACCGTCACGGTCACCGGGAAACTCTCGCGCGCGAACTGGGACACCCGCCAGTACGTGGGCTACTCGGGCCAGCCTGTCAAGCTGCAGTTCCGCGCGAAGTCGAGCGCGACTTACACCACGGTCAAGACCGTCACGACCAGCAGCACCGGCACCCTCAAGACAACAGTGGCAGCCTCGGCTGACGGGTACTACCGCTACTCCTTCGCGGGCACCTCGACAACCCCGGCGGCCAACGCCGCCGGTGACTTCATCGACGTGCAGTAAGCGAGGCCGAACCACAGCAACCTCCACGACGAGCCGGTGCAGTGGACGGCGAAGCATCCGGGCAAGCGTCGGCGGAACGGCCGGAGCTACCCGCGAATCAGGACCGTGGGGTCGAAGCCGATCGGGAACGGCTCGTCGATCTGGGCAAGGGCGCCAGCTGCGAACTCGCGGTCGGCGTAGGAGCCGCCGCGATGGCGGCCGACCAGCAGACTCGGTGCAGGCTCCAGCTCGATGCGCCAGTAGTGCTCGATGTCGGCCGCCGCGTACAGCGCGGGCTTCAGCTTATGGTCGGTGACCCGGGTTGCTGGCGAGGTGATCTCGACCACCACGAGCACGTCGTGCGCGGACGCCGCCACGCCCGCTGCCTCGGCGGCTGCGGCGTCCACGACGACCAGGTCCGGTACAAGCAGCCCATCGGGGACGATGACGTTGATCCTCGCGAAGATCTCGATCTCGGCGCCAGCGGCCACAGCGGCCTGCTCCAGGAGGTTCGCGAGCTGGCGACTGGCCCGCTGGTGACGCAGCCCGGGCACGGGGCCCATGAGCAGCTGCCCTCCGACCAACTCGACGCGCTGGGTGCTGTCCTTGGGCAGGGACAGGACATCTTCC
The DNA here is from genome assembly GCF_037023745.1 of Streptomyces sp. SCSIO 30461. Lineage (NCBI taxonomy): Bacteria > Bacillati > Actinomycetota > Actinomycetes > Kitasatosporales > Streptomycetaceae > Streptomyces > Streptomyces sp. SCSIO 30461. The sequence goes on from NZ_CP146101.1 coordinate 1,353,373, forward strand.
AGCGTCCAGGGCCCGACGTGGCTGCGGGCAACGCTCACGGCCTTATCATCTCCTGACAGCACCGACCGAGGCAACGAAGTCCCCTATGCGGCGGAAGAGTGACGCAACTCGCTGAACCATTACTCCCATAGGGCGCGGACTTCACGCGGAAGGAGCAGAAGGGATCGATCTTCGAGCGCTCAGGGATCTCCCCCTCCAGGCGTACGGCCCGCGTGCTCGAGGGATCTCCCCCGATCCTGTCAACCTCACGGGCTCCCTTCGGCAGAAGGCGGGCTGGTCCGTCGTACAGCTCGGTCGTCGCAGTGGCAATCTGGAGTCCTTTCGTCAGCGTGTAGGGTCCGCGATTCGATGAGCACTGGGTCCTGCGGAAACTCGCGAATCCGCACCTCATGCGCACTACTCGTGTCGGTGTTCCATGAGCAATCGAGGGCGCTGAACCCGGCAACGTGGTCACCCTGCGTAGGCGTGGGCGATCGGGTCTATGAGGCAGGAGTGTCCTCGATCGCTACGTATCCGCAGGTCTCCGGGCTGCAGTCCGACTTGTGGTCCCGGCCCCAGAGGTAGCTGTCCCGCTCGGTGGCGCGGGCAGTTACGGCAGCTGTAGATAGGCGTGCTGGTGGTCGTCGTGGCTGGTCAGCGGGGTGATGGGGGTGGGTGCCGGCGTGAGGACGGCCGCCTCGATCATGGCGTGGTGTGACGCAGTATCAGAGCAAGGCGGCCGTTTCGGCCACGGTAGACCACGAAGGTCACGACAGCGCGTTCGGGAACTTGTTGGCCTCGGTGGCGGACTGTTTCGCCCGGTCCGAGACCCGGGAGACGTTCGCGCGGATGACGCGGGGCATGCTGATGGAGCTCGGGGACGTCAATTGCTGGAGCCTGGCCGAGGCGATCGGTGAGCGGGGCCCGCACCGCCTGCATCATCTGCTGTCCCGTGCGGTGTGGGACGAGGAAGCGGTGCTGGCCCGGACGGCGGCCTGGGCGGTGGCCCTGCTCGACGACGGTGACGGCATCCTGATCGCGGACGAGACGGGGGACGCGAAGTCCTCGACCGACGCGGTCGGTGCGGCCCGCCAGTACTCGGGCTCCCTCGGCGGTGTGGATCTGTGCCAGGTCGCCGTGCACCTCACCTTCGCCTCGCCCGCCGGGCACTGTTTGGTCGGCCGGCGCCTGTACTTCCCCAAGGACTGGGCCGCGGACGACGAACGCCGCGAACTGGCCGGCGTCCCCGATGAGCTGTGCTTCGCCACCAAGCCGCAGCTCGCGGCAGACCTGCTCCGCGCCGCCGTACTGCGGCAGGGCATATCCGCCTCGTTCTTCCTGGGCGACGAGGTCTACGGCGGGCGGGAGCTGCGGGCCTCCTGCCGCGAGCTGGGCCTGGGCTACGTCGTGGGGGTGCGCTCCAATCACCAGATCACCACCGGTCCGGCAAGGCTGAGCGTGGCCAAGGCCGTCGCCCGGCTGCCGAAACGGGCCTGGCAGCGGATGAGGACCGGAACCGGCCAGAAAGGCGTACGCGACTACGACTGGGCGATGATCGAGGTCACCCCCGACGACACCCCCGAGGGACACGACAGCAGCGCGGGTACCTCGATCCTGCTGGCCCGCCGGCACCGCTACACCCGCACCGTGTCCTACTACCGCTGCTTCGCTCCCGGGCCGGTGACGCTGGCGAGGCTGGTATCGCTGGTGTGTCTCAGGTGGCGAGTGGAGGACGACTTCCAGGATGCGAAGGAGATCTGCCACCTCGACAAAGGCCAGGTCACCTGCTGGAACTCCTGGCACCGCTGGAGCGTGATCGCCATGGGAACGGTGCCAACAACGCCTCGACCGACCAGGTCGCCGACCTCTGTTGGAAGTCGGAGAACGCCACCCTGTCGCTGAACGGTTCCAGCCACGAGCTGGTCTGGGACGCGGGCAAGAAGGTATGGAAGCTCTCCGGCGACGACGGCTCGCGCGTCGAGCGCCTCTACGACTCGGCCGAAAACGGCTCCGGTGACAAGGACTTCGAGTACTGGAAGGTCACCACGATCGACGGTACCCAGTACTTCTTCGGTAAGAGCCGCCTGCCCGGCTGGACCACCGGTGACCGTGAGACGAAGTCCGTCAACACCGTCCCCGTCTTCGGCAACCATGACGGCGAGCCCGGACACGCCGCCGACTTCGCCTTCTCCGCCGTGCAGCAGGGCTGGCGCTGGAACCTCGACTACGTCGTGGACCCGCACGGCAACGCGATGGCCTACTACTACTCGAAGTACGCCGGCTACTACGCCAAGAACAAGCAGTTCGACAGCCCAGCGGCATACACGCGGGACAGTGTCCTCACGCAGATCGACTACGGCCTCCGACACGGCCACGTCTACGACACGGCCAACCCCGCCGGCCGTGTGACCTTCGGTCTCGTCAACCGCTGTACGGCCGAGAGCTGCACTCTGGACGAGGAGCACAAGGACGACTGGGGTCCGGACGTTCCTGTCGACCTGCTCTGCACCAGCGGCACCAAGTGCCTCCAGGCTTCCCCGAGCTTCTGGTCCAGTAAGCGTCTGAAGTCCATCAACACCTACTCCCTCGTCGGCAGCACACTCACTTCGGTCGACAGCTGGACTCTGGCCCAGTCCTGGCCGGCCACCGGGGACACCTCCAAGAGGGCGCTCTGGCTCGACTCCATCCAGCGCACCGGCCGCGCAGGCAGCCTCGCTGACCTCACCCTTCCCGCCACGACGTTCGAGGGCACCCTCATGCCCAACCGCGTCGACACGGCGGACGGCAAACCTCCGCTGAACAAGTACCGCATCACCAAAATCACCAACGAGACCGGCGGCCAGACGCTCGTCACGTACAGCGCCACCGACTGCACCCCCTCGGCACTCCCCACCGCCGGCAAGAACACCAAGCGCTGCTACCCGTCGTGGTGGACGCGCGATGGGGCCGTGGACCCGGAGAAAGACTGGTTCCACAAGTACGTGGTCACCAAGGTCGTCGAAGACGACACCACCGGCGGCACCGGCTCACCGTCCAAGACCACCTCGTACACCTACGCCACACCCAACTGGCGTAAGGATGATGGCGAGTTCACACTCGACAAGCACCGGACTTACAACCGGTGGCAGGGATACACGTCAGTCGACACCAGCGTCGGCTCCACGAACCGGACCAAGACCGCCGCCACGTACTTCACCGGCATGGGCGGTCAGGTCTTCGGCGTCACCGACCGGCTCGACTTCGCCGGCCGCATCGCGCAAACCCGCACCTACGAGGGTGTATCCGGCCCGAATGTCGTGAAGACGACCAATCTCCCCTGGGAGTCGGAGGCGACCGCCACCCAGCAGGTCAAGGGCATCACGGACCCGGACAAGCCGAGCGAGGAGGCCCCCGACCTCCCCGCCAAGACCGCGCACCTGTCCGGCACCACCACCACCTTGAGCGAAACGCTGCTGGACGACGGCACCACCTGGCGGCGCAACACCACGACCCGCACCTACGACCCGGCGTACGGTCTCCAACTCACGGAGGGCGACGACGGCGCCGCAGGCAAGGTCGAAACGAAGTGCACCAAGACCACCTACGTGACACCGGACACCACGAACTGGCTGATCGCCTACCCCTCCAAGGTCGTCACGACCAGCCACGCGCCGTGCTCGGCAACCGCTCCGAACACAAAGGTCACAGGCGCTTCCCGCACCTACTACGACGGACAGGCATACGGGGCCTCCCCCAAAGCCGGCCTCGCGAACGCCACCAAGACCGAGGCCGCCTGGGGCCTCGACGCCTCCGGCCTGCTGGACTGGGAGACCACGGGCCAGTCGACGCACGACGCCTACGGACGGGCACTGAAGGTCACGGGCCAGGACGGCAAGACCACCACGACCGCCTACACCCCGGCCACCGGCGCTCAGCCGACGACCGTCAAGGTCACCGACCCCAAGGGCTACACCGCGACGTCCACGCTCGACGGCCTGCGTAGCCTCGCGCTGACGGTGACGGACGCGAACGGCCGCACCGCCACCTCCGCGTATGACTCTCTCGGCCGCCTCATCACCGGCTGGGCGAAGGGCCGGGCCACAACGGAGAAGCCGAACGTCACCTTCAGCTACAAGCTGTCGTCCACCAACCAGTCCACCGTGACGACCAAGAGTCTTTACGAGGACGGCACCACCGGCACCTCCGTCACTCTGTACGACTCGCTGCTGCGCCAGCGGCAATCCCAGACGGATGCCATAGGCGTCGTCGGCCGCATCGTCGCGGACACGTTCTATGACGACCACGGGCGTGTCAGCCGCACCAACGCGCCGTACTACAACAGCGACCCGGTATCGACGACGCCGTTCGTCGCGACCGACAACCAGATCCCCAGCGCCACCACGACCGAGTACGACAACCGCGGACGCACCACGGTCAGCACGCTGCTCACCCTGAACACGCCGAAGTGGTCGACCACGAACACCTACGGTGCCAACTGGTCGGCAATCGTCCCGCCCGACGGTGGCACGGCGACGCTCGCCGTCACCGACGCACGTGACCGCGTGATCGAACGCCGCGACTACAAGGACCGCACTCCTGTCATCGGCGCTGCGGCCACCCAGTACGAGAAGCACACCTACGAGTTCGACACAGCCGGCCGCCTGGCCAAGATAAGCGACAACTCCGGCCGGAACGCCTGGACGTACACGTACGACCTCCGGGGCCGGCAGATCACCGCCAAGGATCCCGACAAGGGCCTGGCCACCACCACCTACGGGGCCGACGGCCGCGTCGAGACGGTCAAGGACGCCCGCGGCATCGCCCTGGCCACCACCTACGACGAGCTCGGTCGCAAGACCAGCCTGCGCAAGGACTCGGTCACCGGCACGAAGCTCGCCCAGTGGACATACGACACCGTCACCGGCGGCAAGGCACTGCCGGCCACCTCCACCCGCTACGACGGTGCTGCCGCCTACACCACAGCGGTGACCGGATACGACACCGGAGGCAAGCCCACCGGCACCAAGGTCACCATCCCGTCCGTGACGGGAGAGGAAGAACTGGCGGGCACCTACACGGTCGCCACCACCAGCACCGCCGTTAACAGCCTCCCGCGCACAGCCAAGTACACGACCGGAAACAGCGCCGCCGCGACCATCCTGCCCACCGAAACCGTCACCAACCACTACGGAGCCCAGGACCAGCTTGCCCTCATCGACGGCGACCTCTCACAGGTCTACCTCCGCGGCGCGTCGTACACGCCGTTCGGCGAGCCGGCACAGGCCGAACTCGGCAACCTGGGCAAGCGCGTCATCCAGACCTCCACCTACGAGGCATCCACCCGCCGCGTGGCCACCAAGGTCGTCGACCGTGAGGCCACCGGACCGTCAACCCTCTCCGACATTCGCTACACCTACGACGACGCCGGAAACGTCACCCGGATCAAGGAACTCCAGAGCGACGCATCAGTCGAAGACGACCAGTGCTTCGACTACGACTGGGCCCGCCGACTGATCGACGCCTGGACCACCGCAGGCAGCTGCTCCACCAAGCCCTCAACAGGCGCCGGCACCGGCACCCTGGGCACAGTCGACCCCTACTGGACGAGCTGGACCTTCACCGACACCGGCCAGCGGGCCACCGAGACCCAGCACAAGGCAGGCCCCGTCTCCGCCGACACCACCCGTACGTATACCTACCCGACCACAGCGAACGCTGCCCAGGCCCACGGTGTCCGCAGCGTAGCGGCCAGCGGTGGCACGACCGGTACGGACACGTACGCCTACGACAAGACCGGCAACCTCGTCACGAAGGACCCGGCTGTCGGCGCCACCCAATCCCTGACCGGAAAACTCGGGGGTTCGACGGGCATGGCGATGTGGCCCCTGGGGCTGTGCCGACGGGGTTGAGGGGCGGTGCGGTGGTGTGTCAGGCGCCTGCCGGGGTGAGGGTGACGTCGTGGCCGAGGGCGGTGAGCTGGCGGACGAGGTCGCGGGTCTTGCGGGCGGGATCGAGGTTCTTGGTGTGCCAGTCGGGGCCGAGGTCGCGGTAGCGGGCGGTGGGGTCGTTCAGGAGGTGCCAGACCGTGACCAGGATGGAGCGGGCGACGGCGACCAGTGCTTTGAGGTGGCCTCGGCGTTTGACGATGCGGCGGTAGCGGGCGCCGAGGAAGGTGTCGGTGCGGGCGGCGGAGATGGCGGCTTCGCCGAGTGCTCCGCGCAGCCAGGGGTTGCCTTTGCCGGCGGGTCCGGAGGTGTTCTTCGGGCCGGACTGGAAGGTGCGTGGGGATAGGCGGGCCCAGGAGGCCAGGTGGTCGGCGGTGGGGAACACGCTCATGTCGGTGCCGATCTCGGCGAGGATGACCTGGGCGGTGGCCGGTCCCACCCCGGGGATCTCGTCCAGGCGCTCGACGTCGGTCAGCGGCATCAGCATGCCCTGACCGGGCCGGTCGTCGTCCCTGTCACCGTCCCTGTCGTCGTGGGTCGTGGACAGCTCGGTGAGACGGGTGGTGATGCGGGCGGTGAGCTTGTCGATCTGCATGGTTAGGTAGTCGACGGTGTCCAGCAGCATCCGCAGCATGAACGCGTGGTGTTCCTCGAACCCGCCCGCCAGTGCCTCTTGAAGGGCCTGGGGGCTGGCTTTGATGGTGCCGTGTGCCAGGTCGGCCAGGGCCCTGGGGCTGCGTTCGCCCGCGATCAGCGCCTCGAGCATCGCGCGGCCGGAGACGCCGAAGATGTCGGAGATCACCGAGGACAGCTTGATCTGCGCGTCCTCCAGGAGCTTCTCCGCGCGCTGCTTGTGCCGGGTGCGCTCGTGGGTGAGGACCGCGCGGGAACGGGTCAGGTCCCGCAGCTCCCGCACCGGCTTTGGCGGCACGAACGAGGCTCTGAGCATGCCGCGTTCGGCGAGCTTGGCCAGCCACACCGCATCGAGCCTGTCGGTCTTCGGGCGGCCAGGCACGTTCTTCACGTCACGCGCGTTGACCAGCCAGCATTCAAGCCCCCGCGCCTCCAGGAGAAAGAAGAACGGCTTCCAGTACGTCGAGGTCGCTTCCATGACCACCCGGGTGACGCCCTGGCATATCAGGTGGTCCGCGAGATCCAGGATGGCGCCGCTGGTCGCGGCCACGTGCCACACACGCTGTACTCTCCGGCCGGGCTTGTCCTCGTGCGGCACCCGGGTGCACACCATCCCGGATGCCTTGGCGATATCGATCGCCGCGACCCGCTCCACCAGCTCCGGTCCCTGCTCGCTCTCCTCGGCATCCGTCTCCGCCACGGGCGCGTGCCCCTTCCCCCTCGTTCCGTTCGTACAGGCGGCGCCCGCCCCAAGGGGCCACGGGGAAGACGAAATCTGACCGGCGTGCTCTACGGCAACAAGGCAAGGCCCCGCAGCGGCCCCTGCACCAGACTGACCTACGGGCTTGGTGTCCCAACGAGCAACCGGAGTCGGCGAGCGGGCGCCGCGATCATGTTTTCACGCCGGCAAGGCGTTCCCCGACAGGGACCAGAAGGGCTGACCTGGAACGACGAGGGCAAGCTCGCCACCTCAACCGCTTCCGGCTCCACCACGTCGTTCCTCTACGACCCCGACGGCACCCGCCTCCTCAAGCGCGAGCCCACGAAGACGACCCTCTACCTGCCCGGCGGCCAGGAACTCATCCTGACCAAGTCCACCGGCACACTGGCCGGCAACCGGTACTACAGCGTGCCCGGCGGCTCCGCAATCCGCTCCAGCGACGGACAGGTCCGCTTCCTGGTCGCCGACCACCACGGCACCAACACCCTCTCCATCACCGCATCGAACCTCGCCGTCAACCGCCGCAAGCAACTCCCCTACGGCGCTGAACGCGGCACACCACCCGCCTTCTGGCCCGGCCAGAAAGGCTTCGTCGGCGGCGACATCGACACCACCACCGGCCTGACCCACATCGGCGCCCGCGAATACGACACCAAACTCGGCCAGTTCATCAGCGTCGACCCAATCCTGTCCCTGGACCAACCCCAGTCCCTCAACGGCTACAACTACGCCAACAACAACCCCGTCACAAAAAGTGACCCCACCGGCCTTCGCGAAGTCTGCAGCGCATACGGCAACTCGTGCACCCCAGCAGCACCAGGACCGACAGACTCAAACATCTGCTACGCCAACTGCGGAGGCAGCAGCGGAGCCGGCGGCTCTGGTGGAAGTGGCGGGACCAACGGCACAGTAAGTACTTCCAACGACGGGCAGCCCGTGATTGACGGGATCCGGATGCCTAAGTTCAACGAACTCAGCAACTACGCAGCCGCCTACAAGTCCCAGGACACATACGGCTACCGCCTAGAGTCGTGGGCTAAGAATCAATGCTTCGGGCGAAACGGGTCGAGTAGCGGCTACACGGCATTCTGCGGCACCGCGCAGAGAGCGGGCCTACTTGAAGTCGGCGACGATCCATTCGGCGTAAAGGTTATAGGCCGATGCGTCACCAGCGGGGAGAACTGCGGAGAAGCAGCCGTCACCGCTGCCCTGTACCTCGTAGGCGCAGGATTGGAGTGGGCTGCCGCGAGAAGCGCGGGAGCGAGCGCCGGCTCTGCTGTTGCGGGACGAACCGCAGTCGTTCACCAGGGTCCTGCGGACACGGTTCAGATTTTCCGGAATGTGGACGCTACCGAGTTTGACGCCATTGCCACGACGGGCAGGTTCGGGACCGGTGAGGGCCAGATGGAGGGGAAGTGGTTTGCGACCGAGGGCGGGCACGCCGACCGGTGGGGCGAGCTGCTCAACCGTGGTGACGGCCTGACCGTCACCACGCGGATACCCAAGTCATTGGCTGACCAGTTGCACCACCATGCGGGTAAGTTGGACGGTGTCGGCCCCGGCTACTACGCCGATGGCGACCAACTCGCGCAGATCAACAAACAGATGAGCGGAATCGAGCTGTGGCCGTGATGGAGAAGATCGAGAGTCCAGTGGCCGAGGGCGTGGTCACTTGGCGCACGCATGAAGAGGGCGGGCGAAGGTCGGGCCCGCCGACCGCGCCCGTCTATATGGCCACGGCGGTGTTCGTCCAGGGCAGCGAGGAGGAGGTCCAGCCGGGCTGGCCGGCTTCGGCGGACCAGCTGAGCATCCTGTTGCAGGAGACCGAGTGGTTGGACGACGATCACCGGCGTTGCCTGGTGGGATTCCTCGCACCTGAGTTGGCGCTCCCTCATATGCGTCCCGGAGCAAAACTGCTGGTCTTGGAAGGGCCGCGCACGGTCGCCCGCGTGCGGATCGAGACCGTGCTCGAACAAGAGCAGAGGTGACCTCCTCCGGATTCAGAACGCTTCCGCTTGCCACTCAGCAAGCTTGATCAGCCTCGATTTGTCAGCGATGACCGGGCTTCCGTGAGGTGATCGGTTTACCCTGGTTTGTCTTCTTGGGGAGGTCAGGGTCCGTCGCGTGTCGCTGCGGCTGCGCCGGGTTCCGCGGGCCCGGGTGGTGCTGGTGTCCTCCGTTCTGGTCTTCGTCGGGGTCGGGCCGGCCGTCAGGTGGCGTCACAGAGTTCACTAGTGGGGGCAAGGACTGGGCTTCCATCCCGATCGTAGTCACAGAGGCGAGGTAGAGCGGTTCGATGGAGCTGAGTTTTTGCGGCCTGCGGCGAATTCCTGAGGAAGAGCTAGTCCTGAAGGACATTCGGTACCTGGCGCTGATCGAAGTTGACCTCTCGTCGTTGTATCGCCGTTGGGGGCGCCCCGATATTGCCGTGGATGATCTGGCTGAATGGTTGTGCTTCGCGTTCTCGTTGCCCAATGGGGATAAATTTGCCCTGCAGCGGGAGGCCCAGCATCCTCCTACCTCCGGATTCCTCCTCAGTGTGACCATCGGGCTATTCAGCGAAGAGGCGGCAAAGCAGGTCACTGCAGCCTTGGATGTTCATGGAGCCCGAGTTCTTGAGGTAAGCGGTGAGGTGACCCGATAGCCTTCAAACAATGGGCCCGCACCGGTCACCGCCCAGGGCAAGGCTTCGGCGTAGTCGCGTGACGCCCGGTTCGTGACGGTCTGCCAGCTCAACCGTCCCTCGGAACATGACAGGCACGGGCTTCCAAGATCATGGAGTTCTCGACGCCCCGTGATCCAAGTGGAAGACCGTGCCTGCCGACGAATCATTGCTGATCCCGCCTGCCCTTGACCAGCTCCGCGAGCATCCCGAAGTGGTACCCGAGGAGGTCCCGGGCCTGCTGGAGCGGCTGGCTGAAGTGCCCGACCCGCGAGACCCGCGCGGGGTACGCCACCGCCTCGCCGCTGTGCTCGCGCTCACCGCGTGTGCCGTTCTGGCCGGAGCGACCTCGTTGCTGGCGGTCGGCGAGTGGATCGCCGACGCCCCGCCACACGTGCTGGAACAGGTCGGCGCCCATCCCGATCCCCTTCTGCCGGGGCGGATCCTGCCCGCCGAGACAACGGTCCGCCGGCTGCGGGCCCGTATCGACGGCGACGCCCTGGACCGAGCGGTCGGACGCTGGCTCGCGGATCGCCGCCCGAAGGAGCCCGGCGCCGCCGGGCTGCGCGGCCTGGCCGTGGACGGCAAGAGCCTTCGCGGCGCGGCCAAGGCCAGGGGCCGGAAGATCCACCTGCTCGCCGCACTGGACCACACCACCGGCCTGGTCCTCGCCCAGCTGGACGTCGGCGAGAAGACCAACGAAATCACCTGCTTCCAGCCACTGCTGGACACCCTCGCCGACCTGGCCGGGGCCGTGGTCACCAGCGACGCAATGCACAGCCAGCGCGAGCACGCCGAGTACCTCCTGGGGCGAGACGCGCACTACATCGTGATCGCAAAGGGCAACCAGAAGAAGCTGCACAGGCAGCTCAAGTCCCTTCCCTGGAAGGACATCCCGCTTCAGGGCCGCACCAAGGGTGTCGGCCACGGCCGCTCGGAGATCCGCCGGATCAAGGTCGCCACCGTGACCAACCTGCTCTTCCCCGGAGCTCGTCAGGCCGTCCAGATCAAGCGCCGCCGCACCGACCGCAAGACCGGCAAGACCACTATCAAGACCGTCTACGCGGTCACCAGCCTCACGGCCGAACAGGCCACGCCTGAGGAGGTCGCCAGAGAGCGCCAATACAAGAACACCGAGGTCAACGACGGCCTCACCATCAGGGTTAGATGAGCTAATGGATGGTTGGCTGAGTGGCACTCGACGGATTAGTGGCAGGGAGGACCTTGTGGCGTTCCTCAAGGAGGCGCGACTAGACCTAAACCGAAACCCTGAAGAATGGGAAAACTCATCACTCGATGCATTCCTTGAGGCGTGGGCGGCGTGGCTAGAGGCCATGCCGAACTGGTGCGCCAACAGGGGGGTGGAAACCCCAGTCGAGCCCAGTTGGGAACTGGTGGGGCAGATGGTTATGGCGGCGCGCATCTACGAGTAGCTGCTTTCGGCCCAATGAGCTCTTTCCAACCTGACGTTCGAGCCGGGCCGTTGGGCTGACAGACAGGTGAAGCCCCTGGTGAATGGGTTTTCGACCAAGAAATCCGTCTCCGCCAGGGGCTTCGTGTGCTTGTCTTGCCGTCCGGCGTCGACGTGTCCAGCTCTGCCCGCTTCCTCTCCGCCAAGCTGCGCAGGCATCGCCGGGAGCTCGGCACCCGGTGGCGGCACCTGAGCGCGGGCCGACAGGCCTGCTCACGTTGTCCCACCTGCGCAAAGGCCACCCGGACGCCCAACTCGGCGCCGGGTTCGGCATCAGAATCTCCACCGCCTACCGCTACATCATCGAGGCCGTCGGGGTCTTGGCCGCCCTCGCCCCCACTCTCGCCGAGGCGGTCCGCACGGCATCCGTGAAGGTGTTCGTGCTGCTGGACGGGACCCTGCTGCCGATCGACCGGATTGCCGCCGATCGGCCGTTCTACTCCGGCTGTGATGATGGTCGTGCCGCTCCGGTAGTGGCGTGAAGCAGGCCCCGGACCTGGCGCCCGATCAGCCGGACCGGCATCGAGTAGTGGTCCTGCCGCACGGTGATCTGCGCGTAGCAGTCCACCCGCGGGGTCAGCAGCCGCCCCGTCTCGAAGTGGTCCTCGGGCAGCGGTTGCAGCAGGGGTTTTACGATGGCGAAGTGCTCGCTGACGGTGCGCGGGCGCTCGCCGATCCGGCGCTGGTCGTCCTGCGGTCCTACTCGTCGATCCGGGCGTTGAGCTCGGCGAGGGTGGTGACGTCGGGGACGGGGACCAGGTGGTTGCGGCGGAACCGGCCGACTTCGCCCTCGACGCCGCCCTTCTCGTGGGCGCCGTCGATGCCCGGTTGGCAGTAGAAGGCGTCCAGTCTCGCCCGGGAGCGGAACGCGGTCCAGCGGTCTGTCGCCACCCGGTGTCGGCGTACACCCGAACGCGGCCAGTGAGGTACAGACATACGTCCCCAGCCCGAAGAGGTTCAGCTGCAGGCTGGAAGGCCGGGGCCGCCCGATCTCTCAGGGTGCGGGACAGGCCGGCCAGTCAAGGGCGCCCTTCGGGCGTCGCTACGCGATGGGGCAACGCCCCACCCTGGACAGCCCGTCCAGTCCCGAGGCAGGCTGGCTATCGGGCGGCCCCAGCCCTGTGACGACCGCGCAGCTGGCCACGTTCGCGTGTACCTGGCTGGGGAGAAAACCTCGTCCCCCGACACCCGGGCCCGGGTGAATCCGAGCACCCGGGCCACCGCGGAGGTGAGGTTGTCATAGCGGACCTGGCCCCTGGGTATGCCCAGCACCTGGAAAGCGTGGACATGGCCCTCGGAGAAGGCTTCCTGCCCCTGCTAGGCCGACAGTCGAGGGGTCCTGCTCCGAGGGCTGCGCCAGTGCGCGTGGTGGTGAAGCTGTGACGCTGACAAGTCACTTGTGGCTGGATTTGCATTGCGGCTGCAATGCCTGATTGATACAAATGATCGAACCCTCGCCTGTGGCATGACCATGACGGTTAGGGGGTGGGTGTGGTTCACGACTGACGCACGGGGGTGTGTGGATGAAGTTCGACATGGGGTCGACGACCCTGTCCCAGCTCGGCAGGAGCACGGTCGCGTCCAGTGACGACCTGGGCGCCTTGATCCAGCAGTTGGTGGCGGCGGCGCAGCCGTTGGAGGGGAAGTTCAACGGGGCCGGCCGGGCCGCGTTCGATGCGTTCAAGGACCGTTCGGATGAGATCACGGCGGCGTTGAACGGGTCGCTGCAGGCGATCCTGGGTGGTCAGGCGGGGATGGACGAGTCCTTCACCACCGGTATGCAGGAGCAGACCGACAACGTCAACCAGCACATGAGCGCCGCCAACTTCGACGCCGCCCGGTTCGGCGCGCGCTAGGCCCGGGGGGACCACAGACATGCCTAACCTGGATCGCAACTCGTACGACATCGCCGCTTCGACCGAAGTGCAGGGCAGCCTGCTGGCGATCGTGGGCCGCCTGGAGCTGGTGCTCGGCGACCGTGATGCCGCGGTGAAGGCCGCGATGGCCGAGTTCCAGGCCGACGGGGTCTCCGAGGAGTACCACGGCAAGGAAGTCCGCTGGAACAAGGCGGCCAACGAGGTGCGCGAGATCATCAAGCTGGTGCGTTCCACGCTGGAGCAGAACGACGAGACCGCCCGCTCGACGCTGGCGAGGGCGAAGGCCGCGGTCGACGGCATCGGCTGACACAGCGGATCCGGCTGACAGGGCTGATCCGGCGGGGCGGTTGGAAAACAACGGGGAAGCAGGCGGCGCCGGTCGGGCTTGACGGGTGCCGTCGCGGGTGCTGCGGGGGCGTTTTGTGACGAAGTGGGATATTGATCCGGTCGGTGTGCTGGCCACCCTGTCGACGACGGGAGAGGCGGCCGGCCGCCTGGAGAGCGCGTTCGACTCGATGATGAAGGACCTCGCGAGTGCCGCGGCCTCTGCGGGCACCGTCCTTGCGGGTGGCGACTACAACCCGGCGGCGGGTCCGGTCGTGCCGGGAGCGGTGCGGCCCAACGTGACGAAGCAGCCCATGATCGGCCCCGTGGTGCCGGGCACCGAACGTCCCGAGGTGGCGGTGTCCGCCCCGGCGATCGGCCCGGTCGGTGCGGCGTTGAACGCCTACCTTGAGGCCCGGATCGCGACGATGTCGTCGATGGCCGCACGCACCGGCAATGCCGTCAAGGGTGCCGCCGAGGCCACCAACCACTACCAGCACGGCAACCTCACGATGGCGAACAACGCCCAGGAAGAGGTGGTGCGGGCACCCGAGACGCTCGACATGCCAGGCGCGGACCGTCGGGGGGTGCGGTGAGCAAGCAGCCGGTCTCCGCGGCCCAGGTCCCTGAGTTCACCGGCAGCCTGGAGCAGTTGGAGAGAGACGTCTCGGCGATCAGCGGTGACGCCTCGTCCATCTGGTCGGCCGGCACCGACGTCGATACGGCCTTTCGGGGGCTGTCCTCGTACTACCAGGCCCCGGAAGCCGAGCAGTTGTTCGCCGTCACCACACCCGTGGCCACAGGCGCCAACGAGTTCAGCGACGAGTTGGAATCAATAGCCCGCGCTCTTGGCGCCTACGCCGGCGAAGTACGCCCCCTCGTGCAGAAGCTGGAACGCCTCAAGAGCGAGGCGGCCGAATTCGAGACCCGCATCGCCGGGGACGACGAGTGGTCCTACGACGACGCGCTGATCGATGAGAACAATGCGCGCCGCGACGAGATCAACGCGGCCTACTTCGCCTTCCAGGCGGCGGAAATCGCCTGCGCCAACAAGATCCACGCACTGGTGAGCTGCTTCCGCTACGTCCCCGACAACGGCGACGAGACGCGCGCGGACAACGAGTACGGCTACAGCCTCGACATGCTCAACAACGCCGAGGGTCTGCCCTGGGGCGACAGGCTGGATGAGTCCATCCACTGGTACGAGCTCCACCGCCAGGTCAAGCACTTCGTCTGGGACGGCCTGATCATCGACTTCGGCGTGGGCACCGTCCGCGGAATCGGCACCCTCTTCGGAGCCGACGGCTCCGACGCCGCCCTGCAAGCCTGGGACAACCTGGGCAAGATCGCCGTCGGCCTGATCCACCTCACCACCCCCATGGCCCTTCCCTATCTGGCCACGCCGGACGCGTACATGCCCCAGTACCTGCGCGAGAGCCGCACCGCCCTGAAAGAGGCCGGGAAGGCCATGGTCGCCTGGGACCAGTGGGGCAAGGACAACGCCCGCGCCGCCGGCGCCACCTTCGGCAACGTCATCACCACCGTCTTCACCGGCGGAGCCGGCACCACCCTCAAAGGCGGCGCCATCGCCCGCGGCATCTCCACGGCAGGCAAAGCCGCACGCTTCATCGACCCCATCCAGATCGCCGGAACCGGCATGCGCTTCGGCACGGTCAAACTCGGCGACGCCCTAGCCAACTTGCGCATGCTCCACAACGGTGACTACCTGAGGGTCGGCGAGGGCGCATACCGACTCGACAACACCCCCACCCCGCGGGCCGAGACCGCTGCCTTCCCACCCGAGAAGTTCGAGAAACTCGTGGACTTCGACGGCAACACCATCTACGCCCCCAAAGCCGGCGGACACTGGCTCAACCCCGACGGCACCCTCTACAAGAACACACCCGCAGCAGTCGAGGGATCGCACACCCAGCGAGCCGCCGCCGGGCAGGAGCCGGTTCCTCCAAGAGAGCCCGCACTGATAGGCGCGGGTACCCGCGTCGGAGAAGTCACCGCCCACACCGGAGGCGGCCTCGGGCAGGGAGCCGCCCGAGGAGCTGCCGGCGAGAGTGTGGGCGCTACCCGCGACCTCACGTCAGGGCGAACCGGTGATACGTCCGCCGGACAACAGACTGGGCATGGCAGCGGTAGCAACGGAGTACCACCCCGCTCGGGCGGTTCGGGCGGTGGCCTCCATGGTCCGGGGTATGGCGGCGATGACGCGCTAGGCACTTCTGGGCGCCCCGCCGATGACGTAGTCGCAGGGAACGACGCAGGCGGAGACGGTAAAACAACTGATCGTGGACCTGACGGAAGTACCTCGCCACAGCAGCCTGCGTTTGTGCGCCCCAGCCACATGCACGATGGCGCCAATCCGTATGGTCCTCGCGGGTCAATGACGCTTGAACAAATTGAGGAAATTCAGGTCTACCGAGCCAACACCGACCCCGACTATTTTGACCGATATTACCGGGTGGACGGGACGCGCAAGGATGTAGAACTGCGCGACGAGAGCGGGTATACGCCGCCTCAGCTCACACGGGAGTTGGATGACGGGACACGGATCCGAGCCCAGGATGCCCCAGCTCCTCCGAAGCCTCATTACCTTGACGATGACTACGTCCGCGTTTCCGGGGATGCAGTCACGAGTGACGCTCGTCGAAAGATCCTGGCCGGCGCGGCACAAGACAGGCACTTCGCCGTTCAGTGGAACAACCTGGCAGAGCATTGGAAGGCGGAAGCGGGAGAGGCGCACAAGGCCCAAGGCTCCTTCGAATCGGGAGGGTTGTGGGGGGAGGCCAAGGGCACGTACAAGGAAGCCCACACTCATATGGGCGACAAGGCAGAAGCCTTCGGTGAAGCGGCGGCCAGGCACCACTACATGGCTGAACACTACCCAGGATTCGAGGAGCAGGCGCTGCTCGGCCCGAAGAACGGAAATGACCAGTTCGATCAGGTGTGGCTACACGAGGACGGTCGAGCCGTTGTTATCGAGGCCAAGAGCAGTCCAGGTACCGAACTCGGCAGTCGTACCCTTCCAAAAGGAAGGCAGGTATCCCAGGGGAGCAGGGAATACTTCCTCGACATCATTCGCGTCATGGAAAAACGAGGCGAACTCGAAACGGTGAAGGCTCTGGAGGCTGCTCTGGCGCAGGGTAAGCTTGAGTATGTCGTTGTCAAGGGCGGGAAGAACAGCGGCACGTACAATGGCTTGCTCTACCGACGCTTCGACATCAGCAAGGGGACCCTTCCGTGACCGTAGTTATCGCCAGGCACGGCTTGCCGGCAGGAGCCGACGCCGAGAGGTACACGGAACGGCTAGGCGAGCACCTGGCCCAGAAGATCGACACTCTCGAGGTGTCGGCCGGCCTGATCGACTCCACGTTCAACACTGGCGTTCTCGCATTGCAGGCTCGCTGCGTCATCGATCCCAGGTCGGCGAAGATCGAGACGTGGGAGGCCGCGGTCACCGCGATGCAGCTGGGATCGGCACTGTTCGCCGTAACGGGTTCGAGTGAAGGGCCGGTTCAGTGCCGTATCGACCGAAAAGAGCGGACTCTTCAAGCCATCGGCCGGAGCGCGTCCGCCAGTGCGGGTGAGTGGCTGACAGCATTCTGGTTGGCAGTCATCTGCCGTGAGCAGGAGCGGATGACGCAGTTGTGCGAGATCCCTCTGGAGCGACTGCGTGTGCCTGAGGGGCAATACGATGAGTACATCTACCACTGGGTCGACGCCCTGCAGACTTACTGGCTGCGGCGTCCCGGGCTGGTGGAGAAGCTCACCGCTGCCCTTCAGGCGTCTGACCCCGCAGTGGCGCGGATTGCGCCGCGGGATCTCCTGGATGGCGTGCTCTATCCGCCGATCAATCTCTTCTATCACTTCGTGACCAGGGATGTGCAGGGGTTCAGCCCGGCTCTGGAAGAGGCCCTGAAACTACACAAGGCGTATTGGACTCTCAACCAAGAGCGCACCGAGGACATTGAGGGCAGCATCGCTTTGGAGCCACTGGCCATCGCGTGTCTCGCCTATGACGGCGAACTTCCCATCGAGGTCGAGTCCGAGTATCTGCCGATTCACTTGCTCCACCGCAGTTGGCTGGGCGAGTTCCCCACGTGAAGCGTAGAGTCGCTGACCCTACGACCGAATGCAGCGGGGTGAAGACCAGCGGTGGGCGCGCAGGAGTATGACAGCCAGTTGTTGGAGTCGGTGTCGGTTCGGCGTCGGCGGATGCGGGACGCGTTTCTGTTCGGGGGTGAGCGGGCACGGCGGTCGGTGGATGAGCGGGTCGGCAAGGTGTTTGCCGGGATTGTGATTGCGGCCGTTTTGTGTGCGGGATGTGTGGGTTGGTCGTTCATTTCTGAGCGGTTGATCGGGAAGCCGTCCTATGGGCCGGGTGTGCAGCAGCCCGCTTCTTCGCGTTCGGCTCGGTGATAAGTTCGAACGCGTGGTGACTATGGGGGTTGTGAGTGTCGCGGGCCGGGCGGGGTTGAGCCGGGTCACGCTTGTCGGTGAGCGTCGGCGCATTGATCTGGTGCTGCCCTCGACGGAGCCGATCGGGCGGCTTTTGCCGGAAATTCTGCGGTTGTTGGATGACCGGGTGGGCGGGCGGCCGTCGGGTCGGCACCTGGTGACGGCGGAGGGTTCCGCGCTCGCGTATGACAGCACGCTTGCTTCGGCAGGCGTGGCCGATGGCGCGGTGTTGCGGCTGGTGCGGGCGGAGGATGCGCCGTCGGCTCCGGTGGTCCATGACGTCACTGATGAGGTGGCTGAGGACTTGAGTCTGCGGACCTGGCGTTGGCGGCCCGCGGCACGGCGGGTGACTGCCGGGGCCGTCGTGGTGTTGTGGGCGCTGGGCGCCGGCGTGCTGGCGCGCGGTGAGTTCGCGTTGTCGACCGTCGCGACGGTGCTGCTGGTAGGGGCCGCTGTGACCGCGGTCGGCGGTGTCCTGTGCGGGCGGGCCGGGCGGCGCGGGTTGGCCACCACTTTGGTCGTCGCCGGTGGGGCGCTGGCCGTGCTCGCGTCCTGGACGCTGGCTGATGCGCAGATGTGGTCGGGTGTTGCCCGGCTGACGGTGGTTGCCGCGGCTGTGGTGGTGGCGCTGTTGCTGTTGGGCTGGGTTTCGCCGCTGGGGCGGGGCGGGCTGATCGGTGCCGGTGCGGTGGCCGCCTTCGCGGTGTGCTGGGGCGGTGTGGCGGCTTTGCAGGGTGGGGCTTCGACTGCGGGTGAGCAGGCCAGGGTGGGGGCCGTGCTGGCCGCTGTTTCGGTGGTGGCTCTGGGGGTGCTGCCGCGCGTGGCGTTGATGGCTTCCGGACTGTCGGGGCTCGATGACCGTCGGTTGGGCGGGGTTTCGGTGAGCCGCCACGAGGTGGGCAGTGCCCTGACGGCCACTCATCGGGGGCTGGTTGTTGCCACGATCGTCGCTGCCGGGTCCTCGGCTGCCGCCGGGGTGTTCCTCTTGCGGACGCCCACCGCGTGGACCGTGCCATTGGCTGTGATCACCGCGGTGGTGCTCACTTTGCGGGCACGGGCATTCCCGCTGATCGCCGAGGTGGTGGTGCTCCTGCTGGCAGGGAGCGCGGCGGCTTTCGAGCTCGTCAGCGTGTGGCTGCGGCATGGCGCGGCAGCGATCGGTCCGCTCGCGGTGCTCACGGCCTTTGCGGTGGTGCCGTTGGTGGTGTTGGCGGTGGAGCCTGCCGAGCATGTCCGGGTACGGTTGCGCCGGTTGGGCGATCTGCTGGAGACGGTGGGCGTGATTGCTCTGTTCCCGCTGGTCATCGGGGTGTTCGGTGTGTACGGGCGTTTGCTCGACAGTTTCTGATCGGGTGAGCGTGCGGCCCTGCTGGGCTTGGAGGGGAATACGGCGATGGCTGGAGGCGACTGGCAGCAGGATGTGCTGCGGGAGTTGAAGCATGACGGGCAGCAGAGCGGCGAGCTTGTCGAGCCGACGCAGACCGTGCGACTGGTGCGCGGAGTTGCGGGGGCCCCCGCAGTGATGCCCGTTGCGCCGCAGCCTGCTACTCCCGTGCCTTCCGCGTCGACCCCTGATCCTCCTGCCGGCCAGCCTGTCCCTGTTCTGGCAGAGTTTGTCCAGCCGGGACCGAACGAGCCGGGCCAGAGCGTTGCCTCCACAACACCGGCACTCGATCCACGCACTTCGCCCGCCGCGCAGCCCCAGCCGCGTACGGCAACGCCTGCCCCCAGACCGGCTGCGCGCGACCCCCGGGTCCCGATGCCCACTCCGGAGTCGTTGCCCACGGTCGATCCCCGCCTGGCCGGTGCTCTGTCGCGCCCGGTGCAGGGTGAGTCGGCGGCCCGCCGCACGGGCCGTTCCTTGCGCAAGCTGGTCTCCTCCGCGTCCCAGGAGGTTGTCGAGCAGACGCAGTTGGCCCGCGATGTGCAGCAGCCGGTCACGACCGGCCGGGTTATCGCGGTGACGTCGATCCGCGGTGGTGTGGGCAAGACGACCATTTCGGCGTTGCTGGCCCGGACATACAACCATTATCGGCATGACCCGGTGCTCGCTCTGGAGGCGGACGCCGCGCTCGGGACTCTGCCGGTGCGTCTTGGCGCGGAGACGGTGCGTTGGTCGTGCACGGATCTTGCAGGGATCCTTGAGCCGTCGATGCTGCTCACGGACGTGACTGGCTATCTGGTGCCGGTGAGGGACGGGGGCTGGTTGTTGCCGGCCGGACAGGGGCGGATCGGTCCGCCGCTGGAGGTTGCGACGTATCTCAGCGTGAGCCTCGCCCTGCGCCGCTACTTCGGGGTGACGGTGGTGGACTGCGAGTCGCTGCCCGGAGAGGTGGCGCGCACCGCGATAGGCACCGCGCACTCCCGGGTGCTCGTGGTGCCGGCGACCGCGGAGGGCGTCGACGGAACCCGGCAGGTCCTCGACTGGCTGGCCCACCTGCCCGCGCCGACGCTCGCCCACACGGCGGTCGCCCTGTGTGAGAGCTCCCCGCACATCCGTCTCGATGTGAAGGCCGCTATGGGATATCTGCGCGAGACCGGGGTGTCCGTGGTGCACGTGCCCTATGACAGGCATCTGGGCGCGGGCGGCCCGATTGTCAACTCGATGCTTTCGCAGGCCACGTCGCAGGCGGCCGTCCAACTGGCTGCCGAGGCTTTGCGGTTCGCGGTGAGGACGCCATGACCCAGCAGCTCATGCACCGTCCGGCCCGCTCCACACGGCCGTCCCTTGCCGTGGTGGCGCGCACGATCGAGCCGCCGCCTAACCTGCCCGAGGGGAAGATCGGCACTCCGGCGACGGCGCTGCTGCCGATGGCCGGGGTGGTGGGTTCGGTCGTGATGATGACCGTGATCCGTAACAGTCAGTTCGCCGCGATCGGGGCGATCGTGCTGGTCTTTGCCCTGCTGGGTGCGGTGGCGCTGTTTGTTTCGCAGCGGGGTAAGGCGCAGCGGACCCGGCGTGCTCAGCGGGAGCGGTATCTGGAGTATCTCGAGGAGATGCGCGAGGAGCTGAGCGGCACCGAACGCGAACGGCGTGAGGAAGCCCGGTTGCTCAATCCCGCTCCGGCTGCTCTGTACGACATCGTGCGCGATGCGGCGCGGGTGTGGGAGCGGCGCCGTCTGGACGCGGACTTCCTCCAGGTGCGACTCGGCACGGGGCGGGTGCCGGTGCAGAGGTTGGAGATCGGGCAGAGTGGCGGGAGTGTTTTGACGCCGCCGGATCCGTTCATGCTGAACGAGGCTCGCGCGTTGCTCGCCCGCTACAGCGTGACCAGTGATTTCCCGTTGGCGGTGCCGTTGGACCGGGCGGGGAACGTCAGCATTATCGGCGAGGACCGGGAGGCCGTGCTGCGGGTCGCCCGCGCGCTGGTGGTCCAGACTGCCGCGCTGCACGCCCCTGGCGATGTCGCCCTGGCCCTCGGCGTCGCGGGCGACAGGATTCAGGACTGGCAGTGGGCGAAGTGGCTCCCGCACGTGCTGGATCCGGATCAGTTGGACGGGCCGTCCCCTGCGCGGCGGATCGCGCCGAGCATGGATCAGTTGGCCGACCTGCTCGGCGCGGATTTGAAGCGTCGTGCCTCCTACGCCGCCGAGGTGCGTCGCGGGCTGTCGGACCAGCGGGCCCTGAAACTGACCGACCGGCTCCTCGTCATCAGCGACGAGCACGGCCACACGGCGATGGAACTGCCGCGCCCGGATGCGGCCGTGGGGCTGGCCGACATGGGGGTCACCGTGCTGCACCTGCTTCAGCAGCAGGTGCACGAGCCGGATGAGGTCTCGGTACGCATCACCGTCGACGGTGACCGCGTACGAGTGGAGGACTTGCGTTCCCCGGCCGGTGTGGAGGCTTACGGCACCGTGGACGAGGTGAGCATCCCCGGCGCGGAAGGTCTGGCCCGCATGCTCGCCCCGCTCAGGTTGTCGGCCGAGTCGGTTGAGGACGGCACCCCTGTCTCCGGG
Organism: Streptomyces sp. SCSIO 30461; assembly: GCF_037023745.1. Lineage (NCBI taxonomy): Bacteria > Bacillati > Actinomycetota > Actinomycetes > Kitasatosporales > Streptomycetaceae > Streptomyces > Streptomyces sp. SCSIO 30461. Next base: position 1,375,394 of record NZ_CP146101.1, read on the forward strand.
CCGGTGGACTTCCCAGGTCTGCTGCATATCGACGATCCGGCTGCTCTGGACCTGGAGAGGCTGTGGGCGCAGCGGGCTGAGCGTGACTTCCTGCGTGTCCCGATCGGTGTGGATGACCATCACAAGCCCGTGCTGCTGGACTTGAAGGAGTCCTCCGAGCTGGGCATGGGCCCGCACGGGCTGTGCGTGGGGGCGACCGGCTCGGGCAAGAGCGAGTTGCTGCGCACCCTGGTCCTGGCCCTGACCGCCACGCACGCTCCGCACGATCTGGCGCTGGTGCTGGTCGACTACAAGGGCGGCGCCACCTTCGCGCCCTTCACCCGTCTCCCGCACGTCGCCGGAATGATCACCAACCTGGAGAACCAGGCCGGTCTGGTCGAGCGCGTGCACACCAGCCTGGCCGGGGAGGTCAAGCGCCGCCAGCAGGTCCTCAAGGACGCGGGCGACGTCGCGGACATCGGCCACTACGTCGCCTTGCGCGAGCAGAAGCCCGAGCTGGGCCTGGAACCTTTGCCGCATCTGTTCGTGGTGATTGACGAGTTCGGTGAACTGCTCACCGCCAAGCCGGACTTCATCGACCTGTTCCTGTCCATCGGCCGTATCGGGCGGTCGATCGGGGTGCATCTGCTGCTGTCCAGCCAGCGTATCGAGGCCGGCAAGCTCAAGGGCCTGGAGACCTACCTGTCCTACCGTCTCGGGCTGCGCACCTTCTCCGCGGACGAGTCGCGCACGGTTCTGGACACCACCGACGCGTTCAGCCTGCCGCCGCTGCCCGGCTTCGGCTATCTCAAGGTCGACACCTCCACATACGAACGCTTCAAGGCCGGCTATGTCTCCGGCGCCTACCGTGGCCCCGCCCTGCGCGAGAAGCCCAAGGACGAACCCTTGGCCTGGCCCTATCCGACCTTCAACACCCTCGGCGGCGCCCCCGAGACGACCGTCTCCGACGCACCGGTGATGCGGGAGCGGGAGACAGGCCCCAGCGTGATGTCCGTCATGGTCGACCAACTGTGCGCGGCTGCATGCCCGGTGCGGAGGATTTGGCTGCCGCCGCTCTCCACGGTGATCAGTCTCGACCAGGTGGCGGGCCCCCTCGATGTGTCTGCGCGCGGACTGCACCTGGCTCAGCGGCCCGGGCCGCTCAAGGTCCCACTTGGCATCCTGGATGATCCGGCCGTACAGCGGCAGAGTGTGTGGAGTCTGGATCTGACGGTCTCCGGCGGCCATGTAGCGCTCATCGGTGGGCCGCAGTCCGGCAAGACCACCAGCCTGCGTACCCTGGCCCTCTCGCTAGCCCTGACGCATACGCCGCGCGATGTCGCCCTGTACGGGCTCGACCTGGCCGGCGGCGGCCTCGCCACGCTCGCCAAACTGCCGCACGTGGGCGGCATCGCCGGCCGCGCCGACCACGAGCGCGCCGCCCGCACCGTCGCCGAGGTCCGCGCCATGCTGGGCGAGCGCGAGGAGCTCTTCCGCACCCACGGCATCGACTCACCTGAGCAACTGCGCCACCTGCGCTCACAGGGCAGGCTTGCGGAACTGGCCGCCACCGACGTCGTGCTGCTCATTGACGGTTTCGGTGCCCTGCGCGACGAATTCGCCGATCTCGAGGACGACATCAACGACCTCCTCAAGCGCGGCGGAGGCTATGGCGTCCACGTGGTCGCCGGCATGCTCCGCTGGAACGACGTCCGCATCGCCACCCAGGCGATGTTCGGCACCCGCGTCGAACTACGCCTGAACGACCCAGGCGACTCGGCCATCGACCGTAAACTCTCCGAAACTCTCCACCCGGACGAGCCCGGCCGCATCCTCACCGACAAGAAGCTCTTCGCCCACGTGGCCCTGCCCCGCATCGACGGCCGTACCACCACCGGCGACCTGGCCGCGGCCGTGGAAGAGGCGACGGCGTCCGTGCGCGCATCCTGGCACGGCGACCTCGCCGCCCCGGTACGTGTCCTGCCCACCCGACTGCCCGCCGACAAACTCCCCGGCCCGGCAGCCGAACCACGGCTCATCCCGATCGGCGTCGACCAGGACGCCATAGCCCCCGTCAACCTCGACCTGTTCGGCGCCGACCAGCACCTGCTGATCCTCGGCGACAGCGAATGCGGCAAGACCAACCTGCTCAAGCTGATCGTCGACCAGCTCACCGCCCGATACACCGACGAGGAACTGGTCTTCGGCGTCTTCGACCCACGCCGAGGCTTGCGCGGCCTGGTCCCAGAGCCCTACCGCGGCGGCTACGCCTACAACACCAACCTCGCAAACGCCCTGGCCACCGGCATCGCCACCGAACTGGGCAAGCGCATGCCGGACGAGAGCGTCAACCACGACACCCTCACCGACCTCTCGATCGCCTTCACCGGGCCGCGCATCGTCATCCTCATCGACGACTACGACATCCTCACCACCACCGGCCAACAACCCCTTGGGCCCTTCCTGCCCTACATCTCCTCCGCCCCGGACATCGGCCTGCACTTCGTCATCGCCCGCCGCGTCGCCGGCCTGTCACGTGCCCTGCACGAACCCATGCTCACCACGCTGCGGGAATCCGGTACCACCGCCCTGGTCATGACCGGCGAGCGCACCGAGGGACAGCTCTTCCCCGGCCTGTACGCCTCCCCACAGCCGCCCGGCCGCGGCACCCTGGTCCGCCGCGGACGACGCCACCAGCTCATCCAGACCGCCCTCGCCCCACAGACGCAGGAAGTGCCGGGACCATGACCAAGGCCATCGTCGCCCTCACCGAGAAGATGCCCGACCCCATGACGATGCTCATGGGCCTGTACGCGGGCGGCCCCGACCTCGAAGCCGAGGCCCTCCACGACGGTGCGCTCGTCCATCTGAGCACCCCCGCCGGGCGCCCCCTGCTCTCGGTGGACGCGCCCATACTGGTCCACGTCCACGGCGAAACGGCCCGTCTGCTGGGCGGCGACACCGCCCTGCCGGACGCGCCGGTGTGGTGGACCGAAGTCCGCGCCTCCGCCGCCGTGCCCGAGGCGGCACGCCTGGCCGCCTCCATCGCCGGCCGCCTCAACGCCCTTCGCGGGGGTACTACCTGGCCGCCCGGCACGGCAACCGTGGACGCCGTCGAGCTAACCGAGGAAGCCGCCACCGCCGCCGTCGCGGCCTCCGATGAAGCGCAGTTGTCCGTCGACGTCCTCACCGAGCAGGCAGCGGTCCTCATCGACGACCGCCCCATCATCGCCATGACCACCCACCTGACCGACGTACTGCGCCGAGCAGCCGAGACAGAACTCGCCCTGCAGATCGTCACCCAGCCTGGCACCCGCCTCACCCTGCCCACCCGCACAGCACTCGGCGGACACCCCAACCGCTGGATCATCCGCGACGAGCGGTGCGGCTACTACGACGGCCTGTCCGGTGCCGTCCTGCACTGGCAGAACGGCTCCTTCACCCCCCTGCGCACACCGGACGGCGAAGCCCAGCTCGCCGACGCCTTCAAGACCGGCGATACGACAACCCACGGCGAGCAACAGCTCTTGCTCTCCCTGCGCACCCGCCACCCGGCCGACGCCGACCTCACCCTCGGCGGCGCAATCGAAACCTGCTGGCAGACCCTCACCGGACAGCCCCCGGCCGGCTGGGGCGCCGCCGAACCCATCAACCTCCCCTGGTCACCACGCCAACTGACCGAACTCGCACGCGACCGCGCCCCCAGACCCACCTGGCTCACCACGGTCGGCCACCCCGCCCGGCCCGCCCTCGCCACCCTCACCATCCGCAGCACCACGGCCGGAATCCAAGAGGAAGCCACCCTCGCCTTCGGCTACAGCCCCGACGAGAGCGTGCCCCTGGACGCCATCGAACCTCTCGCCGCCACCCTTGCCGCCGAAGGCGGCCTGGTCAGCCTGATGACCACCCTCCGCCCCGGCCGACGCGACCTCACCACGCCACCCCACCTGCAAGCCCCACCCATCCCGGTGTCCCTCACCGTCGGCGCGGACGACATCCACGACATCGGCCTCGAATACGCCACCCGACCGCCGCTGACCACCAAACCCACCCAACTCGGCCTCCACCCCCGACCGGCCGTGCACTACTCACTGAGCGACGGAACCGACCCCAACACCTGGCAGAACTTCGAGACACTGCTGCGACACCTCAAAGCAAGATGACCGACCGGGCCACCAGGCCCGTCCCCAGCACAGCGCAAGCACGCGAGGCGGCCCCTGCGGTGCGGAAGACTCGAACAGCAGCCGGGCTGGTTCTCAAGTGTCGTGGGAACCAGCCCGGCTGCGCTGTCTCGATGGCTATGCGTCGGTCTGCGGCGCCGTCAGGCGGTAGGTGCGAGGCCGGTCGCTCACCTGCTCGGCGATGCCCTGCTTGACCAACTTCTCCAGAGCGTTGGCAATGGCGCCAGAGGACTTCTCGATCACACGGCTGACGCGCGTGGCAGTGAACTCCTCGCCGGGGTGCGCTGTGAGGTGGGCGATGACCATCTGCCTCAGTGCGCCGGGGGCGAGCCGCTTCTTGCCACCCGGCACTGCACTCGCCTCCTCCGATGTCGCCGTCAACCGCGCCGGGCCGGTCGGCGAGACGGGGGAGCCATCGGCAGCTGCGGCGTCGTTGTCCTGCGCGTGATGTGTGTCGTCGCCCCCGCTCCCGTCTTCGCCGCGCTCGGATTCCCGTGATGCTTCGGTCTGCGGGACGGCTGCATCCGCGTTGCCGTCGTCTGGCGCTGCGGGGGTAGCTGATGCGGTGTCGGCGCCAGCAGCTCGCTCAGGGTCTGCGCTGCCGCCGTCCGGTTCGGGGCTGTGCAGGTCCGGAACATCTGTGATGTCGCTATCCGGCTGGCCGCTTACGGCTTCCGGATGGCCTGGAGCCTCGAAGCCGGTCTCAGGTGTGGGCGCGGCGCGCCAGTGGTCGGGGGTGCGGCGGGGGCCATCGTGGCCGCCGGGGATGCGGACGGCCAAGCCGTGTTCTTCCAGGGTGACCAGGGCCTTGCCAGTGGTGGAGCGGCCCAGGCCGCTGGTGAGCGCGAGCCCGGCGGCCGTGGCCGTGTCGCCGTCAGCGAGGTTGACCAGTTCGGCGTAGACGGCGGCGGGTGCGCCCGTCAGCCCGCCCAGCGGCTCGGGGCCGGGGACGGCGCGCAGTGCACGTGTTTCGGCGGTCATGGCTTCGGACATGAGGGAACCTCGATCTCCGTCGGATTCGGGTGGGAGAGGGTCCCCGGCCGGGGGCGGCCCGCACGGGTGCGGGCCGTAGGCGTACGCCGGGCGCGTGCGCATCACGTGTTTCCCGGGCGGACATGACCGTGGCGCGGTGGGGTTCACGGATTCCCGTGGCCCATCCGGTATCTCGGCCACGACCATGGACGCTCCACTCCGCCGCGAAGTCAAGCCCGCCGCTCGCGCGCGGATCGAAGCAGATCAGAGCGGTCGTACGACTCGTCGCGCGTGTGCGATGGGCCGATCGGTGAGCGGCGTACGAAGGTCCCTCCGGCTGCGGGTCCGATCACGTCGCGGGATGGGCATGGATTGGGTGGTGGGCGGTTCAATCGGCGGCGGGTGGAGCGTCGTTGTCCCGGGCAAGGAGGCGTTCGCGGATCCGGCGGGCACGTCGCGGACCGATGCGCAGATCGGTGCGGAGCCGCCAGACGCTGACCGGGTTTCCGGTAGCAGCGCGTGCCACTGTGTTCAGGGCTACCGCGCGTGGCCATACGTCGGGGTCTGTGGCCGTCTCGCCGATCGGGGGAGCGGGCGCCAGTGCGTGGTGACAGGGGGTGTCGTCGCTGACCGTCTCGAGGGGTCGGCTTGAGCCAAGGCCGGTGGCGTGGACGTTGTTCCAGACGGGTGTGTGGTCGGTTTTGTCTGGGGGGAGCCCGCTCGACGGATCGGGACGGTCGGTGCCGACCTGGGGCGATCGGGGTTCGCTGAGCGTGGGCAGGGGGTGTTGTCCGAGGGCCTGGGTGGTGGCGATTCGTTCCATGAGTTCGGTGACGGTCCGTCGGTAGGCGGCGATCGTTTCCGTCAGGGCGATCAGGAGCAGGGCGGGGGTGAGGTGCAGCAGGACGGCTGCCGGATCGGCCCTTCGGGGCCAGCCGATCTGTCCGTCGGGCCACAGGCTTGTCCAGGAGTTCATGAGCGCTGCGGTGCATCCGGCGCCCCATCGCAGAGCGGTCGACCAGGCCGGTGGGCGGATCCCCCAGGAGGCCAGGCGTGCGTCCACGTACAGGACGCCGGCGAGCGCGGTGCCGATCATGGGGTCGAGGAGGACGGCGATGGGCAGGGGGACGTCCCGGCTGGTGGCGAAGCGGGTGACGTTGACCGTGGTGAAGACCAGGGCGAGGACGGCGACCGCGCACAGCACCCGGGTCATGGTGCGCAGCAGGGCGATTGCCTCTTGGCCTGGGATCTGCTTCATCGGGCGCCCCCTGCTCGCATGGAAGGTCGTGTCGCGCCTTGAAAGGAAGGGGAGTCGGCGCGGGCGGGACTTTCGCGTACGACAGTTCCTGGACGCGGGGCGTCGATGGCCTGGCCGCCTCCGGTGTAGATCGAGACATGGGTGATGCTGCGGGGCCCGGTACCGAAGAACAGCAGGTCACCGGGAGCCAGTTGCGTGCCCCTGGAGACGTGGGGGCCAGCGTCGTACTGGGCCTGGGCGACGCGGGGAATCCGGATGCCTGCCGCACGGTAGGCGGCCTGGGTCAGGCCGGAGCAGTCGAAGCCGCCGTCAGCGGGACCGTTGCCACCCCACACGTAGGCGGTGCCGAGTTGGGCGCGGGCGAAGGAAACGGCCTCGGCCGCGGCGCCGGCCGGGGCATGAGTGGCCGCCGCGTACCCGTCGGAGATCCGGAGCACCTGGTTCACGTAGGCGTCATCGTGGTTGTAGTGCCAGATCGCGCGCCGCAGGTTCCTGCCGTTCTTCGCACCGTTGGCGCACAGCAGCCGGGCGGCGGCGTAGACGGCGTCGACCGGGTCCCACGGAGTGGGTGGCTTCTTGCCGCCAGGCGGTACGGGATAGGCGTACGCCTTGAAGGTGGATGGGAGGAACTGCATCGGCCCCACCGCTCCCGCCGAGGACACCATGGTGGGGTGGCGTGCGTGGTTGGTCTCGACCTTGCCGATCGCGGCGAGGACTGTCCAGGACAGGCCAGGGCACTGAGGGGCGGCGCGCTGATAGAGGGCGAGCATGCGCGCGGGGATGTCCGTGCGTGCATACCTACTCGGCGGGGCCGCCGTGCCGCCGGCCGAGGACAGTCCGCCCAGCAGCGCGGCGACGATGAAGACGGCCAGCAGGGGCAGGGCGAGGATCGTGCAGCCGATGCCTCCGACGGCCTTGGCGAACAGGGAGCTCACGCTTCCGCCTCAGATACGGGTGGGAGCGGGGGCACCGGGAGGGTGAGGGCGGTGTCGGCGTCGCTCGGTTCCAGTTCGGATGCCGGACCGAGCCGGGACCAGCGCGTGGCGAGTCCTGTAAGGGTGGTGCGGCGGGTGTCCCCGGGCTCAAGGGGGCCCCACCAGGGACCCCATGGGCTGGAGGCGGTGAAGTCCGCGGACGCGGTCGCGAGGAAGAGGCCCAGCGTCCGCGCGGGGGGAGCGAGACGGCGGCGGAGGGCCTGGTCGCGCGAGGCGGTGCGGGTGTGGATCAGCAGGGCCGGCCGGTGGCCGGCTTGTGTGGCGAAGGCGGCGTACCCGGTGAGTTTCGCCTCGACATGCCCGAGGGGCTGGCTGCCGGTGTCGTATTCGAGGAAGAACGGCAGCAGTTTCTCGCCTTCGTACCAGTGTGCGTAGGCGTCGGGGCGGATGATGTCGCCCCAGCGGCGGGCGCAGGACCGCTCGGACAGCCAGAACGACAGCCCGGCTTCCGGGGTGGTGCGGCCGTGGGCGGTGAGGCGGATGAGGAGTTCGTTCACGCCGAGGTCGTGGCCCAGCGACGGCGAGTAGGCGATGCGGCCGGTGTGGCTGGGGCGCCAGCCGAGATCGCCGAGGTCGCATCCGGAGTGGGAGGCGAGGACGGCGACACCGGAGGCTCCGAGGGTGTAGTGCTCGGGGGCGGATCCGGTCTGGACCAGAGGACGGAATGAGTCGAGGACGCCGCGCTGGTGCAAGGTGCGCAGGCGCCGCTGGGCCGAGCGGATGGAGGTGTACGCGAGGCTGGCGATCTGGTGGGTGGTGAGGACCCGGTGCTCGTGGAGCATTCGCAGCAGCCACAGGTCGCGGGCTGTGAGGACGCGGGAGAGCGCGGCGACATCGGTGTGCCGGGCGGGGCGCCGACGAGTGGTGGAGGCGCGGGCGGTATAGCGGGAGCCGGGGCCGATGGCGGGGCGGGGAAGTGCGGGCATGACAGGTCACCACCAGGAGTGCCGGGGAAGGGAGGGCGTGCTTCAGCGGGTGGGCGTGCGGGGACTTGCACGGCCGCTGGCTGCCGCGCGCAGGTCCTTGGCCCGGCCAGGCACCGGAGGCGGCAGCGGGCTGGTGGTGAGGGTGAAGGCGGCGGACTCCGCGCCGCCGGTCAGCAGGTGGGCTGCGGCCTGGTAGGGGCCGAGGTGGGCGACATCGTGCGCGGCCAGGGTCGGGAGGGTGTGGCGCTCCAGCGCGCCCGCGTCTTCGGGGGAGGCGCTGAAGAAGACTTTGTTGCGGGCGTTGGCGGAGATGCCTTCGCGTAGGTCGCGCGGGAGCTGCGCGAGGTGCTGGTGGGCCAACAGCATGGACAGGCGGTAGCCGCGAGCCTCGGCGAGCATGTCCTCCAGCGGGTAGGGCAGGGTCAGGAAGTTGTGGGCTTCGTCGATGCTCAGGGTGGCGTCGATCCGGGTGTGCTCGGGCGTACGGGCGCGGGCGGCGGCGGCCTGCCAGGTGCTGGCGACGATGAACGAGCCGAGCAGCCGGGCGGTTTCCTCGCCGAGTGCCCCCTTGGGCAGGCGGGCGAGCAGGATGCCGCCGTCGAGCACGCTGCTGAGGTTGAAGGTGGAGGGTCCGGCGGCGATGGCACGGCGGGCGAAGTCGCGTAGGAGGAAGGCCCGCAGCTTGTTCATCACGGGACCGACGACGGCCGCGCGGGAGGGTTCGGACATCGACTCGTACCAGGCCCAGAAGCCGCGCAGCACGGGGTCCTGGAGCGCGGGGATGATCCGCAGCCGGAAGGCGGACTCGCCGAGCAGGCGGGGGACGTCGGCGAGGGTGACCAACTGACGGGTGCGTTCTCGGTGTTTGAGCAGGGTCAGGCAGGCGGCGCGCATCACGTCGTCGGTCCGTGGTCCCCAGAACGCGGTGAAGATCCGGCGGAAGATGCCGGTGATGTTGTCGACGACGACATCGATGTCCGGGCCGTCCAGGACGTTCAGGCAGGGCGGGATGTGCGGATCGTCCGGGTCGATCAGCACGAGACGGTCGGCGCACGTGTCCGGGAGCCGATCCAGCAGGTCCGTGACCAGGTCGCCCTTGGGGTCGATGACGATGACGCCGCGGTGATGCCGTACGTCGTCCAGGGCGAGGTTCGCGATAAGGGTGGACTTTCCGGAGCCGGTCGCACCCATGACATGCAGATGATGGCGGGCATCGGCGACGGCGAGGCCGACGCCGCGGCGAGCGCCGGTGTCCGAGTGGCCCAGCGGTTTGACCCCCATGCCGGGAGCCGGTTCGGGGATGGATGGGGGAGGCAGGACCGAACGGGCTCCGGCTCGCTGGACGCCGGGAGCGTCCGCATCGAGGGGCAGGTGGGCGAGGGCGGCGAGTTCGGGAACCGACAGCAGCGCCGGGCGCGCGAACGGGAAGCCCCGGGAGCTCAGCCGCGGCTGGGGGTGACGCAGGCGGGTGCGCGCCAGGTAGTTGCGGTCGGCGTACAGGCCGAAGGCGGACGCGAGTGCATGAGCCCGGCCGCGTGCCACATCTTCGGCACGCTCCGCTGTGGCGGAGCAGGTGGCGGCGTAGGTGAGGACGCACTGCCACTGAGCGCCTGAGAGTTTCGCGGCTGACTGCCTTACGGCAGCGGCGTGTTCGGGATCCAGTTTGCCGGTGGAGGTGGGTTGGGCGCGGTGGAGGAGGAACGCGGCCAGGGCGGCCGGACGGGCGGGGGAGTGTCCGGCCTTCAGCCTGCGGGCCTGGCGGCGGGCCCGGCGCAGCGCGGTCCCGGTGGCGGGCCGGGCGAGGATCTGCACACAGGCGGACTCCTCTTCGCCCATCCCCGTGGCCGCTTGGAGCAGCGCTCGGAGCGGGTCAGCGGCGTGGTCGGTGCGCAGTGGCAGGACGTCGGGACGAGCCGAACGCAGCCGTCCGGCGGTCACCGCGTGGCCGGACGGGAGGAGGGCCGCAGGCTCGGTGACGCGGGTGTGGGCACCGGGCCAAGCGGCTTCCACTGCACGGCGTACCAGGCCCAGCGGTACGGCGCCGGGCAACCACAGACGGATGGACAGCCCCGTGTGCGACCAGGCGTACTCGAAGGCGAGATGCGGCTGGCCGGTCGTGATCCGGCGCCACCAGGGGCGAAGGAGACCGGCGAGCTGCGCCCACAGGACCTCACCGCCCCGGGGCGCGACCGTCGGCGGCGCGAGGATCTCCACACAGCGGGCGCCTTGTGCGAGGCGCTGCTGGTGCCGCTGGCGCAGGCGGCGCCGGGCGGAGTGTCCACAGACTGTGCACACGAGGACGGCCGGGATCAGGATGGGCGCGGACGCAGCGCACCAGTCGACCACGGCGCGGAGGACGGCGGGCCCCAGCGTCTCGGGGTGGGTGAGGAAGTCCACGAGCGGCCCGCCAGGCTCACCCAGGGCGTGGACCAGGTATGCCTTCACAGGTCCCACTCCTCGTCATCGGCGCCGAGGGGGTCCTCCCCGGCTGGGCCGTCGGCGCCGGAAGCCGCCTCCGCATGCTGGTGGGCCGCGAGTTCACCAGGGTCGGTGGTGATCACTTCGTGTTCGCCGGGCGACGCGACGCTGATGAGGGCGACCTTGTGGCGCCGGTCGCCGGTCAGCAGCAGGGCCTCGCCGCGGGTCGCGGAAAGCAGGAACTCCCGCTCGCCATGGCAGAGGTGGAAGTTGTCGCTGATCACGTCGATGGCCTGCGGGGCCTGGCGGAGCAGGAGCTGGGTGGCGGCGTTGGAGACGATGGCCCTCCCGAGCGGGGAGGCGAGCACGTCGTCTGCGTCCTGGGTGATCACTGCGAGGCCGGTCCAGTACTTGCGGGCGGCTTTGGCCATGCGGAAGAGGAAGCTGGCTCCCGCCCCATCGCGCATCAGCAGCCATGCTTCATCGACCACGACAAGGTGTCGTCCGGGTGGTGTGCGATGGGTGACCTGTCGCCAGATCGTGTCCAGCGCGAGCAGCATGGCCGGCGCCTTCACCTCTTCCGGGAGCTGACGCAGGGCGAACACTACGAGGTGCCCGGTGGTGGAGGTGGTGCTGTGACCGTTGAAGAGCCGCGCGTGTGAGCCGGTCGTGAAGGGAGCGAGCCGGGCTGCGAGATGGTTCGCCGTCTCGCTGCCGTCCTCGGCCAGGACAGTGGCCAGGTCGGCGAGGGTCGGCGGGGTGCGCTGCCAGGTGCGGGAGTCCGTGGTGATCCCGGTACGTTCGTACGCGGCGAGGAACGCCCGGTCCAGCACTGCCTTCTCGGCCGCGGTCAGGTCGGCGCCCAGCAGGACGGCAAGGAAGGTGTGCAGGAACAGAACGCGCCGCGTCAGGACATCCTCTGTGCTGTCCCCTGCCGCCGGAAGGTCGAAGGGGTTGAGGCGTACGCCGTCGGCGCCGAGCGCGATGACGTGGCCGCCGACGGTTTCGGCGAGCCGGACGTACTCGTCCTCCGGGTCGATGACCGAGGCGGTGACGCCGGTGAACAGCAGTCGAAGCAGCTCCAGTTTGGCCAGGTACGACTTGCCGGAGCCGGAGCGGGCCAGCGTGATGGAGTTGTAGTTGTCCTGCGCGAAGCGGTCCCACAGCACCGGCGCGCCGGAGGCCGTGTTCAGCCCGTACAGCACCCCGGATGCCGTGCCGTCCTCGCCGGTGGTGATCGGCAGGTCGGGGCTGGTGAAGGGGAAGCAGGCGGCGAGTGCGGCGGTGTCGAAGGTGCGGCGGATCTTGAGCGTGTCGATGCCGAGGGGGAGGGTGGCCAGCCAGCCCGGCAGGGCCCGGTACGTGGTCGGGGCGAGTGTCATGAGCAGGGACTCGGCGATCGCTTGTACGGCGGCGGCCTGCTCGGCGAGGGTGTCCTCGTCGGGCGCGTGGACGGTCAGGTAGAGGGAGACCTGGAAGAGTCTGCCCTCGCCTCGGGCGATGCGGTAGGCGAGTTCGGTGGCGTCCGCGGCGGCGGCTTCGATCTCCGGGTCGTCCAGGTGGCCTTTGTCGAAGCCGGTGCGGCGGCCGGATTCCAGGCGGGCGCGCTGCTTCTTCAGGCCGGCGGCTGCGACCGGGTTGGGTACGGGTTCGATGTGCAGTGCGATATCGAGGTGGCCGGGGAAGTTCAGCAGCGGCGCGAGCCAGCCGGGAGTGACCTCGGCGGGGTAGCCGGTGACGACGAGCGTGGTGGCCAGGTGCGCGCCGATGGCGAGGGCGCGGGCGTGTACCTCGATGGCCTCGGGGCCTACGGAGTCGAGCAGTTCGGCGGCGTCGAGGCTCGGGGTCGTGGACATCGGGCGGTGGCGGACGGAGCGGAGTCGGGTCATGTCAGGTCACTTTCCGGAGCGGCGGGCGAGAGCGGGGTGTCGGGGTTGCAGGCCGCGCCGACCAGAGCGGCACTCTGCTCGGCGTCCAGGGCCGTGACGGTGATCTCGGCGCTGCCCAGGGCACGTGCGGCCTCGTCGAGACGTTGGAGCGCCCGGCCTGCACCGGTGTCCCGGCGGATGCCGTGTGATGCGTTCTGCTCGCGGGCCACCAGTACGATCTGCCGGCCGAGAAGGTTGCCGTCGATGGCGAGGCCGGCGAGAAACTCGGCGTGTGCACGGGCTGCCTGCTCCAGCGCCGGGTGCGGTAGCGCAGCGGCGTCCCGCTGAAGGGTGTCGGCGAGCGGGGCCAGGTCGATGCGGTGGCAGCGCACCAGCAACTGGATGGGCCCGGTCAGGGAGTTGAGCCAGCGCGCGAATGCCGCAGTCAAACAATGCTGCTCGGCTGCCGAGCGCAGCTCGAAGTTGACCGTGGAGCATGTCGCCAAGGCGGCTTTGCCTTCGGTTCCCAGGTCGAGCACTCCGTCGGCGGTGATGCCGCCGTAAGGCATGTTCATCGCTGTCGGGGGAGCCCCGGCGGCCCTTGCCCAGCGGCAGGGAACGGCACGGGGCAGTGATGGGACGCCTTCCGGAGCATGCACACGGCGTTTGGGTGTGCGGGAGTGAGCGAGTGCGGCGAGCAGGAAGCGGTCCATGCCGATGCCCTCCCGCCGACCGAGAGCGAGTGCGGCTGCCGCTGCGGCGATCGGGATCACCAGGGCCGTGTATGCGAGCGGTGCGATGAAGGGGCGGGTGGCCCACCAGCCGCCGTACAGCACGAGCCCCGCGATGGCGAGGATGGCTGTCTGACGGGCGGTGAAGGGGCCCAGGAGCCGGTCAGGGCGTGAGATATCGGCGGGGATGCGTGTGGCGTACGGCGTGTCCGCCGTCTCATCGGGCTGGTGCATACGGCATCTACCTCCGGGGTGGTTCGAGGGGCAGCCGCAGCTGCATGGGGCGCGGTGGGCGGACACGGACTCGGCGGGCGGGAATCGGCAGCGTCAACTGGCGTGCACGCGGCAGCGCGGTTGGGGATTCCGGCAGCGGTGCTGCGGGCAGGCCGCGGGAGGCCTGGGGTGGGGAGGGGACGCGGGTGGCGCGGATCGGTAGCCACATCTGGGTGGGCCGCGGCGTTTGAGCGGGGCGGCGTTCAGCGGAGACGGGCAGGGTCAACTGCTGCCTGCGGCGGGCATGGGCGGGATGGATCACAGCGCGAGGACCTCCCGGGAGACGGGCGAGTGGAGCTGAGCCGGGGCCGCCCGGGAGGGGAACGCGGCCCGGCCTGGGGGCGGCACCAGAAGCACCGGCCGTAGCGGACTGCGGATGCGTGCCGCCGACTCCCGAGCTGCCTCGGCCTGATCCGGGCCGGCCCGCTGCCGGGCTGACGGCACGGCCCAGGGCGGTACGACCGAGGGCGAGCAGGCCCCCACCGCTCCGGGGCCCGGCGGAGGGCGGTCGGCCGCCGCCAGACCCGCCTCTGCCCTGTCCCGGACGGCCTCCACCACCGGGCCCGCCGCGGCCTGGCCCGGTGCCCCCGCCGCCCGGCCCTCCGCGTCGGCGGACCCCAGCACCTCCGCCGCTTGGTCCTCCGCGCGGGCGGAGCCGCTGCATACCCGGCAGGTAGTGCCCCAAGAGTCGGTACATCGCCAGGTGCTTGAGCATCCGCACCCCGGTGGGGGCGTGCGGGTTGTGGATCGGGGTACCGCGCAGGGTGACCTGCAAGGTCCAGCCGGGAATCTTGAACAGCACCCAGAACAGGGCCACACCGGCGAGCATCGTGCCCAGTTGGTCGGACCGCGGAATGCCCAGAGTGGTGGCGCCCGGGGCGAAGAACAGTTTCAGAGCGAGAACGAACGTCACCGACTGGCCGACCTGGATGACCAGACACCCGGCCAGAGCCCGCCACCACAGCCTGGCGACGGGGTCGGTGAGCGGATGTGCGTGACACGCCAGCATCAGGGGCGCGGCAACGGCGAGCAGCGCCATCACCGCGACACGCACGAGGAAGCCGATCAGTACCGCGAGGGTCAACGCGATCATCACGATCGCGAGGATCAGCAGGTACAGCTTCAGACCCGCCACACCGAACAGCGCGAAAGGCAAGACGCGTTCGACCATGCCCTGCCCGGCGTCCGACATGTCGGTAGCCAAGATCGTGTGAGCGAGGGCGTTGGACAGGCTGATCGCCTTGCCCATCACGGTCAGCGAAGTGGCCGCGGCGACCATCCCCAGCAGCAGACGCGGGGCGATCTGTTTCAGGGCGTAGCGGGTCTGGAGGGTCTCGTAACCCATGACCGTGATGCCGCCCGCAGTCACGAACAGCACATAGATCCCGGCGGTGATCCCCAGCGTCGCAGTCCACAACTTCTTGATGTCGGGGTGTTCGGTGACATCAGGAGTGGCCAGCAACGTGTCGGCGAGGAACTCCCGGACCGGCTTCATGATCTGCTCGATCAGCATGCCGAGGAACGAGGTGATCGCGTTCACGATCATGCCGGGGATGTCGAGGAAACCGACGCCGCCCGTCTCGGCGTCGCAGTCCCGAGGGTCGCCGTCCGCCTCGCACGCCTGGGGCGTCGGCCCCGGTGTCGGCTCGGGGGACGGATGCCGCTCCTGTTCGGGTACGGGGCGGCCTGGAGCCGGTATCGGTCCGGGGCCGGGGTCCGGTCGCGGACCGGGCTGCGGACGCGGTGCGGAAGGGGCGGGCTCGGGTGCCGGTCGCGGTCCGGGCTCCGGCGCTGGAACCGCCGGGGCCAAAACAGCCGTGCCTACCGGGTAGGCGGAGGCGGACGGGGCAGAGAGCGGAACCAGCGTCAGAGCCGTCGGGAGCACGAGGAGCAGCATGCGGACCAGGCGCATGGCGCGAGTCACTGTTCACCCCCGGCGCCGACGATGCCCTGCAACACGGTCACGATCACCGGGGCGAGGATCGCCAGGCCGTAGCCGATGCCCGCCGCCTTCAAGGCCCGCTTGGCGGCTTCGACTTCGCCGGGGTCACCTCCGGCCATCAGGTAGCGCAGTCCACCGAAGGTGAGGGACAAGGTGGCGAGTCCCGCGAGCATGCCGACGATCCAGTTCCGCAGATTCGTGATGACGGTCGGGATGTCCGCAACCGCCCACCCGTACGACGGGTCCGCCAGCAGCACCGCCGCGGTACAGACCGCGACGCACCCAAGCCGCAAGAGCCAGCGGCCGAGCGACCGGACCACAGGCCGCGACAGCGAAAGGATTCTCGCGAGCATGACAGCACACCTCCATCCGGCACACCGCCGGACAGGACGGAAGAGAGAAGAGAGCAGATGACGGGGTCGCCCGAAGGCGTCGGGACAGCAGGCGCGGGATGAGCAGAACCCTGGGCCCAGGCGCCGACCTCCCTATGGAGAACGGCGGAACGGGCTTCTCTGGCGTCAGCACGAGACGGCCGTGCTCACCCCGCACCATGCGGCAGCCGGTCCGGGTCATCGACCGCTGCCCCGGACCAGTTCGGGCGGCCCGGTTCGAAGCCGGACTGGACCGCCGTCACGGTGAATAGAGACCCCGGCGACGGGAATTGACACCCCGCCACCGAACATCCCCCGATCAGGTGCCTACTGCTCCTTCATCTGACGCCGCAGGTGTGCGGCCAGGTGCTGCTCGGCGGCGCTGCGGTGACGGTAGAGCTGACGCACGCTCACTCCCCGCTCCTCGGCCAAGCGGTGCATGGGCTCGCCATCGAGACGGGTACGGGCGATCAGCCTGGCCTCGGTCACGTTCACCACATTGGCTTGCACGGCGCGCGCGAGCACCGTCAGCTCGTCCACCGGCTCGCCACGATCCCCATGCGACACCGCGGGCAGGTGCTCCAGCCCCGCCTCGTGAACGGTTTCGCGGGCGGCCGTGCGGCGTGACGCGTACACCAGTCGGTGCACGGCCCGATCGGCCGCGCTGAACAGCTCCCTGTCCAGACGCTCCGCCCTCGGGTCCACCGTGCGCAGGGCCGTGGCGACGGCGGCCAGGGCCTCCTGCTCGACCTCGGCACGCTCCAGGTGCGTGGGGCGCCCCAGCCGGGCGAGCATCCGCCGGAGCACCGGAACAGTCATGGCCACGGCGACCACACCCCACGGCTCGCCCAGCTCACGGGCCCGCCGCACCACCTCACCCCACGTCTGCTCCCGCAGCTCGGAGCGAGTCGCTGGATGGGCCAGCTGGGTGCGCACCCGATCCACCGGCCAGGCCGCACGATCAGGTTCGTCACAGACCAGGTACGCGGGAAAGGTGAGCGGCTCCACGCCGCGGGCGAGAACGAGGAACGCCCGATCCAGTTCCCCGAGCGGAGAACGAAGGGTGCTCTGCGGACGGGCGGCGGGGCGGTGGTCGAGGTGGCGGTGGTGCATGGCGCATCTCCCGTGACGGCGTGGACAACTTCTGCCGCCACACCTCCCAGGCCCCCGTGTCACCATCGGCCCATCCGCACGCCACTGCCGCGTCACCGCCGGTCGAGTAGCCCGGCATGTGCGATGGCCCAGCCCTGGACCACCCCTGATGGCCTGGCACGACCCCTTCGGCCGGGCACAGCGAATCGAACACAAAATTCCTCGAATACGGACCGAGTCCGTGATGCGCGCTGTCCGTACCGGCTCGGTGGTGGCTCGCAGATGGCACGCGACCGGCTCGCGGCCATGACGACCTGCGTAAACGCGACACACAGCAAGGGAAGGCCAATCGCGCGCGGGTGACCGGCCAGGAGATCGAACACGCACCGGGCGATGGCAAAGATCAAGGACCGAGTCCCTATCACTCACGTCAGCACGATCACGGTCGGACCCCTACTCCCGGGCGCCGCTCAGCCTCATGCCAAACTCCACGACCTCTCGCTCTCGCACCGCCCACCCTCTCCCGACGACCATCTGGTGCCCCGACTCGGACGAGCCCAACGCCGCTCCCATCCCCGGCGCGGTGCTGCCCGCCTGGGCCATCGACAAGATCCGCACGGAGTTCGTCGGGCGCCCCGACCATCGGCCCGTCCCGCTCCTCAAGATCGCTATCCGGGACACGGCACCGGGCATGGACGCTCGCATCCCGGCAACCCCCTTCAGCACCCCGGACGACGGAGACGACGCACCGGCCAAGCCGTCCGTCCTCCTGGCCGAACTCCACCCCGACGCCCTCCCCGCCCCCAGCGACGACCTGCCCACCGGCGGCAGGCCCGGCATGCCGGAGGACGGCTGGCCCGGCTTCTTCCACCGCGCCCACCGGCTCCTCCCCGACCACGGGCTGCTGCTCATGGCCACCCGCCAGCGCCGGGAGTCCGGACGCCTCACCCACCCCCTCGGCACGCTGATCGCAGGAGCCCGCACCGCCGGCTTCCGCTACCTGCAGCACATCGTGATCGTCTACGGCCGCCCGGTCGGCGACCGCCTGGCACCCGCCCTCCCCGCAGACGGCTCCCGCGGTGTGGCGCACTGCGACCTCATCGCCCTGTCCGCGATCCGCCACACGTAGGTCAAGGAGACATCGCTGTGCCCTCCCCTCTCTCGGTGTGGAACACCGCCCCCACCTGCGCGCACGTACAGCGCAAGGACCGCTACGCGCCCGGCTCGACCGCCCACCCCGCCAAGATGCTCCCGCAGATCGCCAGCCACGCCGTCTCCACCTACACCCGTCCCGGCGACCTGGTCCTCGACCCGATGTGCGGCATCGGCACCACCCTCGTCGAAGCCATCCATCTCGGCCGCCACGCCCTCGGCATCGAGTACGAACCCAGGTGGGCCCGCCTCGCCCGCCTCAACACCTCCTCCGCCACCCACGAAGGCAGCACCGGTACCGGCGCCGTCCACTGCGGTGACGCCCGCCGACTCACCCAACTCGTCCCCGCCACGCTCCACGGCACGGTGGACCTCGTCGTCACCTCACCGCCGTACGGCAACTCCGTGCACGGCCAAGTGCGCTCCACACGCGACACCGGCGAACGCGGCGTGGCCAAGAAGAACTACCGCTACGGCCACGACCCCTCCAACCTCGCCCACGTCTCCACCGACCGGCTCCTGGAAGCCTTCACCGAGATCCTCACCCAGTGCCGACTCGTCCTGCGCCCCAGCGGCACCGTGGTCGTCACCACCCGCCCCTGGCGCGAACGCGGGGAACTCATCGACCTGCCCTCCGCCGCCCTCGCCGCCGGTCAAGCCGCCGGCCTCACCCCCACCGAACGCTGCGTCGCTCTCCTCGCAGGCATCCGCGACAGCCGCCTGATCGCCCGCCCGTCGTTCTTCCAGATGCAGAACGTCCGCGAGGCCCGCCGCCAGGGCATCCCCCTCGCCGTGATCCAGCACGAGGACATCCTCGTCTTCACCCGGCCCGGACACCATCGGTCGGGGACCGCAACGACGCGACGCTGCCCGAACGCGGACACCTGCACTGTCAGAACCACCCGCGCACAGGAATCCACGGCTACGGCCGGCTCCCGCACCTGCGCCCGGAGCCGATGTGACAGCCGCTGACCTCCCGATCGGCAGCCTCTTCTCCGAGGTCGGCGGCCTGGACTCCGAAGTCCAGGCCGCCCTCGGGGGCCACGTGTCCTGGCACGCGGAGACCGACCCGCACGCGGCCCGCGTCCTGACCCGCTACTGGCCCCGGACCCTCAACCTCGGCGACGTCTGCGCCATCGACTGGTCCCAAGCCCCCGGTGTGTGTCCTGACCGCTGGATTCCTTTGCCAGGACCTCTCGACCGCAGGCCCCCGCACCGGACTCGCCACCGGCCCCCGCGGTACGGCACTTGGCTCGGGGACGGACGATGACACCTTCCCCCACACCCACCGGCCCGATCACAACCCCCGGCGACCCGCTTGACGTAGTGCCCGAGGCGGAGCGTCCATGGTCCACGCCCGGTCCGGCAACCGACACCCAGCCGAGCCCCACCCCGCCCACCACCGTCGCCCGGAAAGGAAAAGGAAGAGGCGGGCGCCCACGCTCCACCCCGGACCGTGGACGTTCCACCCCGGACAGAAGTGATCGGCTGCTGACCGTGGAAGAGGCCGCGGCGTGGCTCAGGGTCAGTAAGGCCACCGTCAGGAACAAGTACCGCCTGTGGGGCATCAAACCCCAGAAGGTCGGACGCCTCCTGCGGTTCCGCGAGCGCGACATCACCCGCTATCTCGACGAGCACTACGGCTGACGCGAGTCCACGTCGGCCCGCGAGGAGGACCAGAGACCGGTGGCCACCGTCTACCAGCGCTGCAAGAGCGACAAACGCAACAGCAACTACCCCTGTACGAAGGACCGCTGCGGTCATCCATGGACCGTCCGCTACCGCGAACCCGGCACCGCACGGACCGAACGCCAGCCGAGCTTCGAGAAGAAGACGCAGGCCGAGGCTTTCGCCGCACGCCTGGACCGCGACAAGTACGAGGGCTTCTACCTCGACCCCAAACGCGGCGACATCCCCCTGCACGAGTACGCCACCGACTGGCTGGCCCGCCAGGTCATCGCCGACGGCACCTACCGCAACTACGAGAGCTTTCTCCGCATCCACCTCGTCCCCGCCCTGGGAGAAAAGACGGTCATCGGCGTCCAGGCCAAGGACGTCGAGACCTTCGTGGCCACCGTCAGCCGGAAACTCGCACCCAGCACGGTCCGCGACCGTATGAAGATGGTGACCAGCATCTTCAAGGCGGCGATCAAGGAGAAGCGACGCCCCGACGACCCCACCGACGGAATCAAGCTGCCTCGCGCCGGAGCCCACAGGGTCGACGAGGACGAGATCCCCACCCTTCATGAGGTGGACCTCATCGCCAAACAGGTCTCCCCCCAGTACCGGCTCACGATCTACCTCCAGGCCGGTGCCGGCCTGCGCATCAGCGAGACCCTCGCCTTCTCCGCCGAATGCCACCGGGACGGCTTCGTCCGGGTCCGCCGACAGGTCAGCTCCAAGGCCCACCGCGATGACTGTGCCACCCGGTTCATCCCGCTCAAGCACCGCACCGAGGGCGAGTACCGCGATATCCCCACCCCCGCCTTCCTCGCCGACGAGATCAACGTCCATCTGCGCGAGTGGGGCACCGTGACCGCAGGTGACGTCGAGACCTTCTTTGCCCCTCGTGAGCGAGGTAAAGGCACCATGCCCACCGCGACCACATACGCCTACCACTTCCGCAAAGCCCTCAAGGAAGCGGGCATCGTCAAGCCCGACGGCAGCCCGAAGTACACGCCCCACGGTCTGCGGCACTTCTTCGCCTCCACAGCCCTGGCCCACGGCATCCCGATCCACGAGGTATCCCGCTGGCTAGGGCACCGCTCGATCAAGACCACCGTCGACGTGTACGGCCACCTCATCCCCGCTTCATGGGACCGCTGCCGAATGATCATGCAGAACGCCCTGCGGCCGGACGCCCCTCCGGTCACGAGCCCCGGCGCTGTGCGGGCCCCCGGCAACCCCGCGGATCCAGTGTGAGGCGGGGTCTCGGGCCCACCGTTTCCCGCGGCTGGATCCTGGCTGGATGCGCTCCGATTTCCCGGCGTTTCCGCAGGTCAAAACCCTGCGCCCGGCGTTCCGCTTCAACGTCTAATACGTTCGGCGAAAAGCCGTCTGACCTGCGGCGGAGCGGGTTGGGCGGCCTTTGCTGTCCGCACCGAGTCCGCAGCGTGCTGACTTCGGTCAGCGCGCGGGGGAGTGGCTACGCCGCTTCGTCGACCTGTGCCTTGGCGTTGGCGGGCTGGTCCGTGTACGCCTTGTCGACGGCGGCCCGGGTCCGCTCCTCGGAGTCGGGCCACAGGTGTAATGGTGACGTCGGGTATTGGAACTGTCCGAATGCTTCTGTGGTAGCGCAGGGTCTGGGCCAGGGCAGGTCAGCGATGCTCGGGCGGCAGCCCTGTGTCAGCGAAGTCGGCGACGGCCTGCTGAAGCTGTTTGAGGAAGTCGATCAGGTTGGCGGCGATCAATTCGAAGTCGTCGAACCAAGACGCGCTGGTGGACCGATGGACCGCCCCACTCGGGTCGACGGCAAGGAGGTTGCCTCCGCCATCGCTTCCGAACACGATGCCAGCAACGTGATCTGCAACGTGCACGGAGCCGTACTCGGCGAGATCGTTGAGCACGTGGTCGGGTGAGTGGATGAAGTGCCCGTTGTCGATGTCGGGCAGGGCTGCCTCGGAGATCGTGTCGTAGAAGGAGATCAAGGTGGGTGCGGCTGCGGGGTGCTCCTTGAGCTGTGCGGCTGCTGATCGGCTGTCGGCATTTGCCAGGATGATCTCGTTGTCACCAGGCGGGTAGCCGTAGGTGTCCTCGAAAGCGCCGAGCACACGCTGAAGGGACTTGGTGATCTGGTGCTGCCAGACAACGAGCCAGTCCGCGTCGAGCGAGGAAGCCTGCATGTGGATCTCCTATTCGGTGGCTTCTGCCAGCCGCGAGGTTCGGTTGCTGGGGCGTCGGATGACTTCGGCGGCGTAGGTGGTCCAGTCGCCCGCGGAGAGCCGTTGCCAGGCGACGGCGACGTCGGTGTGGATGCCGAGGGTGCGGGCGAGGATCGCGGCGGGGATCTCGGTGGCGAGCTGGAAGAGAGCGGTGCTGCGGGCCTGGTTGGGGCGGATGCCGAGGTTGTTCAGTCGCTGCGTCAGCTGTGTGGTGCTGATCGGCCGTCCGGGCTGGCCGCCGGGGAAGAGCCATGGAGACGGCGCCAGGGCGCCGATGGTCGCGTGCCCCTTGCGGTTCGCGACGACGGTGCGGGCCAGCTGGGCGACGGGCTCGGGGAGCTGGACGGGTGCGTCGCCGAGGTGGAGCCGTACTTCCTGAGCGCTGATCGCGACGTCCTCGGTGGTCAACCGGTGGATCGCCGACGGCCCTTGGGCATAGAGGAGGAGAAGCAGTCCTGCGAGGCGGTCTTCGGGCTTGAGGGTGTGGTCGTGCAGGAGTCGGCGTGCGACGTTCCAGCGCTGTTCGTCGTCGAGTGGCTGGGTGGGGCCGTTCCAGCGGACGGCGGGGACGTGGACGGTGGTGAGCTTGTTGGCGCGGGCCCAGCGGATGAAGTGTCCGGCCGTCCGGCGGTAGGTGGCCAAGTCGTCGGTGAGCCACCGGTCGAGGTCGGCCCGCTGACAGGTCTCCAGGGTGAGGTCGTGAGCCGTCAGCCAGTTCTGGAAGGCGACGGCCGCGTGGGTGCGTTGACGTGCGGATATGAACTGCTGTGGGGTAAGTGGGCGGCCGTTGTTGCGTCGGCGAAGCCGCCGGACCAGGTGCCAGATCGTGTACCGGTGCAGGACTTTGCGTTGTTCGGGGTCCTGCTGGGATGCGAGGAGGCTGGTGAGGAAGCGTTCGAGG